>JBNKTW010000042.1:0-59166 GCA_050298295.1 Rhodomicrobiaceae bacterium
AAAAAGTCGCGTGCGATGGGGGCCGGCATGAAAAGACCTGCGTGCTTAAACTCCGCCGGCGGCACATTAGCAGCAATCCGCGAATTTGCCGGCAAAATTTGTTATAAATGTCTGCGGCGGTCAGGTGCCGTGCCGGAAGCGCGGGTGCGGCGAGGCAGCCGGCAGGTCATTGCTTATGCACAGGATTCAACCCCTCATCCTGTCCTTCTCCCTATGGGAGAAGGGACGCCCGAATAGCCGCTGCGGGTGAAACAGCGTCCCCTCTCCCAGAGGGAGAGGGACAGGGTGAGGGGTTGCACCCTCAGTGTAATCCGCTACTTAGCGTTGTCCTGGCGCTCATGCTCTTGCGCCGGTGCGGCAAGGAGGCCGCGATGCATCGAGAAGTTCATATCGAGTATATTTTGGGTTGACGCTTAACTATAGTTAACGCGAGGATGGTTAACCCAGGATCCGGATGCGCGAAACATGCGCATTTCCCGCGAATTTTGCTGTTTTTCCCGCGATTTTTGCGATTCAAAAATCCCGTTAAATATAGCCGCGATTGGCGAATCAACCATCTTCTTGAGCGAAATATTCCGTATACGCACGGCATTGCGCCGGTATAATCGTGCCATATCAATACGCTAGCTTCCTTAGTATTTCCTCAAGGCGCATGTGCTAGATTGCCTCAAAATCGAGCCGCACCGCCCCGCCGGCCAAAAAACGCCCCCGGAGCACCAAGTAGAGTTAACACAGCGTTATGCCGCGTACCGTTATAGAGAAGAAGGATAGCTGCTTCGGCCTGGACGAAGGTGCCGGCAGCGCTCATCTTATGCACCCACCATAGCACGCACCAGCGGAGCAGCCATGTCCGAAGGCACAAACCGGCAGATCATCCTCGTCTCGCGCCCCCATGGCGAGCCCGCGCCGGAAAACTTCAAGCTCGCCGAGGCCCCCATTCCCGCGATAGGCGAGCGGCAAATCCTGCTCAAGACCAAATACCTCTCGCTCGACCCTTATATGCGCGGCCGCATGAGCGACGCGAAATCCTACGTGCCGCCCTTTGCCATCGGCGAACCGCTGGGCGGCGGCACGGTGAGCGAGGTGGCTGCCTCGAACAACCCGGACTACGCTCCGGGGGACATCGTGCTGGCGTTCGGCGGCTGGCAGGACTACGCCGTTTCGGACGGCAGCGGGCTGCGCAAGCTCGACCCGGCGGCGGCGCCAGTCTCGACGGCGCTCGGCGTGCTTGGAATGCCCGGCCTGACGGCCTATGCGGGGCTCTCGAACATCGGCCTGCCCAAGCCTGGGGAAACGCTGGTGGTTGCCGCGGCGGCGGGACCGGTGGGCTCGGCGGTGGGGCAGATCGCCAGGATCAAGGGCTGCCGGGTGGTTGGCATCGCCGGCGGCCAGAAGAAGGTGGATTATCTCAAGGAAGAGCTGGGCTTCGACGCCGCCCTCGATCACCGCTCGCCCAATCTGAAAGAGGAGCTTAAAGCAGCCTGCCCTAACGGCATCGGCATTTACTTCGAAAATGTGGGCGGCGCGGTTTGGGATGCTGTATTTCCGCTGCTCAACGACTTCGCGCGCGTGCCCGTTTGCGGTCTGGTTGCCCACTACAACGCGACCGCGCTGCCCGAAGGGCCGGACCGGTCCTTGATGCTCATGCACGCAATCCTGACGAAACGGCTGCGCGTCCAGGGCTTCATCGTCTTCGACTTTGCCCATCAAACGCAAGAATACCTGTCCCAAGCGCAAGGGTGGATCCGCGAAGGCAAGCTCAAATACCGCGAAGATATCGCTGAAGGCCTTGAAAACGCGCCGCAAGCATTCATCGGCCTGCTCAAGGGCGCGAACTTCGGCAAGCTGTTAGTGAAGGTCTCGGATTGAGCCGCCGCCTCCCTTCCGCAATGGAGATCCGCCAAGTATGCGATTTCCAATATGTGAAGTACAATAGAGGTTCCCCCTCAAGTATACCTAAGGTTGTATGGCCATCTTGGCCAGAATTCTTCCTCAGCGTTGCCACATTGCCATATTAGTAATTAGGCGAAGTTGGGAATAGCGTGGGGTTGTAGCGATGGCTGAATGGCGTGATATCCTTGAGGTCGCTTCGAAAGCGGAGTGGCGTGAAAGCCTGGAAAAGGCGGCGGATAATCTCTCCATGGATTTGGGTCACGGGCGGCAGCCGGCGGGCTGGCCGGCTTCTCAATCAGGTATGGGACAGTCATCCTTTGTAGCCAGCCGCAATCTATTGGCCCGCGAGCTTGGCACCGCGTCCGCCCCGGCGCCAGCACAAACCCGCCCTCAGAGAAGGCCTCCCCCACAGCGCGAACGCACGATGCCGGCCGCCGCCGGCCGGGCGTCCATCACGCGATCAATCGGCCAGCCGGCGCAGGCGGCGCCGCAGCCGGTGGCGAAAGAGCGCGGAGCGATGCGCGAGCTGGTAACGGTTTCGGTTTCCGTTGGCATCGTCGCCACGGCGGTCTACGGATTTTTCGCTCTCCTGCATTAAAGCCAGTTGCATACAGGGATGGCGCGGGCGATATCAGTCGCGGGCGGGAAGTCCCCGCCGCCGCTTCGTAATTTCTTGCACAGACGCGCCCCATGCCTTTAAAACCAACGGTGCTGCCTGGACGGCGCCTTCCCCAAGCGATTGAACTCGCGGAAGAGGAGCGCGCTTACGGCAAAGCGGAGCACGCTTACGACAAAGTGTGGGTCCGCGACCTGGTCCTGCCCATGCGCATCGGCGTGTGGAGCGAGGAGCACAATCTTGCGCAGCGCGTGCGCTTCACGGTCGAGCTTTGGGCCTGCGGCAGCGGGCACCGGCCGGGCGACTTGTCCAGCGTGATCTCCTACGATTTCATCATCGACGGCATCAGGGAAATCGTGGCTCAGGGCCATGTCCTGCTGACCGAGACGGTTGCCGAGCGCGTCGCCGCGCATTGCCTGTCGCACAGGCGCGCGGAGAAGGTGCGTGTCATGGTCGAGAAGCTCGACCGCGTTCCCGGCGCCTCGCTTGGCTGCGAGATCATGCGGTTCAAGCCCGATATGGGGCGCTGATTGGATTGATCAAAGACTTCCACCAGGAATTAAGCACGGAGACGGAGCAAGCTCTCTCCGGCAAAGATGAGCAATCGGCAAAGTTTTGTAGACACTAAGTTTATATCAAACCCTCCGTATAATAATAGCGCCACTGAAACGGCCCCAGATGGCAGAGCCAGCCGCAGCCTCAGTACCGGGCGGAAATGAGCACCGGCGGGATTTTCCTGTTTGCGTTCGCGCGCGGTTTCATTATTTGAGCCAGATGCGCGCCGGGCAGCGCGGGCCCAAGCCTTGCGGGGGAGAGTGTGACCGAAGCGATTGAAATTCCGGCCGAATGGGCGCCGCAGAAGGCCGTGTGGACGGCGTGGCCCGCGAGCCCAAGCGAATGGAACGGCGACCTTGAAACGCCGCGCCGCGATGTGGCGGCGCTTATCTGCGCGCTGGCGGATAGCGGCTTGGTGCGGCTTCTTGTCAATGGCGAGGAGGCCGAGGCGTCGGCGCGCAAGCGGCTCGGCAGCGCTGCGGAGATTCATCAGGCCCGGTATGGCGACATCTGGCTGCGCGACACCGGCCCGATCTTCGCGCGCGTGGGCGGCAAACCGGCAGCGCTGCGCTTCAAGAATAATGCGTGGGGCGGCAAGTTCGACCTGCCGGATGACGCCACCGTGGGCGGCGAGATTGCGGGGCTCGCGGGCGTGCCAGAGCGGCAGTTCGATTTCGTGCTGGAAGGCGGCGCCATCGAGCATGACGGCGCGGGCACGGTTCTCACCACAGCGCAGACGCTGCTCAACGCCAACCGCAACAAATGGGACAAAGAAGCCGCTGAGGCCGCGCTGGCCGAAGCGCTGGGCGCGAAGCGGGTGGTCTGGATCGATGAGGGGCTGGCGAACGACCACACCGATGGCCACATCGACAATCTCGCGCGTTTCGTCGCACCGGGCCTGGTTGTCTGCCAGGCGCCCGCGGGCGAGGACGACCCGAACGCCGGCGTCCTGAACGCCATCGCCCGCACTTTGGGCGAAGCCTGCGCCGCAGACGGACGCAAGCTCGAAATCGTCCGCATTCCGGGCGTTGGGCGCTACCGCAACGCCATCGGCGAGTTGTCTCCCGCCTCGTATATGAATTTCATCATCGCCAACGGCGTGGTTGCCGTCCCGGTGTATGGCACGCAATCGCAGGACGCCGCTCTCGGCATGTTGCGCGAGCTTTTTCCGGGCCGCAAGGTTGTGGGCCTGCCGTCGCGGGGGCTGCTCGGCTATGGCGATATTGGCGGCGGCTCATTCCATTGCATCACCCAGCAGGAGCCGGTGTTATGACTGCACGCACGCTGACGGTTGCGGCACTCCAAACCGCCTATGGCCCGGACATGGCCGCCAATATCACCAAGACGGAAGCACTCATCCGCGAAGCCGCGCGCCAAGGGGCGCAGGTGATCCTGCCTTCCGAGCTGTTCCAGGGCATCTATTTTTGCACCCGGCAAGACCCGAAGTGGTTTTCGGCAGCGTATCCGGTGGCGGAGCACCCTTGCGTGCTGGCGCTGAAAGCGCTGGCGGCAGAGCTTTGCGTTGTCATCCCCATTTCGTTCTTTGAGAAGGATGGGCCGGAGTATTACAACAGCGTGGCGATAGCCGATGCGGATGGCGAAATCCTGGGCATTTATCGCAAGAGCCACATTCCGGATGGGCCGGGCTACCAGGAGAAATATTACTTCCGCCCCGGCAATACCGGCTTCAAGGCGTGGAAGACCAAGCACGGCGCCATTGGCGTTGGCATTTGCTGGGACCAGTGGTTTCCCGAGGCAGCACGGGCCATGATGCTGGCGGGAGCGGAGGTTCTGTTCTATCCCACGGCCATCGGCTCGGAACCCTGCGACGCAGCACTCGACACGCACCTGCAATGGCAGCGCGCCATGCAGGGCCACGCCGTTTCCAACGCCGTTCCCGTTGTGGCTGCGAACCGCACGGGCACCGAGGAAAACGCTGGTGCGGAGCAGCGCTTCTATGGCCATTCCTTTATCGCGGACCATACCGGCGAGCTGGTGCAAAGCTTCGGCGCGGAGGACGAAGGCGTACTCGTGCACACCTTCGATCTTGCCGGGATCGAGCGCTACCGCGCAGATTGGGGCTTCTTCCGCGACCGCCGCCCCGATCTTTACGCAAGGAGTTGATTTCGCGCAGGTTTCAACCTTCGCTTAGTGGCAAGCTGCCCCGTCCTGCGGTCCGGCGGGATCATTCATCTTTCAATATCATGGGCAGGCCCGCCGCCATGAATGCCACTTTGCTCGCGATCACCGCCACTGCCTGATTGAGCCGGCCGGCGTGGTCGCGGAACTCCCTGGCCAGCGCGTTTTCGGGCACGATGCCGAGGCCCACCTCGTTCGAGACAAAGACAACCGGCGCGCGCGAGGTTTGCGCAGCGGCGATCAGGCGGGCAGTTTCGGCTTCGGCGTTCCTTCCAGCCAGCACGATGTTCGTAAGCCAAAGCGTCAGGCAATCCACCAGAATTGGCCGGGTTTCCGCTTCGACCAGCGGCGCCAGATCGAGCGGCACCTCGGCGGTTTGCCAGCCATCGCCGCGCCGGCGCTGGTGATGCGCGATGCGCTTGCGCATCTCATCGTCGAGCGCCTGCGCCGTCGCGCAATAGAGCCAGGGCGGCGGCAGCTCCGTGACGAGCCGCTCCGCATAAGCGCTTTTGCCAGACCGCGCGCCGCCAAGGACCAATGCGATGGAATTCTTCAGGGCAACCTCTTCGTGGCGGCAAAGACGCTGTTGGGAGGGATTAGGGGGTTAACGGTGTGTTTTCGCCAGTAGCCAGGTTTACGGGATGTATGCGCCACCGCGACAATTACCAGTTCATCAACCGCGATGCGATAGACCGGCAGATATGGAAAACGATGAAGCTTATAGCTGCCATGGATGCGATCAACAGGCTTGGCTGCGCGGGGAAATTCGCAAAGATAACTCAGCGCGCGATCCACTTCGTCACGTAAGCTAAAGCTGAGCTTCACCGAGATTGCAGCATAATGATGGGCCGCTTCCTCAAGCTCCAAAATAGCGTGATCGAGAAAGCGGTAGCCTATCATTTCCAGATGCGAGCCCTCACCTCTTCCCAGCTATAGGATTTCACCTCACCACGCTCGTAGGCCTGCCAGCGCCGCTCACACTCTTCGAGAAGCTCCGCACTGGGTTCGAAGACCTCGTCCTCGACCATTTCCGAAAGGGCGTCGAGCAGTTCGGCCCGTTCCTCCGGCGTCAGTTTCCGCGCTTGATCGGCGATATGTCTCACACGTTCGTTCATGGTATAAATATGTGCTTGCACCGGCAGGTTTGGCAAGAGCGCTATCGGCAGAGCGGCTGGAGACGACGCACGGCGCTCAACTCCCGGCCTGTAGCGTCGCGCGCACCTTGCCCAGGATCGTGTCGCGCACCGCGGCGGGCTGGCTTTGCACTGCCGCCGTCAGCGCGTGCAGCATGGTGCGCATCCCATTGAGCCTGTCGATCAGCGACAGCACAAGCGCCAGTTCTTCATCCTGAAGCTCCATATCGAACGACAGGTCGCAGATGAGGTGCGCGCGCGCGACATCGGTCTCGTCGAACAGATAGCCCTCGCCGCTGTCCTCCGGCTTGAGCCAGCCCGCGGCGATCCAGCGCGCAAGCACATGCGCCTCAAGACCCGTGAAGCGCGCAACGATTTCGGTTTCCGTGATCGTCATCGCCTGCCTCCTCGCGGATTATAGGGGTGCCCGCTCTCCCAACCGGCGACAGCCTTTTCAAGAGCCTCGTCCGGATGCGGCGGCAGCACCACTTGCAGTTCTACCAGATGGTCGCCTTTCACCTTGCCCTGCACGCCCTTGCCACGCAGGCGCAAAACACGGCCTGTGTTGGAATGCTTGGGGATTTTGAGGTTCACCGGCCCGGCAATGGTATCCACCGTGACGCTGCCGCCAGAAAGCGCCTCGCTCAGGGTGATGGGCAGCACGGATCTGATATCGTTGCCATCGCGGCGGAAAACCGGATGCGGCCGCACCGAAACCGTGATCAGCGCGTCCCCGGCCGGCCCGCCGCCCAGGCCCGGCATCCCCTGGCCTTTGAGGCGCAGAGTCTGGCCGTCCACGGCACCTGCGGGAATGGCGATATCGAGCGTTTTGCCTCCGGGCATGTCCACGCGCTTCTTGGCGCCGTTCACCGCTTCCAGGAATTCAACGGGAAGCGTGTACTGCGCGTCCCCGCCGCGCATACGGAACTGCGCTCCCGCGCCGCCCCACGCGCCGCGCTGCGCCCCAGCCCGGCCCCGCATGAGATCGGCGAACACGCCGCCCAAATCCTCGAAGCCGCCCAGGTCCTCCGGATGCCCGTAGCGGAAGCCGCCAGCCCCGCTGGCGAAATCGCGGTAGAATCGGCGCTCGGCTTGAGGCTGGCCGGAAGCGTCGATCTCGCCGGCATCGAAGGCCCGGCGCTTTTCCGGGTCGCTCAGCAGCGCGTAGGCGGCGGAAATCTCCTTGAACCGCGTCTCCGCCTGCTTGTTGCCGGGATTCAAGTCCGGATGATGTTCCTTGGCGAGCTTGCGGTACGCCCTGCGGATTTCCTCGTCCGTCGCGCTCTTCGTGAGCCCAAGCGTTTGATAAGGGTCGCCCATGGCCAGTGCAGTCCATCGTAGCAGGCATTGCCCACTGTTGATTTAGAGAAAGAAGGCCCGCTGGCAAGACCGCCTATCTTTCCTTTTTACCAGGCGGCCCGGCTGTTTGGAGCCGGATTTGCGATCCTGTCCAGCGCCGGACGGCCTCGCCCCAAAAAAAGGTTGCGCCGACGGGAAAGGCGCCGCCGGCGCAAATGAAGCTTTGCTTTCAACGCGGCCCTAAGCTGCGGCGTCAAAAGCGAAGCCCCTTTCTTCCTGGCCCGCGGTCCCGCCCGTGTCCGCCCTTTCCGCCGCGGCGAAATCCGTCAGCGCCGCCGATAACTGCGATGCAAGCTCCGAAAGATGCGTGGAGACCTTCGAAACTGTTTGCGCCTGCTGCTTGGTCTGATTTGCTGATTGCGACACCTCGCTTGAACTCTTCGCGGCCTTCTCGCTTGCCGAGGCCGCGAGCGATACATTGCTGGCGATCTCCTGCGCCGCAGCCGTCTGCTCTTCAACCGCGGCCGCGATCGCGCCCGTGAAGGACTGGATCTCGCCGACCTTGCCCGAGACCGACTGGATGGCGCCCACCGCCGCGCCCGTCGATTCTTGGATCGCGTGGATCTGCTCGGCAATAGCATCGGTAGCCTTGGCGGTTTGCGCGGAAAGCTCCTTCACCTCGGCGGCGACCACCGCGAAGCCGCGGCCGCTTTCGCCCGCGCGCGCGGCCTCGATGGTCGCATTCAGCGCCAGCAGGTTCGTCTGATCGGCGATGCTGCGGATGACTGCGACGATGGAGCCGATCTCCTCGGCTGCGGCCGCAAGCCGGCCAACATCCTGGTTCGTGCGCTTGGCCTCGCTATCCGCCACCTCGACGACGGAATTCGTCCGGTGGGCCTGCTCGGAAATCTCGCGAATGGAGCAGCTCAGCTCTTCGGTCGCCGCGGCGACCGCGTTGGAGTTGTCGGCAGCGCTGGCGGACACGTTGGCGGCGTTGGCGGCCTCGAAGGTTGCGGTTTCGGATACCTCCGAAAGAGCCTCCGCGCTTCCGTGCAACTGGTTCACCTGTTCGCCCAAACCAACGACAACCCTGGTGATTACACTCTGAAACTTCTGGGCCTTGGCCGTGAAGCTGCGCTGATGCTGAAGCTCGCGCTCTTTCGCCTCGGCTACCTCCTGCTGCAGTGCCATTTGTTCGGCGGCATTCTGCCGCAAAATCTCGACCGAGCGTGCAATGTCGCCGAGTTCGTCACTCCTGGAGGTCAGCGGAATGACCAGCTCATGGTTGCCGCCGGCGAGCGCCAGAATCGAAGCGCGGATTTCTTCAAGCGGTTTCAGAATGTAAGCCCTCATGCCCCAAGCGCTTGCAATCACGAGAGCCAAGACAGCCAACGAAATCAGGATGAGCACGGCGCTCATGGTCCTGGATAGACTCAAGGCGTCGGCGATAATCCGTTCGTTGTTTTTGTTCGCCAGGGGAACCGTCTTATCGACCGCCGCCCTTTGGTCCATATATGCAGCCGTCAATTGCTTAAAGGCGGCTTCTATGGCGGCGGGATCGTTTTTCTCGATAGCTGGGAGGAAGTTCGCTTCGAGGAGCTGCCAAAACCTTTGCGCGGGTCCGTGCGCCGTTTTGACAAGCATGGATTTTACTTGCGGATTGAAATCCTGAGTCAGCCAGAATTCATGGCGGGTATCGTACTCCTGCTTGAGGTTACTCAGCCGCTTGCGATACTCGGGCAGCAATTGCGGCTCTCTCGCCAGAATGGACGCGTCCAGATACGGCTCGATAATATATTCGGGAGGGGGCAGGATATCGGCAATCAGATCTTTTCCGAGCGAAACCCTTTCAGAGAGCTCTCCGCCAATTTTGAGCTTCTCCAGACTATACTGACTGACGCCAACGGATAGCACGAAGCCCCCGATGACCGCGGCGCTCGCCAATTTTGAAATCTCCGATATTCGCATCCCACTCTCCCGCAGGGGCTGCCGCAACGGCGCGCAAGCCTAAGTAGCGATTATACGATGGCTGGTTGTGGCTGGGTTAACGCCGCTTCGAAAAGTAGGAATAGCGGGCGGAAATGTGCCGGAAGAGCTTGGATGTGTGGTTTTTCTCGCTGTTAGCCGCTATCTCTCTCTTAACAAGACCGGTAAAGATGGCAGTAATTCATTTACTGCATTCGTAATAGCGAATGCAGCATCCAGCTCATGATTATGAATTAGTAGAAATTTCTTCGCGCAGAATTTCCAGCTCCAGCCAGCGATGCTCGGCCTCCGCAAGCTCCGCCTGCGCCTTGACAAGCGCCGCGCTCACTTTTTCGAACGCCTGCCGGTCCTTGGCGTAGAGGCCGGGATCGTCCAGTTGCGCCTGGAAGTCCGAAATCCGCTGTTCGAGGGCCGCAATCTTGCCTGGCAGCGTTTCAAGCGCGTGCTTTTCGTTGAAGCTCAGCCGGCGCTTGGGTTTCGCCTCGCCGCCATCGGCGGGCTTCTTCTTCGCCCCGTTGCGTTCCGCCTTGGCTCCCTGCCTGGCCTCGCCTTCCTGCTCGAAGGGCGCCGCGCCGCGCTGGGCGATCATGTCGGACCAGCCGCCGGCATATTCGATCCAGCGCCCGCCGCCCTCCGGCACCACAATGGAAGTGACTGCCCGGTCGAGAAAATCGCGGTCATGGCTGATGAGGATCAGCGTACCCGCATAATCGGCGAGCATCTCCTGAAGCACGTCGAGCGTTTCGAGGTCGAGATCGTTGGTCGGCTCGTCGAGCACAAGCAGGTTCGAAGGCGTGGCCAGCGCCCGCGCCAGCATGAGCCGGGCGCGTTCCCCGCCGGACAGCACCGTAACTGGCGTCCGCAATTGCTCGGGCAGGAACAGGAAATCTTGCATGTAGGAGGCGACGTGCTTCTGTGCGCCGTTGATCGTGACATATCCGGAGCCGCTGCCGTTCGTCAGCGCATCAGCCACGGTCCATTCCGGCTTCAGGCTGTCGCGGTTTTGCTCCAGGCTGGCGCTCTCCAAATTTGCGCCGCACCGCACCGTTCCTTCGTCCGGATCGAGTCTTCCGGTCAGCATATTGACAAGCGTCGTTTTGCCCGCGCCGTTTGGCCCGGCCAGCCCCAGCCGGTCGCCGCGGTTAACACGGATGCTGAAATTGTCCACGACCGGAGCGCCGCCGAACGCTTTCGCAATTCCCTTCGCCTCGATGACAAGCTTGCCCGATAGCGCGCCCTCCGCCGCCTCCAGCTTGACCTGCCCCGGCGCGCGCTTGGCGTTCTTTTTCGCCTCGCGCATGGCCTGAAGCCCGGCCAGCCGCCGCACATTACGCTTGCGCCGCGCGGTGACGCCATAGCGCAGCCAGTCGGCCTCGCGTTCGATCTTGCGCGCGAGCTTGTGCCGCTCGATCTCCTCCTGGGCCAGCGCCTCGTCGCGCCAGGCCTCGAAGCCGGAAAAGCCGATAGGAATGCCGCGCGTGGCGCCGCGGTCCACCCAGACGGTGCTGCGCGAGAGGTTGGAGAGGAAGCGGCGGTCGTGGCTGATAAGAACCAGCGCGGACCGCATACCGCCGAGCCGCCTTTCAAGCCACTCGATGGCGCGGATATCGAGGTGGTTGGTCGGCTCGTCGAGCAGCAGTATATCGGGGCTAGGCGCCAGCGTCCTGGCCAGAGCCGCCCGCCGCGCCTCGCCGCCGGACAGCGTTCCCGGCTCCTCCCCGCCCGTAAGCCCCAGCTCGTCCAGAATCACGCGCACCCGGTGCGGATCGTCGCCAGGGCCAAGCCCGCTTTCAGCATAAGCCTGCACCGTCCGGTGCGAACCGAAATCCGGCTCCTGCGGCAGGTATCGCAGCGTGACGCCGGGATGCACGAAGCGGCTGCCGCGATCCGGTTCGATCAGCCCCGCCGCGATCTTCATGAGCGTGGACTTGCCCGAGCCATTACGCCCGACGATGCAGATGCGGTCCCCCTCGGTCACGGACAGGCCCGCATCCTCAAGAAGAGGTGTGCCGCCGAAGGTCAGTGCCACATTTTGTAATGTTAGGAGTGGAATGCCCATGCGCCCACGCGATCGCCTATTGCCTCGCCCGATTTGGGCAAGTTTTGAGCACGATGCAATCGTTTCCGCGTTCTATCCCCGTTCCCGGACCGGGAAGCGGGACCAAGCCGGGTTGGCTGGCAGGCTGGCCAGCCTCGAAGATCACTGTTCTTTCGCGGGCGCCGGCTGCGTCTCCGATGCTGCTTGCTCGCTGCGGCTGGGCTTCTTGATCGCCAGGAGCAGGCTGGACCCCTTATTCCTCCACCTGTAGCCGATACCGAATTTAATCGGCTGGGGTTTCTGCTTGGCGAAGAATCTGGCCAGGCCGCGCTGGTAGTAGCCCGCGAAGATCGGGATCGGCCTCGTATAATTGCCGAAGGGCTTCAGATCCCACTGTTTCCCGTCGAAGTACTTGAACGGAATGCCGGTGTCATCTTGCACGATCGTGGCGCTATGGGTGAGCAGGAAGTCCCGCACATGCGAGAAGTTGCCGGAATGGAGCAGATAGGATGCGCTCTTGATCAGGGCATCGCCGCGCGCCCATTGCTCGCAGAACTTCAGGAAGCCGCTGCGCTTCGTGCCGCCATTCGAAAGGTCGGTCGAGAAGTAATAGAGCACCTGCTTCTGCTTGTGCCCGCCCAGGAATGTGATTTTCACAGCCCGGGGGATTGACGCCGGCACACGCCGCCGCTTCCGGCCCTGCTCTTCCGGCTGGGGCGTCGCGCCATAGGGCTTCAGGGAGCCATCCTCGCCAAGCTCCACAAACTCCACGCTCTCAATGGTCTTGCCCGAGCGCGCCAGAAAGGTGAACAGAATGGGCAAGGTGCCCGTGAAACTGCGGCGGTTATAAAGGTGGCGCTTCATCTCGCGGGTGATGAAGAAGCTGTAGTTCATCACGCTGTTTAGCGATTGACGCAGGGCCGCAAGCTCATGCCGGACATAGCCTCTGCGCAGCTTGGAAATGGCAGGCAGCTTGCCAGGCAGCTCAAGGCCCACCAGCACATAGGTCTCGGCCTCTGGGAAGAAGGCGTCGGCGTATAGGAAATCCGGCCCGCTGAACATGTAGAACAGCACAGGCAGCGGCATCTTCACGTTCTCGCCGGACCAGGCCCTGACCTTGGCGAGCTGGCCGGACTTGAGCTTCTCCCAAGCCTTGCCGAAGGACGCGGCGTACTGGACGAAGGCCCTCTCCTTTGTCAAGGGCTCAAGCGCCGAACCAGGCTTCGCCGGCAAGCCGGCCAGGAAGCGCGCTGTATCATCCGGCGTTTCGTCCGCGGCGCGGGCTGGGGCCGTGATAAATAAAGCGGCAGAGACGATGAGTAGGGCGGCTGCGCGCCAAGCGGACGATGTGATCATGCGCGGCACGCTAGCTGAAGCTTGCCGCCGGGGCGAGAGCCGCACTGGTGTGTTCTGATTGTTACCCACAACCTGTGTCACATACGCAACGCCCTTGCACCGGCGGCTAAATGCGTACAGGAATTTGACAGGCGCGTTTTGCGATTATCTAGGTTTTGCGCCCTCGCGCCCACACCTCCGCGGCGCTTGCGGCAAACGGTTTCACTCCGCGGCAAGGGTGGCAGCGGCGTCTCGCTTCAAACCGTGCAACTATCCGGCTATTTATTGTGCTTGCTCCGGCTCCGATGCGGTGCCGCCATCGGTTTGACTGGCACGCTGCTGCATGTCCTGAAGCGCCTTTTGGCGCTCGGCGTCCGTCATGGTTCCGGATAAATCGGAAATTCTGGCCACGTCTGGCCAGTCTGTACTATGGGCGCAAGCCCCCAGGCCCAGCGCAAAAAGGACCGCGGCGAGGCCAGCCATCCGCCGGGCGGCGTTACGCGCGCCCACTCCAGGCAACGTTCTCCAAGGTTGGCGTGGCATTGCAGTCCCCGCGACTCATGTGTCTGTACACCTTCTAGCGCAGCACCTAAAAAGTTTCCAGTGTCCGGCCGCGAAAGAATTTGTAACAAGATCGCACCACGCTGTTTGAGCTGGAATGCGGCTCAACCGCGCATCGCGCGAGGAAGGCATTCCCGGCAGCGGCCTGTTGCATTTGAGCCCCCTTGCCAATTCAAACGGACTTATTCGAGCGCGCAATGCGCGAGTCAATTTTATAAATGCGGTTTGTAAGCCCTTGTGGATTGCATCCCGATGTGCAATCTCAGGGTTTCCAAGCCGGGTGGAACCACCCGCGGCAGCGGCTGGCCGCCGCTAAAAGCAAGATCGCCGCAACGCGGCTAACGAGATATCCGGTTTCAAAAATGCAAGTTACAGAAACTGTTTCAGACGGACTGAAACGTGAATTGAAAGTCATTGTTCCCGCCGGAGAGCTGAAGAGCCGCGCCGAGACGAAGCTCGCGGACCTCCAGAACAAGGTGCGGCTGAACGGCTTCAGGCCAGGCAAGGTTCCCCTGGCCCATGTCCGCAAGCTTTACGGCCGCTCGGTCATGGCCGAAGTCGTCGAGCAAGCGGTGAACGAAACCAGCTCCCAGGCAATCGCGGACCGGAAGGAGCGCCCCGCTCTTCAGCCCGGCATCAAGCTGCCCGAGGACCAAGCCACCGTTCAGAGCATCATCGAGGGCGAATCCGACCTCGAATTCACCATGTCGTTCGAAATCCTGCCCAAGATCGAGCTGACGGACCTCAAGGCGATCTCGCTTGAGAAGGAGGTTGCTGAGCCGAGCGAGGAGGATGTCGCAAAGCAGATCGATCTGCTCCGGAAGGGCAACCAGTCCTACGAAACGAAGGACGGCCCGGCGGCGGATGGCGACCGGCTGATCATCGACTTCAAGGGCAGCATCGGCGGCGAGGAATTCGAAGGCGGCGCCGGCGAGGACGCCTATGTCGTGATCGGCTCCAAGCGCTTCATCCCAGGCTTCGAGGAGAAGCTCACCGGCATGAAGGCGGGCGACGAGTGCACCATCGAGGTGACGTTCCCGGAGGACTACCAGGCCAAGAACCTCGCGGGCAAGGATGCCAGCTTCGAGATCAAGGTGAAGGAGGTCGCCGCCCCCGGCGAGGCGCCATCGGATGAGGATTTCGCCAAGTCGCTCGGCGTCGACTCCTTCGAAAAGCTGCAGGAAGCGGTCAAGGGCCAGTTGCAGCGCGAACTCGACAACGCCACCAAGACGCGGCTCAAGCGGAAACTGCTCGATGCGCTCAATGAGCGGCACTCCTTCGAACTGCCACCTTCGCTGACCGAAACGGAGTTCGAGGGCGTGTGGCGAAATGTCACCGCTTCGCTGGAACGTTCGAAGAGCAGCTTCGAGGCCGAGGGCACAACCGAGGAGAAGGCGCGCGAAGAATACCGCAAAATCGCCGAGCGGCGCGTGCGGCTGGGCCTCATCCTCTCCGAAATCGGCAACGAGAACCAGCTTCGCATCACTGACGAGGAAATGCGCCGCGCCATGCTCGACCGCGCCCGGCAGTTCCCCGGCCAGGAGCGCGAAGTGCTTGAGTTCTACCGGAAGAACCCCGACGCGATGAACGAGCTTCGCGCGCCGGTCTATGAGGACAAGGTGATCAACTTCGCGCTGGAGTTGGTCCAGCTCGAAGAGAAAAAGGTGACGCCGAAGGAGCTTATGGAACTGGCGGCGGGCCAGGAGCGCGAGCAGGAACTTATGGCCGGCGGCCACGATCATGACCACGATCACGAATGCGGCCCGGATTGCGATCACAATCATTGATAGGATAAGGGGAATTGTGTAGGGCTGAATAATCCGCTCATAGCCCATTATCCCTCACCCCAGCCCTCTCCCATAGGGAGAGGGAGTCAGGCTGAGCCCATTGAGCGGGCGTCCCCTCTCCCGTTGGGAGAGGGACAGGGTGAGGAGTAATGCGGCTTGCGGTTTTCTCCCGCCCAGCAACCATAAAAGCAGCAGTGCCTACAAAGCTAGTTGCGCTTGTACGCGAAGAGTCCCATTTTAAGGATGCCAAAGCCGGAAGGCTCGCCGCATCCGGTTTGTTAAAACGGTTCCAAGCGCCCGCGGCGGCCGCGGGCAATCACCCCAATTCATGACGGCGCGGCTCGTTTACGCCCGGGAGATACGTATGCGCGATCCAGTAGAATTTTACACCAGCCAGCTCGTGCCGATGGTCGTCGAGCAGACCAACCGCGGCGAGCGCGCCTTCGACATCTATTCCAGGCTCCTGAAAGAGCGCATCATCTTCGTGACCGGGGTGGTCGAGGACATGATGTCCTCGCTCGTGGTGGCCCAGCTCCTGTACCTGGAATCGGAAAACCCGAAGAAGGAAATCGCGATGTACATCAACTCGCCGGGCGGCCACGTGACCTCCGGTCTTGCGATGTACGACACCATGCAGTTCATCCGGCCTCCGGTTTCCACACTTTGCGTGGGCCAAGCCGCGTCCATGGGCTCACTTCTGCTTTGCGCGGGCGAACCTGGAATGCGCTGGGCGCTTCCCAATGCGCGCATCATGGTGCATCAGCCCTCCGCCGGCTTCCAGGGCCAGGCCAGCGACATCGAGCGGCACGCCGAGGACATCCTCAAGACCAAGCGCCGGCTCAACGAGATTTACGTTAAGCACACGAGCCAGCCCTACGACATCATTGAACGGACGCTCGACCGCGACCATTTCATGGCTCCGGAGCAGGCGAAGGCGTTCGGACTCATCGACGACGTGATAACCAAGCGCAACCCGCCGGAAGATGCTCAATCCGAGCGCTCCTAAAAAGGCTGCTGATAGCGCGGCGCCCAGGCGCCGCCATTAACCGCATGGAAAGTCAACCGGGGCGAACCTTCGCCCGCAGTCAAACGATTCGCCAGGGAGAGGCGCCCGGCTGGAAGCTATAGACAATCGGCTTCAAAGCCGTAATCATAGGATGGCGTACTAGGAAGCGAGGCGTGGAGAAACATGAACTTGAGCGAGGCAAGCCGGGGAAAGCCCAATTCCGGCCATCGCTCAGGCGCAATCGAAGGCCAGACTCCCCGTATGTGGGTGCTAAGGTAGGTCTATGACAAAGGAAAGCCGGGGTCACGACTCCAAGAATACGCTGTACTGCTCGTTCTGCGGGAAGAGCCAGCATGAAGTTCGCAAGCTTATCGCGGGGCCGACCGTTTTTATTTGCGATGAATGCGTCGAGCTTTGCATGGACATCATACGGGAGGAGAACAAGAACTCCTATGTGAAGTCCCGCGACGGTGTGCCCACGCCTCAGGAAATCTGCACTGTACTTGACGATTATGTGATCGGCCAGGACTACGCCAAGCGCGTTCTCTCGGTCGCCGTCCACAACCATTACAAGCGCATCAACCATTCCGGTAAGAACAACGACGTCGAGCTGGCGAAGTCGAATATCCTGCTCATCGGCCCGACAGGGTGCGGCAAAACGCTGCTGGCCCAGACGCTGGCCCGCATCCTCGACGTGCCATTCACCATGGCCGACGCCACCACGCTCACCGAGGCGGGTTATGTCGGCGAGGATGTCGAGAACATCATCCTGAAGCTGCTTCAGTCCGCCGACTATAATGTCGACCGGGCGCAGCGTGGCATCGTCTATATCGACGAGGTCGACAAGATCAGCCGCAAGTCGGACAACCCCTCGATCACGCGCGACGTGTCGGGTGAGGGCGTCCAGCAGGCGCTACTCAAGATCATGGAAGGCACGGTGGCGAGCGTGCCTCCGCAAGGCGGCCGCAAGCACCCGCAGCAGGAGTTCTTGCAGGTCGATACCACGAACATCCTGTTTATCTGCGGCGGCGCCTTCTCCGGCCTCGAAAAGATCATTGCCCAGCGCGGGCGTTCGACTTCGATCGGTTTCGGCGCCAAGGTCGCGGCCGACGACGACCGGCGCATGGGCGAAATCCTGCGCAGCGTCGAGCCGGAGGACCTGTTGAAGTTCGGACTGATCCCCGAGTTCATCGGCCGCCTGCCAGTGCTGGCAACGCTCGGAGACCTCGACGAAGGGGCGCTGGTAAAGATCCTCACCGAGCCCAAGAACGCGCTGGTAAAGCAATATCAGCGTTTGTTCGAGATGGAAGGCGTACAGCTTACGCTGTCGATCGAAGCGCTCAAGGCCGTGTCCCGCAAGGCCATCGAACGGAAGACCGGCGCCAGGGGCCTGCGCTCCATCATGGAATCCATCCTGCTCGACAGCATGTTTGAGCTGCCCAGCTTGAAGGGTGTCGAGGAGGTCGTAATCAGCCCCGAGGTGATCGAAGGCAACGCCAAGCCCTTGCGCATCTACGCCGAGCGCTTAGATGAGTCTAGTGCATAAGAGGCTGGTGTGGTCCACATAAATCCAATTTTATGTTCCGGCGGCACTTCTGGATTACCTTGAAGTGCGCGCGTTCCGGTAACCTTTACGCAACGCAGCATTTTGAATTCCTCCCCTTTTTGAAGCATGATGCAGCAGGTTGCAGCCGTGCTTTACTGACAATCTACCGGATATCCTCAGGGGCCATCCGGCAGTGCCCCAGCGGCCAAAACCGCTGCCCGCTTATTAGGAGAATGACATGTCGAGCCCATCCGATTATTCCAAATCGTCCGGTTCCAGCGAGATTTTCCCGGTACTGCCGCTTCGCGACATCGTCGTTTTCCCATATATGATCGTGCCCCTGTTCGTAGGCCGCGAGAAATCGATCAACGCGCTCGACGAGGTGATGCGCACCGACCGGCAGATCCTGCTTGCCGCGCAGAGGAACGCGGGCGACGACGATCCCGAGCCGGACGCCATCTACACGATGGGCACACTCGCCACGGTTTTACAGCTCCTGAAGCTGCCTGATGGCACCGTCAAGGTGCTGGTCGAAGGCACGGCGCGAGCCAAGGTCAAGCGCTTCACGGATAAGGAAGACTATTTCGAGGCCGAGGCGGAGCGCGTCGAGGAGACGCTCGGCAATCACGACGAGATCGAGGCGTTCGCCCGCTCGGCGGTGAGCCAGTTCGAGAACTACGTCAAACTCAACAAAAAGATCTCGCCCGAGGTGCTGGGCACGCTCTCGCAGATCGACGACTATTCCAAGCTCGCCGATACAATCGCCTCGCACCTCGCCATCAAGATCGGCGACAAGCAGGAAATCCTTGAGCAGCTCTCGGTTTCGGAGCGGCTGGAGCGCGTCTTCACGCTGATGGAGAGCGAGATTTCCGTGCTTCAGGTCGAGCGCAAGATCCGCAGCCGCGTCAAGCGTCAGATGGAGAAGACCCAGCGCGAGTATTATCTGAATGAGCAGATGAAGGCCATTCAGAAGGAGCTGGGCGATTCCGACGAGCGCGACGATATCCAGGAGTTCGAGGATAAGATCGAGAACACCAAGCTCTCGAAGGAGGCCAAGGACAAAGCCGTAGCCGAGCTTAAGAAGCTCAAGCAGATGAGCCCGATGTCGGCTGAGGCGACGGTGGTCCGCAACTACCTCGACTGGCTGCTTTCCATTCCGTGGGGCGTCAAGGGCAAGGTCAAGAAGGATCTCGACGAGGCGCAGGCGGTGCTGGACGAGGACCATTACGGGCTTGAGAAGGTCAAGGAGCGCATCGTCGAATATCTGGCCGTCCAGAAGCGGACGAACATGCTCAAGGGCCCAATCCTCTGCCTTGTCGGCCCTCCCGGCGTCGGCAAGACCTCGCTCGGCAAGTCCATGGCCAAGGCGACGGGCCGCGAGTTCGTGCGCATGTCGCTTGGCGGCGTCCGCGACGAGGCCGAGATCCGCGGCCACCGGCGCACCTATATCGGTTCGATGCCCGGCAAGGTCATCCAGTCCATGCGCAAGGCCAAGAAGACCAACCCGCTCTTCCTGCTCGACGAGATCGACAAGATGGGCATGGACTTCCGCGGCGACCCGGCGTCGGCGCTGCTTGAGGTGCTCGACCCCGAACAGAACCACGAGTTCAATGATCATTACCTGGAGGTCGATTACGACCTGTCCAACGTAATGTTCGTCACGACCGCGAACACGCTGGATATCCCGCCGGCACTCAAGGACCGCATGGAGATCATCCGGCTTGCGGGTTACACCGAGGACGAGAAGCTTGAGATCGCCAAGCGGCACCTGATCCACAACCAGATGGAGGTGCACGGCCTGCAGTCCAGCGAGTGGACGGTGTCGGACGAAGCCATCATCGAGATCATCCGCCGTTACAGCCGCGAAGCCGGCGTGCGCGCCCTCGAACGCGAGATCGCCAAGCTCGCCCGCAAGGCCGTGAAGGAGATCGAGAGCGGCAAGGCCACAGACGTACAGGTCACGATCGAAAACGTGGGCGGCTTCCTGGGTGTTCAAAAGTTCCGCTACGGCGAGGCCGAGACAGAGGACCAGGTCGGCGTGGTCACGGGCCTCGCCTGGACCGAGGTTGGCGGCGAGCTGCTGACGGTCGAAGGCGTGATGATGCCGGGCCGCGGGCGCATGAACGTCACGGGCAACCTTCGTGACGTGATGAAGGAGTCGATCCAGGCCGCGAACGCCTATGTCCGCAGCCGGTCCGTCGCGTTTGGCATCGAGCCGCCGATGTTCGACAAGAAGGACATCCACGTGCACGTGCCGGAGGGCGCCACGCCGAAGGACGGGCCTTCCGCCGGCGTCGCCATGGCGACCGCGATCATCTCGGTGCTGAGCGGCATTCCGGTGCGCCGCGACGTGGCCATGACGGGCGAAATCACGCTGCGCGGGCGCGTGCTGCCCATCGGCGGCCTCAAGGAGAAGCTGCTTGCGGCTCTGCGCGGCGGCATCAAACGCGTCATCATTCCGGAGGAAAACGCGAAAGACCTCGCGGAAATCCCGGACAATGTGAAGAACGCGCTTGAAATCATGCCGGTCGCGCGGATGGACGAAGTGCTCCCCATTGCGCTGACCCGCAAGCTTGAGCCCATCGAGTGGGACGAGGCCGCCGCTGTTGCGGCTGCCCAGATAAAAGAGGTGGGCGCGCCGCTGAGCCCGGATAGCTCCAGCGGGCTTCCGCACTAGGCAAGCAATGTCATCCCGGAACCGCCACGGGCGGTATCCGGGATTGCATCGATTTGCTATTCCGGCTGCGGTTTTGATGCCGCAGCGTTCCTGCGAGAGCGCATGGGCGTTAACATAGCGCCGCAACTGTCGTACCCGCGAACACGCATGTGCGCTCCTGTAATGCTAAGTAGCGGATTACACCGAGGGAATCACCCCTCATCCTGTCCTTCTCCCCATGGGAGAAGGATAGGGCAAGGGGTTGAAACCATCGCACAATCAACGACATACCGCTTATCTTAGCGCTTTCGCGGGGATGACGCTGCGGCGGAGTTTATCGCGGCCATTGCGAAGAATGCGGCCGCAAATTTGAAAAAGCTTGCAAACAATTGCGTACACTGCGCGATTTAATCGCGGTAACGTTCTGAAACGCTTGTGCGTCCGTCCGCGCTTGACAGAGATTCTAATCACGCAGGTTTTTTTAGCATGAACCCCAGGCCCGATGAAGATTTCACGGAGGCAGCCCAGCCGGAGCCTCTCTTCAGTGCATGGTTCGACGAGGCGGAGCGCGCCGAAACCAGCGACCCCAACGCGATGTCGCTGGCGACGGTGGATGCGTCCGGAATGCCGAATGTGCGCATCGTGCTCTTAAAGGGCGTGGACCCGCGCGGCTTCGTGTTTTACGGCAACGCCGAGAGCGCCAAAGGCCAGGAGATTCAGGCCAGCCCGAAAGCGGCACTTTGCCTGCACTGGAAGTCGCTGCGGCGGCAGGTGCGCGTCAGGGGCATCGTCGAGCAGGTGAGCGCTGCTGAAGCGGACGCCTATTATGCGTCCAGGCCGCTCGGTAGCCGCATCGGCGCCTGGGCCAGCCAGCAATCGCGCCCGCTCGAAAGCCGCGAGGCGTTGAAGCAGGCCGTTGCCCGCTTCGAAAAGGAGTTCGAGGGGTTGAACCCGGCGCGTCCGCGCTATTGGGTAGGATTCCGCGTTATTCCCCTGGAGATCGAGTTCTGGGCCGACCGGCCGTTCCGCCTCCACGACCGTATTCAGTTCACCCGCGAGAGCCCGGACGCCCCTTGGACCAAGACCCGGCTCTATCCATAGACGCACCGGAATTACTCAGGGTAACAGACACGCGCCGCAGCGCGCTATTTCTGGATCGCTCCGGCGCCCTTGGCGCCTCGCGAAGGCGTCCCGGCTATGCTGAGCGGCGCAAGCGCCGTTGTGCGGGCGTAAGCGGCGGCAACCTTGTCCGCGTAGAGAAGACGCCAGCCAGGAAGCGTGTCCATCACAGCCCTAAGGGGCGATGCGGCGTCCACAAGCACCCATTGAATGCCGCGCTGCTTTAGCGTCTGCACGATGCGCTCGCGGCTGGGGTGGAACAGCTTCATATACTCGTCCAGAAATTTGTCGCCGTACATGTCGGCCCGGCCATCTATGAAGGGCCGGACGCCGTGAAAGATGAGAAAGCCGCCGAAATTGTATTCGTTCAGCACCGGCTTGGCGGCGAGAGCGGGCGGGACGTGCGCGAAGACGGCGCCGGGCGAGGAGAACATGTCCTCGCGCTGGACCGGGTGAGCGAGGCGGAAGCCAGTTACGGCGATGACGGCGGCGAGCGAAAGGGCCGCCGCCGGCATCCATTTCCATGACGCGCGGCTGGGCTGCGGCTTGCCCAGAACCGCGCTCAGCGGACCGGCGAATAGCAGCGAGCCCACGACGCCGAAGAGCATCTGGTGGCGGGCGTGCTGAAGGCCCAGATGCAGCAAGCCCAACAGCAGCAGGAGCCGCAGCATTGGCACCCGCACGCCGCGCGTCAGGCTGACATAAAGCGCGGCCATCAATGCGATCTCCAAGGGCGGGGTCGCCCCGAAATCCGTGCTTTTCCACTCGCTGATAAGTCCCAGGTTCTTCATGCTCATCAGCTCGGCGGGGAAAGCGAGCCCGCGCCAGCCATGCGGCGTGAGCACGGCGGCCAGCACCGCCAAGGCCAGGAATAGTGCCCATTTGCGCGCGGCGGCTTGCCATTGCGCACCGGCGGCAATCGTGGTTTCAAGGGCAAGGGCGCAAGCAAGCGCAAGCCCGAAGACGAAGCTGCCATGGAGGTTTGCCCACAGCGTCATCAGCGGGAGCAGAAGCCAGGGCACGCGCCCCCGCTCACCCGCGATGAGAAGCCCGGCTGTCCACGCTTCGACGAGCGGAAGCGCCAGAAGATGCGGGCGGGCGAGCAGCGAGCCGGCGACGCAGCCCGCGCTTACGAAAAGCGTTACCGCCGCAGGCAGGGGAGGAAGCCAGCGCGACAGATGCTTGGCCAGGAGACCGAGCGTCAGCGCCGCCGCCCCGCCGAAGAGGATGAGCAAGCCGCTCCAGCCGCCCAGCCGGTAGGCCGTCGCCATGATGATCTCGGACAGCCATTCATGCGCCACCCAGGGCGCGCCGGCGAAAGTATAGGAGAATGGGTCGGTGTGCGGCACGGCGTGATGCTCAAGCATCCAGAAGCCCGCCCCGATGTGCAGGTAGGTGTCGCCATCGTTCAGAATCTGCGGCACGAACAGGCAGAGGACGTAGCCGCTGAGCGCGGCAGGTATCCACAGCGGAAGACGTTCGGACAAGTGCATACGGGAGCCTTCGTGCGGGCATGAAGCCGCGAACCAAGTTTGCGGCCAAGCCGTTGGGATAGCATTAACAGCCGGTTTTGTTCCGGACTGTTGCGGGCATGCCGGCCCGGAGATATTTCCTGGTACAAGAGCTGGATGCGTGGGCTTGTAGCTTGCGCTTGCCCGGTTGCAATCCGGCGGCGCATCGGCCAAGGTGCGGCCATGCCGGTAAAGGAGCTTTCCCTTTTCGATCTGGATGCGCCTGGGGATGCGCCGCCCGGCGCTGGCGCTGTCAAGACTGTGCCGGTGCTGCTGCCGCTGGCGCTGGAAGAGCCTTATACCTACGCGGCGCCGGATGGCGAGGCCTTGGCGCCCGGCTCATTCGTGGTGGTGCCGCTGGGGCCGATGAAGCGCATCGGCGTGGTCTGGCGCGATGGAGCTGAGCCGAAGCCCTTCGATCCCAAGAAGCTCAAATCGGTGGTGTCCGCGCTGGACGTGCCGGCGCTCCCGCCCATCAATCTCGCCTTCGCCGATTGGGTCGCGAACTACACGCTGGCGCCCGCGGGCATGGTGCTGCAAATGATGATGAGCGCGCGGCTCGTGTTCGAGGCGGAGGAGCCGCGCTGGGGCTTCCGGCTGGGCGGCGCGGCGCCTGGGCGCATGACGCCGGCGCGTGAGCGCGTGCTGGCCACGCTCGCCGATGGCAAGGTGTGGCCCAAGAAACGCCTGATGGATGCCGCCCAGGTGAGCGCCGCCGTGATCGACGGCTTGGCCGGCGCGGGCTCCCTGATCCGGGCCGAACTGCCGCGCGCGCGCGCGCCGGTCCCCAAACCCGATTTCGCGCAGGCCGGATTGACGGAGAAGCAAGCGGCAGCGGCGGCGCAACTTTGCGGCAGCATCGAGAAGGGTGGCTTCGGCGCGATGCTGCTCGACGGCGTGACCGGCTCAGGCAAGACCGAGGTCTATTTCGAAGCGGTGGCGGAGGCGCTGCGCCGCGAGAACGCGCAGGTGCTGATCCTGCTGCCCGAAATCGCGCTGACCAGCCAGTTCCTGGAGCGGTTCGAGAAGCGCTTCGGCTGCCGGCCCGGCGAATGGCACTCCTCCGTTTCGCCCAAGGAGCGCGCCCGCGTCTGGCGCGGCGTGGCGGAGGGTGAGGTCCGCGTAGTGGCGGGCGCGCGCTCGGCGCTTTTCCTGCCTTTCGCCAATCTCGGCCTGATTGTGGTGGACGAGGAGCACGACAGCTCCTTCAAGCAGGACGACCGCGTCATCTATCAGGCGCGCGATATGGCGGTGGTGCGCGCCTCGCTCGGCAAGATCCCGATAATTGTCAGTTCGGCCACGCCGTCGGTCGAAAGCACCGTCAATGTCCGGCGCGGGCGCTATGGCCATGCCGTTCTGCCTTCGCGCTTCTCTGGCAATGCGCTGCCACAGGTCGAGGCGGTGGACCTCAAGGCCACGCCACCCGAGCGCGGCGCCTGGCTCAGCCCGCCCGTGATCGAATCCGTCAACGCGGCGCTTGCTAAGCACGAGCAGGCGCTTCTCTTCCTGAACCGCCGCGGCTACGCGCCGCTCACCCTCTGCCGCGCCTGCGGCAATCGCTTCACCTGCCCGCAATGCACCGCCTATCTTGTCGAGCACCGCCTGCGCGGCCGGCTGATCTGCCACCATTGCGGCTTCTCGCTGCCTTTTCCAAAGACGTGCCCTGCCTGCAACCGCGAAGGTATGCTCACCGCGTCCGGACCCGGCATCGAGCGTGTGCTGGAGGAGGTCAAGAACCGCTGGCCCGAGGCGCGCACCTGCGTGCTCTCAAGCGACCTCGTGCCGACCACGGCGGCGCTGCGCGAAGTCCTCACGCGCATCGCGGCGGGTGAGGCCGACATTGTCGTGGGCACGCAGCTTGTTTCGAAAGGCCATAACTTCCCGCAGCTTACCTTCGTGGGCGTGGTCGATGGCGACCTGAGCCTCGCTACCGCCGATCCGCGCGCGGGCGAGCGCACCTTCCAGCTCCTGCATCAGGTGACGGGCCGCGCGGGCCGGTTCGGCGCGCCGGGCACCGGGCTGATCCAGACGCATTACCCGGATCATCCGGTGATGCGCGCGCTCGTGACCGGCGACCGGCAGGGCTTTTACGAGGCCGAGATCGCCATGCGCGAGGAGGCGGGGCTGCCGCCGTTCGGACGGCTCGCGGCTATCGTGGTGCAGGCGAAGGAGCGGCAGGCGGCGGAGCATTATGCGCGGACGCTGGCGCTGGCGGCGCCCGAGGCGCGGCTGATCCAGGTGCTGGGGCCGGTGGAGGCGCCTCTCGCCGTGATCCGGGGCTGGCACCGGCAGCGGCTTTTGGTCAAGGCGGCGCGCGAGGCGGATTTGCAGGCGTATCTGCGCGCCTGGCTCGGCGGGGCGGAGCAGCCGCGCGGCAGCGTCAAGCGGCATGTGGACGTTGATCCCTATAGTTTTTTGTGAGCGCCTTGAATGACCGGACGGCGGGGCTTATGCCAACCGCCAGGTTAAGTGACCGCTTTGGAGTTGTCCCCGTGAACGCAGGGAGCCATCCGTCCACGGGTTAGTGCGTTGTTTTGGCATAGATTCCCGCTTTCGCGGGAATGACAGTAAAGCGGTCATTATTTCTGGCGGCCGGCATTATTGAGCCGCGCTTGCATCCGCAGAGGAGGCTAGGCGCTCCAGCAACTCCGGGTTCGCCTTGAGATAGCTGGCAAAGGCCCGGTCCGCCCCCAAGCTATGCTCATAAAGCCAGTTCTTCAGGAAATCGAAAGCCTGCCGCGGCAGCGCGTCCGAAGCGCGTACCCGGAAATCCCGGTGAAGCTCCTCGACCGCATCCGCGAACGCCTGATGCTCCCGGCAGTGCGCTTCGTAATCCGGGTATTCCAACTGCCGGAAAAGCTCCTCCTCATGCGCGAAATGGAAGCTCATATAGAGCTTAAGACCCGCCAAAACCCTGCCAAGCGCGTCGTGGGCATCGCCAGCGTCCATTGCCTTCTTCAGGTCGTTGAGCAAAGCGAGAAGCTTCTTGTGATCGGCGTCGAGTTCCTCGATACCGACGCTGAATTCATCGCCCCATTCCGCATAAGGCATCTTGCGCGTCCTTGCCGCTGTCCTACGCTTAGTTTTCCGGAGCGCCGCCCCGCCGCCCTACGCCGCACCGGCAGATAAATGGGCGCACGCGGCCCGCGTGCAAAACTCTACGTTGAGTGTGTTTAATTCCGCGTGAAAGAAATGAAGCGGCAGTATTTGACTTTCGTGACAAAACAGCCCCGGCGAAACCCGCCATTGTTCAGGCGGGCCGCATGGGACAGAGAAACCCGGCATTTGCGCTCGCTGCCGGTACACCCGCGCGGCCGGCGTGGTTATGACGCCGTTGAAAACCGTGAGCTTTTACTTTCGCTTGGGGCGTCATGACGCTAGGTTGCGAGTCCATGGCGCGATATATCTTCATTACCGGCGGCGTGGTCTCTTCACTGGGCAAGGGCTTGGCATCGGCGGCGCTTGGGGCGTTGCTGAAAGCGCGGGGCTATTCGGTGCGGCTGCGCAAGCTCGACCCCTATCTCAACGTCGATCCGGGCACGATGAGCCCCTACCAGCACGGCGAGGTGTTCGTCACCGACGACGGCGCGGAAACCGACCTGGACCTCGGCCATTACGAGCGCTTCACCGGTGTCTCGGCCCGCCGCGACGACAACATCACCACCGGCCGCATCTATCAGAACGTACTTTCGGCCGAGCGGCGCGGCGACTATCTCGGCGGCACGGTGCAGGTAGTGCCGCACGTCACCAATGCGATCAAGGAATTCATCCTCAGCGGCAATGAGGGGACGGATTTCGTGCTGGCCGAGATCGGCGGCACCGTCGGCGACATCGAGGGGCTGCCCTTCTTCGAGGCCATCCGCCAGCTTGGCAACGAACTGCCGCGCGGCGAGGCTGTGTTCATCCATCTGACGCTTCTGCCCTACATCGCCGCGGCGGGTGAGCTCAAGACCAAGCCCACGCAGCACTCGGTGAAAGAGCTGCGCTCCATCGGCATACAGCCCGATATCCTGCTGTGCCGCTCCGAGCAGCCGGTTCCCAAGAGCGAGCGGGCGAAGATCGCGCTGTTCTGCAACGTCCGCGAAAGCGCGGTGATCCAGGCGCTGGACGTGGCCAATATCTATGACGTGCCGCTAGCCTATCACGCCGAGGGGCTCGACCGCGAGGTGCTGGCGGCTTTCGGCATCAATGGTGCGCCGCTGCCCGCGCTCGACGTCTGGCGGCAAATTTCGCACCGCATCGCCCACCCGGACGGCGAGGTTTCGGTCGCGATCGTGGGCAAATACACCAACCTCAAGGACGCTTACAAATCTCTGATGGAAGCGCTGGCGCATGGCGGCATCAGCCACGGCGTGCGCGTGAACATCCATTGGCTCGATGCCGAGCTGTTCGAGAAGGGCGATCCGAGCCCGCATCTTGAGAACATCCACGGTATTATTGTGCCCGGTGGCTTCGGCGAGCGCGGCGCGGAAGGCAAGATCGCGGCGGCGCGATACGCCCGCCTGCGCAAGGTACCCTATCTCGGCATCTGTTTCGGAATGCAGCTCGCCGTGATCGAGGCGGCACGCCATGTGGTCGGCATCGAGGGTGCGAACTCAACCGAATTCGGCCCCGCCACCGAACCCGTCGTCGGCCTGATGACGGAATGGATGAGCGGCGCGACCTCCGTGCATCGCGATGCGCAGAGCGAAAAGGGTGGCACCATGCGGCTCGGCGCTTATGAGGCCGTACTTGCCGCG
Organism: Rhodomicrobiaceae bacterium; assembly: GCA_050298295.1. Lineage (GTDB taxonomy): Bacteria > Pseudomonadota > Alphaproteobacteria > Rhizobiales > Rhodomicrobiaceae > Rhodomicrobium. The sequence continues at coordinate 27,920 of JBNKTW010000042.1, forward strand.
GGCAGCCGGGTTGCTGAAATCTACGGCAAAACGCGCATCAGCGAGCGCCACCGCCACCGCTACGAGGTCAACATCAATTACCTGGAGCGCCTGGAAGCGGCGGGCTTGCGCTTCTCAGGCATGTCCCCGGACAAGAAGCTGCCCGAAATTGTTGAGATACCGGATCATCCGTGGTTTGTGGGCGTACAATTCCATCCGGAGCTTAAGTCGCGGCCGTTCGAGCCGCATCCGCTGTTCGCTTCCTTCATCGGCGCGGCGGTTCACCAGAGCCGCCTAGTCTAGGCAAAAACTCTGGAAGCATTGCGTTCGCGGGAGTACAGGGCCAATTTCCCTTGGTCCCCTCAACCAACCGGGCGAAGAAATGGAGAAGACCGTTTACTTTGTCCGTCATGGGCAAAGCGTTGCTAACGCATCGTCAATTTTCCAGCCTCCGGACTCGCCCTTGAGTGAGACCGGGCACCGGGAGGCGGTGTGTGTTGCCAGGCGCCTCTCCAGGCTGGGCGTAGAAACGGTGCTGTCGAGCACTATGCTTCGCGCGAAGGAAACGGCGGAGATAATCGCGCGGGTTACGGGGCTGGCGCCCGAATACTCCGGGCTTTTCGTCGAGCGCATAAAGCCCGCCAGCGTCAACGGCAAGCCACACAGCGACCCAGAGGCGCAAGCGATCTGGACGGCGTGGAACAAGACCCTCTACATGCCCGGCGCGCGCGTGGAGGATGGCGAGAATTTCGACGATCTGATCGCGCGCGCGGATGCGGCGCTGGCCTATCTTGAGGCGCGCGCGGAAACCTCGATAGTGGTAGTCACGCACGGCTACTTTTTCCGCACGGCCTTGGCGCGCGCTTTGTTCGGCGCCATGTTGAGCGCCGCAGCGTTCAAGCGCTTCCAACGTTTGGGGGGCATGGAGAATACCGGACTTGCCGCGATGCGCTACCGGAAGGCCGCCGGTGAGGAGCATGGCTGGCGTGTGCTGTTTTACAACGACCATGCGCACCTTGGCGAATGCTGGCAGCCGCCTCCGCAGCAAGACGCCGGCGATGTGGAGGCGTAGTCAGCGCATCCCGCCTGAAAACGGAGCAAGGGCTTGCATTGGTCAGGTTTTTTTTCATTCCAATTGATGAAACCTCGGCCTGAAGCACTCTTGGCCGCCGGGGCTTTGCCGTGCTAGTGACGAGCCACGCTCGCACATGGCCTCGAAAGCGAACCCATGACCCAAAAGCCTTCCGCCACGCTATCTCCGAACCCCGTGGTCAAGATCGGCAATATAAGCGTCTCCAACAGCCTGCCGCTGGCGCTGTTCGCCGGGCCGTGCCAGCTCGAAAGCCGGACGCACGCGCTTGAGATGGCGGCTGCGTTGAAAGAGATCGCGGACAGACTGCGTATCGGCCTGATTTACAAGACCTCGTTCGACAAGGCGAACCGCACGAGCGCCAGCGCTGCGCGCGGCATCGGGCTGAAGGCTGCGCTGCCCATCTTCGCCGAAATCCGCGAGACCTTTGGCCTGCCTGTCGTGACCGACGTGCACGAGGCCGCGCAATGCGCGCCCGTCGCCGAGGCCGTGGATGTGCTGCAGATCCCGGCGTTCCTCTGCCGGCAAACCGACCTTCTCATCGCCGCAGCGGAAACCGGCCGCGTGGTCAAGCTCAAGAAGGGCCAGTTCCTCGCCCCCTGGGACATGAAGAACGTGGTGGCGAAGGTGCTCTCGGCGGGCAACCCGGATGTGCTTGTCACCGAGCGCGGGGTGAGCTTCGGCTACAACACGCTTGTAACCGACATGCGCGCGCTGCCCATCCTGACCGAAACCGGCTGCCCCGTGGTGTTCGACGCCACGCATTCCGTGCAGCAGCCGGGCGGGCGCGGCACGGCGAGCGGCGGCGAGCGGCGTTTCGTGCCGGTGCTCGCCCGCGCGGCGGTGGCGGTTGGCGTGGCGGCGCTTTTCATCGAGACGCACCAGGACCCGGATAACGCGCCGTCCGACGGGCCAAACATGATTCCGGTTTCATCGCTGGAGGCGCTCTTGCGCAAACTCATGGAATTCGACAGATTAGCAAAGGCGGAATAGCTGGCCGCCGCCACATCCTTGGTTCAAGCGCCTTTGACGCTGCTCCAGCTCTATTAGAAATAGAATTGGCAAAACAACACAGCTTTGAGTACCACTTGTAACAATAGTGCGACGGACAGGAAACTATGAGTAAATGCCCTAGTGTTTCCGCTTTTCCATCCTCATTATCTCTTGTATGGCTTAACTCCTCCTTTTCTGGCTTGAAGCAAGCCTATTGCCCCATATGTGTAGCGGAGCCAAGGGACGCTGCGAAAAAATGACCGAAAGCCTCGCACTTTCCGAGCTTAAGAACCTACGGCGTTATGCTTTTTGCCTTCTCGGCAGCCGCATCCTGAGCGATGCCGCCGTGGAGTCCGCGCTTGCGGCGCCGGCTGCAAGGCCGGTTCCGGGACAGCCCATGGGCCGCCTCGGCCTTTACCGCAGAGTCAACGAGGCCGCTCGCGTCTCGCTGCGAAAGAGCAACGTCACCGCCGCGGTTGCGACCGGCCTTCACGCCCGCCTGTTGCGGCTTCCCGAGGAGCAGAGGCAGGTGACGGCTCTCCACGCCATCATCGGCCTGCCTTGCGGCGATGTCGCTTCGATATTGGAAGTGAGCGAAGAATACGTGCGGCAGGCATACGCCATGTCGCTGCTCGCGCTGAGGGAAAAGCCGGCGGCAGTGCTGATCATCGAGGACGAGGCCCTGATCGCGCGCGAATTGCAGGAAATCGTAACAAAGCTCGGCCTTGTTGTGGCGGGCATGGCCAAGAACCGCGCCGAGGCGCTCCGCATCGCCGTGCAGTCCAAGCCGAAGCTCATCCTCGCCGACTACAAGCTCAAGGGCGATACCGGCGTGGATGTGGTGAAGGCCATCCGTGAGAACCAGAACGCCGATGTGATCTATGTCACCGCGCATCCCGAGGCTGTTGCCGCCCAGGGCGATGAACACGACCTGATCGTCTCGAAGCCTTTCAGCCTCCGCGCCGTGCGGCAAGCGGTCGAGACGCACCTCGCGGCTTAGCAACATCTCTGCGCGTGTAACCCCTCACCCTGTCCCTCTCCCTCTGGGAGAGGGAACGCTAGAATATCCGCTGCGGGTTGTTCGAGGATTCCTTCTCCCATTGGGAGAAGGACAGGATGAGGGGATACGGGCTTCGTATGGACCTCTGGTCCCGCAGCCTACTCATTGCTCAACACCCGCCCGGCGATAGCATCGAGTTTTACCAGTAGCGCCGGATCGCGCTGCCCAGGCGCGGTGATGATCGCGTTTTCCAGCGCGCGGTCGGAGCCCAGCGGGCAGGGCTCGTGCTCTTCGGGGAAGTCCTCCGCCACCCGCGCGATGAGACGGGCGGCTTTTTCCGTGTTCGCCTTCATCACCCGCAGAACATCGGAGATATCCACGTCGGTGTGATCCTCGTGCCAGCAATCGAAATCCGTCACCATCGCAACCGTTGCGTAGCAAAGCTCCGCCTCGCGGGCGAGCTTGGCTTCGGGCATGTTGGTCATGCCGATCACGCTGCAGCCCCAGGTCCGGTAAAGGAAGGACTCCGCCCGCGTCGAAAAGCGCGGCCCCTCCATGACGAGGTAGGTACCGCCACGTGTGTGGGGGATGTCTTCGGCCTTCGCAGCCGCCTCGACCCGGCTGGCGAGCCCCGGGCTGATGGGATCGGCCATCGCCACATGCGCCACGCAGCCCGTGCCGAAAAAGCTCACTTCGCGGCCATAAGTGCGGTCGATGAACTGGTCGACGATAACGAATGTGCCCGGCGGCAAGTCCTCGCGCAGCGAGCCGCAGGCCGAGACCGAAATAAGATCGGTCACGCCGGCGCGTTTCAGCACGTCGATATTGGCGCGGTAGTTGATGGTCGAGGGCGAGTAGACGTGGCCCTCTCCGTGGCGCGGAATGAAGGCGACAGAAAGGCCGCCTATCTCGCCGAAATGCACGGGGGAGGACGGTTCCCCCCAAGGCGAGGAGATCGCCTCCACCCGCTTGTTCTCCAGCCCCGGCAGATCGTAGAGACCAGAACCGCCGATAATTCCCAGCATCGATTTTGCCATTCTCAACTCCATCAAGCCAGAGCAAGCGCGAAGCGGCCATATTGGAACATCGCCAGGTAAGCCCGTGCGCCGCGCTGCCCAGGACCGCGCGCCGCAGCGGCGCGCCCCCGGATTACAATGTTCCGGCCGTAATGATGGGGCCTATGGCCGGGCCTCGCCCGGTTGTCAAGCCGCCAGCCCGATGTAATACAGCGAATGCACCCACTTCGCCTCCTCCTCCTCCGTTTTCTCCTCGTCCGGGCCGAGCTGGCGCATCGCGTAAAGGGGTCCGAACTGGCCAATGGCGAAGCCCTGGCCGTCCTCCTCCATCGCGAGAATCCACTGCTGGTTTTCCACTTCGGCCAGCGGGATTTCGGCCGCATAGCCGTCGAGCGCGGACAGGCGCGCCGTTTTCGCCTCCGGTTCGGGGGCGGCGGCCGCCAGAACCTCGTGCAGCAGTGGCCCGCTGGCGTTAATGCTGTAGCCGTGCACATTCGCCGTTATGGTTTTCCGGGCCATGCCCGAAAGCCCACCCGCAGTGAACTGACGCGCCTTCTGAAAGGCGATATTGTTATGGTTGAATAGCCGGTCGCGATCAGGGTCCATCGCTTCGCGGTTCGGCGCGCCAACAAGCCCGCCAACGGTCAGGACCGTAAGCCAGCCGGCGCAACCGGCTCCGGCCGCGCGCGCGGGCGTCAAGGCGGGCAGCATCGCGGCGCCCGCGGCAAGCCCCAAAACGCTACGCCTGCGCAATATCGGCGGTGAAATCATATGTCCTCTCCCAATTCGCCATGAATAGCGCTACCTTAGGGTCCGTTCTGAACTAAGTGAGCCATATGGCGCAGGAATCCTCGCCGGCTGCAAGGCGTAAGAAGGGGCGCATATCCAGGGATATGTAACCCTTTTTGCAGCGCGGCAGGCGGGTCAAAGAACAATCCAGATGACTCACTCAGTTCAGAACGGACCCTAAGCGCCCACTTGTGGGCGGAAAGCGCGCGAAAAGCATTCCCGCTCCGCCCTATTGCGCTTATATGATGGCGGCCCGGCAGTTTGCAGCCGCGGAACAGCTTTTCCCAAGCTTTTGGGAACCCCGCCAGGAAAGGCCTATGGAAGTCAGATGCCCTTGAATTGTTTCGGAGACGCCCATCAGATCGCCGTCGAGCGCGCACTATCGGAATTCCGCGCCGCAAGGCCCGTGGCCATCCGCTCGGGGGAACTGCTGACGCTGGCCTTTCCCGCCGAGGGACTGACCGGACGCCAAATTGCCTTCCTGCAAGGGGCCGGACGCAACGCGCGGCTCATCATACCGGGGGAGAAGGCGCGTCCGGCGCAGGCGTGGGACGAGGCCGCCGCCGCCGTGCACCTGCACCCCATCACGCTCGAAGCCATCGAGGAGACCATCGGCCACCGCCCCGAAAACACGCTCAACGGCACCAGCCCCTACCGGCCGGTGCTCACTGCGCCAAGCCGCGCCGAGCTGGCGGCGCTGGCGCTCGCCAATCTCTCGCTCCTGCTGCCGGCCGTGGCCGTGGCGGATGCGGCAGCCGCCGACCTTGAGCGCGCTTCGATCCTCTCAGCGGACGCGGCCGCCATCCTCGCCTTCCGCGACCAGGAGGCGGGATCGCTCAAAATCGTCGCACGCACCCGCGTTCCGCTGGAGGGCGCAGGTACTTGTGAGTTCGTCATCTTCCGTGGCGGCGATGGCTTCCGCGATCAGATCGCCGTCATCGTCGGTACGCCTCAGTCCGGACGGCCCGCGCTTGTGCGCATCCATTCCGCCTGCCTGACCGGCGACCTGTTCGGCAGCCTTAAATGCGACTGCGGCGACCAGCTTCGCGGCACGGTGCGGGCCATGAGCGAGCAAGGCGGCGGCATCGTGCTCTATCTCGACCAGGAGGGGCGCGGCAACGGCATCGCCAACAAGATGCGTGCCTATTGCCTGCAGGAGGCGGGCTTCGACACCTACGACGCCGACGCGCTCCTGGGCTTCGGCCAGGATCAGCGCCGCTTCGATTTCGCAGCCGGGATGCTGAGGCATCTCGGCTTCACCGCGGTGCGGCTGATGACCAATAATCCGCGCAAGGTGGCCGCACTGCGCGAGGCGGGCCTCGATGTGGTTTCAACGCACCGCGTGCTGGCGAGGCAGACGGCCCACAACGCGAAATATCTGGCCGCCAAGCGCGACAAGGGCGGGCACCTCTTGGGCGAGTCCGCTCTCGACGTGATAGAGCTGGACGATCGATGACCTACCCCTGGCGGGACTGCGGAGCTGGTGGTCCAGGAGCTTATAATGCGGTATACGGTGGAATAATTCCGCAGCATGGTCATACCCGCGAAAGCGGGAATCCATGGTAACCACCTGCCGCCATGGTGTTTTTAGGCTACCATGGATTCCTGCTTTCGCGGGTATGACGCTAAATCGCGGGCAATTTTCCATTATGTTAATGCCCATGCGCGGAGGCGGGGCCGGGAATGACACTGTTGCGTAAACCTGCCACGAATGACAAATGTCAGCCTGTCTCCGATTGAAAGCACCGTGGAACATGGAGAAGCGGCCCAAGTCTTCGGCTAATGTGACAAAGGTGGGGGCTGCCTCCTTCATCATTGAGGAGGATATTCTTCGCCACAATCTGAGTGTGTTGAAGTACGTCAAGCAGCAGACCGGCTGCAAAATGTTCCAGGCGCTCAAGACCTGGTCCACTTGGCCGCTTTTCAAAATAACCAGGGAATATCTGGACGGAACCGAGGTAAGTTCGTTGAATGAAGCCCGCCTTGGGTACGACGAGTTCAATCACCATGTGCATATGTATGCGCCGGCATACGCCGAAAGCGAGTTCCCGGAGATTCTCAACTATTGCAGCACGGTCATATTCAACAGCTTCGCACAGTGGGAGAAGTTCAAGCCCCTGGTGGAGGCCTGCGTTAGCCGGACGGGCAGGAAGATCGAATGCGGGCTGCGCATCAATCCGGAATATACCGGAGTAGACGAGCATGGCGGCTTGTGGTCGCCATGCGCGCCCGGATCGCGCCTCGGCATTCGCGTTAATGAGTTCAAGAACGCGCTAGCGAAAGATCCAGGCGCGCTCGATGGGATCGGCGGGCTGCACTTCCACATCTTCTTCGATAAGACCTTCGAAGACTTGAAGGATGCGCTGGCCGTTATCGAGGAGCGCTTCGGCGAATATTTCTCCCGGATGCGGTGGATCAACTTCGGCGGTGGCCAGAGGATCACCGATGACGGTTACGATGTCCAAGGTTTGATCCAGCTCGTTAATGGGTTTCAGAAAAAACATGGTGTGACCGCTCACATGGAGCCAGGCGCTGCCATCGTAAAGAACGCGGGCACCCTGGCCGCGAACGTGCTGGATATCGTCGAGCGCGATGACGTAGACTTCAAAATTGCGATTTTAGATATATCGTTCAATGCGCATATGCCGGATTTCCTCTTAAGCCCAGAGCTGGACATGCCGGTAGCGGGCGCGGAAACCGTGCGGGGCGCGGCTGAGCGGAAAAAGCACCGCCACGTTTACAGGCTGGCGGGCGGCACCTGCGTTTCAGGCGATCAACTTGGACACTATCACGCTTTTCAGGAGCCGCTAAAGCCGGGCGATAAGGTGATCCTGGAAGACGCCATTCAATATAATTTAGTGCAGTGTACGATGTTCAACGGCGTCCAGCATCCGGCCATCCTGCTCTGGAAAAATGGCCGGCTCGAAAGAATCCGGGAATATACTTATCAGGACTACCGGGCCCGGATGGGTTAAAGGGCCAGTTTGCATTCGGAGCGCCGCAGCGGGCCTCCGGCGTGCTTCGCGCGAAAACCGCGGCTCCAAAAAAGTGGGCCGCGGTGGGGCGCGCACCTCCCAAGGAAGCCCGCTCAGGGGGGAAGAGCGGAGCGCCGTCGGGGGTGCGCGCAGAGTGAAGATGCTGGCCAATGATTACGGTGCTGCGCCACCGGCCCCGTGGCCAGCGCCAGCGGCGGAGGTAGCCACAGTCGTGGAGGTTGCGGAGCCGCTGCCGTTCAGCCCGATGTTGTTGGCCGCGACGGAGGTGCTGGTGGCAGCAGACTCGTTGGCACAGTTGCAGCTTTCGCCCACCGCTGCGATTGTGCCGGTCGCGCTCGTGTTGTCGATTGAGCCGGTGCCGTCGAGGCTTGCGTTGCCAGACGCGCCCGCTCCTCCCGTCGCCCAGTTTCCGTAATTGAAGCCGCCATGAGCGAGTGCTGGCGCAGAAATCGAGGTGGACAAGACGGCAATTGTAAATGCTGTAAAAAGTTTCATTGGACCAAACTCCAACCCGCCCCCAGGGGGCACTACTGAGACAGCCTCACCATCATGCTTGCGTGCATATCTAAGGTGGTGGAAAGCAGCTAGGCCATTTGTTGCAGTTTTATAGGTATCGCACAAGGTCTGTTGCGCATTTTAATAAAATGATCGAGCTACCCTGTGGCGATCCTGCCACCCGGTGCTGATCCCGCTCCGCCTAAGGCATTGGATTGCGTGGGATATTCAGCACCTGACAGGTGAAGCCGATCATCTGGCCGGCACGCTCGCGGATGCCGGCGTGCGTCCAGGAGGTTTTGTTCGCGACGCTGGCGAGCGTGCGGTATTTTTTCGACTGCTCCTTGATGACCGGAAGCTTCAGGTGGAAATCGGAGTTCATGAGTTTGGCGTTCTCGGCGTAATCCATCAGCGCGAGGTTGCCGATTGAATGGCAGGCCGAGAAGCGCTCCTCCTCGTCGGGGAAGTCGGCGAGCCATTGCGAATCCTTGGCCGGCCGCTTGGGCAGAATATGCTCGACCGTTGCCCGCGGGATATCCTGGTCCACTTCGGGTCCGCCGGACATCGATTCGATCCACCGGACGAGCGTCAGGCGCATCTCGTCGTCGTAAAGCGGTGTGGCCAGGGTTTCGTGGATGCGCTCGATCTGGGAAGCGCGGAAAGTCAGGGCACCGGGCCGTCCCGCGCTGGTCGAGAAGGGGTTGCGGCTCTGCGAGAGCGCCCGGCCGAAGATGCGGGCGCGGTCGTTGGCGGAGAACTTGGCCAGCATCATCATCATGCAGATGCGGTGCAGGGCCGCGAAGCGCAGGTGCAACGTCCGCTCGGCCTTGGTCCCGGTGCCGCCCGGCTTAGCACTCCGCTTGGCGTTGTAGGCGTGATACCAAGCCAGCGCGACCGGGTGCCATTCGGGCCACTTGAAGAAGCGCAGGCGCCAGATATCCAGGTCGGCCTCCGAAGCGGGCGTGGCCCTCAGTTTCTCCTGAAGCAAGACCCAGGTGGAGGCGTAGCGCAGAATATCGTCCAGCACCTCGGCGAGACGCTTCGGCCCATAATTTCTCTCGATGCTGGCGGCAAGCTTGGCTAGATGGTCGGCCCCCTGCGGTTCGCAACGCTTGATGAAGTCGTAGGCGCGCATGAAATCTTCGATGCCGTTGCCGGTCAGATGCTGAATGCCATGCCATCGCCGCGCAACCATTTCGGCGGGCTCGCCGTCCCCGGCCAGATCGAGAAGCTGGCCTTTGAAAATGTCGGCGGGACTGAGCTGCACCCCGCGATTATTGGCCGTGATGAACACTTGGCGCGCGAGCGTGTGGCTTTCCGTCTCGGAAACCACCAGCAGCGTGTGGGAAAGCAGAAAGTCCGTGAACCGCGACAGGCGCTCCTGGTCCCAGGCGGAGAGATAGCCCAGGAAGATCGAGCGCGAATGCCTGATGCGCGCGCCCCTGGCGCCGGCCGGGCGCTTGAAGGTCTTAAGCGTTTGGCCCGCGGCCTGGATTTCCTTGGAAAGCGTGTGATCGGCGACGTCGATATAGAGCCTGCAGGCGCCGCCCTCCTGGATCAGGCCGCTGATCCGGCCGCGCAGTTCTTCGGATGCGGTGAGGTCGCGGATGATGCAAAGCAGAATGGTGAGCGTGGTCGCGCGCTGCAGTCCGTCGAAGATTTCGGCTGTTCCGGGGGCCGTGCGCCGGAGCACCATCGCGCCCAGATGGTAGCCGGCGGTGTCCTCCTGCCCGGCGGGTAGAATTCCCGCTCCGTCGATAATTTCGGCTTCCTCACCCGTTTCACTGGCGATGGATATCACCGGCCCGCTATGCTGCTCCAGCTCGGGCAGGTGCGCGGCGCAGGCGCGCTCGATATCGGCGAGCAGCTCCTCGCTTTGTTTGGCGTCCCAAACATAGTCGCGCTGTACGCTTGCCGCAGTGAAGGTTCCCAAGCGGAAAAACTGTTCGACAGTCAGTACGCGCGCAGAAAGGAGCATGGCTGATCCAGAAGTGAGGGATGCTGGGCAACTGCATTAGGCACCGCACAAAGCGCGAAGGCTCTATCCCTCGCGCACTTTTTGCATGTTTCCATTAAACAGTTTCGACGATCCGCACAAGAACCGCTGCCACCCTTTCCTCATTCCAGATAACATTGGAAAAATCCATGGTCCACATAGGCCGCGCAGGCTGGCCAAGCCGGGTTATACACAATAACCCTCGGCCTGCCCAGCGGAAGGGCGGTCTATTTCACCGCCAAAAGCTCGACCTCGAAGATCAGCGTTGCATTCGGCGGGATGACGCTGCCAGCGCCGCGCGCGCCGTAGCCGAGGTTTGGCGGAATGATGAGCGTGCGCTTTCCGCCCACATGCATCGTGGCCACGCCCTCGTCCCAGCCGCGAATCACCTGGCCCGCCGCGATCTTGAACTCGAAGGGCTCTCCGCGTCCGAGCGAGCTATCGAACTTCTTGCCCTTGGCGCCGTTCTCGTAAAGCCAGCCGGTATAGTGCATGACGCAGGTTTGGCCCGGCTTCGGCTTGGGGCCCGCGCCAACGGTGATGTCCTGAATCTGCAAGCCTGAAGGTGTGGTCATGGTTTGTCCCGGGGTTTGAGCCATTGCTCCGGAGCCGGCTGCCTGCAGCCCGGCCGGTACACCGATAAGCGCCATTGCGATCAGAACGCCGGCCCGGTGAAACGCGAATACACGCAATTCCTTTACTCCTCATAAACTTTCCCGCCCGCGGCCTGTTTAGCGGAAAGTTAACGGGCCTGCATTCTTTTTTGCCGTTTCGGTTAAGGTGGGGCTTTAAAGCGACAATTTTGGAATTTATGCAAGAGAGACATGAGTTTCGCGTAAGCTTTAGCGTTTCAGTAATTATAAAGCGCGAAAAGGCAGTTCCAGCGTGCAACCAAATGGGGCCTTGAGATGAAACCGGAGAATATAGCGAAGTGCAAAAGGCACATCGAATCGGCGCTTCACATCATGGAGCGTGAGGCCGATACTCAGCCGGAAGTTCATGTGCTGATATGCCTTCGCGAGCTTTGGGAAGACATCGACTGGCTCGAAGCGTATGAGGCGCAGTCGGCGGGTAATGTCGTGCGTCTGTCGGATGTGAGGCATCTTCGCGCATTAGGCGCGGTGCACGCCGTGGAATGACACCAGCCGCAAGAAATAATGACCGCTTTCCTGCCGTTCCCGTGCAAGCGGGAATCCATGCCAAAACAATGCACTATCCGATGGAAAGATGGGTCCCCGCTTCCGCCGCGCCCGGTCAGAACTCGCCCGCCATATACCCCGGCAGCCAGCCTTCGTGCACTTGCCGGAGGCGCGCCAGCGGCAGCGGCTCTTCGCCTGGCACAACAATCTCATCGCCGCCGATGGTGGCCACGATCCGGGCCTGCAATGGGTATTTCGAGGATTTCTTGAGATAATCCGCCATGACTTCAGCGTGCTGGCGCGTCGCCGCCACCAGGTAGCGCCCCTGGTCCTCGCCGAATGCAATCGCGTGCGCGGGCAGACCGTCCGGCGCTTCGGGCGCGTGGTAGGTGAAGCCAAGGCCGCCCGCCAGCGCCATTTCGGCCAGCGCCACCAGCAAGCCCCCATCGGAAATGTCATGCACCGTCTTCACGCAATAGCGCTGGCCCAGGACGAATTGGCCTGCGCGAAGCTCGGCTTCGAGGTTCACAGGCGGCGGCGCGCCCTCGCACTTGCCTGTGGCGAGTTCCTGGTAAAGCGATTGCCCCAAATGGCCGTTCTCCGCCCCGATCATGAGAACAACCTCGTCCTCCGGTTTGAAGCCAATGGTGTAATGGTGCTCGCTGCGGGGCAGCAGGCCCACGCCGCCGATGGCGGGGGTAGGTAGAATGGCGATGCCGTTAGTCTCGTTGTAAAGTGATACGTTGCCGGAGACGACAGGGAATTCGAGCGTTGTGCAGGCTTCGGCCATGCCGTCGATGCAGCGGGCGAACTCCCACATGATCTCCGGCCGCTCCGGATTGCCGAAATTCATGCAGTCGGTGATAGCAAGCGGCGTCGCGCCGGCGGCAGCAAGATTGCGCCAAGCCTCGGCCACGGCCTGCTTGCCGCCCTCGAACGGATCGGCGAAGCAATAGCGGGGCGTCACATCGCAGGTGAAGGCCAGCGCCTTGTTTGTGCCATGCACGCGCACCACCGCCGAATCCGAGCCGGGACGCACCATCGTGCCGCCCATGACCATGTGGTCGTACTGCTCCCAGATCCAGCGCTTGGAGCAGAGATTGGGCAAGCCCATCAGCTTGAGCAGCGCGCCCGTCAGGCTTTCGGGCGCCGGCACGCTCCGCGCGCTCACGGGCGCGGGCAGGGCGCGCGGCGCGGTGGGCCGCTCGTAAATAGGCGCTTCGTCGGAAAGCATCGAAGTCGGCAGGTCGGCTTCAAGCCGGCCCTTATGCCAGAGCTGGAGCCGGCCCGAGTCCGTGGTCTTGCCGATGATCGCGAACTCCAGCTCCCACTTGTGGAAGATGCACTCCGCCAGCGCCTCGGAGCCGGGGCGCAGCACCATCAGCATACGCTCCTGGCTTTCGGAGAGCATCATCTCGTAGGCGGTCATGCCCTCCTCGCGCTGCGGCACGAGGTCGAGGCTCAGCTCTAGCCCCGAGCCGCCCTTGGCCGCCATCTCGACGGAGGAAGATGTGAGCCCCGCCGCGCCCATGTCCTGAATGGCGAGGATCGCGTCCTCCGCCATTAGCTCCAGGCAGGCTTCGAGCAGGAGCTTCTCGGCGAACGGATCGCCAACCTGCACGGTGGGGCGCTTCTCCTCGGTCTGCTCGCCGAACTCTTCCGATGCCATGGTCGCGCCATGGATGCCGTCGCGGCCCGTTTTGGACCCGACATAAACCACCGGATTGCCCGCGCCCGACGCCGCCGAATAGAAGATGCGATCCGTGCGCACAAGCCCGGCGGTGAAGGCGTTGACCAGGATATTGCCGTTGTAACGCGCGTCGAAATTCGTCTCGCCCCCAACCGTGGGGATGCCCATGCAGTTGCCGTAGTCGCCGATGCCCGCCACGACGCCGCCAACGAGGTGGCGAGTCTTGGGATGATCCGCAGCGCCGAACCGGAGCGCGTTCATGTTGGCGATTGGCCGCGCGCCCATGGTGAACACGTCGCGCATGATGCCGCCGACGCCGGTCGCGGCTCCCTGGTAGGGCTCGATGTAGGAGGGATGGTTGTGGCTTTCCATCTTAAAAACCACGGCCTGCCCATCGCCGATGTCAACGACGCCAGCGTTCTCGCCCGGCCCCTGGATAACGCGCGGCCCCTTCGTGGGCAGCTTCTTGAGCCAGACGCGCGAAGACTTGTAAGAGCAGTGCTCGGACCACATCACCGATATGATGCCTAGCTCCGTCAAATTGGGCGCGCGGCCCAGCTTCTCGCAAGCCAAGCGAAACTCGGCCGGCGCCATCCGGTGCGCCGCGGCCATCTCTTCGGTGGCGATCGTCATTTGAGATTCTTTGCCCGTCATCGTGAGGCAGCTCCTGCCGCCCCGGCGATCCAAGCTGGCGCACTTGCTTCGCTCGCAATGACGGTCACGCTATTTCCGTTCGAAGTTATGCAAGAATCAGAGCCAGCGGCCTGCATGGCGCATATCACCCCTCACCCCAGCCCTCTCCCTCTGGGAGAGGGACAGGGTGAGGGGTAATGCCGCCTGTATCAGGCCAAAGCCCTCAGCTCTTCTGCTCACGGTCAAGCTCGTACTCGGCGAGGCCGACCTTCAGCATGTCGTAGGCATCCTCAAGGAACTCGTCCTCGTCCATATATTCAACGTAGCTCGGGAAGTAACCCGAATCGTCGTCATCGTCGTCGGCCTCGCCGGACGCCCCCGCGGCCTGGAAGGTGATGCTGCCGTCCTCGTTCACATAGACCGAGGCCAGCGTATCGCTGGACGGTTTATACTTCACCTCGACGATCGGATCGCCGTTGTCCTCGCCGACCGTGAAGTCCAGGCGGCGGCTGGAGATCTGCTCCTTAAGCCGCTCGCAAAGCTTCAGAGCCGAATTGCGGCGCGCTTCGGGATCGAGCTTCGCGGTTTGCATTTCCCGTTTCACTTCATCAACTTCGTCGTCGAAACTCATGCTGTGATCCTCTCGCTAGAGCGGTTGTACCTTAAGAGACGCAGTACCGGCAGAATTCGCTATTGCAACTCCCGTGTAAGCGATTCGAACACCCGGCGGCCATCGATTCCGCCCAAAGCGGCATCCGAGGCGCGTTCCGGATGAGGCATCATCCCCATGATACGCCCAGACTTGCTGATGACGCCAGCGATACCCCGGCGGGAGCCGTTCGGATTGCCGTTATCCCCAAAACCAGCGCCGCCGCAATAGCGGAACACCACTTGGCCTTCGCCTTCGATGCGGTCAAGGGTTTCTTCGTCCGCGAAATAGGAGCCGTCCTTGTTGGCGATGGGCATGACGGACCGCTCGCCCTGCGTATAGGCGCCCGTGAAGATCGTGTCCGCCCGCTCCACCTTGAGACCCACATCGCGGCAGATATAGTGCAGCGAGGTGTTGCGTATCAGCACGCCCGGTAGAAGCTGCGCCTCTGTGAGGATCTGAAAGCCGTTGCAGATACCGAGCACCGCCACGCCGCGCTCCGCCTGCTCCTTCACAGCGCGCACAACCGGCGAATGCGCCGCCATTGCGCCGGAGCGGAGATAATCGCCATAGGAAAAGCCGCCAGGCAGCACGATCAGGTCGGCGGAAGGAAACTCCGTTTCGCGATGCCAGACCATGACGGGCTTAACGCCCGTGACCTCTTCGAGTATCACGGCCACGTCGCGGTCGCAGTTCGATCCGGGGAATACGATAATGGCGCTTTTCATCGGCAGCCTTGCTCGCGGTATTTCTCAAGCGCGGCGTTGAACTTATCCTTGGCCCCGTAGCCGCAGCCGCCGGCCTTGACTGTTTTGCACGCCTTGCCGGCGCCATACCAGAAGATCGCGGGGTGCGCTCCATGCGCGGGCTTGGTGAAATAGTAAGCGGCAGAGCCGGAGCCCTTTTTGTGGAACTCCATGCCGAACGGGTAATCGTCCATTTGCAGATCCTGCCGCTCCTTCATTTGCTTCAGAAGCACATTGTAACCGGACTTGCAGTTCAGCCGCACGCCCCCGGGCGCTGCAAGGCTTGTGCCGGGGGCGAGCATCAGCCCGGCCGCCGCGGAAAGGGACAACCCAAATAGGCAGGGCCAAAACGGATGCCTTTCCCCGCCGTGCCTCCTTGATTGCCCCATCGCTGCGTGTCCTCTGTCTTTCATTGGTTCAGCATCACCTTGAGCCGCACGCGCCGCCCTTCCCCGGATGCGTCCTTTACGGCGGGCGGAAGATTCGCCATCGCTTCCTTATAGGCGCGCTTGTCACCAAAAGCGCACCCCTCAGTTGCCAAATTGAGGCTCCGGCCGGCGGGCGCCAGCCTGCGCCGCACCACCATGGGATGCGCGCGCAAAGACGGCTTCGAAAACAGGAAATGACTGTTCCTGGCGCTTATAGCGATCCAATCCGCGTTCTCTTTCTTCGTTGCAGGGGGCCGCGAAGCGGTTGCGAGCGACAGGAGCCCATAATAGCCGCGCTGGCAATCGAGCGGCGCCATGGCCTGCGTCATGTACCTGCCAAGCGTTAGCCTGACAGTCAACACACCAAGCACCACCCCGAGAAGGATCGCCAGGATAACGGGCTCGGCTTTGCTCATCCGCCAACCAGCTCTACGCGGTAGTTCTCGATCACCGTGTTGGCCAGGAGCTGCTTGCACATGGCGTCAAGCTCAGCACGCGCCTGCTCCTCATCAGCGGCCTTGAGCTGCACCTCGATCAGCTTGCCCTGGCGCACGTCCTCGACGCTCTCGAATCCGAGCGAATGGAGCGCGTTGGCGATGGCGCGCCCCTGCGGGTCGAGAACGCCGTTTTTCAACGTGACGGTAATGCGCGCTTTCATCGGGAATTGAGCCTCCGTGTCCGCTCCGGGCCTAGCCTATTTCGATTGCACGAGCACCGGACCTTTTGACCTTGGCGTAGGATTCTCCACAAGAATTCCCAGCCGCTTGGCGACCTCGGAATAGGCGTCGAGCAGGCCGCCCAAATCCTTGCGGAAGCGGTCCTTGTCGAGCTTGTCCTTGGTCTCGATGTCCCACAGCCGGCAGCTATCGGGGCTGATCTCGTCGGCGAGCACGATGCGCACCATCTCGTTCTCGAAGATGCGGCCGAACTCCACCTTGAAGTCCACGAGGCGGATGCCGATGCCCAGGAAAAGGCCGCTCAGGAAGTCGTTGATCCTGAGCGCCAGCGCCATCATCTCGTCGAGCTCGGCGGGCGAGGCCCAGCCGAAGGCGGTGATATGCTCGTCGGTCACCATCGGGTCGTTGAGCTTGTCGGCCTTGTAATAGAACTCGATGATGGAGCGGGGGAGGGGCATACCCTCCTCAAGGCCGAGCCGGTCGCAGAGAGAGCCGGCCACCACGTTGCGCACCACGACCTCGACCGGGATGATCTCCACCTCGCGGATAAGCTGCTCGCGCATGTTGAGGCGGCGGATGAAATGAGTCGGCACGCCGATCTCGTTCAGGCGGCTGAAAATATATTCCGAGATCCGGTTGTTGAGGACGCCCTTGCCTTCGAACCGCTCGTGCTTCTTGGCGTTGAAGGCGGTCGCGTCGTCCTTGAAGTGTTGAATAAGCGTGCCGGGCTCGGGGCCTTCGTAAAGGACCTTCGCCTTTCCCTCATAGAGGCGGCGGCGGCGGTTATTCATGGGAAACCCCCATATTAGCTGGCGAATTGGGAAACCGGATTGGGTTCGAAGAATACTTGAAGCGCATATTCGCGCCGTTGTCACGCATTCCCGCCGGAACGTATGTGGTCAATCCTCCGCCCTCCCGATGCGCCGACGGGTGCTTGGGCACCGCGCGCCAGTTGATTTAGATGCAATTGCACGCTATCCATGTGGCGATACCGGACCACGGTTAGCACGCTAAGAGATGGCTCCGCCGGCTCCGCGATTAAAGACCTCGCGGCGCTGCTTACGGCAGCACGTCCCGTCCCAGGGGTAGACCATGACGACATTCGACGAACGCGAACACGGTTATGAGGCAAAATTCGCCCGCGATGAGGAACTGCGGTTCAAGGCCCAAGCCCGCCGCGACAGGGCACTTGGAGTCTGGGCTGCCGCGCAGTTCGGGCTGACAGGCGCCGCGGTGGACGAATACGCCAAGGAGGTGATCAAGTCGAACTTCCAGCGGCCTGGCGACGGGGATCTCATCGAGAAGGTGCTCGGGGACTTCAAGGCAAAGGGCATCGCCATGGACGAGCGCACGCTCAAAAAGAAGCTCATCGAGCTGATGGCGAACGCCGTCGCGGAGATCGAGGCCGGCAGGTAAACCGGCAGCGACGGCGGCGGGGCGTTCCTTCCGCTTGTCTTGCATCCCGCCGCTGCGTTTGCCAGCACCGCGGCTAAACCGGCGTGCAGCCTCGCCGCGCTTGGCGGCACAGGCTGGTGCCTTGAAGCTTGCCAGCGGGATGCACCCGCTGGCCCTTCTTACGTTTGCTTGGCCGCCACGGCAGGTTCCAGCAAAGCTTCCTCCGCGCCATCGGCCCTGACCGGCCGGCCGCATTCCCGGAACACTTTGAGGCCGCAGCTCCGGCACACATCGTTATTCAGCTTGCCGTAGACCGTTTGCAAAGCAATCGTCTTGGAATAGAAAATGTTCTCCCGGCCGATATCATCTATATATTTGCCGCGCTCCAAAAGCTCGACCACCGCTTTTTTCGGCCGGATCAGATAAAGGCCGCCGCCCCGCGCCCGGTAGCGCCTCGCCATCGCGACCATCGCTTCGGCGCCGGCAACGTCGATAAAGTTCACCGGCTGCATGATGATCATAAGATGCTTGACTTCGGGCGCGCTGTCCTCGTAACCGCGCAGTGTTTCCTGGAAGGTGTTCACCGCGCCGAAAAACAGCGAGCCGTCGATGCGGATCAACCGGACCTGCTTGCATTCGGGCAGTTCCTCACGTGCGTCGGTGAACTTGCCCCTCTCGTTCGCCGGGTCCGGCACGCGGACATGGATCTGCGGATGCGACGTTTGCCGCAAATACAGAAGAAGCGATATCAGCACGCCCGCGAAAATGGCCTTGTCCAGCTCGACCGCCAGGGCCGCGCCGAAGGTAACGGCAAGCACCGCCGTATCCGACCAGCTCGTGCGGATGATCTGCTTGATGTGGTGGCTGTCCCACAGACCGTACGCCACGATAAACAGGATGCCAGCCATGGTCGCGTTCGGCAGGTAGATCGCAAAGCGAGCCACCAGCACGACAATGATCATCAGGAAAAGGCCGGCCAGAATCGCCGCGACGGGTGTTCTGGCGCCGACCGAATAGTTGAGCGCGCTGCGGTTGAACGAGCCAGTCGCCACATAGCCCGAGAAGAAGGCGCCCGCGATGTTGGAAAGACCCTGCCCGATGAACTCCTGGTTGGAGTCGATGTGCTGGCCGGTGCGCAAGGCGAGCGCGCGCGCGATGGATATGGCCTCCGTGAGTGCGAACAGCGTCATGGCCAGCACCACCGACGTTAGTGTGCCCCACGTTTCCAAATTAAAGCTCGGCGCGGAGAGCGGCGGCAGGCTCGCAGGCAATTCGCCCACCGTTCTTATCGGGCAGGTGCCGCTGAACCCCTTGAGGCCGTCCTTCACGACCGTTTCGCAGCCAGGGGCGAAAAAGTTGAAAGCATAGCCAACCAAACCCGCGGTTAGCATGGCCGCGATCATATAGGGCCAGCGGGGAAAATAGCGCTTGACCCCGATGGCGGTAACGACGGTGACGGTTCCGACAACCGCAGTCTGCCAGGAGGCCTCCCCGATATGGACGCCCACATACTCAATGACCTCGTAAAACGCGAGGCCCCGCGGCATACCGTACAGCCCAAAGAAATTCTTGAGCTGGTTGGCCGCGATGATCACGCCGGCGCCCGCCGTGAAACCAACGATAACCGAGTGCGATATGAAATTGACCAGCACGCCCAGCCGGAAAGCACCCATGGCCAGTTCGATCAGGCCGACCAGGAAGGTGAGCGTCAGCGCCAGCATGACGTACTGTTCCGAACCGTGCGCGGCCATGGCGCCCAGCGCCGAGGCCATGACGAGCGAACCCGCCACCGTCGGCCCCGACACGAGCTGCCAGGACGAGCCAAACAGCGCGGCCACGACGGCGGGGATCATGCCGGCGTAGAGGCCATAAACTGGCGGCATACCGGCGATGGTCGCATAGGCGATACCCTGCGGCAGCACGACCAGCGCGCCTGTGAGCGCCGCCCAGAAATCCGCATTCAGCGTGGCCGGGCTGACATGCGGCGTCCAGTTCAAGAACGGCATCAGCCGCCGCTGCCAGGACACCGCGCCGTTACTACCATTTCCTACAGACATTTTTCCTACTCACGCCGGGCGGGCTGGGATTCGCCCTTCCACTACCCTGGAAGAGCCTCGCCCGCCGTGGCGGTTCCTTACATCGTGGTTATTGTTATGAAGGTTATTGAAGCGCTGGTTGAACGCCCAGTAGCCCTATTTTTTTCGCTTCGAGATCGAGCCCCTAATTTTGATCGCGCCTTAGCCCGCCCCCATTTCCGACCTAGCCTTCGCAATCGCGTCCTGCAGCACCTCCGCACGGACCTCGATGGTGGGCTCATTGAAGAGCACGTTCTTCAGCCAGTCCAGGCCAAGGCAAATGAGCGCTTCGTCGCTGCCGCGGACTATCTCCACAGCTTCCGCAGGAATGTCGTAGCGCTGCAAGAAGCTGCTTTCGAAGACGAATTTGCGCAAGCGCTCAACGTCCGTCGAAACCATGAAAAACATCTGCCGTGCCTGGGGCGTGGGCTCCTTGCCCATCGGGCCGCCCAGCGGGCGCCAGGAGGCGAGCTTCATCAGGATGTCGATCCAGCCGCGGTTGATGTGCTCGTAAGGCTCCGTGCCCTGGTCTTTGCAGAACTCTTCGACGGTCTGGCTATGCGCCTCGCCGTGCCCTTGGCAATGGTCCTCGCGCACCAGGAAGTGGAAGTCCTCCTTGACCTCGCTGTCCTTAAGCTTCACCGAGATCAGGCCGAGCGGGTAATAGCGGCAGGCCGCTGGGCGGTCGGTATAGACCGTGCAGCCTTCCTCCGCCAGGAATGGGCAGGCACCCTTGCCATCATCGCCGCCCATCTTGAGCTTGACGACCGGCATACCGGCGCCCTCGTGGTCGGCGGGCACCGTGTAGCGTTCGAGGAACTCGGCCGGCCGCAGGCTAAAGCGCTGCGTCAGCCGCAAAATATCGTAGGGCGGCAGCGTGATGTCCGCGCCGTGGCAGCACTTGTTCCAGCAGGAGACACCGCGATGGCAGCGGAAGTTGAAACTGTCCCCAGCCTTTAGCTTGACCGGCTGCACGGGATTGTCTGAATGGACGCGCACGCTGTCGAACACGCTCAGCTTCTCGTCACGCGCTTGATCCGGACGGAAGGTCTCTTCGTGAACCTCGCGCTCTTCCCCGTCCAGGGTGCTATCTGCGGTCATTTACGCTCTCTTATGTCCCGCCAAGGCATCAGCCCGGCAAGCTACGCACTTAACTGACCATGAGGCCATACGCCAATAGTACAAAACCCGCAACCCTCGCGGGCGCGGCTTGCACCGGCTATCCAACCCGGTTACGCGGATGCCCCTTGTGCTTGGAGCTAACTGTACCGCCGTCCCCGCGGAAACGCACACACGCGAAGGCGGGGATCCACGGTAGCCCCAAATCAAGAAGACGCTCCTCACTGACATGGATTCCCGCTTGCGCGGGAACGACGCTTTGGAAACGCCAGTATAGCCGGACAATCTTTTGCGAAAACGGGGGCGGATGACGCCCCCGCTCCGCGAAGCCTTAGTGCCCTTGGCCGCCGTAGTGTTTCTCGACCAGATCGACGTGCGGACGCTTGATCATGGTCCACTCGTGCGTGTCCGGGTCCATCTTCGAGTTCACGAAGCACTGCCAGTTGGCGGTGTCGAGCTTCGGGAAGTCGGTGCGGTAGTAGAAGCCCGGATAGCGCGTCTCCTCGCGGTAGAGGATGTGGCGCAGGTGAGCCTCGGCGGTGATGATGCGGTGATAGTTCTCCCACGCGCGCATCAGCTCGTGGAGATCCTTCGCACGCATTTTCTTGCTGTCTTCCTTCAACATGCCCAGGAACTGCAGGCCCATCGAAAGCAGCTTGCCGTTGGTCTGATAGTAGGTCGAGATGCCGGCGACATACTCGTCCATGGTCTTCTGCAGGCGCATCTGCAACATGCGCGGCGTGATGTAGAACGGATTGACGTCCTCCGCCGTGGTCTTGTCCTTATGCTCGAAGTAGTTGCGCACAGGAGCGTAGATTTCCTCGGCGATGGCGTTGATGTCCGCCTTGAACGCAGCCTGATAGTCCTTGTGGTCGCGCACCCAGCGGACCATCGACTTGGCGGCGATGCGGCCTTCGGTATGCGAGCCGGACGAGAACTTGTGGCCGGAAGCGCCCACGCCGTCGCCCGCGGTGAACAGGCCGTTGACGGTCGTCATGCGGTTATAGCCCCAGCGCCACTCGGCCGGCGACTTCAGGTCTTCCGGACCGGACACCCAGATGCCGCAGCAGCCGGAGTGCGAGCCAAGCAGATAAGGCTCGGTCGGCATCAGCTCGGACACGCTCTCTTCCGGACGGGTGTTCAGGCCGGCCCAAACGCCAGCCTGGCCAATGCACATGTCGAGGAAGTCTTCCCACGCCTCGGCTTCGAGGTGCTTGAACTCCTTCGGCGTCATGTTCGCGCCAAGCTCTTTCATCGCCGTTGGCGTATCCATGAGGATCGGGCCGCGGCCGTCCTTCATCTCCTTCAGCATGGCGTGGTTGCGCAGGCAGGTCGGCACCACGGCCGCCTTGTCGTAGGGCGCGAACTCGGCCAGCATGTTGGCGTTCTTCTTGACGTAGTCCTCGCCGTAGCCGTTGGTGGCCTTGGACTTGAAGAGCAGGAACCAAGCGCCAACCGGGCCGTAGCCGTCCTTGAAGCGGGCGGGCACGAAGCGGTTTTCCATCATGGTCAGCTCGGCGCCGGCCTCGGCGGCCATGGCGTAGGTCGATCCAGCGTTCCACACCGGGTACCAAGTGCGGCCCATGCCCTCGCCGGTGGACCGCGGACGGAACACGTTCACCGCGCCGCCAGCAACGAGAAGCACCGCGTTGGCGCGGAACACGTAGATCTTGTTCTCACGGACCGAGAAGCCCACGGCGCCCGCGATGCGGTTCGGCTCGTTGGCGTCGAGGATCAGCTTCACGATGAAGACGCGCTCGTAGATGTTCTCGATGCCGAGCGACTTTTTGGCGGCTTCAGCGACAATGGTCTTGTAGCTTTCGCCGTTGATCATGATCTGCCACTTGCCCGAGCGGACCGGCTTGCCGCCGTCCTTCAGCGGAACGCCCTCGGTTTCCTTGGTCTTCCAGACCGGCAGGCCCCATTCTTCGAACGTGTGCACGGTATCGTCAACGTGACGGCCCACGTCATAGACGAGGTCGTCGCGGGTCAAGCCCATCAGGTCGGCGGAAACCATCCGGCAGTAGTCTTCCGGCTTCTGCTCGCCCAGATAGGTGTTGATCGCGGAGAGGCCCATCGCCACCGCGCCCGAACGGTCGATACCGGCCTTGTCGACGAGCGTGACCTTCACGTCGTCGCCGGCCCAGCGCTTCACCTCGAATGCGGCGCCGCAAGCGGCCATGCCACCGCCGATGATAAGAATATCGGTTTTGAATTCCACAATTGTGGGATTCCCGAAAGTTCCTTCACTCATGTGTGCTTTCCCTTGGAATTACTTGCTCGCGGAGACTTCCAGAGGTCTCCCGGTCTGCATTTTTGAATTCCCTCGCCACAAGCCCCGGATGCGGGGCGGGCGAAGGCGCTTTAGATGGTCGGAAGGGTCTTGCCTGCCTCGGTGAACAGCAGATTGTCGTCCAGGTTGCCCCCGGTCGGCTTGTTCGCGTAAGGGTCGATGGAGCCGACTGGCGTGGTGCGGATCGGGAACTTGAAGCGCTTGACCTCACCGTCGCGGAACTTGATGGTCCACATGATGGAGGCATCGGTGCGCAGCGGAATCACGGCGCCGTCCATGGGCACCCAGTCCTGGAACGCACGCACCTCGATGGCCTGCTGCGGGCAAGCCTTCACGCAGCATTGGCATTCCCAGCACTGCTCCGGCTCCTGGTTGAAGGCCTTCATCCGCGCGGTATCGAGCTTCATCAGGTCGTTGGGGCACACATACATGCAGACGGTGTATTCACCGCCCTTGCAGCCGTCGCACTTCTCCGTGTGAACGAAAGTGGGCATCCTTGAGAATCCTCCTTGTTGCGAGCGAGTGATATGATTTTCCGGTTACTGCTTCAGCGCGCCATAGTATTCCTGGAGCACTGCGACAACTTCAGGGCGGCTGAACTCCGCGGGGATTGCTTCCTTGTTGGCAAACATGCCGCGGAGCTTGGTGCCGGAAATTTCCAGCCGGTTCTCCGGTCCATGCGGACAGGTGCGCGCGGTGGCCATTCCGTTGCACTTGTAACAGAAGAAGGTGACGTCGATCTTGAGCGGCTGGGTAACGAGGCTGCCGGCGGGCAGCGTGTCGAAGATGTGCTGCGCGTCGAACGGCCCGTAATAGCTGCCCACGCCTGCATGGTCGCGGCCGATGACGAGGTGCGAGCAGCCGAAATTCTGACGGAACACGGCGTGCAGCAGCGCCTCGCGCGGGCCGGCGTAGCGCATCTCGATCGGGTAGCCGGCCTGGATGTAGGTGCCGGGCACGAAATAGTTTTCGGTCAGCTTGTCGATGGCCTTCACGCGGACCTCGGCCGGTATGTCGCCAGGCTTCAGCGCGCCAAGCACCTGATGGATGAGCACGCCGTCGCAAATCTCGATGGCAATCTTGGCCAGGTGCTCATGGCTGCGGTGCATGGGGTTGCGAGTCTGGAAAGCTGCCACGCGGCTCCAGCCCTTGTCGGTGAAAAGCGCGCGTGTCTCCGCTGGGCGGTAGTAGAAGCCCTTATACTGCTTCGGATAGACGCCTTCGCTAAGCGCCGTAACGCGGCCCGCCAGATTGACCTCGGCCTGCCCCATCACCTTTTCGACGCCCGGGTGCTTGGGATCGGTGGTGCGGAAGATGTGCTGGCACTCAAATTCCTTATCTTCCTTGCTAAGCGGGTATTTCTCGCTGACCTCCAGCGTGCCCATGGTCTCGCCCGAGGCTTCGTCAACCAGCGCGACCGTCTCGCCCACGGCGATGCTATCCGCAAGCTCGCGCGTGGCGGAAAGGGTGATCGGAATCGGCCAGAACAGGCCGCTGGTGAGCTTCATATCCGCGCAGACGCCACGCCAGTCCGCTTTGCTCATAAAACCTTCAAGCGGGGTGTACGCGCCCATGGCCAGCATGATGAAGTCGGAGGTCTCGCGGCTGCTCATCGGCACCTTCCGCAAGGTAGAAGCGCGCTGCAACTCGCCGGGAATCTCGGCCTCTGGCGCTAAAAGCGGAACGAGCACGCTGCTTCCGTGCGGCGGAACAAGCTTCGACATTCATCCTCCCTGCCAGGCGCCTCTTCTTGCGTGCGCCCTTTGCTTCAGGCCAATATTCATGGCAAGCGCCACGTTCCAACCGGAAGTGGAGCCGCACGCGAATCAGGCGCGGGCCTCTACCCCAGGACGTGGTAATTAACCGTAGCGGTTTGCCATTACAGATGCAACAATGATTATATGGCAATAATGCGATATGTTGCCCGGGGATTTGATCTAAATCAACTTCCGTTATCAAAAAATAAGCAATTTCTCATGAACCATGGCCATGGATGGACGGCGCGTCAGCCCTTTTGACGCCCGGCGCGCTAAATTTTGCATTGTCACATCGGAATAATACGATGTATTAGCGTAGGAGCTGAACCAGCCAGCGGCCCAATCAAATTCGAACATGCTGGCGGGTATTATGGGAGGAACGATGGCGCAAGGGCAGGAGAGCCAGACGATCTTGGTTGCCGGTGGCGGCATTGCAGGAATCTCGGCTGCGGTTGAGGCCGCGGAGACGGGCTGCGACGTCATCCTTTTGGAAAGGTCCGCCACGCTTGGCGGACGCGTGGCGCAGCTAAACCGCTATTTTCCCAAGCTTTGCCATCCGGCTT
Organism: Rhodomicrobiaceae bacterium; assembly: GCA_050298295.1. Classification (GTDB taxonomy): domain Bacteria; phylum Pseudomonadota; class Alphaproteobacteria; order Rhizobiales; family Rhodomicrobiaceae; genus Rhodomicrobium. The sequence continues at coordinate 53,438 of JBNKTW010000042.1, forward strand.
GCGGCCTTGAGATCAACTACCAGCGCATCCGCCGCAATCCGCGCATCCGCGTCATGACCATGTCCCGCATCGCAGAAGTGAGCGGTGCACCTGGTGCTTACAGGGTGACGGTTGAAACCACCCCGCGCTACGTAAACGCCCGCTGCACCGCTTGCGGCGATTGCGCCAAGGCCGCTACGACGCGCGTTGCGAACCCCTTCAATTATGGGCTGGACACCGTGCCCGCCGCCTACCTGCCGCATCTGATGGCTTATCCCATGCGGTATGTCGTCGCGCCCGAGGTGATTGGAACGCCCGAGGCGCAGGCGATCGCAAGCGCTTGCAAATACGGCGCGGTCGATCTGGACGAGAAGCCGGAGCGGTTCGAACTGGCGGTTGCGTCGATCGTCTGGGCCACGGGCTGGAAGCCTTACGATGCCGGGAAGCTCGAATCTTACGGTTACGGCCGCGTGCCGAACGTCATCACCAATGTCGAGATGGAGCGTCTTTCGGCTGAGGGCGGCCCGACCGGCGGCAAGATCATCCGCCCGTCCGACGGCAAGGAGGCCAAGCGTGTGGCGCTCATCCAGTGCGCAGGCTCCCGCGACCTCAACCATCTGCCTTATTGTTCACGCATCTGCTGCCTGGCCTCGCTCAAGCACGCGGCCTATGTCCGGGCGCAATATCCGGACGCGCAAGTCGATATCTACTACATCGACCTGCGGGCGCACGATAAGCTCGAAAGCTTCTATCTGAAGGTGAAGGCTGATCCGCAGGTGAGCTTCGTCAAGTCGAAGCCGGCCTCGATCTACGAGGGCGAAGGCGGCAATCCCGTACTGCACGGCGAGGACACGCTTTCCCGCGAACTTTACGACCGCGATTACGACCTTGTGGTGCTGGCCGTCGGTATGCAGCCCGAATCCGGGGCGCTTCCCGCTTCGGCGATGGAGGGCGCCGACGAATACGGCTTCCTAGCACCGCCTGACGGAGGGGGCGGCATGTTTGCCGCCGGCGTTGCATCCGGCCCGCTCGATGTTTCCATGTCCGTGCAGTCCGCCACCGCGGCAGCACTAAAGGCCATTCAGACGGCTCAAGGAGGGCAGGCCTGATGACCGCAACTGAAAAGAAGCTCGGTGTTTATCTCTGCGGCGGCTGCGGTATTGCCGAAGCAGCTTCGCTCGATGCGCTTGAAAAGGTCGCCGTGAAGGAATTCAAGGCGCCGTTCTGCAAGAAGCACGATTACCTTTGCAGCGAGGAGGGGCTGAAGCTCATCCGCGACGATGCGGCTGCGGGCACGATGAATCAGGCGGTGATCGCCGCGTGCTCGCCGCGTATGCACCAGGAAAAGTTCAACTTCGACGGTGTGCAGGTGGTCCGTGCAAACCTACGCGAGCAGGTGGCATGGACGCAGCCCGCCGGCGAGGAGAACACGGAGATGCTGGCGGCGGACTATATCCGCATGGCCATCACTGAGGCGCGCAAGATCAAGGCGCCGGAGCCCTACACCGAGGGGCCGTTCAACGAGCGGATTCTGGTCGTGGGCGGCGGCTTAACCGGCCTTACGGCGGCGCACGAGGCCGCGAAGTGCGGCTATCCCGTTCTGCTGGTCGAGCAGTCCGCCAAGCTGGGCGGCCATGCGCTGAATCTCACCAAACTCGTCCCGCACCACGCACCTTACCGCGAGCCGGAGCCCAATCACATCGGCAAGCTGATTGCCGCCGTCGAGGGCCACTCGCGCATCGAGGTGCGGCTTAACACGCGGGTCTCGAAGACCTCCGGTATGCCTGGCAAGTTCGAAATCGAGCTGACGCAGGATGGCGGTGCGGCCACCGAGAGCGTTGGCGCTATCGTGCTCGCCACTGGCTGGACGCCCTACGACGCTTCCAAGCTCGGCCACCTGGGTTACGGCGCATCGCCTGATGTCGTCACCTCCGTGACGCTTGAGGAGATGCTGGGCAATGGGCAGGTCCGCCGCAAGTCCAACGGGCTGCCCGCCAAGGTTACGGCCTTCGTGCTGTGCGCGGGTTCGCGCGATCCCAACCACTTGCCCTACTGCTCGTCTACCTGCTGCACGGCCTCCATCCGGCAGGCGCTGCAGATCGTGGAGAAAGACCCGGAGGCGATGGTCTACATCGTCTTCGACGAGCTGCGCACGCCGGGCGTCGCCGAGGAGTTCTACCGGCAGGCCCAGACCAAGGGTGTGATCTTCATCAAGGGCAAGGTGAAGAACGTCGGCCCAGACCTTACGGTCACGGTTGACGACGCGCTGCTACGCGAAGAGGTGCAGCTTACCGGGCTCGACCTCGTGGTACTCGCGACCGGCATGGTGCCGAACGCGACCGTCTCTGTTGCCGGAGCGGATGACGTGCCGCTGCCCGACCGCGACATCGACCCGCTGTCGCCGATCCCGGTTGCCGGTTACGCCAATGGTGAACCGGCCAAGGCCAGCGGCCAGCCGGTTGTCACCTATAAGGGCCAGCCGATTCTCAATCTGCAATACCGGCAAGGCGCGCATCTGCCGGTCCTGGCCGACGGCTTCATGGACAGCCACTTCATTTGCTTCCCCTACGAGACGCGCCGCACCGGCATCTACGCCTGCGGCCCGGTCCGGCGGCCGATGGATGTGGGCGAGGCCACTGAGGATGCGATGGGCGCGGTGCTCAAGGCGATCCAGGCGCTCCGCAACGTAAGCGAGGGCCGCGGGCTGCATCCGCGCTCGGGCGACCTGTCCTTCCCGCGCTTCAACTCCTCCGCCTGCACCAAGTGCCGGCGCTGTACGGTGGAGTGCCCCTTCGGCGCCATCGACGAGCTGGAAGACGGCTTCCCAATCTTCAACCCCACGCGCTGCCGCCGTTGCGGCACCTGCATGGGGGCTTGCCCGGTGCGCGCCATCAGCTTCGACAACTACTCGGTCGAGATGATGACCTCGATGATCAAGGCGGTCGATGTGCCGGACGAGACGGAGGAAAAGCCCCGTGTGCTCGTGCTGGCCTGCCAGAACGACGCCTACCCGGCGCTCGACATGGCAGGCATCCAGCGCTCGAAGATCAACCCCTTTATCCGCGTGCTGCCAGTACGGTGCCTCGGCTCGGTCAGCCTGCTTTGCATCAGCGATGCACTGGCGAGCGGCTATGACGGCGTGATGATGATGGGCTGCAAGTCGGGCGACGACTATCAGTGCCACTTCGTCCGGGGCAGCGCCATGGCGCAGGAGCGCATGATGAAGGTCGGCGACACGCTCAAGAGCATGATGCTGGAGAAGGAACGCGTCGTGACGCACGAAATTTCCATTAACGACGCGCACAGCCTGCCCGGGTTGATTGACGAATACATGGAAACCATCGACTCGATCGGCCCCAACCCGTTCAAGGGGATGTAAGCCATGACCGCAACATCGATCCCCACGCCCAACCGCAAGTACGATCTCAGCTTCGCGCGCTGGGTTTATAAGAACGTCGAGGGCGCCGACCGCCTGTCGCTTTGCATGCAATGCGGCATGTGCTCCGGCTCCTGCCCCATCGGCGGCGAGATGGACAACGGCCCGCGCAAGCTGTTCATGATGATCCGCGCCGGCATGAAGGAGGACGTGCTGACGGCGAGCACGATCTGGAACTGCACGCAGTGCTATAATTGCGTGGTGCGCTGCCCGCGCCAGGTTCCAGTTACTTATATCCTGCAAAGCCTTGCGGCGCACGCGCAGCGCGAGGGCTATGCGCCTACGAAGCCAACCGCGCGCTTTTCAAAGGCGTTCTGGCTCTCCGTCCGCTGGTTCGGGCGCACCGACGAGCGGATGGCCACGATGTTCTATTTCTTCTCCTACGGCATCAAGGAAGGCATCAAGCGCGCGCTCGCCAATCTCCCCATCGCGCAGAAGATGGTGATGACGGGCCGTATGGGTATCGGGCTGCCGCACCGCTCGAAGGGTGCGGGCAGCCTTAGGGCAATTCTCGCCAAAGCCACCGAGATCGAAGCGCGTGAAAGGGCGGGCCAATGAGCAGCAAAACCAAGTTCACCTACTATCCCGGCTGCAGCTCGCAGGGCGCCGCTATTCACCTTGACCGCTCGCTGAAGGCCGTCACGGGCAAGCTCGATATCGAGCTTGAGACCATCGAGGACTGGAACTGCTGCGGTGCCTCGGTCGGCCATGTGAAGGGCGGCCAGCTTGCGAATTGGGCGCTCTCGGGGCGCAACCTTGCGATGGCGCGGCAGCGCAGCACTGCCGACATTGTTAGCCCTTGCGCGGCCTGCTACCTCAACACGCACTTCGTCAATGAGAAGATGAAGAACGACGATGCGGCGCGCGGGAAAATCAACGAGGCGCTGGTGGCCGGCGGGCTGCACTATCAGGGCGACCTCAAGGTGCGGCACATTTGCGAGGTGCTGGTCAACGATGTCGGCATGGACGCGATCAAGGAGCAGGTGACGAACCCGCTGCGCGGGCTGAAGGTCGCGGGGTGGGTCGGCTGCCAGACCGTGCGGCCCTTCGCCGGCACGGAAAGCGGCGGGGAGTATTCCACTTACGATCAGCCGAAGTTCCTCGACGAGTTCACCGAGGCTTGCGGCGCGGAAGCCGTGCCCTTTGACAAGGCGCGCACTTCTTGCTGTGGCGGTTCGGTGGCGATCTACAGCCCCGAGAAGACGCTGCACCTGATGCGCGGCATCCTCCAGGAGGCGAAGGACGCCGGCGCGAACGTGATCTCGACGCCGTGCCCGCTCTGCCAGCAGAACGTGGAGATGTATCAGGACCGGATCAACAAGGAATACGGCGACAGCTTCAACATTCCGATCGTATTCTATAGCCAGATCATGGCGGTGGCGTTCGGCATGGATGGGAAGAAGGATGCGGCGCTGGACTGCAACATGATCAAGCCGGAGAAGCTGATAGACAAGGTGAAGTAGACTTCCTTCCTTTCATCGTCTCTCCCCGTAGGCTCGCCAAGGCGAGCCTCATTTGTCCCGCCGCCATGACATGGTAGCTGTGTGCACACTAAAGAAGCTGCGGTCAGATATGGCGGGGTGGCTGTTATTGAAGTGTGCCAAGTCCGCACCGGGCATCAAGCGGCTGAACCTGCGGCGCTTGATGCGCTGGCTGAGGCAGCCTTATGCCTTCACGAGCCCGGCGTGCTTTTCGAGAATGGTAAGGCGCCCGTCGATGACGTTAAGCCGCGCGCCCTGATTTTGCTGGGTCTCGCGCACGGTCTCGATATCCGCTTTGATGGCGCCAACATCCACGCGGGTGGCGGCGAGCGCGAGCTGCAATTCCGAGACAGCTGCCTCCACCTTGCCGAGACGTTCGTTTGCCTCGCGCTGGCCGTCCAGCACTTTGCCGGGCTGGGACGAGATGAAACGCAGGTCCACATTCTCATCAGCCACGAAGGTGCAGCCCTCTTGCCCGGTTTTTCATCACCACTATGCGTGGAACGCCATCCGGACGCAAGTGAAGCCGCATTACCGCTCCGGAAACACCCCAAACTTTCCGGCTGCACGGGTTCAAGCCGCAGCTACCCCACCGCCTCCGTCTTGAGCGCCAGCCGCGCGGCGAAAAAGCCGTCCATGCCGCCGCAATGGAAGGGTAGTGTGCGCAGCATCCCGCCCGGCGTGACGCATTCCGCCGCTATGCCGGGCTCGTCCGCGCGCACCGGCAGCAGCGCCGCGTCTGGCCGCGTGGCGAGCAGGCGCGCGATTTGCGCCTCGCCTTCCTCCGCCTCCAGCGAGCAGGTGCTGTAGATGAGCCGGCCGCCGGGCTTGAC
>JBNKTW010000043.1:0-9244 GCA_050298295.1 Rhodomicrobiaceae bacterium
CAGGAAATATACGCTAGTTTCGCGATGCAGCTGCAACAAATTTTGAAGACTCTTGGCGAGAACGCAGCGCCGCAAATCGGCAAGACGCACCCTGAAGAGGTGGTATTCAATTAAAGCGCCATCAATGGCGAATTCGGCGGCTGCGGCTGCTGAGCGTAGCACACCTGTGCGTTGCTAACCTTGGGAACACCGGTAATTCCGCGTGAGAGGATGCGTATGAGTGCGAGAAGGTCAGTCGACATTAGAGAAGGGTACTTCGAATACGTCAATCCCTTTTTGGGCGCGCTTCTTAAGAAGCTTCGACTTGATAAGGTTTTCATTACGGGCAAAGGCGCGTACCTGTTCGATGATGAAGGCAACGCTTACCTTGATTTTCTTTCCAACTACGGAGCCACACTTCTTGGGCACAATTACCCGCCTCTAAAGGCTGCGTTAGAGGAATATCTTGCCGCTAACAAACCAACCTTTGTGCAGCCCTCAATTGGGAGCGAGGCTACGAAGCTTGCGAAAAAGCTGGTGGACTTATCCCCAAAAAGCTTGAAAAAGGTTGTCTTTACAAATAGCGGCGCCGAGTCGGTAGAGCTATGCATCAAGGTGGCGCGGGCCGCTACGGGGCGGCGGCAGGTGCTTACCGCTGCAAATTCGTTTCATGGAAAGACCATTGGGGCCTTAAGCGCGACCGGGCAGGCCACTTACCAGAAGCCATACCATCTGCCGCTTTCCGGCTTTCATTACGTTCCCTTCGGCGACATAGAAGCTTTAAAGAGGGATATGGAAGCGTATGGGGAAACACTCAGCGCTTTCGTCATAGAGTTGATTCAGGGGGAAGGCGGCGTCGTGCAAGCGGGGGCGGAATATTTTTCCGCCGCGCAGGATCTTTGCCGGCGCTACGGCGTGATGTTTGTCGTAGACGAAGTACAAACGGGTTTGGGCCGCGCCGGGCATATGTTCTACTGCAATTACCTTGGCCTGGAGCCCGACGCGATCGCGCTGGCAAAAGGACTAGGCGGCGGCTTGTTGCCTATAGGGGCCGTATTGCTTAGCGATAGTATGTACACCGAGGAGGTCGCTCTTACGCACTCCTCGACCTTTGCAGGCAACGGCATGGCCTGCAGGGTTGGCAATGCGGTGATCGACGAGTTGTGCTCCGATGACCAAGCCGTCCTCAAGCAGGCGCGTGAAAGCGGCGTCTACTTGAAGGAGCAACTCCTCCGTGTTCAAGACAGCCACCACGGCGCGATAGAAGCGATAAAAGGGGATGGCCTCATGTTAGGCGTCGAGTTTGCCGCCCATGCAGAAATGTACAAGGGCGATCGAGGATCGATGCTGGCGCTGGCCGCGCATTCCGGTTTGCTGCTTCCTTTGGTTTCCGGGTATCTAGCAAACGTTCACCGGATTCGTGTTGCGCCGACATTGAACAATCAAGGCACATTGCGTGTACAACCTCCGCTTAATGTAACCCGTGCTCAATGTGATACTTTCTGTAAAGCATTAGATGAAGCTGTAGGCCGCCTTGCGTCTGGCGATACCCACGGCTTGACCGGGTATCTATTAAAATCGGATTTCAAATCGGAGGCGCATAAGGTCCCGGACGTTAAGTATAAATTTCAGACACAACCTAGAGAAATGGATGGCCGCTTCGGTTTCCTGCTTCATCCGCTGACATTGAAATCGTTTGAACAATTCGATAGCGCGTTGACGGGAATGCCAACTGCGGACATGCGCACGCTTGTAGGTATGTTCGAAGGCCAATTGGAGCCAGCTATTTGCGGTTCCGCACGAGTTACCGCAAAAGACGGCAACACCATCTATGGCGAATTTGCCGCCGTGCCATATCTACCTGAGCAATTGATGAGCATGCCGCCAGAGAGGGTAATGGATACGGTCGGTCAGGCTGTACTTATGTTGAAGGACCGGGGCGCCAAGATCGTTGGCTTAGGCGGGTACACATCCATTGTGAGCAAAGCTGGGAAACTCGTATCGAAGCTGGGCGTGGCGGTTACGACAGGCAACAACTACACGGTGCTTTCGGCCATCCAAGCCGTCCATAAGGCCATTACGAAATTTTCCCCTGGGGCGGCGCCTGAGAACTTGCATGTTGCGGTTGTCGGGGCGGGTGGCAGCATCGGTTCGACCATTACCCGGGAGATGGCTCTTTATGTTGGGCGCATTACCGTCATCGGAAACGGAAGACACGTTGACAAGACCCGCAGGAGAATCGGGGAGATTCTGATAGACTTATGCGAGTTACTTTACCGGGATGCTCAATTCTGCGCGAAGATTAGGCCGAATTCCGTTGGGGAACGCCTAAAGGCTCTAATGGATAAAAACGGCGATCGCGATGCGCATCATATTGATGGAGTCGTCGAGGAAATACTTTCAGGAGAACGAAACGATATCGGTATCTCATGGGGCACCGATACGGCAGATTTGCTGCCGCAGGCAGACGTAATCTTCGTTGCTACGAACAGCACCGATATCCTGGTCCACCCCCAGCACCTAAAGCGAAACGCTATCGTTTGCGATCTATCGAGACCGTCAAACGTCAATCACGATATCTCCCGCAACCGGCACGATGTGCTGATGATTGACGGCGGCGTTATCAAGACGCCCTGCCGTGACAACCTGGGCGTAAATTTTGGCTTTCCAAAAGGCTTGTGTCTAGCATGCATGGCGGAAACGATGATCCTGGCCTTTGATCGCCGCTACGAAAATACGAGCTTGGGAGCAAGACTAAAATACGAAGATCAGGCCTATTTCGAACGCAAGGCGGTCCAGTACGGCTTCAGTATTGAAGGCTTCCGAAGTTTCGACCTCCCTATCACTGAGGCCGCTTTGGAGAGGCTTTACCGGGCGCGGCGCATGGAACCTCTGGATGCGCGTCCATCGTAGGCTTCGGTCAGTTAGGATACGTAGTAATTCACTGCGGCTGCATCGTTTGGGAGTTCAGCGGAGGGAATATGGCCGAGACCGATGTGTTAGTGGTTTACGCGGAGAAGCGCCCCCAGCAGGGGATTTCAAACCCTGGTCCAAATCAAGTATATCGCAACCCTATATTGAGCATTGAGAACCGCGAGCTTTCGCAAGTAGCGCCTGGCTATATAAGAGTGCGAATGCTGCTTGCGGGGATATGCGGGACCGACATTCACGCTGTTCAAACCGAGAACGGCACAGGTTACATTCTCGGCACTGCGCCAATCGATATTTCTCCAAAGCGTGGAAGGGTATTGGGGCACGAAGGGGTCGGGAGAGTAATACAGATAGGAAGCGGCGTATCCGGCGTAAATATCGGCGAGTACGTCACGTTTGAGTCTATACTTACGTGCAAGACGTGCAAACCCTGCCGTAGTGGGCGGTTCAACCAGTGCAAAAATGCCAAATTGCTCGGCCTGGAGCACGATGGATTGTTTGGCAGTTTTGCCGATGTTCCGGCAGCGCTTGCGCATAACGTCTCGGACCTGGCCGACTTGGAGCACGGACTAACAGCTGCAAGTTGTGTTGAACCGGCCGGGGTAGGCTATGTCGCGGCGGCAGCTACACAGGTATCCCCCGGCGACAATGTGCTCATTTTTGGCGCCGGCCCCATCGGCGCATTGACGGCGCTGTTGTGCCGGGAGGTTTTCGGCGCCGCCGAAGTTCATGTCGTCGAACCGGTTGCGTACCGGCGCGAGTTCGTGGCGAGGTGGGCAAGCCATGTGTACGACACGGACTTCTTCGATGGCGCGTCTGTGAAGCACGCTTTCGACGTCATGATCGAAGCGTCTGGCGCAGTCGACAATATCAACCGCGCGTTTCGGCGGCTGGCCCCCAACGGAAGGGTTGCACTACTGGCGCGGTGTGGAGTGCCTTTGATGGTTCAGCATGTCGATTACATGATAACCAACACGATCACCATACTTGGATCTCGCGGTCATCTCGGCGGCGCATTCAATAATTTACTTCATATGGTTCGTGTCGGGCGCTTGCCGCTGCACGAGGCAGTGACGGATACCATATCGGGGCTGGATACGCTCAAGCAGGTATTGCAAAGTCCCGAAGCGATTGTGAGCAACAATTGCAAGGTGCTTACGCGATTGTACGATGCATAGCGGGGCTCGACTATCCCGCGTTTAAAGTTTGGAGTAAGTAGCGATCCTCCCCGCACCATGTCCTTGAAAAAAAATGCGCTCATTCTAGGTGTTCTCGGGGGGCAGGCGCTTGCCCTGACAGGCTGCGACCAGCCAGATTCAAAGCAGGCAGAGAACGCGCTGGACCGGCCCGTCCTTGTAGGGCCAGTGCACTATGCGCCGCGAAACTCTCCGCGCAACTTCGCGGCCGTCATCCGGCCGCGCATCGAGTCCGATTTAAGCTTCCGCGTCGCCGGCAAGGTTATTAGCCGCTTCGTTGACACCGGCGAAAGCGTAAAAAGAGGCGATCCTCTCGGCCGCCTCGATGACACAGATCTCAAGCTTCAGCTCGATCAAGCCGCGGCAGAGGCGAAAGCCGCGCGAGCCTTTCTCGAACAGGCCGAGGCCGATGAAAGACGCAGCCGGGCACTCCGGCGCGAGGGCTGGCAGGCGCAGGCGATGTACGACCGCGCCGCCACCGCCCTCGAAGAAGCTCGCGGGAGGCTCACGCGCGCCGAGCGCGCGGAGGAACTTGCGCGAAACGCATTGAGTTATTCCGTTCTCACTGCGGAAGCCGATGGCGTCGTTACTGCTGCGCCCATAGAACCGGGGCAGACCGTTGTTCCTGGACAGCTTGCCGTGCGCCTTGCCAGGCTCGATGAGAAGGAAGCCGCCGCCGCCATTCCAGAGACAATGGCTGGCGAGATTGGAAGGGGTGAGGTGGTCCTCACTTTGTGGTCCGATCCTTCAAAACGCTACGCGGCGCGGCTTCGCGAACTTGCGCCGGTTTCCGACCCCGTCACGCGCACCTACGCCGCCCGTTTCTCTATTCCAGCTGCGGATAGCAAACTGATCCTCGGCATGAGCGCGACCCTGACTGTGACCTTCCCGGCTGGCGGCGATGTCGCGCAACTCCCGTTGACTGCCTTGGTCAATCGGGGGCGTGGACCATGCCTGTGGATGGTTGAGGGATCCGGCCGCCTGCGACTCCTGCCGGTCGAGGTCCAGAGTTATGACGCCACCTCCGTTTACATAACCGGCGGCGCGCCGGAAGGCGCCAGCGCCGTGCTCCTTGGCGTGGAAAAACTCGACGAGGGCCAAGCCGTCCGCACCGTTTCAAGATTGACCTACTAGGGACCGCCCATGCGCCGCACCAACTTGCCGGAATGGGCAGTACACCATCAGCCGGTCGTGTTGTTCCTCATCGCCGCGCTGGCGATGGCCGGGGGAGCTTGTTACTGGAAGCTGGGGCGCGCCGAGGATCCCTCGTTTACGGTGAAGGCGGCCATTGTCACCGTGTTTTGGCCCGGCGCCACCGCGGCCGATATCCAAAACCAAGTCGCCGACCCTATCGAGAAAAAGCTTCAGGAGGTCCCTTACTTCGACCGGGTGACAACCTATTCCAAGCCATCCTATGCGGCGATGCAAGTTATATTGAAGGATTCCACGCCCCCCGCGCGGGTGCCATGGCTATTTTACATAATCCGCAAAAAGCTTTTCGACATTAGCCCAAGCCTACCTCCGGGCGTTATCGGCCCGATGCTCAATGACGAGTACGGAGATGTCGACTCTATTCTTTATGCAATCACGATAGACGGCGACGACTATGCGCAACTTAAGCGCATTGCCGAAAACATGCGCCAGAAGCTCCTGTCGGTGGACAATGTCGCCAAGGTCAACATTTACGGCGTGCAAGACGAGAAGATCTTCGTTGAATTTTCGTATGCCCGCCTTGCCAGCCTAGGCGTCTCCTTGCAAGCGATCCGCGACAGCTTGGCCAAGCAGAATGCAGTTGCAACTGCCGGTTCCATCGAAACGCAAGCCCTGCGGGTGCCTTTGCGGATATCTGGCGCATTGGATGGCGCCGCCGCGGTCCGCGAAACGCCCGTGGAGGCTGGCGGCCGCGTCTTTCGACTTGGCGACATAGCGCAAGTCACTCACGGCTATCAGGAGCCGCCGGATTTCTTAGTTCGCCAGCGAGGGAAGCCCGCATTGGTGGTTGGGATCGTCATGGCGAAAGGGGCAAATATGCTGACGCTCGGCAGCAACATAGATGCTGCTATGCGCAATTTCATAGCCGCAACGCCAAAAGGCGTGGAATTCGAAAAGATCGCCGACCAAGCTAAAATTGTTCGGGCGGCGGTTGGCGGCTTCACGCGCTCCTTTACGGAAGCGCTCGTCATCGTTCTGCTGGTAAGCTTTATTTCGCTGGGCTGGCGAACAGGCCTGATTGTGGCGTTATCCGTGCCCCTCGTGCTGTCTATGGTCTTCACAGCGATGTACGCCATGGGGCTCGATTTGCAACGAGTGACGCTCGGTGCGCTCATCATCGCCCTCGGCCTGCTCGTCGACGACGCCATCATCGCCGTCGAAATGATGGCGGTGAAGATGGAGCAAGGGTTCGACCGGTTCAAGGCGGTGACATTCGTCTGGGATGCCACGGCTTTCCCGATGCTCACCGGGACGCTGGTGACCGCCGCGGGCTTTCTTCCCGTGGGATTCGCGGCTTCGGTGACAGGCGAGTATGCAGGCGGCATCTTCTGGGTTGTGTTTCTTTCGCTCGCCGCATCCTGGTTCGCGGCCGTGCTGTTCGCGCCTTATCTTGGGGTGAAGTTCCTCCCAGATTTCCGCAAAGCGCATGCGTTCCGGAGCGCGGATACGATCTACAATACCCGCCTCTACCGCGCTTTGCGCTACTGCATTTGTTGGTGCGTCGACCACCGGAACATCGTTGTTGGAATGACGCTCGGTATATTCCTCGCTGCAGCAGCGGGGTTCTTGCATGTGCAGCAGCAGTTCTTTCCTTTGTCGGAGCGCACGGAACTATTCGTTCAAATCCGGCTTCCGGAAGGCTCCTCCATAGGCGCTACCCAGGAAACGGTGCGAAAGGCTGAGGCCCTGATCGCCGGCGATGAAGGGGCCGTGAGTTGGACAACCTTCATTGGACAGGGGCCGCCGCGCTTCTGGCTAGGCCTCGTGCCAGCGCTCCCGAACGAGGCATATGCGGAAATCGTAATCGTAACCAGCGGCGTGGAGGCCCGGGAGCGCCTAAAGCGCCAGATCGAGGCCGCTGTCGCCGAAGGAGCCTTGCCGGAAGCGCGTGTCCGCGTCGACCGGTTCAATTTCGGCCCCCCTGTGGGCTTCCCGGTGCAGTTCCGCATAATCGGGCCGGATGCCAACAGCCTGCGCAGTATCGCCTACAAGGTTCGCGATATCGTTAGGACTGACAGGAGCACCATCGACCCGCACCTCGACTGGAACGAGCAGCAGCCCTCGCTGCGCCTAGCGCTGGACCAAGACCGCGCACGATCTCTCGGTGTGACGTCCCAGGATGCAGCCAGCGCCCTTCAGGCGATGATCAGTGGGCTTCCGATGACGGAGGTGCGGGAAGGTATCGAGAAAATCGGCGTAGTTGCCCGGGTTGTGAAGGAGGAGCGTCTCGATCCAGGCCGCATTGGGGACCTCGTGATCGCATCTCCGGGCGGCACACCGCTGCCGGTCTCGCAAATCGCAAAGATTGAGTATGGACACGAAGATGCCATTCTTTGGCGACGGAACCGGGAGCTGACGATAACGGTGCTTGCCGACGTTGCGGACGGCGTGCAGGCGCCCGACGTGACGAGCCGGGTCTGGCGCAAACTCGACGGCTTGCGGGAGACTTTGCCGCCTGGCTACCGCCTCGAAATCGGGGGCGCGGCCGAAGAATCCGTTAAAGCAAACCACTCGCTCGCCGCGGTGCTCCCGGTCATGATCGGCGTAATGCTGACGCTCCTCATGTTTCAGCTAAAAAGCTTCGTACGCCTTTGGCTGGTTATGATGAGCGCGCCTCTCGGGATAATAGGCGCATCCTTTGCGCTCAACCTTACCGGAGCCCCCTTCGGCTTCGTTGCGCTCCTTGGCTTGATCGCACTTTCGGGAATGGACATGCGAAACTCCCTGATTTTGGTCGATCAGGTGCGCCAGGATCTCGAAAGGGGCGCCAGTTACCGCGATGCCATCGTGGAGGCAACGGTTCGTAGGGCGCGTCCCGTTATACTGACAGCGCTGACAGCAATCCTGGCAATGATCCCTCTCTCGCGCTCCGCGTTCTGGGGGCCAATGGCTATAACCATCATGGGCGGCTTGTTCGTTGCTACGTTCCTGACATTGCTGTTTCTTCCGGCGTTATATGCGGTCTGGTTCCGGCGATCCCTGAACACGCGTTATCTCGGGATCGACATTGACGACGACATCGAAATTGCCGCGAAGGTCGGCATTTGATGGCAGCGGCAGAGACCGGCGACTCTGCCAGCGCTACGACCGCAGTACCTCCCATAGCTGAAGCCCTGCAATTGACCTCATTGGGGCCCGTCCAGAATAGCTCTATGTCCGAAATTGTGTGCAACCCTAGATTCGCTTGCGAGCTCACTCGATCATCACGTGATACCAACGGCCAGAAATTTTGACTCCTCTGGCGGGGATTCCCAAGCCCCAGCCGATGTGATTTCCTCTACGCGAATACTGATTCGGGTGTTCGTTTGCCCGCCACGGCAGCTACGCGCGGGCAACACCGCGAGGGCTGCGTATCGCGCGGTGGTATTGTCCCGAAGGTCGCCGCACATTCAGCCTGCTATGCGAGCGATGATGCCTGCGTAAACCAGGCCGAGAGCGGTTTCAGCCGCATCCGGCGTGCCGAACTCGGCCATCACCATCACATTGCGGGGCCGTATCTCAGCCGCTACGCCAGGGAAATGACTTGGCGGGAGGATCATCGCCGCCACAGCAACGGCGCTCAAGTGCAGGCGGCGCTCAAACTTGTGGTCAGCAATCCGCCATCGGTTGATTTCTGCGGCTACTGGCAACGGACACGCAAAGCGGCGTGATCAGCGGACGATCTGCCAGGTTGCGGTGATACCCCTGCCGCCGGTGCGTTCGATGAGCCCCTTGTTCCTGCCGTTGTTGAGTGCCGCCTGCACCGTCTTGCGAAGCGCCTCCTGAGCCCCGGCATTCGCCGCACTGACTGGCTTCCCAGCCAGTAGCTGCTCCGCAATCTCACCTGCCGTCAAAGGCTTGTCCGCATCGCGCAGCACACCAAGTACCAGCCGCGAACCTTCCCCCCGGCGCGGCCAGGATGGACGGGCCGAAGGCTTGCTCAAGCT
>JBNKTW010000044.1:0-32048 GCA_050298295.1 Rhodomicrobiaceae bacterium
GAAAGCCTCGATAATCCGCTGGGCATGGTGCACATCAAGGACGCCATGGCCTGGGCGGCGCGGAACAAAGCAGGCAAGGCAGGTCCGCGGCCGGCCGCCGCATCCGCAGAGGCAATCGCGAACCTGGATTTCGGCAGCGCCAGGCTGAACACACCCATCGCGGAAACGGGCCTCATCCGGGAGGTGCTCTTTGTGCCGCCATCGATGCCCGCGCTGACGCTGCTGGCGAAGATGAAAGCCAAAAAGATCCATCTTGCCCTGGTCGTGGACGAATTCGGCGGGACGGACGGACTCGCCACCTTCGGCGACCTCGTCGAGGCCATCATCGGCGACATCGACGACGAGCACGACAGCGAGGAAGCCCCCTCGATCGGCTACGAAAACGAAGCGTTCATCGCCAGCGCGCGCACCTCCATCGAGGCGGTGGAGCAGGCGCTCGGGCTCTCGCTTCTTTATGAGGGTGCGGGCGACGTCGACACCCTGGGCGGCTTGATCATGGCGATAGCGGGCAGTATGCCCAAGCGCGGCCAGATCGTGCAGCACCCGTCCGGCGTGACGTTCGAAGTTCTGGAAGCTGGGCCGCGGCGGCTGCATAGCATCCGCATCACGAAGCCGGCCGCCCTTGCCGCGCCGGACACCCCGTTACTCCTTCCGGGGCCGGACAGCGAGCGGGACGGCAAGGCGGACTCCGGTCCGGACACGCGCGATCTGGACGTCCGCGCCGCGTAAACAAGGGCCGCCAGCCATCCCTTGCTGGCGTTTCGCGAGAGGGACATGATGTCGCACGGATAGCGCGTATTCATGCTTTCCTTGGCTTCCCGCCGCTCAACCTCTATTAAAATCCTTCCAAACAACTGCGCGTCTTTCGTGCGTGCAGCGGTTTCCTGCCACACTTTCGCTCTTGCGGGGGGATAGTTCTTCCCGCGTTTTCAGTGAGTAACCGTTCTCTAAAGTAGCTTATGGACGCACTGCCCAGGCTCATCGCCCGGCTCAATACCGGCAAATTGGCATTGATCGCCCTTGCGGCAGGCGCGCTTTCCGTTCTCGCGATGGCGCCCTTTTTCTTATGGCCCATCCTGTTCGTAACCTTCCCCGTCCTGGTCTGGGCGCTGGATGCCGTTTGCCTCCGGGAGGGCGAGGCCGAGGAACCGCTCGTTACATTCGGCAAAAGGCTCAAGCGCGCCGCCATAATCGGCTGGGCTTTCGGCTTCGGCTTCTTCCTGGCGAGCCTCTATTGGATCGGTTACGCCTTTTTCGTGGACGCTGACCGCTATGCCGTCCTCATGCCCTTCGCGGTTGCGGCTTTGCCGGCGGGACTGGCGCTTTTCTATGCGGCCGCCTCGGCGCTCGCGGCCGCGATGTGGCGGCGCGGCTATGCGCGGCTCGCCGCTTTCGCCTTCGCCTTTTTCTGCGCGGAAGCCGCCCGGGGATATCTGCTGACCGGCTTTCCATGGAATTTGTTCGGCGAGGCCCTAGCCGCCAACACCCCCCATATGCAGCTCGCCGCCTACATCGGCGTCTACGGCCTCACCTTGGCCGCACTCTTTATATTCCCGGCCCCGGCGGCGCTGATTGCCGCTCCGGAGTCCCGGTATACGAGGCTGTGGTCTCCTCTGCTCCTTTCAGTGACTGCGCTTGCCGGAAGTTATGCTTTCGGCGTCCACAGGCTTCCGGAAACGGCCGGCCTGGTTGATGGCGTGCGCGTGCGGATCGTGCAGCCGAACATTCCTCAACAAGAAAAATGGAAGCCTGAGAACAGGCAATGGATCTTCGCCCGCGTTCTATCTCTAACCAAGAAAGGCACGGACGGCAGCGATGTAAGCGGCTTTACGCACGTCATTTGGCCGGAATCGTCGGTGCCTTTCCACTTCGGCGTCAACAAGGAAATTTACCTCCGCGAAGCGCGGGATATCCTTTTGGCCGCGATCCCGCCTCATACAACCTTTATTTTAGGTGCAGAACGTGCGGAAGGAGTAATGACGGTTGAGAATCGTTATACCTTCCATGCAGTGTATAATAGCCTGTTCGTTTTGAGTGAGGGTGCGCAAATTAGTAAGTTCTACGACAAAGTGCATTTGGTTCCCTTCGGGGAATATATGCCGTTTCACGGGATCTTGGCGATGCTGGGCTTGCGCGCTTTTTCGCACCGGCTAGATGGCTTCGATGCGGGGCGGGAGGAGGCTCCTTTGATCAAGACGCCCAAGGCTCCCGGTTTTATTCCTCTGATTTGCTACGAGATCATCTTTCCAGGGCGCGTTCCGGACTTGAGCCGGCGGCCAGGGTGGTTCGTGAATGTAACCAACGACGCCTGGTTCGGCGACTCAACCGGGCCGCACCAGCATCTCCATCAGGTCCGGCTCCGGGCCGTCGAGGAAGGTTTGCCGGTAATGCGTTCGGCAAACACCGGAATTTCCGCAGTTATAGATCCTTATGGCAGAATTCTTGCGCAATTGGCGCTAGGAGAAACTGGTGTAATCGATCATGGGCTGCCGAAGGCAATACCTGAGACATTTTATGAGAAAACCAGACTGCCTGCATTCGTTCTTTTATTTTTATTGCCAATCGAATTTTATTTAATTATAGTCGCGTTTGGAAAAGCTGCATAGGTTACATCTTGTGGGGAGGGCGTGATTGGATGCACTTTTCAAACAGTTTAGCTAGAGTTTCTGAGGTTGTTTCATGTTTAGCGAAAGAAGCAACTTGACGGGTTTCGTTTTGGTAACTACAACCCCTAAGTTGTGAAAATGATCATCCTGCTGAATGCGCTGAACTTAACATTAGCCTGAACGGAAGGGGGCCAAGTATGGGAATGGCAGAGTCATCAGTATCGATTTTAGGCAATAACGAAGAGCTATATGAAACAACCGGTAGGAAACCCAACCCGGTGGATGTTCATGTCGGCAGCCGCGTACGCTACCGCCGCATGATCATCGGCATGAGCCAGGAAAAGCTGGGTGAGAAGATGAACCTCACGTTCCAGCAGATCCAAAAATACGAGAAGGGGACAAACCGGATTGGGGCTAGCCGGCTGTTCCAGCTTTCGAAGATCCTGGAAGTTCCGGTTGGGTATTTCTTCGAAGACGCCTTTGCCAGCAGCGCACCGTCCAACTCGGTGGCGGGAATGCACGAACCTGCGCAGGAAGCGCTGCTTCTTGACTTCCTGAATTCGCGCGAAGGTCTTGACCTCAACAGGGCGTTTGCCAAAATTCATGATCCGAAAGTCCGCCGGCGTGTCATTGATCTCGTAAGGGCCTTGTCAGAAGAGAAGCCTGAGGTTAAGGAAGGCCAGGCTGGGATTGAAGACGATCTCGGTTAACGCGGCTTATTGGCCGCGATCCAACTCCCACTAAAGACTGGAAGGGGCCGTGGCTCGTAAGAATTACCTTTTTACCAGTGAATCCGTGTCGGAGGGACATCCCGACAAGGTTTGTGACCAAATATCCGACGCCATCGTGGATCTGTATCTCGGCGCCGACCCCTACTCGCGGGTCGCGCTGGAGACGCTGGCGACGACGAACCGGGTGGTGCTCGCGGGCGAAGTGCGCGGGCCCTCCGGCATCGGGCCTGAAAATCTGATCGAAACCGCCCGCCAGGTCATCAAGGACATTGGCTACGAGCAGGCCGGTTTCCATTGGCAAAAGGCTGACATCAGCTGTCATGTGCACTCGCAATCGGCCGACATCGCCCAAGGCGTGGATGCGGCCGGCAACAAGGATGAGGGCGCGGGCGACCAGGGTATCATGTTCGGCTACGCTTGCCGCGAGACCGAAGAATATATGCCCGCGCCCATCCATTATGCGCACCGGATC
The DNA here is from genome assembly GCA_050298295.1 of Rhodomicrobiaceae bacterium. Lineage (GTDB taxonomy): Bacteria > Pseudomonadota > Alphaproteobacteria > Rhizobiales > Rhodomicrobiaceae > Rhodomicrobium. Next base: position 3,810 of record JBNKTW010000044.1, read on the forward strand.
CTGCATAAGATGTCGGAGCTGCGCCATTCCGGGCAGGTTCCGGAGTTTGGCCCGGACGCCAAGAGCCAGGTGACGCTGTATTACGAGGACGGCAAGCCCGTCCGCACAACGTCCGTCGTGGTCTCCACGCAGCACGGTGAGGATGTCAGCCAGGAGCGCATCCGCGAGATCGTCGGCAACGTCGTGACCGAGGTTCTGCCCCAGGGCTGGATGTGCCCGAAGGAGGAATTCTACGTCAATCCGACCGGCCGCTTCGTGGTTGGCGGCCCGGACGGCGACGCCGGCCTGACCGGCCGCAAGATCATCGTCGACACATACGGCGGCGCGGCTCCGCATGGCGGCGGCGCGTTCTCGGGCAAAGACCCCACGAAGGTCGACCGCTCGGCGGCTTATGCGGCGCGTTACGTCGCCAAGAACGTCGTCGCGGCTGGGCTTGCCGACAGATGCTGCCTGCAGCTCTCCTATGCCATCGGCGTGGCCAAGCCCCTGTCGATCTACGCGGACCTCTACGGCACGGGCCGTGTCGAGGAGGACAAGCTTGAGGCCGCCATCACGGAAGTGATCGACCTGAGCCCGCGCGGCATCCGCGAGCGCCTGGGCCTTTCCCGGCCGATTTACCGCCGCACCGCTTCTTACGGCCATTTCGGCCGCAAGCCCGAAGCGGATGGCGGCTTCTCCTGGGAGCGCCTCGACCTTGTTGATGCGCTGAAAGAGGCCCTGAGCTAGGCTCAAACGGTTGCGGCAAATGCGCGCGCATTTCGCTGCATTACTCATGAGTTATTCGTGAGTTTGAGATGAAGACTGAAGACAAAATCCCGCCGGATACTGCGTCCGGCGGGAAAAGCGGTCTTCCGTTGCGCTCTTACGGGCGGCGGAGAGGCCGCAAATTGTCCGCGCGGAAGACCTCTCTGCTTACCGGTGAACTGGCACGCTTGAGGCTTGGCTTGAGCGAGCCTGTGGGCGAAACTGGACTTGCTGCGCATTTTTCCGATCCCATCGAAGAAATCTGGCTCGAAATCGGCTTCGGCGCCGGCGAGCACCTGATCTGGCAGGCGGAACAACATCCGCACATAGGCATCATCGGCGCGGAACCCTATGTGAACGGCGTTGTGGCCGCGCTGCCGGCAATCGCGGCCCGGCAGCTTGGAGGCCGCGTCCGCCTCCGTGACGACGACGTGCACCCGCTGCTCGCCTGGCTGCCGCCGGCAAGCCTCTCCCGCGCCTTCATGCTCTTCCCCGACCCTTGGCCGAAAAAGCGCCACCGCGCGCGCCGCCTGTTTTCGCCGCCGCTGCTGACCACGATGGCGCGCCTGTTGCGCCCTGGCGCCGAGTTCCGCTTCGCCTCCGACATCGCCGATTACGCCGAAGCCGCCATTGAGCACACACTCCATCACCCGGACTTCGAGCTGGCGCTGACCTTCACCTCCGCGAACCGGGACACGCTGCCGGATTGGCCGGTCACACGCTACGAGACCAAGGCCATGCGCGAAGGCCGCTCCTCGACCTTCATCGTACTGAAGCGCTTAGGTACCCGTTAACCGCATTCTATCCGTATCCTGACTATTTTACGCAATTGCCGGCCTGCTTATTATGGGCTCACTATAGCCGGAGTTTCTTCAGGAACTATTGCCATGACTGTAAGTGATTGATAGTGTACGGATAAAACATCTTGCCTCGCGTCCGTCCTTGAAGAAAATGCACCGTTTTATGGTTAATATTAAAACCGCGCGTATAATTAACGGGATTCTGGAATCATAAAAATCGCGCGAAGATCCATAAAAATCGCGAGGAATAAGCATGACGGGGACATTTCTGGCGCGCGTTTACCATGCGCAAATTAACCATGCCGCGTTGCCCGCGCAGTTTTACTTTGCGTTAACCGGGCAGTTGCGCCGCGGCCGCCTGACGGGCCCGGCCCATGCAGGGCCAATTCCGGAAGTTGGCGGTGCCGGCGCTACGGTGCGCTTTAGCTGCCGGATTTGGGATTATACTGCATGTCGATCGTCATGCGAAATATACCGGCAAGCTGGCCGGCGGCTCGCAGTTCTGCCTGAGTAGCGGCTTCGATCCTGAAATGGACAGGAAATCGCGCATCGAATTCGCCGGGGTCTCTATATTTGGCGATAATGACACCTTAATTAAAGACAAGATAGATGATGTGGAGAACCGTGGAGAGGCGGTACAGACGGGCGTTTTTCCCCGCAACAGGCTCCCGTCCCGTGAAATAATAGACGAATGAACTAAGCAACGGCTCACGGGGCTTGACGGTTTCAGGTTCGATGACATACAGATCGGGCGGTTCAGAAATCGAGCGCTCTGGCCTCCAGTCCGGTTTCATCCCGTTGGCGCCGGAAGAGGAAGACAAAGACTGGTGTGTGGAGTTTCATGCAGGAAACTCCAGGGCCGTTTATCAACCGGGGGATGACAAATATGGTACATAACCCCAGGATATAGAGGGGATAAGCATATAGCTGTGTCCCTGATACAGCTTAAACACCAGCCAGCCGCCAGCTAGGTGTGCTTTCTTTCACGTGGCCGCATGCGGCAAAATAGCGTTCCCATCTTCCTCCGGCTCTATTTTTGGGTTACATAGTATTAACTATTATCTGCAATATGAGTAAAACAGTACAGACGAAGCCTGATGCTTTTCTTTGTATTTAGGATTCACCCGCCCCCGGCAATACCCAGGATAAAAGCGATGCACACCGAACTCGAACTAGCAGCCTGGACCACCGACATCGTCTCGGCTTATGTATCTAACAACGCCATCAGCGGCGAAAAGCTTCCCGAATTTATCGGCTCGGTCTACAAGGCGCTGAGCAATGCCTCATTGCAGCAGGTGGAGCAGCCGAAAGTCGAACTGAAGCCCGCTGTGCCAGTCAAGAAATCCCTGACCCAGGACTATATTGTCTGCCTCGAAGACGGGAAGAAGTTCAAATCCCTCAAGCGGCACCTGCAGGCGCATTACGGCTTGTCTCCCGACGAGTACCGGCAGAAATGGGGCTTGCCGCGCGATTACCCGATGGTGGCTCCGGCTTACGCCGCCGCCCGTTCGAACCTGGCCAAGACCATGGGCCTGGGCCGGCGCGCTGGGGAGACTGTTGCCGTTTCCACCGCCAAGGAGCGTGGCAAGCGCGGCAAGCCGGCAGCCAGGGGGCGGAAATAGCAGGCGGCGTCTCCGCACTCAACACGTTATATGATGCGGGACTGGGCGTTTTGCTCAGTCACCATCATCCCGGAGCTGCCGCATATACGCAAGAATAGCAGGATCATCTTCTGATATACGGGCTCCCGGAGCGGTTCGCGCAAGTGGCGTTTGAGCTTGTCTTTGAGCCTGAACAAGGCCGCGATGGGCGGCTGCGGCATGATCGCCTGCATCAGCGTGGTCCTGAGCTGCCTCAAGAACCACCAGCCGTCTGGCCTGGTCAGGCGGCCGGATTCAATCCGGTTACTGGCAAGGCTCTTGGCGCGGCCTTCTGGTTTAAATGAGGGTGGAACCCGGGGCCAATTGTTGCACGGGCGAGAACGCCGGCCCGCACGCTGCGTTATGCCCCAAGGGCGCTTTTAGCTAAATCTGTAACGGAAACTGGAAGGGTCTTTTCACGCGGCGGTGCGATTCTTTCAAGGAACCTGACCTTCGAGGTGCGCGGGCCTATTCCGCTGAATTCCGCTGAGTACGATGGCGGAGCGCGCAGGAGCCAGGCCCTTATTACGGTCTCCGGAGTCAAGACTGTGGCCAGGAGCAAGTTGAAAGAGTGGCTTGCCTTGCAGAGCGCGCTTAGAAACGTGCGTCCTAATGAGAAGACAGTAACTAAAAGGCCCAGGAAAAAAAAGTTATACGTAAACGAAGATGAAGGTAACCACGCCATCTGGAAGTTGGCCTATGCCGATTTCATGACGGCGATGATGACTTTTTTCCTGGTAATGTGGCTTATCAATTTTTCCGCGAAAGAAAGAATCGTTCAGCTTGCAAATTACTTCGATCCAATAAAGCTAACCGATCCCGCGCCCTATGTTCCAGGCCTTCGCGACATGGAGGGGAGGCGTGCGAAAGGAGAGCTGATACCCGCGCCACACGCCGTCATAACTTTCAGAAGGCACAGCAGAAGATACGCGGCCACCGCCGCGGCGCGCGAAGAAGAGGCTCTCCTCCAAAATCCATTCCCGATGCTTGCGGTGCTCGCATCGCAAGCAGACCCCGCCATCGCTGCCGCCACGGAGAAGGCCCCGAAGGGACTCATGGGACACGGTAGATCCCGCGATCTTTTCCTGACGGATTACTTCGTGCGACCGGTTGTTAATTGGATCACGGCGGCATGGCAGTATGAAATGGGCACCGGCATCGCCACCCAAGCCGGCCAGGCTTCAAGTTCGAAGGCAGGAACCGGGGCAGGGGCTGACGGCAAGCTTCCAAGCGCTGCTCCGCCTTCTCCAGAGGCCGGCCCTATTGCTGGCCACGAGCGGAAACCGGCTCATCTCAAGACGGAGCCGGTTTCTGCTGAAGCGCAAAAGAAGCTGGAAATCCAAAAAAGAGCACAACGGTTAGAGAAGGACGTTTCACAGCTTATTGCAACTTTACCCAAAACATCCGGCCCGGAAATCACCGTCAAGGCTGTAATCGACGGCGTACTCATTAGTTTGAGCGACGGTACGGGATTTAACATGTTCAAGATTGGCTCGGCCGTGCCCTCGCCGCCTCTCGTGATTTTTTTGCAGCGATTGGGAGGCATCATCAACAAGTATCCCGGCGCAATAGTGGTCAAAGGGCATACGGATGCCCGCCCTTACGCGGGAGACATCTACGGCAATTGGCGTCTTTCCGCCAATCGCGCCACGATGACCTACTATATGCTGATGAGAGGCAAGGTCAGCGATAGCAGGTTTCTCGCCTTGAAGGGCTATGCGGAGAGAGACCTCAAGAATGATGCAGACCCTCTGGCCCCGGAAAACCGCCGCATCGAGATCCTGATCCGCCTGCCCGAAGCGGCTTGACGCAAAGCGTCGCCGCCCGTTTTCGCTCATCCCGGCTCCGGCGGCTGCTATGAGAGACGGATTCCAGCCTTCGCGGTAATGACCGCCGCGCCAACTGCCGGACAAAACTGCGCCGTGAGCAGCAGGCCCGGCGTTCCTCCATTCAGGGAACAAGCATGATCTGGAGGTCGCAAACGTTGGTCATGGTGGGGCCGGTCTTGAGGAGCTGTCCGGTTATCTCGAAAAAGCGGTGGGAATCGTTGTCCGCCAAGCTTGCGGCGATGGATAGGCCGGTGCCGTCCGCCTGGGCCAGAACCGCGGCCGAGGCGAAGGCGCCCGCGGCGTCCGTTGGGCCGTCGCTGCCGTCCGTCGCGGCGGACAAGAGATGAATGCCTTCGCCCCGCCGCCCGTCCCGGGCCAGCTCGCCAAGGAATGCAAGCGCCAATTCCTGATTGCGCCCGCCCTTGCCGGACCCTCTGAGCGTAACCGTGGTTTCACCGCCGGCCACGATGCAGGCGGGAGCCTTCACCAGAAGCCCGTGATCGCGCACATCGCGGGCGATGCCGTAAAGCACCTTGGCCGCCTCGCGCGCTTCGCCCGAGAGCGAAGACGTCAGCGCCAAGGCATTGTAGCCGAGCTTTCGCGCCTGTTCGCGGGCGGCGAGGACAGCGGTGCGGTTACTGCCCAAGACGATGTTCGTGCTCGGCAAGGCGGCAGGATCGCCGGGCTTCAGGGTGTCCTGCAAGCGGCCGGCGGCACCGTCCTCCAGGACCTTGAGCGCCGCCACAGGCGCTCTGCCGCGCAAGCCGTACCTTTCGATCACGGCCAGCGCATCGGCGAAAGTGGTGGCATCGGGGGCGGTCAGGCCCGAGGCGATGGTATCGAGCCGGTCTCCCAGCACGTCGGAGAGGATGAAATTGAGGCAGCGCGCCGGGGCCAGGAGGCGCAGGAACCGCCCGCCCTTGAGGCGCGACAGATGCTTGCGGACGCAGTTGATCTCGTGGATGTCCGCGCCCGAAGCGAGGAGCAGGCCGGTGATCTCCTGCTTTTCAGCAAGCGTCAGCCCTTCCGCGGGGGCGGGCAGCAGCGCCGAACCGCCGCCGGAGATGATGTTGAGAACAAGCGTCAGCTCACCGGCGCTTTCCGCAAGCCGCGCGATGCGGCGGGCCGCCTCCTCGCCCTTGGCGTCCGGCACGGGATGGCCGGCTTCCACCACCTCGATCCGTTTCAGAGGCGCGCCATGGCCGTATTTGACCGAAACCAGGCCGCCGGAAATGCGCTCGCCGAGGATGTCCTCCAGCGCCATCGCCATGCGCGCCGAGGCCTTGCCCGCACCCAGCACGATAATGCGGTTGAAGGCGCCGGGATCCACCTCGTGCCGCGCGGCATCCACCGCGACGACTAAGCGGTTTCCTTCCAGCTTGACGCGCCGCTTCATGAGCAGGCCCGAATCCACCGCGTCCAGCGCCGCCAGAAAGATCGCCTTGAGGTGGCTGGTCTCCTGCATTCCCGCGTTATCCTGATTTCCCGCGGCGCCCGGAATGGCTGGCCGGCAAAGGCTCAGCGGAACACTTCGCGGGCCCGGCCGATCAAATCGCTAAAGGTTGGGGCGGGACGCGGTTTGCCGGGGCATTCCTTGCCGAAAACCTGCACGACGCGGAACACGTCCCTGCCGTCCGCCTGCTTCCAGGCGGCGGCGCCGATGCCGATGTCGCGCACGCGCTTTTCAAGCAGGTTGGAATTGTGGCCGGGCGACTTCTTCCAGCCAGCCATGGCCTTGCGCGCGACCTCACCGGCAAGCATCGTCTGCGGCTTACGCCAGCCACCCCAGACGTTCTCCGCCACGAAGCACCATTGATATCCTTGAGCGTAAACGCGCTTGGAGGGCGTTTTGCCGTCGGCTGTGTGGCCCATGCCCTCGTGCTTGGCGAGATAGGCTGCGTAACCGGCCGCCGCCGCATCGAGCGCGGCATTCTCCTTGAGTTGCCGCAGCCTTTTCTTCTTGCGGTAGGCGTTGGTTTGCGCGAGCACCTTGGCTTTCAGCGTGGCGGTGTCGACCGGCACCTCACCCGCCCAGGCGGGCAGCGTGGCGCACATCAGGAAGGCAACGGCAATTAGGGAATGTCTGCTGCTTGTCATCACTGTCCGCGAAACGGAATCGGGATTGTTTCGCTCCGACTCATGTCCCCGGCAAAGGGCGTTCTTGTGGCAGCACACGCGTAAGTTGTTCATTCCGCCGTCTCTATCCCCAGGTGAAAAAAAGGACAGGATACGGAGGGCTTTTCCGCTATCGCCAGCGGATCAAGACGGCGGGATACCGAACAGGCTGAGGTCGATGGCCTGCCCCATGGCAAGGTAGCCGAGCCGGTTGGGATGCAGCTTGTCGCCGGCGCCGCCCACGGTCGAATCCGGCACGAACTCCGGGCGCAGCTCGCCTGTTTCGCGGTTGGCCGTCACCTTGTCGAAATCGATCACGCCGTCGAACACCCCCGAGCCGCGGATAAAATCGTTCAGGGCCTGCCGCTTCAGATCCTGCTCGGCAAAGCCATGCGCCGGCCCGGCGTTGCCAAGCGCGGTAGTAACGGTGGCGCCGATCACGCGTACGCCCGGTAGCCGCTTTTTGATCGCGGCCACACCATCCGCCATCGCCTTCTTGACCTCCCCGGCGTTGACATTGCCGTTCTTGCTGAAGTCGTTGATACCCTCGAACCAGATCACCGAGGAAACCCCGGACAGGCTCAGCACGTCACGATCGAGCCGCTGCAGCGCCGCGGGCCCGCCGGGATAGGGCATTTGCGGGTTATATTTGGCGGGGCCGGTGATCAGGTTGCCGCCAATGCCGGCATTCACCACGGCACACTTATCGCCGAATTTCGCGTGCAGCCGCCTGGAGAGCACATCCGGCCAGCGGTCGTTGCCGTTGAGCGTGGAGCCGGTGCCGTCGGTGAGCGAATCGCCAAGGACGGCGATGAGCCGCGTGTCTGGCGGCATCTTCATGTCGAGCGCATCGAGGAAATACCACGACGTGGTGCTGTAAGGAAAGCTGGCCTCGCCCTCTTCCGCGCCATGCGCGCCAGCGCCCGGCGCCGTGAGGTAGGATGTGGTGAGGCCCTTCGCGTGCCAGGTCATCGGGCCGCTTTCGCCAGCGATGTGGAAGCTCACCGCGAGCTTGCGGCCTTGAAGGCCCGCTGGTCCTGCATCCGCCACGAAAGGCAGTTCCGCCGCATCGCTCCATACGCTTTGGCCAGGTTCCACCGTGACGCTAGCCGAGCCGCCAAAGGTTACAGGCCGGTTTGTGCCCGGAACCACGGCGGAACTGTCAAGCTGCAGGCCAATATAGACGCCGTCGAAGGTGACGGGCTTGGCGCCGAAAGCGTTGGATAGGCGGATGCGGGTTTCGCGGCCCCAGACATCTGGCTTGACGATCAGCCGGAAGCTCTGATCCTTTGCTCCGGTCCCGGGTTCGGGAAATACCTGCCGCAGCTCCGGTTGGAAGACCGGGTTGCCCGCTGGATACGGCCCTTGGGCGGAAGCAGCCCAGACTGTGACCCACTTGTCCGCAGCCTGCTGCGCGCTGGCCGCGAACGGCAGCGAAGCGCAGAAGAGCGCTAAACACAAGGCGTTTACAATACGCATAGCTATCCCCTCAAATCAGCGTTCGGCAATAAGGGCATTGCGCCTGTACCGCTGGGAGAAGGGATACCCTCTCAACGGGCACACCCAAGCTCCCTCTCCCTGCAGGAGAGGGCCTGAGTGAGGAGTAATGCCTGTATTATTGAGCCACATGCTTCAGTAATCATGGATATTGGGCTACCGCTCAGGCTGTTTGGGCCGGGAACCCCCTAGCCTTAAGCGCAGCCGCGATTTCCGCCAGTATAGCCGGGTCGTCGATAGTGGCGGGCATCTTGTATTCCTCGCCATCGGCGATCTTGCGCATGGTGCCACGCAGGATCTTGCCCGAGCGCGTCTTGGGCAGGCGGGTCACCGTCAGCACCGTCTTGAAAGCGGCGACAGGGCCGATCTTCTCGCGCACCAGTTCGACGATCTCCTTCTCGATCACATGCACCTCACGCGCCACACCAGCTTTCAAAAGCACGAAACCCGCCGGGACGTGCCCCTTGAGGCCGTCGGCAACACCGATCACCGCGCATTCCGCGACATCGGGATGGTTCGCGACCACTTCCTCGATCGCGCCGGTCGAGAGCCGGTGGCCCGCGACGTTGATGATGTCGTCCGTGCGTGACATGACGAAGACATAGCCGTCTTCGTCGATATAGCCCGCGTCCGCGGTCTTATAGTAGCCCGGATACTCGGTGAGATAGCTCTCGATGAAGCCTTTGTCGTTCTCCCAAAGCGTCGGCAGGCATCCGGGCGGCATCGGCAGGCGGATGGAAAGCGCGCCGGTCTGCCCCGGCTGCACCTCCTCGTTGCTTTCGTTCAGCACGCGCAAGTCGTAGCCCGGCAGCGGGAAGGTCGGCGAGCCATGCTTCACCGGGGCGCGGCCAAGCCCGACGCAATTGCCGGCGATGGCCCAGGCCGTCTCGGTCTGCCACCAGTGGTCGATCACGGGCACCTTAAGCAGGTTTTCGGCCCATTGCACCGTGTTTGGGTCGGCGCGCTCGCCAGCCAGGAACAGCGTTTTGAAGCTTGAGAGATCGTAATTCGCCAGCAGCGCGCCGTCCGGGTCTTCCTTCTTGATCGCGCGGAAAGCCGTTGGCGCGGTGAACAGCGCTTTGACCTTGTGTTCCGAAATCACGCGCCAGAAGGCGCCAGCGTCCGGCGTGCCAACAGGCTTGCCCTCGTAAAGGATCGTGGCGGCCCCATGCAGCAGCGGCCCGTAGACAATATAGGAGTGGCCCACGACCCAGCCGACGTCCGACGCGGCCCAGAACACATCGCCGGGCACGACGCCGTAATGCTTGTGCATCGTCCATTTGAGCGCCACCATGTGGCCGCCCGTGTCGCGCACGACGCCCTTCGGCTTGCCCGTGGTGCCGGAAGTGTAGAGGATGTAAAGCGGATCGGTGGCTTCCATCGGCTCGCAAGGCGCATGAACCGCGCGGCTCTTGGCGGCTGCCATCAGCGAGGCGTAATTGTAGTCGCGCCCCGCAATCAGCCCGCACTCACCCTCCAGGCGCTGCACGACGATGCAAGCCTCGGGCTTCACCGCCGAAAGGCCGATGGCGTGATCGAGCAGGGGCTTATAGTGCACGATCCGGTTGGGTTCGATGCCGCAGGAAGCAGTGACGATCAGCTTCGCGCCGGCATCCTCGATGCGCACCGCAAGCTCGTTGGCCGCGAAGCCGCCGAACACCACAGAGTGTATGGCGCCGATCCGGGCGCAAGCCAGCATGGCGATCAGCGTTTCCGGGATCATCGGCATGTAAATGATGACGCGGTCGCCTTTCCCGATGCCCATCTCTTTTAGGACGCCGGCAAACGTCCCAACCTCGCCCAGCATCTGGAAATAGGTGTAAATCTTCTTCTGGCCGGTCACGGGGCTGTCGTAGATGACGGCCGGCTGGGTGCCGCGCCCGCGCTCCACATGCCGGTCGAGGCAGTTGTAGCAGGTGTTCGCGACGCCACCCGCGAACCAGCGGCCGTAAATGCCCTGGCTATCGTCGAAAATACGCTCCGGCTGCTCGAACCAATCTATGTCGCGGGCGGCGTCAGCCCAGAACCCCTCCGGATCGCGCTTCCAGCTCGCGTAAACTTCTGCATATTGGCTCGCGCCAAGCCCACTCTCGCTCATGGCCAAAGTCCTCCCAATGCTCGCATCTTGAGCAAATCGCCGCGAGTTTCGCAAGGCAAGAAGTGACGGCATGAGGCGTTTTGAAGCGCAGGCTTAACTTGCTCCCGGCTGGCGGCTTTCCTCGTGTTGCATCAATGGACTATCCGGGTGGCGGGTGCTTTTCAGCGCATGGCGGATATGCCGTGCCGCTGGCCGGCGGACTTGGGAGAAACCTCGCCAGGGGAGCGGCAACTGCGTCCGTGGACGGAACAGGACGCCACAAAAAGCCCTGTCTTTGGCCCCAAAGCGCCCATAACGTTTGTGCACGAAAAAACATATGTACACAAGTTGGGGAGACGCTGGCATGGCTTGGTGGCGCGGGATTGCGGTTGCTGCGGCGATGGCCGTTTGGCTGGCGGCGGGCACGGGCGCAGCGGTAGCAGGTCCGGAGCAGGAAATCGAAGCCCTTGTAAAGCAGGTGCAAGCACTGCGCGATGCCGGCAAGAACGCGGAAGCGCTTCCCCTGGCGGAAAAGGCGCTCGCCATCGCGGAGCAGAAGCTCGGCCCCGATTCTGAAGCGGCGATCGCGCCGCTGGTCAACATTGGCGCCATCAAGGTTGCCACGATCCTCGCCGGTCAAGGCGGCTTTGGCGGGCCAGCAAATCAAACCGGTTGGGATAAGGCGGAGGCTCTTTTCAAGCGTGCGCTGGCGCTCAGGGAGAAATATCCCGGCGAGGACAAACGCCCAAGCTTGGGCAAAATTCTGCTCGCCCTGGGCGTTGTATATTCAAGCCAGAAGAAATTCGGCGACTCGGACCAGTATTTCGGCCGCTTCTTCGATTATGCTGAAGCACGCATCGCGGCGAAGAAGATGAGGCCCGACGATACGGATGTGTCCCAGGCGCTGACCATGCAATCGACGGCTTATCTCCTCAGGGCCCGGATTGGCGATCTGCAGAAACTCTATCAGCGCATAATCGCCTTGTCGGAACAGCATCTGGGCTACGGCCATCCTTATACAGGAGTCCAAATTGCCCAACTCGCAACGTTCCTTGGCTTGCTGCAAGGCCCGGTAGCGGTGGAGCCGCTCAACGAACGTTTCCTGGCCATCGCCAAGAATGCGCTGGAGAACCCAGGCGCCGATCTTGGACCATCGGTGACCCGCGACGACCTGATGGCCAAGCTGAATCGTGCGGCGGCACAGATGATGGCGGCCGGCAAACCGGATAAGGCGCAAGAGGCTCTCGCTATCGTCCGCAATGCGCGGGCGGCGGTGCCTCAACCTCAGGCAGGGCGGCAAACCGCCGAAGCTAGTACGGACCCTGACGCGCTGACGAAACAAGCGGACGAGGTGGAGAAATGGAAGGGCAGGGCCGAAGCCTTGCCGTTGCGCAAGCGCGTTGTTGTCTTGCGGCAGCAGGCACTCGCGGCCAATCCGGGAGACGCGAATGCCCGGGCTAAATTGGCCACGGCGTGTCAGCAGCTCGCGGACTATTATTTCAGCGTTGACCTCGCCGACGATGCGGAGCCGATGTTCAAGTGCGTGCTGCTCATCCGGGAAATGGAGGGCGGCAAGCTCAAGATCGCCGCTGCGCTCGGCAATATGGGGAGCGTCCTGGGCCGGCTGGGCCGCTTCGGCGAGGCTGAGGAAGCTTTGAAGCGGGCAATCGCACTTATCGAGGAGGTAAAAGGGGCCGGCACCACCGATGCCTCGCCTCTCCGCATCCGCGTTGCAGAATTGATGGCGAAGCAAGGACGTGCTGACGAAGGCATGAAGTTTGCGTCAGCCAATCCGGCCGCCGACAAGAAGCTGTTCGCGAGGCCCCCCGGCAAGCGCGACGCGCTGGCCGACCTCGACAACTGGGGCGCCGATCCCGCTGCGCAAAAGCGCTACAGCGTGATGGAGTGGCGCGGCATGGAACTCGACCACAAGCTGATGGACATGCTCGGGCCAGATACTCCGGGCTTGGTAAGCTCCTTGTTTCAAACAAGCGCCCTGTTCCTGCACTCGAAAGATTTGCCGAATGCCGCCGCGTTATTGAACCGCGCCGCAAAGATTGCAATCGCCTCGCTCAAACGGGGCGGCCGTTCTGAGCCTGCCAGCGAGAAGGACCCCGGATCTACCGCGGTGTTCACACAATTGGTGAAGGTAGGACACCGCTTGGCGACGGTGGAGCCGGCCTCCGAGTCCAAGCTGCGCGGTAGTCTCTTCGTGATGGCCCAGTGGGCGCAGCATTCCGCCGCCGCAGGTGCCCTTGCGCAAATGGCCGCGCGGCCGCAAAGCGACCCGGCTTTGGCGAAGCTTGCCCGCGAGCGCCAGGATCTTGCGAACGAGCGCCGCGAGATGGATGCCCGCCTTTTCGCTGCTGTCTCGCTTTCCGCCGAAGCCCGGCGGCAGCAAGAGGGCAAGGACCGGGAGATGCGCCAGCGTGTGGCTGTTATCGGCAAGCGCATCGAAGAGATCGACGCCGCGCTGCTCAAGCGGTTTCCGAAATACGCCGAGCTGGTCAATCCAACACCCTTGAGTGTGGCGAAGGTCCAGAGACTGCTCAAGCCGGCCGAGGCGCTGGTGCTGATCCTGGACACGCCATCGAAGAGCGGCGAGCTGGGAGAAACCATCGCCTGGGTTGTGACTCACAAGAAGGTCCGATGGGCACGTATCAACCTTGGCGGCGCGGCCATGGCCGAAGCGGTGTTCGCGCTGCGTTGCGGCCTTGACGCGGCCGCATGGCGGGATGATGGCGCGGCGGCCTGCGAAAAGGCGGTCAAGGCGAAGAACGAGTACCCGGACAAGCCGCTGCCTTACGATCTTGAGCGGGCTTACAAGCTTTACCAGGGGCTGTTCGGGCCGTTCGCTGATCTCATCAAAGGGAAGCGTCTCCTGATCGCGGCCTCCGGCTCTCTCACCTCGCTGCCGCTCCAGGCGCTGGTAACGGAGAAGCCGGCCGAAGCGCTGCCCGGCTGGGAAGGTTATCACGGCGTCAAGTGGCTGGGCCGCGAGCACGCCGTCTCGGTGCTGCCGTCGGTGCCGAGCCTTTCGGTTCTGCGCCAGGAAGCAAAGGCTGAAGGTGCTCCCGAGCCATTCGTTGGCTATGGCGATCCGGCGCTAGACGGCAATCCAAAATGCAGCGAGGCGCAACCGCCCAAGACCTGTCCCGGCGAAGGCGCGCCGGAAGGCTCCGCTCCGGCCAAGCGCGGCTGGGCGGCCCGGAGCCTCGGCGCCTATTTCCGCGGCGGGCTCGGGGATGTGAGTATGCTGCGCCAGTTGTGTCCGCTGCCGGAAGCGGCTGTTGAGCTTGGTTGCGTAGCCAAAAGCTTGCACGCACGGGTGGGCCGTGTACTGACCGGCAGTGCGGCGACGGAAACCGCGGTGAAGCACGCCCATCTCGACCGCTACCGCGTGCTCCACTTCGCAACCCACGGCCTGCTCGCGGGCCAGACCGCGTCGCTCAATGGTGGGGTAGCAGAGCCCGCCCTGGTGCTGACTCCGCCGCAAAAGGCGACCGGCGAGGACGACGGGCTGCTTACGGCCTCGGAGATTACGCAGCTCAAGCTCAACGCGGACTGGATCGTGCTATCGGCCTGCAATACTGCCAGCGGCGAGGAGACCGGAGCCGAAGCGCTGTCGGGACTCGCCCGCGCCTTCTTCTATGCTGGCGCCAAGTCGCTGCTGGTGTCCCACTGGGAGGTCGACTCCTACGCCGCCACGATGCTTACCACAACGGCGTTCAAGGAATTGAGCGTCAGGCCGGATATTGGCCCGGCGAAGGCGCTGCAGCGCTCGCAGGCCGCGCTGGTTGATGACGCGGAGAGGCCATGGAACGCCCATCCCTCGTTCTGGGCGCCGTTCGTGCTCGTGGGCGAAGGCACGCGCGGCGGTGCGCGGGCCGCTAGCGCCGGGAGGGCGGCGCCGGCCAGCCCGTGGCCGCGAACGGAAAACGCGGCCCAACCCAAAGCGCGTGGTGCTTCGCCGGGAGCTTCGAGCCCCGCCGCAGCCCGGAATAAGCCGCTAGCCCATTAGGGCTTGAGCCTTCCGTTTGTTGTTTGAAGGATGGCCGCCGGCGGGCAACTGCAGGAGAGCGATTTGAATGCCGGCGCCAGTCCCTCCAAGGAAATACGGGGAACATCTCATGCCGCTGCATCGCCGGCGCGCATTCAGCAGAGGCAATCCAGCGCGCTGTACCGGCATTTTATCATGGCCTTTTTCACCCAGATGCCCTGGCCAGAGGTCAGGCCGCTGTTGACAGAACGCCGCGGCGCCACGTAGATATATCTTATGAGCGTGCTGGACACGTAGCTCAGCGGTAGAGCATTCGCTTCACACGCGAAGGGTCACAGGTTCAATCCCTGTCGTGTCCACCATTCCGCTTTCAAGCCGCTGTTTTTGCTGACTATTTCTGCCGGTGGGACAATGGGGACGCGGTGCGTGACCTTCGCGGCGTCGCTCTGATGTCCTTTTTCAAGCCCGATGCCCGCAACTTTTTCTCTCTTCACCAGGCCGCGGCGAGAGTGAACAAACTTGGATCGTGCATCGGAGGAAGCGAAGCGCTTGTGCCCAGGCGCTCTCAACCAGCATCCGGCGCGCCCGGCTATTGCCAGCCTTGGTGATCGGGCCTCGCTTGAAGCTGCCGCCAGTGGAGCGTTCACTGGGTGTAAGCCCAAGATACGCCATTAATTGACTGGGATTGGCGAAGCGGGATGCCCGGACTTTTGCCCCTATTACCGGAATGGTGAACACGGCAGGGCTTGCGCACGAAATCGTTCATGCCGGCCGCGAACAGTTCAGGCAGTTCTTCCTTGAACGCCGAAGCCGTGATGGCGGCGATCTTCACCTCCTGCCCGTCCAGCAGAGCGCGTATGCGCCTCGCCGCCCCGGTGCCGGCGCGATCTTCTCCACGCTGGAAGACGAAACCGGCATCGCCAGCCTCATCATCTGGCCTGCCTGAGCGGGAAACAGGAGGAGCGATTTTCTGCTGCCCGGTGAAGAGCCGTTCCATCCGCGAGATGACTCCGTGCCTGTGCCGATGCCGGGAAGCGAGGACAATGTGGCAGGAGGCAAAGGGAAACACCCCCGGAAATCGTTATGCTCTTGCAATGTGTATAAGGATACGGCCTTCCCGGAGGGCAGTGTTACTCCCATGGGAAGATGCCGCTTTTCACGTAACGCGTGAGGTTGTGAACGACCTTGGCATCCATGCTGGCCCTCGCGCTTTCAACCACGGCGGCTTCGGTTACGCCGGGGCCGATAGGCGTAAGGCTGCGGGCATAGGATTTGATATCGCCGATAGTCTGAGGATCAAGCCGGAGCAGCCGTCGGGTCATTGCAATGATAGTCTGCCTTGGATCGCTGCCGGTCTCGTCCACCAGCGACATTGCTTGCGCCCTTTCCGCACTGATGGGCAGCGTTGTCAGTGATAGACGATAAGCGGTTTGAAATCCCACACGACGGACCAGGAACGGCATGACTATCGCAGGGACAAGTCCCCACAAAGCCTCTGGAAGGCCGAACTGCGATTGGGGGCTGGCCACCACCACATCGCTCGCGGCTACTAGCCCCATTCCTCCAGCGAGTGCCAAACCATCGACCTCCGCGATGACGATCTTCGGGATGGACGTCAATAAGTGAAGCAAGGCCGCAAAGGCGTGAAAATGCTGCAGATCCACCAGTGCTGTACGGGCGCCGGTCTCTGCTTCCATGGCACCGTTAGCGGTGAACTCATGAAAATCCATACCGGTACAAAAGTATCCTTTGCAGCCCGATAAAACAATCACCCGGATGTTGTCGAGGCGGCTGGCGCCGGTCAATACCCCGGTCAGCTCCGCAACCATGGCGGCGTTGATGCTGTTACGCTGTTCCGGCCTGTTCAGAGTGATGCGAAGCACGCCATCAGTCCGGTCCATCTCAAGTGTGTCATAGCGGCGTCCCATTAGATCATTGGAGGCGGATACTCCACTGCTCAATGATTTAGGTGGTAAGGACTCGCCGTCATTCATAACTTCCTCGTATTCAATCGATACTCCACTTCTAACTGCGCAATTAGCGCTGCACAAATAATTAATCTGCTGATCTGCGAATACACGAGCGATAACCGCGACTATTGAATGCTTTTGGCGTGTGAATTTCTGCCCCTGCTTGCGCACGAAAAGCTATCTAGATTGCGGAGGGGTAAAAAAATCAAAAGTATATCAATTCGCTCAGCTTTGCCAATAATATATGACAAATCATCTGCTGCTTTACCTCGCGAATTCGAACGTCAGTGCAGGTAGTAGCTTGAACATGATGGCACCTCGAATCGCAGTCCTCGCTCAGGCCATCGCAATCTGCTGTAATTCCTCGCCAAACATGCGCAATTTTGCGAATGATATATAAATCATAAAAGTGAGTCAATGCGTTGTCAGCGATTCTAAAACTGCCATTTTCCAGGGGTGAACGGCCTATTTTTGTTTTTGAAGCAGGTTTGGAGGGATTTCGAAGGTAGCGAGGGAGGTTAGGAAGACAGGCCAGGAAGGGAAAACGGCGAAGGCGGTGAGGGAGACGATGGTTGAGAAGAACCGCGTCCGCTTGGCGGCGGCTTCCCGGGCGGCTTGCCACGGCGGGCCGGGGCAGTCGGGGATGGAGTGCCACGCGAAGGCCAGCAGATTGAACGCGGCCAACGTCATCGCCAGACTTCCTTAAGTTCCTTCAAAAGGGATACAAGCAGGCTCATCCCTATCTCACATGGGGAGGCTTGGGTCAAGGGCCGAGATTGAATCCCGCATAAATAATACTCCAGCGATTGTTTCGGCATCCAAGGTCTGAGCCCGACTGCACGACCTGGCCGTTTCCTCGCCAGATCAACCTCACATTCGGTCGCCGCGCGCGACGGCTGCACCAATATCCCGCTTGCGGCGGACGGGGGCTCAGGAGGACGAGACCATTCTTGAAAGCGGCTGTTAAGGCCATGCGAAGGTGCGGTTCGTCCACCCGGATCCGCCAGAACTGATCAGGTTCTGGTAGATTTGAGAATCTGGCGAGCGTTTGTTGTCAAGCGGCTTTCATCACGGCTCCCTCGATGACGACGCCGGCGGTGACATATTTCCATAGCGCCACCAGCAGCTTGCGCGCCAGCGCCACGATGGTCGTCTTCTTCATGCGGCCGCCGTTGCGGCTAACCCGTTCTTTGAACCACAGAGCCAGCGCCGATTGCGGCTGATGCCGCAGCCATAGCCAGGCGAGTTGGATCAGAGTGGTTCGCAATCGCGGATTTCCGGCTTTGGAAACACCCTGCTCGTGATCGACCGATCCGCTTTGCCAGGGCGTCGGCGCCAGACCGGCGTAAGACGCCAGTTGGCGTCGATTGTCGAAGTGGCGGAATAGCGCCTCCAACCAAATGCTGGCGGCAAACTCCTCCACGATCCCCTTGATCTGGAGCAACATCATCCCCGCCGGCTCTGGGGCAGCGGCTTGCTGCTCGGCGAGCAGCGCATCCCGCTCGGTCTCCGCCGCCTTGATTTGATCCAGCAGCAGTTCGAGCCGATCAAGTTCGCGACTGATCTGGGTCTTGAGATGCGCCGGCAAGGGACGCCCGTCGCCCGTGGTCAGTTCGTCGAGCCGTTTGCGGCGATCACGGCGCAGCGGCTCGTAATCGGAAACGCCCTGCGAAAACAACAACCCCTTCACTCGGTTGACATGCTTGACCCGCTCGGCGATCAGAACCTTGCGCTCGCGGCAAAGGCGGCGGCGATCTTCTTCCTCAGGCGTCGGTGCCTTTACCATCGCGCATACTCTCGGTTCACCGCGCTTGAACGCCAACAGCGCACGAAGCAACGCCTCGCCGTCGATCCTGTCGGTTTTGGCGCGCCGCCGGCGGCGCGACGTTGCAATCGAGGCCGGATCGACGACGTGGCTTTCGATGCCCTCGCTCTCAAGCACGCGATGAAGCCAGAAGCCGTCGAGACCCGCTTCTTGAATGACGATGATTGGAAAGGATTTCCCGGTCCGCGCCAACGCTTTCTGCTTCAGGTCAGAAAAGCGCGCCAGCAACGCCGCAACATCCCCGGCAGGCACAGAATGCTTCGACATCTTCTCACCGCCACCCGGCGACAGCGATGTCAGCAGCCAGATGGAGCGGCTCAATTCCAAAGAGATGAAAATTGCGGCAAGATTGGTTTGGATAGCGGTCGGCGCTTCGGGTCGGTCAGCTACGGTTGGCATGGTCGTCTCCAGAGTGGGTGGTCGCAACCTCACTCTGCCAGAGCGCTGGTCGCTATCCACCTCCCCATAGGATCTTGAAACACCGTTCGCTCCTCTAGGGAATCCCAAAAATCCGCCAGTTTTAGGAAAATTAGGCAGTTTTAGAATCGCTGGTTGTGTAATGGTGGTCATAATCGCGCACTGAATATGTCCTTCCGCAGCCGCTCGTTCTCCCGCTCAAGGTCCTTCAGCCGCTTAGCCTGATGCAGCTTCAGCCCGCCGCAATCAAGCCGCCAGCGGTAATAGCTCTGCGCCGATATACTCAGGTTCTTGCAAATCAGCCCGATGGTTTGCCCTTGCGCCAGACGAACCTCCGCCTCGCGTAGCATCCCGATAATCTGCTCCGTCGTAAAACGCTTCCGTGCCATATCCATAGCCTCCCCTTCAAAAGGTTGGAAATAGCCGGGTTCGCTTAATGAAATCGGTGCCAGTTCAGGGGAGTAGGTAAAATATTGTCGGAATTATGACAATCATTGCTTATTTTTTGGCACAGAATGACGATATGTCTCAGTCAATGTTGTTGACTGCATGCTTGAACGTGAATAAAATTCATAACTGTCTTATATAATGTTACGTTTTTATATTGATAGAGCAATATTGTTGCGCGTGCTATATTGGTTGCATGATAGCTATAGCATTCTGATATTTGAACGGTGTGATAGTTCTGCGTTGAGCTTGGGGGGCGGCATGACTGATCAACTTCAATTATTTGTCAACCTTGCTTCCGTGCGGCAATGCGGAGAGCATGGGTGCCGGGATAGGCGTGGCCGTAAGAATTTATCTGCAAATTGCGCTGTGCCTTAGCGGGCTTGGCCGGCCGGTTTCCGGAGGCCGATGATAGCGCAATGTTCTGGCGTAATCTGGCAGGAGAGCAGGTTGCTGCCGCACCGTTTCCCCGGACTGGGCGGAAAGGGGCGATCAGCCATTTGCGGCGAGCGGTAACACTGGCCTCTCCTGGCGTTACTGAGCCATGCGAAGTCAATCCCTGACGGACCCAAAGCCCGCTCCGTTATTATGATCCAGCAACTAACGTAAAAGAGCTAATGTTACGCAGCGTTCGCTTGTCTCATCCAGGGAACCCGGACGATATCGTCTTCATTCCCACCTTTCCTGTGGCCCCCGCTGAGGACGAGACACAAGTCCTGGTTCCCGCCCTTTCGCTGAACTCCGCTGACCAGAGCCTCGAAGACCGCGCCAACACCGGCAACCCGGCGGTGGCCGTGCTCCCCCCTGAAGACGCGTTTACCTCGATGCGGCCCGCCGGGGCGGAAGATTGTGTCCGTCAGAAAGACACCAGCGGCGAAAAGCTGATTGCCGTGATCGGCATGGCAGGACGCTTCCCCGGCGCCCGCAATGTGGATGAATTCTGGAGCTTGCTGGCTGAAGGCCGGTCGGCGGTTACCGGAGTGCCGCCCGAGCGCTGGGATGCGGCCGCATACTTCGACGCCGACCCGGACAAGCTAGACAAAACATACTGCTCCCGGGGCGGCTTCATCGCGGACATTGATAAGTTCGACCCAGCTTTTTTCAGCATGTCCGGCCGGGAGGCCCTGCTCACCGATCCGGCCCAGCGCCTGTTCCTCGAACAATGCTGGGCCGCCATTGAGAATGCCGGTTACGACCCCGCCAGTCTTTCCGGAAGCCGGTGCGGTGTCTTCGCCGGCATCATGGCGGGGGACTATGAGCAGCGTTTGATCCTGGCTGGTGTCGCCAGAGAAGCGCAAGCCTTCTGGGGCAATGCCGGTTCGGTCGTGGCGGGCCGCGTCGCCTATGTCTTGAACCTCAGAGGGCCGGCGATTAGTGCCGATACGGCCTGTTCCTCATCCCTCGTTGCCATCAATATGGCTTGTCAGAGCCTGCTTGCCGGGGAATGCGGCCAGGCTCTCGCGGGCGGCATCTTCATTTCGGCCACACCGAACCTGCATGTGGCTGCCAGTAATGCCCGCATGCTTTCGCCTGACGGGCTCTGTAAAGCCTTCGACGCCAGGGCCGACGGATTCGTACCTGGCGAGGGAGTTGGCGTCCTAGTCCTCAAACCGCTCGCAGCAGCGCGGCGGGATGGCGACCAGATTCTGGGGCTTATTCGCGGCTTCGGGACCAATCAGGATGGCCGCACCAATGGAATTATTGCGCCAAGTCTGAATGCACAGACCGATTTGGAGATCGATGTCTACCGGCGGGCAGGGATTGACCCAGCGACCATCGGTTATGTCGAGGCGCACGGCACTGGCACGAAGCTAGGCGATCCGATCGAAATCGAGGCATTGACGGCGGCCTTTCGCCACTTCACAGACCGCCGGGGGGATTGCCCCATCGGGTCGGTAAAAACGAATATCGGACACGCCATCGCCGCGGCTGGAATAGCCAGCGTGATCAAAGTGCTCTTGGCGATGCGCCATGGCCGTATTCCGCCATCGATCGCATTCAGCCGTCCCAACGATCGCATTGATTTCGCCAATAGTCCCTTTTACGTCGTAGACCGCCTGACCGATTGGAACCCCGGTCCTGCGCCCCGCCGGGCCGCCGTCAGTTCTTTCGGGTTCAGCGGAACCAACGCCCATTTGGTCATTGAGGAAGCCCCGGCTGAAGCCGCACGGCCGCCCGAGGTGCCAAACCGTCCCTATTTGCTGGCGGTTTCAGCACGAAACGAAACGGCTCTGCGCCGCCGTATCGAGGATTTACTGGGGTGGCTCGACAGCGCGCGAGGGAGAGAGTGCCGTCTGGGCGACCTGGCGTTCACGTTGAGCCTCGGGCGCACCCATTTTACCCATCGCCGGGCGTTCGTCGCGGCGAGCCTGGAAGAGTTGCAGGCGGCTCTACGCGCAGAGCTGCACGGCCGGGCGATTCCGGCCAGCGCTCCCCCTGCCGATGAGCGCCGCGCCCGTCTTTCGGCACTAGCCCATGGCTATATTCAGGGCGAACTGCCGCAGTGGCTCGAAATCCTCGATCCCGGTAGCCGCCGGCTCTCTCTGCCTGCCTATCCGTTCAAGCAGGAAAGCTACTGGGTTCCTTTGCCAGCCCCAGCGGTTTCCGCCGCTTCATCTGCCGGACCGGCACCTTCTGACACGGCTGGCTCTGCGCCCCTCCCGGATGCTCTGGCAGGCTACCTTTACGTTCCCCTCTGGATGAAAAAACCTGCCGCTCCAGGTGAACCCCGCAGCCGGCATGGCGCCCGCGTGATCGCGGTCATGGCCGGAGGCTCACCGGCGCTGGCGGAGATGCTTGAGCGGTTCCATGGCCCGGTCGAGAGAATCCCAGCCGAAGAAAGCGAGGCTTTCCTGGCGCAGGCGGGTGAAACCGATGTCATCTTTTATCTGGCAGGCCCCGCCGGGACGAAGGCTGGCTCTCCGCAGGTCTTAAACCTGTTCCGCTTGACGAAGGGGCTGATTAAGGACGGCTCCGGCAACCGTCCGCTCTCCTTCAATCTGATCACTACAGGGGCCTATGCGGCATTACCCGGCGAGGTGCCCGATCCCGAGGGGGCAAGTCTGCATGGTTTCCTTCAGTGTGTCGCGAAGGAATATCCCGCCTGGTCCGTCTCGCGGCTGGACCTGAGCGCCACCGGGGAATTCGATGCCCGCTGCCTTGACGCGCTCGTGCCGGAGGGGGATACCGCGGCCGCCTGGCGCAATGGCAAGCGATATGTTCGCATTCTGCATCCTGCGGAGCTTCCATCTCCGGCGGAAGGTGCGTTCAAGCCCGGCGGCGTGTATGTGATCGCTGGCGGAATGGGAGGCGTCGGCCAGGTCTTCGCCCGCTATCTCGCTACGGCTTTCAAGGCCAAACTGGCCCTGTTGGGGCGGTCCCCGCGCGACACCGCAAGCGATCCCATTCTCGCTGCATTGCGCCAAACGGGCGGCGAGGTGATCTATCTCCGCGCCGGCTTGTCTGACGCCAGAGCGCTTTCTTCGGCTTTTGCCCAAATCAAGGAGCGGTTCGGCCGGATCGATGGCGTGATCCACTCGGCCATGCATTTCGCCCCGCGTCCCGCCGCTGAGATGGATGACGGCGATCTTCTGGCGGCCCTGGCGCCCAAGCGTGAGGGGGTTCTGACACTGGCCGGTGTCCTGGCCGGAGAACCTCTGGATTTCCTCATGATGTTTTCGTCGGCCCAGTCCTTCACCGGCAATGCGGGACGCTCCGCTTATGCGGCGGCCTGCCAGTATCAGGATGCTCTGGCTGAAGTCCTGCGTCATAG
Organism: Rhodomicrobiaceae bacterium; assembly: GCA_050298295.1. Lineage (GTDB taxonomy): Bacteria > Pseudomonadota > Alphaproteobacteria > Rhizobiales > Rhodomicrobiaceae > Rhodomicrobium. The sequence continues at coordinate 26,943 of JBNKTW010000044.1, forward strand.
GCTTGACTGTGCGGTCCGGGTGGTGAACTGGGGATACTGGGAGACCAACGAAGGCCGGCTGGACGCCGATGTCCGCCGTGCCAGCAGTGAAGTCGAGGGCGCGGTGCCCCTCACCCCCGGCGAGGGGATCGAAGCGGTGCGGCGGATACTTCCCTGCGCGGCTCCCCAGGTGCTGGCTCTCCACGCGGGCGAGCATGTTCTGCGCCTGATGGGGGCGGAGAACCGCTGGTGTCTGCGTCAGGTGCGCGCGGTGAAGGCGCCTCCGATCGAAAGCCTGGCGAGTCTGCCCGCGCCCGCCGCCGGCGAAACCGCACTGGCAGATTCCCTGCGCACCCTCGAAAACTACGGCCGCCTCGCTTTGCTGCGCGCTTTCCAAACCATGGGGGCATTCCGGCAGCCTGGCGAGGAGCACGTTGTTTCCAGTTTGCGCCAGAAACTGGGGATCATTGCTTCCTACAGCCGTCTTTTCGATGCCCTGCTGGAGCTGCTGGCGCAGGGGGGCTTTTTGGTCCGCGACGGTGAGCGCGTGCGCACCACCGCTTTGGCCGGCGCCCCGGAGACAGCAGCGTCCGGTGAACGAGCCCAGCCCCTGCCGGAGGACAACCCGGAAATCGCGGCCCATGTGCATCTGATCCGGACGTGCCTCGCGCGCTATCCGGAAATCCTGCGCGGAGCGGTTAAGGCGACCAGCGTCATCTTCCCCAACGCCTGCATGGACTTGGTGGCGCCCATCTACGCCGGCAATGTCTTCGCCGATTACGCCAACGGACTGACAATCCAGGCCGTGACCGCGTATGCCGCCCAGCGCCTGCCAACCCTCGCCCCCGGCGAGCGGATACGCATCCTGGAAATCGGCGCTGGAACGGGGGGGACCACTCGCCCGCTCTTGCCCCATATCGCCCACCTCGGAAATCGCCTGGAATATGTCTACACAGACGTTTCGCAAGCCTTCACCCAATACGGAGAGGAGAAATTCGGGGCAAACCATCCTTTCATGTGCTTCCAGACCCTCGATATCGAGGCGCCTGTTGACAGGGGGCGGGCGGCCCCTGAGGGCGGATACGATCTGGTGCTGGCCACCAACGTTCTGCACGCGACCCGCGATATCCGTGCGAGTTTGCAGCGCGCGAAGAGCCTGCTGGCCCGGGGCGGCTGGCTTGTGCTCAATGAATTAACCCACCCCCATGCCTTCGCCACCGTGTGTTTCGGTCTGTTGGAAGGGTGGTGGCGCTTCAACGATGCGGAGCTGCGGCTGCCTCATGCTCCGCTTCTGGCCCCGCACCAATGGCGCCGCCTGCTGAGCGAAGAGGGCTTTGACGCGGTGCTCACCCGCGGTCCGGCTGAAGCTTTAGCCGGGAGCATCGGCCACCACGTGTTCATCGCCCGAAGCGATGGCTTGATACGTTTGCAAACGGCAATGGCGGCATGCCGGGATGAGGCTTCCGGGGCCGAGCATTGCGGCCCGGCCGTAGCTGCACGCGAGCCTCCGGCGGCGGCGCCCTACGCCGGCGCTGCCGCCGCCGGAGTGACTGCACTTGTCGCCGAAATCCTGCAGCTGCCGGCGGCGGATCTCGACGCACACACACCGCTCATGGACCTCGGGCTGGATTCTCTGCTGGCCGTGACCTTAGCCAAGCGCGTGGCCAGCCATTTCGCGATCGCGCTGACCCCAACCGATCTGTTCGAGCAGGCAACCATCGCCAGACTGGCGGCCCATGTGGCCAGCCAGACGGCGGCGCCTCCGGCGGCGGCAGCGGCGCCCTATGCCGGCGCTGCCGCTGAAGCCGGAGTGACTGCACTTGTCGCCGAAATCCTGCAGCTGCCGGCGGCGGAACTCGATGCGCACACACCGCTCATGGACCTCGGGCTGGATTCTCTGCTGGCCGTGACCTTGGCCAAGCGCGTCGCCAGCCATTTCGCGATCGCGCTGACCCCAACCGATCTGTTCGAGCAGGCAACCATCGCCAGACTGGCGGCCCATGTGGCCAGCCAGACGGCGGCGCCTCCGGCGGCGGCAGCGGCGCCCAATGCCGGCGCTGCCGCTGAAGCCGGGGTAACGGCGCTTGTCGCCGAAATCCTGCAGCTGCCGGCGGCGGATCTTGATGCGCACACACCGCTCATGGACCTCGGGCTCGATTCTCTGCTGGCGGTGACCTTGGCCAAGCGCGTGGCGAGCCATTTCGCGATCGCGCTGACCCCCACCGATCTGTTCGAGCAGGCAACCATCGCCAGGCTGGCGGCCCATGTGGCCGGCCAGACGGCGGCGCGTCCGGCGGCCGCAGCGGCCCTGGCGCCAAGTACGGAGGCGGTTGCAGCCCGCCCTTCCGGCCCCGCTTTTCCTGCTGCAGCGGCGGCGGTGCCCCAAAAGACGTGCGAGGAGGACATTGCCATCATCGGTCTGGCCGGACGGTTCCCCAAGGCCCGCAATGTGGCAGCGTTCTGGGACAACCTCGTCAGAGGCATCGACGCTGTCGATATCATCAGCCGCTGGCCCCTCGCTGATTTTTACGACCCAGACCGCTCCCGCCCCGGCCGGGCGTATTGCAAGCACGGCGGTCTGCTGGAAGGCATTGACGAATTCGATCCGCTTTTCTTCGGCATCTCTCCGAAGCAGGCCGAGCTGATGGATCCCCGCCAGCGCCTGTTCCTTCAGGAAGCCTGGACGGCGCTGGAGACAGCGGGGCTGGCGCCTCCAGCCTTGGCTGGCCGCTCCTGCGGTATTTTCGCGGGCTGCGAAGGCTCCACCGATTATTTCGGCGCACCTGGAAGCATCGATCCCGAGAACGCCGCCGAAGGTTTCCTCGGGAATTCGAACTCCGTGTTGGCCGCACGGATAGCCTATCTCCTGGACCTGCGGGGGCCGGCCATTGCCGTGGACACAGCTTGTTCCTCCTCTCTGGTGGCCGTTCATCTGGCTTGCGAGAGTCTGCGCCGGGGAGAATGCGAACTGGCTCTGGCCGGCGGAGTTCATGTTATGACGCGGCCGGACCTCTATATCACGCTCTCGCGCATGGGGATGCTCTCGGCCAGCGGTAAATGCCGCGCCTTCGACCAGGGCGCCGATGGATTCGTGCCGGGCGAGGCGGTGGCCGTGGTGGTGCTCAAGCCATTGTCCAGGGCGCTCGCTGACGGCGATCCCGTCCGTGCCGTGATCAAGGCATCGGGGATCAACCAGGATGGCCGCACCAATGGTATCACCGCGCCGAGTGCGGCATCCCAGGCGCGCCTTCAATCGCAGATTTATCAGCGTTCCGGCATCGATCCGGCGAGCATCAGCTATGTTGAAACGCACGGCACCGGAACGGCGCTGGGCGATCCCATCGAGTTCGAGGCCCTGCGCCGGTCCCTGGGAGACGCGGGAGACCGGCCTAGCCGGGGTCTAGGGTCGGTCAAAACCAATATTGGTCACGCCGGAGCCGCAGCGGGAGTAGCGGGCCTGATAAAGCTCGCCGAGATGCTCCGGCACCGCATGATTCCCCCGTCGCTGCATTTCGAAACGGCCAACGGAGGAATTGCGCTTGATGACGCGGGCTTCCACGTCGTGACACAGCTCATACCCTGGGCTGCTCCGGCCGGTCAGCCACTGCGCGGCGCTGTTAACGCCTTCGGGCATAGCGGCTGCAATGCCCATGTCGTGGTTGAAAGCGCGCCGCCGGTGGCCTCCGTATCCGGGACAGCGCCCGCGCGCCCCCTGGTGTTCCCGCTCTCTGCCAAAACGGACGAGGCACTGAGGCAGCGGGTGAACGATCTGCTGCTCTGGCTTGAGGATGGGGAAAACGGTGCATCGCTGGCCGATGCGGCTCACACCCTGGCATCCGGGCGCGCCCATTTCTCCCGCCGTTTGGCCGTGGTCGCTTCAACGGCCGCGGGCTTGACCAGACGGCTGCGCGACTGGCTGCGCGACGGGGCCGCTGCTGGGACATGGCACGGGACCGCCAAGGAAAGCAAATCCGCCTCCTCCCGCTGTCTGCCTGGTGAGATATCGCCCGAAATCCTGGCTGCGGAATACGTGGCGGGCGCCGGTCTGCCAGAGGAACCCGCGGCGGGGAGCCTGCGCCCGATCGATCTTCCGGCCTATCCCTTCGCCAGAGAGCGCTATTGGCTCACTCCGGCTGAGCGTCTCTCGCCCGCTGCCCCGCGCGTGCATCCCTTGCTGGTGCGCAACTGCTCGACGGCCGCCCAGGGGCTGTTCGTGGCGCCCTTGTCCGCATCATCCCCCCTCGGGGGCGTGACGCTCGGAGGAACGCCGATACTGCCGCCGTCTGCGGTTCCAGAGCTGGTGTGCGCAGCAGCCGGAGTCTGGAAGGAAAGGCCGGTAACAGGGCTGCGGCATGTCGCGTGGAACCGGCCTGCCGCCCTGACCGGGACGGGCGATCTGGAGATTGCCCTGTTCGCGGACGGACACGAAACCGAGTTCGAGATCAGCGTGCGCTCCGGTGCCACGAGCGCGATCCACAGCCAGGGCCGCATTGTGCACAGTGCCCCGCCGCCCGCGCCTTCCTACAATCTTGCCGCCCTGCAAGCGCGTTGCCGCGAGCCGGTGGAAGGAGAAGCTGCAATCCGACGGCTCAGGGAGATAGGTGTGGAGTCCGCTTCCTGGAGCATCCGCCGCTGTCTGTTGGGAGACGGTGAAGCACTCGCGGAGATCGCAACGGCCGGCGTGGATGCTGGGCGCGTTGCTTTTGCCGCGATTGATGGTGCCATCCAATGCGCTTTATTGCTCGCGGGCCGCACTGGCGCGCCGGGGGCAGGTGTGCCGCTCATGCCTTTCTCCGTTGCCGCGCTCAATCTGTACCAGCCGCTTCCGGCGTCTTGTTCGGCCTACGTGCGCCAGACCGGCGGTAGCGGTAGGGAAAGCGCCTGCTTCGACCTGTGGCTTCTCGACGGCGCAGGCGCACCCGTGGCGGGGCTCACCGGCTACACCGTCAAAATTCCGGAGCCGGCCGGAACAGACGCCCGCGAGCCGGATGACAACGATTTACTAGCGCTTTTTGCGGGCATCCGGCGGGGGGAGATCGCGCCGGGGGAAGCGGAACGGCGTCTTGCGGGTGGAGGGGTATGGTGAGTCTGACCGGTTTGCTCGGCGATATTCAAAGCGGGCGTCTT
>JBNKTW010000045.1:0-5214 GCA_050298295.1 Rhodomicrobiaceae bacterium
CGCCGGGGGCGCGCCCGTCTTTGAAACGATGCGCTACGAGGCGGCCGATAGCAACGGCAAGCGGAGGAAGCGCTTCTCGCAACGGCACCGCGGTCCTGACGGCGAATGGGTCTGGAATACTGAGGGCTGCAAGATCGTCCCCTACCGCCTCCCGGAGCTGCTCGAAGACATCGCGCAGGAGCGCACCGTCTTCATCATCGAGGGCGAGAAATGTGTTGACGCCGCCCGCGATCAGCTCGGCATCCCGGCGACCTGCAACCCCATGGGGGCGGGCAAATGGTGGGACGAGCTAACCGAACATTTCCGCGACGCCGATATCGTCATCATCCCGGACAACGACGCACCCGGCCGGAAGCACGGGCAGCTCGCCGGCGAGAAGACCGCCCCCGTTGCCCGCCGGGTTCGCGTCCTCGATCTCTCCGCCATCGAGCGCCTTGGCGAGAAAGAGGACATCTTCGATTGGGTACAGGCAGGCGGGACATCGGCCCGCCTCTACGAGCTTGTCGAGACGCACGCCGTCCCCTGGGACGCCCGCCCGATTGTCTCCGCTTTCGGCGCCATCCCGTGGTGGGAGATGGACCGGCCGGGGCCAGAGCACGAATGGCTCATCAAGGGCATATTGACCAAGGGCGAGCGGTCCATGCTTGCCGGGGCCTCGCAATCCGGGAAATCGTTCCTCGCGCTCGATATGGACCTCGCCATCGCGCGCGGCGTCCCATATTGGGGCCGGCAGACCATTCGCGGCGGCGTCATCTATCAGGCCGGCGAGGGCGGCATGGGCCTCAAGAAGCGCATCCGGGCCTATCGCGCGCACCATGGCCTCGACCCGGCGGAAAAGCTCCCCTTCGTCCTCATGCCCGGCGTCCTCGATCTGCACAGCTCGGATGAGGGGCTCGACGCATTTATCGACGAATGCAAGCGCTGGAACGACACCTTCGGCGCGCTCTTTGATCTCCCCCTTGTGCTCATCGACATCGACACGCTCTCCGCCGCCACGCCCGGCGCCGACGAGAACGGGAGCGCAGACATGAGCCGCGTCCTCGCCCGCTGCAACCGGATCAGCGAGGCTACGAAGGCGCACGTCCGGCTCACGCATCACATGAACGCATCGGGGAGCAAACCGCGCGGGCACACCTCGATATTCGCGAACCTGGAAAATGTAATCCTTGTCGAGAAAGACCCCGAGAAGCGCGACGAGGACGGCCGCCCGATCAGGGAAGCGCGGATCGCGAAGCAGAAGGACGGCGAGGACGGCGCGCGCTGGCGCTTTGTCCTTCGCGGCGGGATCGAGGTTGGCAGGGATGGAGATGGCGAACCGATAACCTCCTGCGTCGTCGTCCCGCCAGAGGGGCGCGAGGCTGAGATCGTGGGCGGCCGTGGTGCCGCCCCGGCCAAATACCGCGGCCATCTCTCCGACCGGCAGGAGATCGCCATGCGCGCGCTCAACGACGCGCTTCTTGAGCACGGCCAGGACGCGCCCGCCGGGCTTGGCCTTCCCGCCGGGATGCGCGTCGTCGAATGGGCAAAATGGCGCGAGCGCTGGGCGCGGCTCGATTTCAACGACGAGGCCAAGGTCCAGAAGGAGAGCATCCGCATCGGGCAGGCGCTCCTCACCAAGCGGATCATTGGCAAAGACGGGAATTGGGTCTGGGTCGTCAAGAAGGAGAAGGCTGTGGCGCAAGAGCAGAAGGCGGACGGCGGCCAGACCAGTTGGCTCGATGGGGAGACAGTGTGATGCGGAAGCCCAAGCCGGGCTGGCGCCGCAACTGGCGAATGGCCGTCTCCGCCGCCGAGGCCGCCGCAGATGCCAAGGGCGAATGGACGCCGGAACTCGTCCTTGAGCGCCTTCGCGAGGCGGCGAAGGTTGCCGCTGTCTGCGTCGGCTCCCCATTCCCGTCAAGCAAAGTCGTGGCAACACTTGAGACCTGGCGTGAGGTCTGCCCCGAGCTGAGCGACGCCAAACCGCGCAGAAAATACGCAAGCCCGTCTCAAGTCTCCATGATGGAAGAAGCAATCGGCTGGATGGCGGATCATGTCAGATGCAACAAAGCCCGCGCAATGCTCTCCCAGCTCGCGGCGGCTCGCACGCTTGGCGGCAACTTCCGCGCCGTCTGCAAAGCCCGCGGATGGAGCCGGTCCTATGCCTACGAGGTCTGCAACGTCAACCTGCGCGCCATCGCCGGAGCCCTCAACCGCGGAAAAGTCCCAGTGCGCCTCTGAAGCCCGGAGCTGCTGCATTTGCCTCCCAGCAACTTGTATGGCGCAGTTGGCGTAGCGGACGCAGACGGCATTAGATTTGGCGTTTTGCTCGCAATTTCTGCGAGCATAGGCGGTGCTACGGAGTTCATTTGGCCGCCAGGACTGGCCCAGCGGCTATTTCCAGATTGTTCCGGTTGCGCAAGCGCTCCAAATAGCAAATTGTATATGCTCGATTGTGCGTCTACGGCGCTTCGCTTTTAGAGAGGAATTCATAATGGACAGCACGGCGAAACAGGCAGCCCTGGAATTGGCGCAGGAACTCGACGGCGAACTGGGCGGCGGTGTTGCTGCTGCGCTGCAGGACGAAAACAGTAGCCGCACGTTTGGCGTTGGTGAGGCGGCGGCGCTGGCCGGGCTGATCATGGGCGCGGTGCAGATGGTAATGCAACACCTGTCCGATAAAAAGATGGCAAATCTGCAAGCCTATCTTGAAGAGCACTTGCCCAAGTCCGGTAAAGTCAGTCAGGAAAAGCGTGCCACCGTCATCCGCAACGTGCTGCGGAAATTTGGCGCCGGCGCGTAAGGACGGTCACAATGCTATGCGTATTACCGGGGTAATCGGGCCAGCCGCCTATAAGTTCATTTGGTAACGGGGCATTTCGATGGCGGGGGAAACGAAGCGCGTCGCGCTGGTCATCGGCAACGGCCTTTATGCGCATGCCAGCGTGCTGGCCAATCCGGGCAACGACGCGCGCGGCATGGCGGCAGCGCTGACGCGCATCGGCTTCTCCGGCGTTTCTCCCGATGGCCAGGATTTTACCGTCAGCTTCAAGACGCCAGGCGTAACGGCGCTCGCCAACCTCGAATACAATCCCCTGCGCCGTGCGCTGGCCGCCTTCGGCCGCGCCGCCGAACACGCCGATCAGGCCGTCCTCTATTATGCGGGCCACGGCATCGAGGTGGGCGGCTCGAATTACCTCATCCCCGTCGATGCCAAGCTCGCGCACGCCAAAGATGTGGAGTTCGAGACCGCTTCGCTTATGCAGGTGCTGGGCGCGGTGGACGGCACGCATGGCCTGCGCCTCGTTGTCCTCGATGCCTGCCGCGACAATCCCTTCCGCGCGCGGCTGTTCCCCAGCAGAGAGGTTTCGCGCGGCTTACGCGCCATCGAGCCCGCTGGCAACATCCTCGTGGCCTATGCCGCCAAGCACGGCACCGTGGCGCTCGACGGCAAGGGAAGCAACAGCCCTTACGCCACGGCACTCCTGGCCCATCTGGAGGAACCGGGGCTTGAGATCGTGGACCTGTTCCGGGAGGTGAAGGACGAAGTGCTGGAAGCCACTGGCAACCGGCAGGAACCTTATCTTTATGGCTCGCTGGGACGCCGGCGCGAATATCTGGTACCGCCTGCACCGGCGGAACCGCTGCCCCCTGAACCTGCTCCTTTCGACGAACGCGCGGTTGAGCTGCAATGGTGGGAGAAGATCAAGCAGACCGAAGATGAGAGACTGCTGGCGGAATTTCTGCAGCGCTTTCCTGAGGGAGCCTTCGCGGCGCTGGCGCGGGACCGCCTCGGCGAGGTGGAATGGAAACGGCTCAAGAATAGCCGTGACGCGGCGGAAATCGAAGCATTCCAGGAACGCTGGAAAAGCACCCGGTTCGAAGGCCCTGCTGCGGCGCGGCTGGAGGCGCTGAGGCGGCGGGAAGAGCAAGGCGGGCACGTCCCTTGGAAAACGGCGGCAAGCGCTGCCGTGTTTGCAGCGGTCTTGGCTGCGGGCTATTTTCTTTGGCCCAAGCCGTTCCGCCCCCCGCTGGTGCCACACCCCGGCATGGTGGCTGTGACGGTGCGGGCTGCCAGCGGACGCGACGAGGTGAAATGGCGTAAGCCTGGCGCGGGCGAAAGTTTCCGCGATTGCATCAACAGAGCCTGCACCAATTCGCCGGAAATGGTGGTGGTGCCTGCCGGCCGTTTCTTGATGGGATCACTGAAAGGCGAGGACGGCCGGGACGGCGATGAAGGCCCCCGGCATGAGGTGGATATCGCAAAGCCGTTTGCGGCTGGCCGGACGCATATAACGCGCGGTGAATTCGCGGCTTTCGTCAAGGCGGCAGACCACAAGGTGGAGGGCGGCTGTTACACTTGGTCAGGCTCGGAATGGAAGCTTCATGCTGACCGCTCTTGGCGGTCTCCTGGCTTCGAGCAAGACGATACGCATCCCGTTGTCTGTGTGAATTGGAACGACGCCACGACCTACGCAAAGTGGCTATCGGAAACCACCGGCAAGTCTTACCGCCTGCTGAGCGAGGCCGAAGCCGAATATGTAACGCGTGGAGTTACGAAGCTGGAGCAAGATCAGCCACGCTATTTCTTCGGAAACAACGAAACTGAGTTGTGCACCTATGCAAACGAGGCTGATGCAACCTTGAAAGCTAAATTTCCTAACTGGCCATGGACAACAAATTCGTGCCGGGACGGTTATGTTTTTACTGCCCCAGTCGCCCAGTTTAAGCAGAATGCTTTCGGACTTTACGACGTGCACGGAAATGCTTGGACCTGGACGCAAGATTGTTACCAAAGCGACTACAATGGGGTGCCTTCGAATGGTTCGGCCTGGACACCTGGAAAGTGTAGTCTCCGTGTTCTTCGCGGCGGTTCCTGGTACAACGATCCACGGATCCTCCGCGCGGCGTTCCGCAACAGGGGTACCCCAGTCGACTGGTACGACAGTATCGGTTTCCGTCTGGCCCGAACATTAAATCCTTAATCTTCACCTCATTACGTCTTATGTCCGCCAAGGGTTGTCACAAACTCGGCCGGAAGGGTGCCGCCGGAGGCGGCCGCCAAATTTTGAAGCAGCAGCCTCAAAATCATTACGGGCCTCGATTTTACGCTACCTTTCGTTGGCCGCCGCAGTTGGCGTGGCAGCCTTGTCTCAGGCTGACAGCGGTCTCCGCTATTGGATGTATCGCAACCGTGAGTTCGAGAAGCCTGAACGGCAGCGCCCGGCCCATGCT
>JBNKTW010000046.1:0-2491 GCA_050298295.1 Rhodomicrobiaceae bacterium
GCTCCCGGCGATGCGTCTTGCGGCACCATCGAGGTCGAACTGGCAGGGGCGTGCATCCGCGTGCTTGGCGCCGTCAGCAAGACTGCGCTCAAGACTGTCATGGCAGCACTGCGAGAGACGGCATGATCGGGATCCCCGTCGGCCGCCGCATTCTGCTGGCCACGCAGCCGATCGATTTCAGGAAGGGGATGGACACGCTCGCTGCTCTGGTGGCGGACGTGCTGACAGCCAATCCATTTGGCGGCGATATCTTTGTGTTCCGCCCGAAACGGTGCGACCGGCTGAAATTCCTGGTGTGGGATGGGAGCGGGCTGATCCTGGCGACCAAACGGCTCGAGGAGGGGCGTTTTTGCTGGCCGCCGGTGCGCAACGGCACGATAGAGCTCAGCGCTGCGCAGATGTCGATGCTGTTGGAGGGTTTGACGTGGACGAAGACGCCGGTCAAGACGGTGAAATGTCCGGTAAGAGCGGCGTAAGCGGTTTGTCTTCCCTGGATCAACGGGCGGCTTTCAGATATATTGCAGTCATGATTCGCGATCTCTCCGATTTACCGTCAGATCCTGATCAGCTCAAAGCAAAACTTTTCGAGCTGGCCAGCGCTGCCGAGGAGGTCGCTGCCCAGCGCGATGCGGCGTTGTTGGAGAACGAGAAGCTCCTGTTCATCCTTGCTGAATTCAAGCGCGCCTTGTTCGGGCGGCGTTCGGAAAAGCTCGATCCGGATCAGCTTCAGCTCATTTTTGACATCGCCGAGGCAGCGGCAGCCACGACGGGTGAGGCCGGCAGCGCCCAAGATGAGCGCGCCGCTGCAGCCGCATCGAAGAAGCCGCGTAAACCGGCGACGCGCAATCGCGGCATGCTGCCCCAGCATCTGCCACGCATCGAGATCCGCACCGTTTGCAGACTCTTGGGTTCGGGTAACAAGCAGCAGGTGTTGAATGTATCGCGATCATACTCCACAACCGCCCTATTTTGCTTCTTTTGAATCCTGTATGGACGCTCGGCGCCCGCCCAACTCCCTACGGCGTCAGTATCATCCCTTTGTTCGACCGCAGACCATCCCTTCGCCCCGACCTGCGCATCCGTTGAGCCGTCGGCGGAGCGGCGGTCAAGGATGGGCGCTCCTTCAGCGGCCACCCGCAGGGCTCGTTCTTGACGGCCGCGAGCACGGCGGCATCATGTGGCGCGTCGGGGCCAAGGGGCTCCCCAGCAGGGAAACGCGCTATGAGCAATGAGCTTTTTGCATCGGCCTTGGGCCTTGTTGATCCTTGGTATGTCAAGGCTGTGCAGTTCGATGTCGAAAAGCGCATGCTGACCATCAGTATAGACTTCACGAAAGGAAGCCGCTTTCCTCACAAGGGCGCCGAAGGTCTGCACAAGGTCCACGACACCGAACTCAAGCGCTACCGGCATCTGAACTTCTTCCAGCACGAGTGCTATCTCGAAGTCCGGACGCCGAGGGTGAAGCTCCCCGATGGCAGGGTGGCCACGATCATACCCGACTGGGCCGGCAAACTGTCCGGGTTCACCTTGCTTTTCGAAGCCCTCGTCTTGACGATGTGCCGCAAGATGCCTTTCTCGGCCGTCGCCCAATTGGTCGGGGAAAGCTGGCACCGGGTGCATGCGATCTGCAAGCGCTATGTGGATCTTGCCGTGGACAGACTTGATCTGTCAGCCCTCGCCATGGTGGCGTTCGACGAAACGTCCAGCCGCCGCGGCCACAACTACCTCACCTTCGCCGCCGACGCCGAGGCGCGCAAAGTGGTGTTCGTCACCAAGGGAAAAGACGCGAGCACAATCGCCGGTTTTAGCCAATTCCTGACCGAACATAAGGGCGAGCCGGACCAGATCACCAATGTCAGCATCGATATGTCCAAGGCCTTCATCAAGGGCGTGACCGAACATCTGCCCAAGGCGAGGATCACCTTCGACAAGTTCCACGTCATCGCCCATGCTTCCCAAGCTGTCGACAAAACGCGCCGCGGCGAGCAGAAGACCGATCCCAGCCTCAAGGGGTTGCGCTGGACACTGCTGAAAGACCGCCACCGCCTCACCGCGAGCCAGAAGGCCGACCTCGACGCCTTCGCCGCCAAGGTCACCACGAAACGCACCGCCCGCGCCTGGCAATACCGCGAGCAGCTGCGCGAAATCCTGGACCGCAAGCAGATCAACGTGATGAGCACCATGCTCAAGCGCTGGTGCACCAATGTCCAGCGATCAAAGGTCGACGCCATGAAGAAGGTCGCCCGGATGATCCTCGATCATTTTGACGGCGTGGTTGCCTGGGCGCAGACCCGCCAGACCAACGGTTTTCTCGAAGCCATCAACGGCCTGTTCCAGGCCGCCAAGCGCAAGGCTCGCGGCTACGGCAATTTCGACACCATGCGCATCGTTGCATATCTGGTGGCCGGAAACCTCGACTTCTCAGCCATCAATCCGCACACGAAGGCCTGAGCCCCATTTCCGGGTTACCCACCCGGAATTCAAAAAAGCC
>JBNKTW010000047.1:0-9569 GCA_050298295.1 Rhodomicrobiaceae bacterium
GGGACGCGCATAGGATGGGCAGGGATATCGTAACCGCTCCGGTGCGCATCGTCCGGGACATTGCCCGTGGCGGGCACCGGCACCTCAGAAAGCGCCATCGCGTGCGGCACCGCGCAAGACGCCACATCCGGCATTATCACCACCGCCCTTGTTGGTGGTGCGGCTAAGAGCCAGGCAAGGGCGAGCACGCGGCGGGCGTCCAACCGCCGCAGGCCCGGTCCTCTCATCCCCCCATGAGAGCGCCGCCCTTGCCGACCCAATACCCGAGGGGAGAGCCGCGAGGTAATAGGGGCCGAAGCCCGGCGCTTAGCGCCGAACCGGCGTTCCCCCAGCATCGCCCAGAGACGGGAAAGCCCGTCCTAAACAGCGGCATCATTTGAAAAGGACCCCCCGATGGCGAAGAGAGCAACCCCGGCCGCTCGCGGGATGGAAGTCGAGATGTGGCCGGTTGATAAGCCGCAGGACTATCCCGGCAACCCACGGATCATCACGGAGGCGGCGGTTGAGAAGGTTGCGGCCTCGATTGAGCGGTTCGGCTGGCGGCAGCCTATCGTCGTCGATGCGGACGGCGTGATCGTCATCGGGCACACCCGGCTGCGTGCGGCGCGCAAGCTTGGTCATACCCATGTCCCCGTCCATGTTGCCACGGGGTTAAGCCCGGAGGAGGTCAAAGCCCTTCGCGTGGCGGACAACAGGACCGGCGAAGAGGCTGAATGGGAAAACGAACTTCTTGCGAAAGAGCTAAGGGATTTGCAGCTCTCCGATTTTGACCTCGGGCATATCGGCTTTGACCCCAGCGAGTTGCAGGTCATCCTTGAAGGCTGGGAAAGCGACATCGACGAGCTAAAGAAGGAGCACGGGGAGCACGCGGACGGCATTGAGGTCACGATCAAGGTGAGAGTAGCGCAGGCGGATAAGGACGCGGCGCAGGCAGCAATTCTCGAAGCGCTCACCGGGGGCAGTATCAAGCATGAGTTCGCATAAGGAGAAGGCGAACATCCTTATCGCCTACCCCTACCTCAACGCAACGGCCACCGATCTTATCGCCAGGAACCAAGAGCACATCCGGTTCCTGCTCGATAGCGGGGCCTTTACCGCCTGGCGCTCGGGGAAGCCGATTGCGCTCGACGAATATTGCCGGTTCATCGAGGGGCTTCCGTTTAAGCCGTGGCGCTACTTCGCCCTCGACGTGATTGGCGATCCGGCGGGAACGCTCCGAAATTATGAGGTGATGCTTGAGCGCGGGTTTACGCCGGTCCCGATCTTTACGCGGGGAGAAGACCCGAGCGTCTTGGAGGATTACTACAAAACGAGCGATGTCGTGGGCATCGGCGGCCTTGTCGGCACCCCTGGCAACCGTGGCTTCGTGAACGGCCTTATGCAGCGCGTCGGCGGCCGTCGAGCGCATTGGCTCGGGTTCACGGATATGTCGTTCTTGAAGGCTTACCGGCCTTATATGACGGACAGCTCCAGATGGGAGGCGGGCGGGCGCTTTGGAGCGATAGCTCTCTACATGGGACGCGGTGTTATCCGAACGCTCGAAAAGCGAGACTTTCGGACCCGCCCCCCTTCGGATGTCCTGGCACGGCTCCGCGCCCTTGGCTTTGATCCCTACGCTCTCGCCAAGCTCGAAAACTGGCACGGCGGATTGAGCATCAGCCGGAAGGTGAGCGCGGCCAGCGCTCAGGCCCTTTCCCTTGATATCGAGCGCCAGCTTGGAACGCTCTACTTCAATAGTATCGCGGACACGGGCCGCGGCACTCGTTTCTTTCTGGAAGCTTTCCTCAAGCAACGGAGAACCTAATGTCGAAAGCGATGGTCGTTCTTTCAGGCGGGCAGGACAGCACAACCTGTCTGTTTTGGGCAAAGAAGCACTTCGACGATGTACACGCGGTCACGTTCGACTACGGGCAGCGCCACGCGCGGGAGATCGAGGCCGCGCGTAAGGTGGCAGAGCTGGCCAGGGTCGCCTCGCACGAGGTTGTCACGGTTGGCCCCCTGCTTCGGGGGCGCTCGCCGCTCACTGACCATGGCCGGGAGCTGGAGACGTATAGCGATTTTGCCAGCATGGACGAAATTATCGGCGACCGTGTTGAGCTTACGTTCGTCCCCATGCGTAATGCCTTCTTCCTGACGCTCGCGGCGAACATTGCCTTAAGCAAGGACTGCCTTAACCTCGTGACCGGCGTGTGCGAGGCGGACAACGCGAACTATCCCGATTGCCGGGCCTCGTTCATCATGTGGCAGGAGAACACTATCAACGAGGCGCTTGGGATTGAGCGCTTCCGCATTCACACGCCGCTCATTCGCATGACGAAGGCGGAAAGCATCAAGCTCGCGATGGAGCTGGGCGACGCCTATGAGGCGCTTGCCTACTCGCACACCGCCTATGATGGGCAATATCCGCCGATGGGCAAAGACCATGCCTCGGTCCTTCGTGCCCACGGGTTCAAGGAGGCCGGCGTCCCTGATCCGCTTGTGGTCCGGGCGTGGCGTGAGGGTCTTATGGAGTTGCCAGGGAGCGCGAATTATGACGGCTTCCGAAAGGCTTAGCCGACGGCTCCGCGCCGCTGGCATCCCGTTCGCGGCAAATGACAGCATCGCGGAGCATCTTCTTCCGGGCGAGGGGGAGGAGATAGAGGCGAACGTGGCGGCAGCGTCCGCCGTGCTCCTCAAGGCGCTTGTTATCGACCCTGACCATAACACGGAGGGCACCGCGCGCCGCATAGCGAAAATGTTTGTCCGGGAGGTCTTTGCCGGCCGCTACACCTCGAAGCCGTGCATGACGGACTTCCCGAACGCGCGGAACCTGGACGAGATTTACAGCGTCGGGCCGGTCACGGTGCGAAGCACCTGCTCGCATCATTTTGCGCCGATCATGGGGCAAGCCTGGATTGGCATCATCCCCAGCGAGCGCGTCATTGGCCTTTCCAAGTTCTCGCGGCTTACCGAGTGGGTGATGGCCCGGCCGCAGATACAGGAGGAGGCGGTTGTCATCCTGGCGGACGAGATCGAAAAGGCGATTGCCCCGCGCGGGCTCGCCCTCGTCGTCAAGGCGCGGCATATGTGCATGACCTGGCGCGGTGTGCGCGAGCATGAAACGACGATGGCCAACTCCGTGATGCGCGGCTTCTTTCGGGACAAGCCGGAGGCGCGCGCGGAGTTCATGGCAATAATCCAGGGGCAGGGTTTCCAATGATAATGGCGTCGCGCTATCACGATATCTCGTGCGGGCACCGCGTGCACGGGCACGAAAGCAAGTGCCGCCATTTGCACGGGCACAATTATCGCGTCCACTTCGATTGCGAGGCTCCAGGGCTTGATGAGCTGGGTCGCGTGATTGACTTCGGCGTTATCAAGGCCCGGCTTTGTACGTGGCTCGAAGAGAATTGGGACCATAAGTTCCTTGTCTCAACGCTCGACCCGCTCGCCGGCTCGCTCATGGGGCTGGACCCCGCTGGGGTTGTGCCGCTCCCTTTCAACCCGACAGCGGAGAACATGGCCGAATACCTTTCGACCGTCATCGGCCCCGAGCAGCTTAAGGGCACGGGCGTCCGGCTGGTTAAGGTCACAATCGATGAGACGCGGAAATGCAGCGCCAGCTTCTCGCTTTAACCTGGGCGAACTTCGATTTGGCCGCCGCCTTGCTGGCGGAGCAAGTGCCCCCGTTTGCCTCGGGCATCTACGGCGTCCCCCGTGGCGGGCTACCCCTCGCCGTGGCGCTAAGCCATAGAACCGGGCTCCCGCTCCTCAAGGAGCCGGATGGCGCGATGGTCTGGGTTGACGACATCATTGACAGCGCCCGGACGCTCGACGCGTTCAAGGCGCAATATCCCAAAGCGGTTTTCTTGGCTTGGGCGTCACGCGGGAGGCTGCGCGGTGGCGCGACGGTTGCCCGCGCAGTGAACAAGAGCGATTGGGTCGTCTTCCCTTGGGAGGACGCGGCCAGGGCGCACGAGGAGATGCGGGCTTATGCTTTATCCCGTCAATGAGGTCTTCGAGAGCATCCAGGGTGAAGCCACATTCACCGGCACCCCCTCGATCTTCGTGAGGCTCCAGGGCTGCAATGTGGGGTGCCCGTGGTGCGATACGAAACACACCTGGAGCAGGGACGAGAAAAGCGGCCAGGTCATTGCCGTTGAAGACATGCTGGGCAAGGTGGGCGATAGCCCGGCCTTTGCGCTCATGACGCCGGGGGAACTGCTCCAGGTCATTAAGGAGCGCTTCACCGCGCACCATGTGGTCATTACCGGCGGCGAGCCCTGTCTCCATGACCAGACCATGCTTACGCGTGGCGTCATCGGCATGGGCAAAACGGTCCAAATCGAGACAAGCGGCTCCGTATCCATCATGGCGCACCCGGAGGCATGGATTACGGTATCCCCGAAGTTCTTTATCCCAGGGTGCGAGCAACCGCGCGCTGACGCACTGCTCCGCGCCGATGAGATCAAGATGCCGGTCGGCAAGCCTGGCGACGTGCAGATGCTCCTCGATCTTGTGAAGGGGGCAAAGCTTGCGAAACCGATTTGGCTGCAACCGATTTCGCAGAGCCCCAAGGCGACGGCACTCTGTATTGAGGCGGCAACGAAGCACGGCTTCAATGTGAGCTTCCAGGTGCACAAGCTAATCGGGGCGCGGTAACACCGCGCTCCAAACCCTTGCCAAGCGGCATTGGATCAATCGAGGCCTCGTGCGCTGCGCCCGCGTAGCTAAGCAGCGCCCAACAAAAAACCCCGCAAGGCGAACCGCGCGGGGCTGGGAGGGGCGAAGCCCGTAACTTAAAGGGCGCTAATTGAACGAAGTTCGGCGGCACGAACAACGATCTTCGCCACGCACTCGGCTTTGCCGGTCGAGGTAAAGCTGCGACCGCAGCGGATTGTAAGCCACCTCCGAAGAAGCTTTACATCAAAAGCTAGAAGTTCCTGGCTGAGAAGCTTGCTGTCTGCTTGAGCGGCGATTGTCTGGTGGAGATTGTCGGTCATTGGTTTATTCCCTGCTTACTGTGTCCGTGCAAATAATATAGCGCGGTATATTGAGACAGTCTCCAGATAAAGACGCAAAACTGCGCCTTATCTGAAATGTTTTTGGCGCTACACCCGGAACCGCACCTGCAATAATTCCCGAAAGGCAAGCCATGACCGCAATAAACGAAATCACCAAAGCCAAATACCCCGACGTTTTCGAGGATGTTTTGGAGTTCTCCATCGGGGAGACGTACCATTGCCATCGGCGCGGGTCGAACTTCTTTACCCGTGCGCTCCTGCGGTTCGACGCGGAAAACCTGCCGGAGTATCCAGAGTTGCATGGTCTATGGGAGAGCGACACCTTCGTGAACGATCACGAGTACGGCGCCGATACGCTGCCCGACAAGCTTTACCGCGTCGAAGAAAAGACGCGCATGATCCCCGAGAAATATTATGAGCGCATTTGCGCCGCACCCGGAACCGCGCCCGAGCTATAACCCAAAGCTCGGACCCCGGCATGATCCCCCAAAAATTGAGGCCCACCCCTCGCCCTACAAAAACCAAGGGGGAGCACATACACCGCAGCCTGCCGGGGCGAAGCCCGGCGCGGGGCACATGCAAGTAAGGGGCGGCACGGGCGATCAAGGCAGCACATAGTACCCGAGCGTCATGCTTCCACATGGAACAGCACGCCACGCCCACATGTGGCTATGGGGTAGGCACACCCCATGCTTTGAAATAGCTATAACGCACGAATGCAGAGGCGCACACCCGCCCATAAAAATAAGGCGCCATTTTCGCACCTGACTGACTTACACCAGCCACGGCATAGCGTGGGGGCACACAGGCGCATGTTGCAAAAGGGCTACTAAGGTACTCTCCAGCAACACGCGCCGGTTGCGGAGCGCCGCCCCCCGTGATTTTCGCGTTTTTTTCGTTTCGATTTTGGCGTTGCGTTACGGGGGAGGGGCGATGCCAAGGCTGTTGGAGGAGGCCGCCAAGGCGGGATTTGACCACGGCGGCGCCGATCTATGGCGCCTCCTGCTCGACGGCGACCGGGATGAGTACACCCGGATGCTGCGGGCGTCCCTTGAATATCTCGCCGGGAACCCCGACCCGCTGACGGTCAAGGGCATGGCGAAAACCCCGGAACAGGAAAGCCGCGTCCGGGAGGCATGGCGGAAGCTCGTCATGGGCCTCGTGAATGCGGACAGAGGTCCCGGCCAAGGGTCGATAGGCGCCGTTGGCCTCGCACTCACATGGCGTTGCGATACCCCAGGAAGCTGCCGTTGGGGCTTGCACTCAGTCATCCTGACGCCGCAAGGTTAGATCACGGTAGAAATTGGGGCGCCGCGCCAACCGGAAATCCGGAAATAGCTTACCACCCGCCAGAATAAGCGCGGCGTTTTCTCACACTGGCGCCTGTGGCGAAGTAGACCAGCCCTTTACCTCCCGGCGGGCGCGCCTCTGCGCTGCTGGGCGTGGCGGCTTCCAGCGCTTCCCGGAAAAGTTGTATTGCGGAATATCGTAAAGCTCTGGCAAAATATGGCGGTTTTATTGACGTGCATTTTTAGCAGATTGGGGGAAGCCATGCGGTTGCTGGGAGTTTTGTTTCTGCTGTTGTCCATCGCGATTGCCGCGGCCCCGCCGTCTGCCCGCGCCCAGGCGCCCAGCGAGGCGGAGCTTGACGCGCTCTTCCAGGCTGGCAAATATAGCGAGGCTCTCGCCGACGCGGAACGCTTGGTTCAACTTGCAGAGCTGGATAAAGAGAACAAACCTGCTCTAGCTTCTGCCCTGGGTAACTTGGCTTGGTACGCGCTATTTGCCAAGCAACCTGAAAAGGCGCTTGCTGCTTCCGAGCGGGCACTAAAACTTGCTCCTTACGACTTGGTGATCGAGACCAATCGCGCACACGCGCTCTTGTTCCTTGACCGGACAGAGGCAGCACGCACCATTTACGTCAGCCATAAAGGCGAACAAATCGTTGGGCAACGCAAATGGGAAGTCGTCATCGCGCAGGATTTTCAAGAATTCCGGTCGCGCGGACTCGGCCGTCCGACGATGGCCGCCATGGAAGAATCGCTGGCGAACGCTGCCGACAGCGCGCTGGCGCGGTCTACGGCAGAGCTTGACGCGCTCAACGCGCGCGTAATCGCGCTCTACCAGGCGGGCAAATATAGCGAGGCGATCCCGCAGGCGGAGCGCTATGCGGCGGCAACGAAAGCACGGCACGGCGAGAACTCAACCGATTATGTTATGGCAATCACCGTTTGGGCACAGGTCCTTCGGGCCACGAACCATCTTGCCGAAGCCGAGCCGCTGATGCGACAGGCGCTCGCCATTGCCGAGAAGACATACGGAGCCGACCACCCTAATGTGGCCACCGCTCTTCTCAGTTTAGTAACACATTTTGAATGCTCGTGCCAACTACGCCGAGGCGGAGCCGTTGATGCGCCGCGCGCTGGTTATCTCCGAGAAGGCCTACGGCCCGGATCACCCCGTTGTGGCTACTGCCCTCAGCTATCTGGCGCAGCTCCTCCAGGCCACGAACCGCCTCGCCGAGGCCGAGCCGCTGATGCGCCGCGCGCTGGCCATCGACGAGAAGGCCCACGGCCCGGACCACCCTGATGTGGCCACCACCTTGGGCAATCTGGCGCAGCTCCTTAAGGCCACGAACCGTCTCGCCGAGGCCGAGCCGCTGATGCGCCGCGCGCTGGCCATCGATGAGAAGGCCTACGGCCCCGAGCACCCCAAGGTGGCCAGAGACCTCAACAATCTGGCGTGGCTGCGCGAGGAGCAAGACGACTGGACTGGCGGCGCCGCGCTTTGCCTGCGGGCCAGACCCATCATGACCGGCGGCCGCGCTTCGGCGGAGACGGAGAGCCGCACGCTGACCAAGGCGGTGCTTGTCCAAAACAATGCGGGTTTGCGCAGCTGCGCCCGCGCCCATTATCGCGCCGGCCGGGCGGCTCATCTCGGCGAGGGCTTCGACCTGGCGCAATGGGCGTTGCAGAACGCCGCTGCCGATGCGCTCACCGCCATGTCCGCGCGTTTTGCCAAGGGCGACGCCCGGCTGGCCCGGATCGTGCGCGAGACGCAGGACTTAACCGCCGCTCGCGAGGCCGCCTATCGCCGGCTCGACGCCGCAGCAGGCAAGGCCGACGCCACCGCCGCTGCGACGGCCCGCGCCGAGATCGCCAAGATGGATGCGGAACTCGCGGGCCGCCAAGCGCAATTGCGGCACGATTTCCCGGAATTCGCCCGCTTCGCGCATCCGCAGCCGCTCAGTATCGCCGAGGCGCAGGCGCATCTCGGCGAGGACCAGGCGCTGGTGGTGTTCCTCGATATGTGGCGGCTGGGGAAGGTGCCGGGAGAGACGCTCGTTTTCGCCCTCACCAAGCGCGAGGCGCGCTGGCTGAGCGTTCCGCTCGACACCGAAACGCTGCGGGGGCGTGTGACGGCGCTGCGCTGCGGCCTCGACAGGTCGAACTGGCGGCAAGGGGAGAAGAGCCGCGAGGTATGCAAAAAGCTGCTGAACACAGAAGTCTCCGAAAACAAACTGCCGCCGTTTGATGCGCAAATGGCGCACACGCTCTATCGCGATCTGTTCGGCGGCGTGGAAGACCTCATCAAGGGCAAATCGCTGCTGATCGTGCCCTCCGGCCCGCTCACACAATTGCCCTTCGAGGTGCTCGTCACCGCCGAGCCGGACAAGGCGCTGCCGCGCTTCGAGGCGTACCAGCGCGCCGCCTGGCTCGGCCAGCGCCACGCCATCACCGTGCTGCCATCGGTCGCCAGCGTCGCCGCGCTGCACACCGCGAAATCGAGCACGGCGACCGCGCCGTTCATCGGCTTCGGCAATCCGTTGTTGACGGGCCGGAAAGGCACCGATCGGAGTGCATGGGCCAAGCAGGATTGCAGCAAGGCCGCCCAGCCCAAGCAAAGCCGCGTGGCCAGCCTCATCGGCGCCATCACCTCGTTCTTCCGTGGCGGCGCGGTAGATGTCGAAGCCCTGCGCCATGTATCGCCGCTACCAGAGACGGCAGACGAACTCTGCGCCGTCGCGACCGGCCTCGGCGTGCCCAGCGTGGAGCTGGACAAAACGGTCTATCTCGGCGAACGCGCCACCGTATCGCAGGTGAAAGCGCTGTCGGCGGATGGCCCGCTGGCCCGCGCCCGCGTGGTCCATTTCGCCACCCATGGCCTGCTCGCGGGCGAGACCGCGCTGTTCGCCAAGCATCACGCCGAACCCGCATTGCTTATGACCCCGCCCGATAAAGCCAGCGAGGACGACAACGGCCTGCTCACCGCTTCCGAAGTCGCGCAATTGAAGCTCGACGCTGACTGGGTGATCATGTCGGCCTGCAACACCGCAGGCGGCGAGGGTGAGAATGCCAATGCCGAAGCGCTGTCGGGGCTGGCGCGGGCGTTCTTCTATGCGGGCGCGCGTTCGCTGCTGGTGTCGCACTGGTATGTGAACTCGGACGCGGCCGTCAAAATCACTACCGGCGCCATCAACGAGATGCGTGCTAACCCCAACATCGGCCGTGCCGAAGCGCTGCGCCGCTCCATCGCCGCGCTGATCGCCAAAGGCAACGGCTGGGA
>JBNKTW010000048.1:0-8207 GCA_050298295.1 Rhodomicrobiaceae bacterium
CTCGCGCCTTTTATGGTGGCGAGGGGGCCAGAGGCGGGTACGGAGGGCAACGGCGGCAGGCCGTTTATTTTCCGCCGCGGCCCCCGAAAAGTGGGGGCCGCTTTGCATCGCGAAACAAAATAAACGGCCCGCCCGCCGTCCGCCGCGTCGCTCCGGCCTCGCGGGGCAAGCCCCGCTTCGGTGCAGCCCCCGCCCCCGCCTCCGGCAGAGTGCCTCGCCATCAAGGCCGCGAGGGGCGGCCTTCACCCGAGGAGAACCCGCCATGATGACCATCCGCGATGCCCACGATGACGCCCACGAACCGCAACACCGCACCTCCGCCACGGCCCGCGTGCTCGAAGAACTCCAGCTATTCGGCTATCACCCTTCCGCCAGCGAGCCCGACCCGCGTCCGCTTCCCGAGGCCGAACAGCTCCAGGGCGCCATCGCCGCCATCTTCGACACCCTGGCCGGGGCCTTCCACGACACCCGCCTGGAGCCTGACCTCGACGACTTGCTCTGGCGCCTCACCGGCCTCTTCCACAAAAAGGCCGCCCAGGTTCAGCGTCAGCTCGAAGACAACGAAGACCGGCAGAAGCGCTCGCAGGCCGAGCAGGACGGCTCCGAAATCCGCTCCGTGGAACTGGAGCAGCTCATCTGCCAGGGGCAATCCTTCCTTGAGCGCCGCCACGCCTACGAACTGGCCCGCGATTTTGCCGCCGAACACTATGAAGCCGAAACCGGCTCCGCCTGGCGTCCCCGCAGCGGTAGCCTCGTCAGCCGCAAGGCCATGACCGCCGCGATGATCGACAGCCGGGACTTCATCGCCGCCCGCCGCCGGGCCGACACCGAGCTGCTGCTGCCAAAGGGCCGCAAGATCGCCTTCTCCGGCGGCACCGACTACAACGACCATCAGCGCATATGGGCCGTGCTCGACAAGGCGCTCGCCAAGCATCCGGACATGGTGCTGCTGCACGGCGGCACGCCCAAAGGCGCCGAACGCATCGCCGCATGCTGGGCCGACAAGCGCGGTGTGACGCAGATCGCCTTCAAGCCCGACTGGACCCGCGACGGCAAGGCCGCGCCCTTCAAGCGCAACGACCGCATGCTCGACATTCTGCCCGCCGGCGTCATCGTCTTCCCCGGCTCCGGCATCACCGGCAATCTCGCCGACAAGGCGAAGAAGCTCCGCATCCCCGTCCTCGATCACCGCACGAGCGGCGCTTAGGCGCCGCTTTCTTCAGTATGCATACCTGCCGCCTGGCCGGAAGGATGTCTGCGGCTGGCGTAAGCCGTTGACATAGCCCCCTTGCTGGGTGCTTGAGGCCGCAAGTCTTGGACTAGTTTTGTCTAAATCCTCACCCCCCGTTGTTTTGAAAGTTGCAAGTCGGCCACCCGTATGACACTGGATTGCACCTTAGATGACCTCCGGGCAGTGTGTGGTTGTGGATAGAACAGCGTCACAAGCTTTCCCACCAGAAAAATCGGTTAAACTTAAGCCGCACGGCCCGATTCGCCCCTCCATGCTGGAGGACACCCGAAAGCGGATAACCGTGAACGGCGGGATGGATCCTGCGGCTTGGCGGTGCCAAGTGATCGCCATCCTAAGCAACCCGTCCCTGTCTGATGCTTGGCGCGCGAGCTGACGACGGCCCCATGCACCTGTAAACGGGGGGCAAATCGTTTGACAGGGCGCTTTCGGTGAAACCTTACGGCTTCGCCGCGCGGCAAGCCGGAGGTCCATGACGATGGATAAACCTTCGGTCAAGATCGAAATTAAGATTAACATCGCCTCATGCCTTTTCGGCATCGCGGCGATTATTGCTGTCTTAATCTGATCAGGGTGGAGGCAGGGAAACCTGCCCTCCGCTTGATCGGTCGGCATTAACTCTATCCAATGACACCAATGAGACACCCACTAAACCGTGCGACTGGATAGATGGTGGGGCACCTAGAGAAGAGAAACGGCTAATGCCGAACCCGAATATAATATCACTCCTATACTACGGAGGGGACGCGGACGATAATCGTCTCAATCTTTACGATGCAAGCCAAAGCTATGAAGGCCTTGCTAGAACGTTGGCCATCATTGGTCATTACTACCTTACCCAAGATTTCATCTATCAAGCCCCCAGTAGCAAGATGCCGCTATATCTGGTGCCACCAGAGGCGGGATCGTTTAAGCAAACTATTATGGCCGCAGTTGTTGGAGGTATTGTCTCAGCTCCATTTAGTGTTTTTGCTTATAGACTGCTCGATAACTGGATCCCATCGCAAGCTGACGAGCAACAGAAACAAATAATTGAGCTCTTGAGAGAGCAAAATGAACTTCTTCGTAAAAGTTCCGGATTGCCTAAAAAAGAAACGGAAAACGAAGCAAAGCAAGTCGAAGCTGTTGATCAATTCATAGAAAAAAATGAGAAGGATGTTGCATCACTACGAAGTGTCACATCTCAGTCATTTAAACGAATATTCCGGCCGATTGAAACAGGCAGCGCGAAGCAGATGGGTATTATCGGGGGTCTTGGGCGCGTACCAACGACTGTGGTAGATCAAGAAGTACTTGCTCGCATTGAAGCAGACTACGTTGACCCAAATGCAGTTACAGTAATGGGAGTCGTAAATTCCTTTACAAGGAAATCTAAGAGAGGGTCAATATTTTCACGAGACTACAATGAAAATATCAGAATCGAATATGAGCACAAGGATGCGATGCCGCGTGGAGATGACTTTTCTTGGAGCCAATTGACTGGTCAGCCCATTCGCATGACCGGGCGTTTCATTAGATATTTTGACGGAAAAGTGAAAAAGCTATGGATCACGTACGTGGAACGCGTGACTGATCAAGCAGATATCGATGATTACTTCCACCATGATCGCGCGCCTCTACCATTGTAATCGTAGAAACAGCAAACAGCTCCCGCAAGCGACCCCAGGCGGCGAGGGGTAATCAAATTCAAGGCGTCGCCTTGCCCTTGGTATAGCTCCTCACCCAGCTCAAGAACCGCGCATCCTCATCGCGCGCGGCTTCCTTGTCCCTGGCCCAATCGAGGTACACGCTTTCCAGCATGTACTTATCCCAGCCCGGCGCGAACTCATAGAGCTGTTCGATGGCCTTCGAGGACACCATGATGCGGCGCTCTAAGGGCGGCGAAGCACTGCTGTTTCCAGCGGCAACCGCGGTTGGAATGCGAGGTTGCTTCGCCGTCCCGGCCCGTTCTCTTCGCCAAAACACCGCCTGGCTACCTTCAAGCGTCAGCGTGTAATCGGGCAAGTGATTGCTGTGCGTCAGGTGCCGCATATAGAAGGCGAATTTCTTTGCCGGTGAGTTGGAACCCGATTTCTTCTGCAGCACCTCAAGCGACACGCGCCATTGCGCCTGGTGGCCGCAATGCTTGCGCACGACTTCATAAATCCTCCGGTCGAGCGGGCGGCGCAGCCGGAAGTAGCTCCGGCTGATCGGCA
This sequence comes from Rhodomicrobiaceae bacterium, assembly GCA_050298295.1. Taxonomy (GTDB): domain Bacteria; phylum Pseudomonadota; class Alphaproteobacteria; order Rhizobiales; family Rhodomicrobiaceae; genus Rhodomicrobium. Next base: position 3,445 of record JBNKTW010000048.1, read on the forward strand.
GCACCTCGCAGGCTTCAATGGCGCGGAACAGCCAGGGCGACAGCGCAATTTCGAGATAGCGCAGGCGCTCGGCGAAGATCGAGCCCTTGCGGTTGTATTCGTATTCAGAAATCAGCCCGAAGCCGCGCGTCGTGATGCTGTCGCCGGTCTTGATGTTGGTTTTCAGCGTGACGCCTTTCAGCCGGTCCAGCGCCGGCGCCAGCCGCTCATAGCCGAGATTGTTGGTGGGCCTGTTCGTCTGCACGAGCAGGTCGTGCGTCGTCAGCCGGATGCAGGGGCCAATTGGCCGCCCCTCGTTCTTCATATCGACGAGCCTGGAGATGCAATAGATCAGCACGTCCTTGTCGAACACCGTCGGCAAACCCAGCACGCTCGGGATGATCTCAAACGAATTCTCGCCATGGTTGTATTTCAGCGGGCGCGTCTCGGGCTTGGTCGAGAGCGAAAAGATCGGATGCTCCATCGAGGCCATGTCCGAGCGCGGCGCCACATCGAGGGCGTCAAGTACGAAGAAATCGCGCACCGGGTGGCGTTCGGGGAGGAAGAGCTGAGACATGCTTGTTCAAGGTCTAGCATCCTGGCCAGCATGTGCGAAATCCGATTCGCACGATCAGGAACCCGCCTCTTTTTCCTATTCGCACCTTCGGGAACCAGACTTCGCACCTCTGGGAACCAAACTTCGCACGTTTAGGAACCGGATTTCGCACGTTTAGGAACCGGCACTTGAGTCATGCACCTGAAACAACACGGCATTTTTGAGTTATCCACAGCCGTAACTGATCTAACTCAATTTAACTTTTTTAACCCGTGGGATTTTTGAAATGAAATAATGGGGGAAGACATGAGTTTGCCTGCCCTCCCAGCGAATTATTGAGAAAAAGAAGCCGGGCTTTGCGCAGATACTCAATGCATCCAGCGGCGGTACTCGCAACGGGCAGGACGCTCCCCGCCCGCACGTCGCGCGATCGCGGGCCTCACCCCTCTGCCTTTTCGAGCGCATCGAGCGCCAAATCCATAAGCTCGCCGAGCGGCACCGCATGCTTGTCGGCCAGGCGATAAAACCGCTCAACGGTTTTGGCGGTGACCTTGATGTTGAACTGCTGGTTGCGTCCCGTCCGGTGAACTCTGCGCCGGCGCATAAGCGGCACAGCCGGTTTCGGCGCCTGACGGCTGGGGAAATTCTCTTCCTGCGAAATCCGCTCGATGGCTTCCAGGTTTACAGGCTTCCTGGCGGGCTTGGCCGAAGCCAGCGTCACGAGTTCCTTGAATGGATCAGCACGTCCTCCGCTCATGCCGCACCCGCCACTCTTCCTCGCTGGGCCTTCGCTTCGGCTTCCAGTCTGGCCACATCCAGTATTTTTTGGAGAAGCTCCTGCGCAAAGGCCTGGACATTCGCGATGGCCTTATCGAGATTGGCCACTTCACCGGGGTCCAGTTCTTCAAGGCGTTTTCCAAAAGCAAAGACCGACTTATAGGCCTCGCGCTCATTCAACTCGACTTCGAATACCGGGATACCCGCCCCAATGAGCGCGTTGTGGATATGCGAGGTGTTGCGTGTGCGGATGGCTGCATTGGTGCGCGTCAGAAGCACCGCGTAGGGCATGGATTTGCCGACAATCTTCTCATGCTGTTTGATGACGCGGATGCCCCGGCTTGCTTCGGCCGCATCCAGTTCCGAGCCTTGCGTCGGGATGACGACGAAATCCGCCTGCGAAATCGCCAGCAGCACGATCTTCCCGGCGGTGCCTTCGAGATCGACGATCACGTAATCCGTGCGCGCGGCGGCGGCCTCAATGCAGTCGATGATGCCGTCCTCATCGTCAGCCGTCACGATATCGATCTTCCCGCCGTTCCTTTCCCCCCATCGCGAAATCGGGTGGTTGGGGTCGGCGTCGATCACGGTGACGCTCGCGATATTGCTGAGGGACAATGCCAGCAGCAAAGCGGAGGTCGTCTTTCCCGCGCCGCCCTTAGAACTTTCAAAGACTATTACTGGCATTTGCCGCTCCAATGCTTGTTGCTTTACTGCAGACAAGCACTATCAGATAGCTATCGTATATTCAATGGATAGAATATTGTCACCCAGTAGCTATCGGATACTACATGGTATCCGATAGCTACTACTTGATGTAGCGGCGCATTTTCTTGAGGTATACCATTGGCGGGCGAGAATATCGGGCGTCAGTCAGGAACGTTCTACACAATCCCCCAAACCCGGTAACGCCCACGGCCAGACAGCTCGCGCGGAATGGAGCCAAGCTCTTTCAGCATGGCGTCCACGGCCTGGTTCGACACTTTCAGGATTTTCGCCGCCATCGGCACGGAAATCACCGGCTTTTCCAGCAGCAGTTCCACAAGCTGGGGCAGGCGGGAACTTTTCCGCCGCCCTTTGAGGCGCGCCCGCAGGAGCGTTTCCGCCAGCACCAGCTTGTCGAGTTCTTTGCCTGAGAGATCGGCGGCGGTGATTGCCCTGTCCAGGAATACGGTGACGCGCGCCGCTTGATCCTGCTGGGGGTAGAGGCCCTGCATGGAGTGCTTCTGCCCGGTATCCAGCGGCAGCAGGAATTGCTTCGTTTTCCCCCGCGCCTTGAGGAGGAGGGCGGCCAGCAGCGAGGCTCGCCATACCCCGCGCTCTTCAGGCTGCAACTGCAGCCAGGCATCCCAGACGAAGGCCGCCGCGAGGAGAGGGGGCAGGCTCCGGCTTTGCCGCAGCACGCGCCGCCAGGCCTCCAGCCGTTCCTCGTCGTGACGATCCTCCTCGTAGAAATGCTCCGGTGCATCCGCAGGCTTTGAGAGGGCTTCCGCTTCCTCGCCGGGCCGGGGGGCTTTCAGCAGTTTGTCCGCATCACCCCGCAGGCCCCGCCGCCACAGCTTCAGCGTCTGCATGGCGGCGGAATCCTCCGGTGCCACCATACGGGCAGGCGCCCCTGCATCCAGCAGCACCAAATCTTCCAGATGGACGAGGTTGCCCTGCGCCAGTTCGCAGGCGCAGGCTTCGCCATAGAGAAGACGCAGCGCCCAGCCGTCCCGGAACGGCAGGGAGCGGGCCCGTTCGTCGAGGCGTGCCAGTGCGTCCTCGGCCGAGGCTGTGTAAAAATGCCGTTTCGGCCTGGCCCGATACGCCACATGGCGGGAAGCCGGTTTATCCTGGCTGGAATCGCGCTTGTCTTGAGCAGAAAACCGCAACCAGAAATGATATGAGAGCGGCAGCGCAAGCAAAAACGAACGGCAAGCCCCATTTCTGGGCATAGTCGCGCATTGCCTGCAGTAATCCGGGCACCCCGAGGATACTCATGACGCGCTTCATGTTGTAGGACAGAACATGGAGCGACATCTCTGTTTTCACGTTAGGCAGCGTCTTCATCAGGAAGTGCGCGGAGCCCATCCAGAACTTGAGGGTTCCGAAGGGATGCTCAACCGTACTGCGCCGTACCGTCATTATATCCGGGGTGTTGTCTAGCCGCTCCTGGACCGCTTCCAGAACGGCCTCATGCTCCCAGCGCTTTATGCTGCGCTCTTTGGCCGTGGTGCATTTTTCCTTGAGCGGACAGGTTGAACAGGTTGTCGACCAGTAGTGGTGCATGACTTTGCCAGCGTCTTCGTTGCTGTAACGATAGGTCAAGCGCTCGCCGTTGGGGCAAACATAGACATCCTCGTCCGCCTTGTAGACGAAATCCTGCTTGCCGAAACGCCCCTCTGCCTTGGCGTTCGAGGTTGAAAACCTTGGCACATAGGCTGTTACGCCGTTCTGTTCGCAAGCCAGGATTTCCTTGCCATCGTAGTAGCCGCGATCGGCGAGGGCCTCGATGGCTCCGCCGCCAAGGGCTTCCTTGGCTTGCTGAGCCATGCCGGAAAGCTGGTGACGGTCATGGACTTCATTGGTGACTTCATGGGCGACGATGAGGTGGTTCTCCGTCTCCACTGCACACTGCACATTATAGCCAACGGTTCCGGTGGCTTTGCCGGTCCCCTGCATGGAGCGGGAATCGGGATCGGTTAGCGAAATCTGCGTGCCTTCCGCCTTTTCGAGCTGCTCCCCGATGGCTTTCATGCGCTCGATTTCTTGTTTCAGCTTGGCAACTTTATCCTTGAGCCGGGTGACTTTGACTTCGGGCGTGGAGGGCTGGCGGTCCGCCGTTTCGAGCTCGGACAGATAGCGTTCGATACTCGCCTCAAGCTGTTCCAGCCGCTTGGCCACCTTGGTTTGCGTGAAGTTCCGGTCCCGGGAGTTCACCGCCTTGAATTTGCTGCCGTCGATGGCAACCATGGTGGCGGTGAGCAAGCCTGCGCGCCCGCACACCACCACGAACTCGCGGCAAACCTTGCGGATGGCAGGACCGTTGTTTTTGCGGAAATCGGCGATGGTCTTGAAGTCCGGAGCCAGGCAGCCCGTGAGCCACATCGCCTCGACATTGCGCTGGCATTCCCGCTCAAGGCGGCGGCTCGATTGAACGCGGTTGAGATAGCCGTAAACGTAGAGCTTCAGCATTATCGCGGGGTGGTAAGCAGGCCTTCCCTTGGACTTCGGAGTAACGCCGCGAAAACCAAGCTTGGCGAAGTCAAGCTGATCGATGAAGAAATCGATCACCCGCACCGGGTTGTCCTCTGCAACATAATCTTCCAGCTGCGCGGGAAACATCGTTCCCTGTGTGCGGTCCGCGCCGGTGACAAAGCCAGCCATCAATTCTCCCCGTCTCTGACGAATGAGATTCTGAGGGAGAATCAGTTGATTATAAAGTTGTAGTTTTCACACAGCCTCGGCC
>JBNKTW010000049.1:0-2885 GCA_050298295.1 Rhodomicrobiaceae bacterium
CCTGCAGCGGCTGGAGGAGCTGACCGGCCCCGGTTCGATGCAGATGTTTTCGGCCATCCCGATCAGCAATTTCTACGGGATCGAAATCGCGGACTTTGCGGCAGAGACCGCCAAGCTTGCGCTGTTCATTGCCGAGTATCAGGCCAATGCCAGCTTTGCCGAGGTTTTTGGTCGCCGTCCTGCCGCGCTACCGCTGAAGGACGCGGCGCATATCCGCACGGGGAACTCTCTGCGCATTGACTGGGAAGAGGTCTGCCCACCGCCTGCACAGGGCGAGGAAGTGTTTATTGCAGGCAATCCACCGTATCTGGGGAAGGGCAAGCTTACCTCTGAACAAAAAGATGATATGGCAATCGTATTCGAGCCAACCGGTATCTGTAAACGGCGGAGCAATACTCGGCCACGGTAGCGGCGGCATTGTGCTGTCGCGGGCGGCGTAAAAGTCGTCCACTTTTGTCCTTTCGATATTCGGGAGGGCTTGGGGATTTACACCGTGGACTTGTATTTGAAGGTGCGTCGGGCTCATTTCCAGGATGGATTGAGCGGTCGGCGGATTGCCCGGGATTTCGGCATCAGCCGGGACAGCGTTGCGAAGATACTGGCCTATTCGGAGCCTCCCGGGTATCGGCGGACGGCGCCGATCCGGCGGCCCAAGCTGGATGCATTCACCGATCAGATCGATCAATGGCTGAGCGAGGACAAGGTCCGCCCCCGCAAGCAACGTCATACGGCCAAGCGTATTTTCGAGCGGCTGCGCGACGAATGCGCGTTTGATGGCGGCTACACCATCGTCAAGGATTATGTTCGGGGCAGGAAGCGGTCCGGCAAGGAGATGTTCGTGCCGCTGTCGCATCCGGCGGGCCATGGGCAGGCGGATTTCGGCGAAGCCTTGGTCGTGATCGGTGGGGTTGAGCAGAAGGCGCACTTCTTTGCCTTTGATCTGCCGCATAGCGATGCGTGCTATGTCCGGGCCTATCCTGCGGCGACCACCGAGGCCTGGCTGGACGGGCATGTGCATGCCTTTGCGTTTTTCGGCGCGGTTCCCCAGTCAATCCTCTATGACAACGACCGCTGCCTGGTTGCCCGGATCATGCCGGATGGCACCCGGCAGCGCACGCAGCGTTTCAGCGCGATGCTGTCCCATTATGTGATCCGGGATAGGTATGGCCGTCCCGGCAAGGGAAATGACAAAGGCAAGGTCGAGGGGCTGGTCGGATACGCGCGGCGCAACTTCATGGTGCCGATGCCCCGCTTTGCCGATTGGGATGCCTTCAACGACTATCTGGAAGAGCAGTGCCGCAAGCGGCAGGGCGATATCTTGCGCGGGCACAAGGCCAGCATCGGCGAACGGCTGGAAGCGGATCTCGCAGCAATGCGGGATCTACCCGCCGCCCCCTTTGAAGCCTGCGATCTGCAAAGCGGTCAGGTCACCTCGACATCCCAGGTCCGCTATCGCGGCAATGATTACTCGGTGCCGGTTTCCTATGGCCACCGGGAGGTCTGGATCAAGGGCTTCGTGACCCGTGTCGTTATCGGCTGCGCCGCCGAGGTCATCGCCGATCATCCCCGCTCTTACGATACCGGCGACATGGTGTTCGACCCGGTGCATTACCTGCCGCTGATCGAGCGCAAGATCATGTCCTTCGATCAGGCCGCGCCCTTGCAGGGCTGGGAGTTGCCCGAGGCCTTCGCCACGCTCCAGAGATTGCTGGACGCCCGGCAGGGCAAGGCCGGCAAACGGGAATACGTGCAGGTTCTGCGCCTGCTGGAACGCTTCGAGATCGAGGTCCTGCATCTGGCGATCAAGGACGCCCTGAGAATGGGGGCGATCAGCTTTGATGCGGTCAAGCATCTGCTCTTGTGCCGGGTCGAGCGGCGCCCCCCGAGGCTGGACCTGGATGTCTATCCCTTCCTGCCCAGGACCAACATCGCCACGACATCCGCCGCGTCCTATATGAGCCTGCTGGCCGGAGAAGGCGCATGACGGATGCCCCACACCTGCTGCTGACCCATCAGCTCAAGACCCTGCGCCTGCCCACCTTCCTGCGCGAGCACGACAAACAGGCGCGTATCTGCGCCGCCGAAGGCGTGGACCATGTGCGTTATCTGGCCCGCCTGACCGAGCTGGAACTGATCGACCGGGAACGGCGCATGGTCGAACGCCGGATCAAGGCGGCGAAGTTCCCGGCGACCAAAAGCCTCGACAGCTTCGACTTCAAGGCGATCCCGTCGCTCAACAAGATGATGGTGCTGGAACTGGCCCGCTGTGAATGGATCGAGCGCAAGGAGAACGTGATCGCGCTCGGGCCCTCAGGCACCGGCAAGACCCATGTCGCCCTCGGGCTGGGGCTGGCCGCCTGCCAGAAGGGCCTGCCGGTCGCCTTCGTGACCGCGGCCTCTCTGGTTCACGAGTTGATGGAGGCCCGCGACGAGAAACGCCTGCTGCGGCTGCAGCGCCAGCTGGCCAAGGTCAAACTGCTGATCATCGACGAACTGGGCTTCGTGCCGCTCAGCAAGACCGGCGCCGAGCTTCTGTTCGAGATGATCTCGCAGCGTTACGAGCGCGGCGCCACCCTGATCACATCGAACCTGCCGTTCGAGGAATGGACAGAAACCTTCGGCACGGAACGCCTGACCGGCGCCCTGCTGGACCGCTTGACCCATCACGTCAATATCCTGGAGATGAACGGCGAAAGCTATCGCCTCAACCAAAGCCGCGCCCGCCGCGCCGCCGCCGGAAAATGATCCTCACACAATTGGCCTGACGGCCAATGCGCCTTGGAACGTGCTTGCTAAATGAGAGCCACACGCTCCAAGGCGCGCACCCCAAACTGGCCGACTTTTGCTCCGCCACAGTGGCAGGTTTTTACTCCGCCGTTGACAAC
>JBNKTW010000050.1:0-70283 GCA_050298295.1 Rhodomicrobiaceae bacterium
CAACGGGCACGTACCCTCTCACCTCGCGGGAGAGGGTGGCCGCGCGGCGGCCGGGTGAGGGGGGCTTAAGCCGCTTCCCTAAACCCCCCGCAGATTCTAAGCTCCACCGCGAAGCAACCAACGCATCCGGGCAACCGTGTCAGACTTTCAGCTTTCCGCGATTCAATCGCCATTTCAGCGGCTCCGCGATCTCCTGGGCAGCGAGCCGCCCGGCGCTGAGCCCATCGACATGACCATCGGCGAGCCGCGGCACGGCTTCCCGGCCTTCGCGGCGGAGATCGTGACGCAGCGATCGGAGCTGTTCGGCAAATATCCGCCCATCGGCGGCATCGCGGAGCTGCGGCAGGCGATAGCGGGGTGGCTCGGCCGCCGGTATGGGCTTGGCGGCGCGGCGGTTGACGCGGACCGGCACATTCTGCCGCTGTGCGGGACGCGCGAGGGGCTGGTGTCGGCTCTCACCATCGCGGTGGCGCGCAAGGGCGCGGGGCGCGCGGCGGTGCTGATGCCGAACCCGTTCTACCAGGCTTATTATGCGGCGGCGCTGACAAGCCGGGTTGAGCCGGTGCTGCTGGCCGCCGGCGCGGGGACTGGGTTTCTGCCGGATTTGGATGCGCTCGATCCCGCGCTGCTGGACCGGACGGCGGCGTTTTATCTGGCCTCGCCCGCCAATCCGCAGGGCGCGGTGGCGTCCGGGGCGTATCTTGAGCGGCTGATCGGGCTGGCGCACGCACACGGCTTTTATGTTTTCGCGGACGAGTGCTACTCCGAGATTTACCAGGACGCGCCGCCGCCGGGCGTTCTGGCGGTTGCCGCGCGCATGGGCGGGTTCGAGCGGGTGCTGGCGTTCAATTCGCTGTCGAAGCGCTCGAACGCGCCGGGCTTGCGCTCGGGGTTTATCGCGGGCGATGCGGCGTTCCTGGCGGATTACCGGAAATACCGCAATGTGGCCGGGCCGCAGGTGCCGCTGCCCGCGCAATACGCCTCGGCAGCGCTGTGGGAGGATGAGGCGCATGTGGAGGCGAGCCGCGCGCTCTACCGCGGGAAGTTCGCGGCGGCGCATCAAAAACTCGGCGCAATGCCGGGATATTACCAGCCCGCGGGCGGCTTTTTCCTGTGGCTCGATCTGTCAAATTTTGGCGGAGGTGAAGCGGCCGCGAAAACCATTTGGAAAGGATACGGGGTTAAAATCCTGCCCGGTGCCTATTTGGCTCAGCCGGACGCAGGCGGCATCAATCCGGCTACGGACTATGCCCGTCTCGCCCTGGCCGCCCCCCCCGCACCAACCCAGGTCGCGTTAGAGCGCCTCGCGGCGTGCCTGCTGTGAGGCGGAGAGCAAGTGGAGTGGCGTGCGTTGATGCAAATGACGCGGAAACGCTTTTTGCCGAAAGCGCTGGCGGTAGAGCTGCGCCGGCTGCCATTGCGCTTGTCTGGGATTCTGCTGATTGCGCTTGCCGCGGCGGGCTGGGCCGCGCTCTTGAGCTGGACCTTCGGCGATCCGAGCCCCAGCAACGCAACGAAACACTTGCCGCATAATCTGCTCGGCTATCAGGGCGCGAGTTTTGCCGCCGTGATGATGGAAGGCTTCGGACTAGCTTCGGCCTTTTTGATCTTGCCGCTCGCGGCTTTTGGGGTGCAAATCGTTGCCGGCTATGAGCCGCGGACGCCAAGGGTGAGGCTCGTGCTATGGGCTGCCGCGTTCATCTTCGCCCCTGCCTTCTTCTCTTCGCTTAAGACCCCAGCCACATGGCCGCTGCACAGCGGGCTTGGCGGCATGTTCGGCGACTTCGTGGCGGCTGGGATGTTGAGACTGTCTGGGGCGGTTCCGCCGGCGGCGCTTTGGCCGCTGGCCGCGCTGCTTTTCTTCATCCTCGGGGCCGGGTTTGTGTGGACGGCGTGTGGCCTTTCCGCTGGCGATTTCCTGCTTGCGTTTTATGGAACGGCGCAGAAAAAGGCTAGGGCGCCTGGTGAATTCCGCGAGCATGAGCGGGGCGGCGTCATTGGCTGGCTGGCCAGGCCGATGAGGTGGCTGACGGATGATAGTAGCGCGCCTGCGTCGAAGGGGCCGCGTGAATTCTGGATGACCGGGGCAAGGGCCGAGCCCACGCTGGCGCTTGCGCCAGCTGCGAAACCGGCGAAAAAGGAGCCCGCCGAAGTGCAGGTGGCCAGCGCCGCGGGAGCGCCGCCCCCCGCCGCCTCGGTTCTGGCGAAGAAGGTGGCTTCCGCATTGGCGGCTGCGGCTGAAAAACGGCAGGCTCCCTTGACGGCGGCTGAGGATCTGGCTGGGTTTCAGTCGTCGCAGTACCGCGAGCGCGAGCCGGGCGGCAACGCGAAAGGCGCCGCCGGAAGCAAGCCGGACGCGGAACGAAGCACCTCGAATGGCGGCCGGATGGAGCCTTTTTTTGGGCCAAGGCGCAGCTCCTGGTCTCCGGAGGGAGACGGAGGAGGTGGCGGGCGGACAATGGATTCGCCTTTCCTGCGCCTGACCGCGAAGGCCGCGCAAGCCGCGGGTGCGGGCGCGCAGAAACTTCTATCCGGCGTGGCCAATGGAGCGAAATCCGCCGAACCGCTTATGCAAGCCCGCCGCGCGTGGCGGCCCGCAGCCGCGGAGCAGCCGGATGGGCTGGACGATCTTGGCGCCGCGCTGCCGCCTCTGTCACTTCTGGCGCATCACCAGACGGCTCATGACAGACGGGATGCGCTGGACCCGGCCCTTATGGACCGCGCAGAAGCTCTGGCCAGCGTGCTTGCGGATTTCGGCGTGCGGGGACGTATTTCTGGGATCTATCCAGGTCCGGTCATCACGCTGTTCGAGTTGGAGCCGGTGCGCGGTACCAAATCCTCGCGCGTCGTGAGCCTTGCCGACGACATCGCCCGCTCCATGAGCGCGGTTTCCGCCCGCATCGCGGTTGTGCCCGGCCGCGACGCCATCGGCATCGAGCTGCCAAATCCGAAGCGTGAAATCGTAGGTTTAAGGGAAATCCTGGAATCCTCCGCGTTTCAGAACTCGCAGGCAGCCCTGCCGCTGGCGCTCGGCAAGACCATCGGCGGCGAGCCCATCGCGGTCGACCTCGCGCGTATGCCGCACCTGCTGATCGCGGGTACGACGGGCTCCGGCAAGTCGGTGGGGATCAACACTATGATTCTGTCGCTGCTGTACCGGTTGCCCGCGAGCCAGTGCAATTTCATCATGATCGACCCGAAGATGCTGGAGCTTTCGGTCTATGACGGCATCCCGCATCTGCTGGCCCCGGTTGTGACCGATCCGAGAAAGGCCGTCGCCGCGCTCAAATGGGCGGTCAAGGAAATGAACTCGCGCTATGAGCGCATGAGCAGGCTCGGAGTGCGCAATGTGACGAGCTATAACGCGAAGGCCGCCGCGGCTCAGCTTCGCGGACAGCCGCTCAAGCGCACGATCCAGACCGGCTTCGATCCCGTAACCGGTGCGCCCATCCAGGAAGAGGAGGTCATGGAGGCTGTCTCTATGCCGTACCTCGTTATCGTGATCGACGAGATGGCGGATTTGATGATGTGCGCGGGTAAAGATGTGGAGTTTGCGGTGCAGCGGCTGTCGCAGATGGCGCGGGCGGCGGGCATCCACCTCATCATGGCCACGCAGCGGCCGAGCGTCGATGTCGTTACCGGCACCATCAAGGCGAACTTCCCGAGCCGCATCAGCTTTCAGGTTACGTCCAAGATCGACAGCCGCACCATCATTGGCGACCAGGGCGCCGAACAGCTCCTCGGCATGGGCGACATGCTTTATATGGCGGCGGGCGGGCGCATCATGCGCGCCCATGGACCTTTCGTGACAGATGACGAGGTTGAGGCCGTGGCGCGGCACTTGAAGGCGCAAGGCTTCCCCAATTACCGCGACGACATTCTGGAAGACGCCGGCGGCTTCGACGACGAAACGCCCGCGAAGGGCGGCAACGGCAAGGGCGGCGATCTGTATGGCCAAGCGGTGGAGATCGTGTTGAAGGACCGCAAACCGACCGCCAGCTACCTTCAGCGCCGGCTCAACATCGGCTACAACCGTGCGGCGTCGCTGATCGAGCGCATGGAGGAGGAGGGTATTGTCGGCGCGCCGGGCCGGACCGGCCGGCGGGAGATTCTCGCGGATGCCGGGTAGCAGGCGTAAGCAGTCAACCGGTTGCGAGAATTCCGGCCCTGATATTGGTAAGAAAATTCCTGAACGAGCCACTGAACTTGAGGCGAATTCGCCACTGTCAAGCTCATAATCACAGTTTTTTGCTTTGCATTGAGCCCCACTCATGCTATGTTGTGGTCATTGAGAGGTTGTGCCAGTCACCATCGGTAGTGCCCCCCCGTCTAGCCGAAGGCACAGCAGCTCAGCGCCGGCTTCCCTCCCGGCGTAGCGTGAAAACGCAAAGCGCCCAACCTTCGCCGGAGTTGGGCGCTTTTTTCTTGTCCTGACGCCATCCAGCGCGCTTACCTGCCGGGATGCTGACAATCGCCACCTGGAACATTAATAGCGTCCGGCTGCGCGCCGGGCTCGTTGCGCGCTTTCTGAGGCAGGCCCGGCCCGATGTCCTCTGCCTGCAGGAAATCAAATGCACGGAGGAGCTGTTTCCGCGGGAGCCGTTCCTTGAGCTTGGCTACGAGCATATCGCGATCAGCGGCCAACCTGGCTATCACGGGGTTGCCACGGTTTCGAGGCTGCCGCTCGGGAGCCTGCCAAGGGAGAGCTTCTGCGGCACCGCCGAGGCACGGCATCTGGGCTGCACCGTTGCGCTTCCGGGCGGCGGAACGCTTGCGCTGCACAACATTTATGTGCCGGCCGGCGGCGATGTTCCCGACCCTGCGGTCAATCCCAAGTTCAAGCAGAAGCTTGCCTATCTCAAATCGCTGGCGGACTGGCGGGCGGACAGTAATGGCGCTCTGGCCATTCTGCTGGGCGACTTCAATGTGGCCCCGCTCGAAACCGACGTGTGGTCGCACAAGCAGCTCCTGAACGTCGTGAGCCATACGCCGGTTGAGGTGGAGGCGCTGACGAAAGTGCAGCGGGATGGGGCCTGGACGGACCTGGTGCGCCGCTTCATTCCGCCTGAGAGGAAGCTCTATACTTGGTGGAGCTACCGGGCGCGGGATTGGGCCGCTTCGGACCGGGGCCGCCGCTTGGACCATGTCTGGGCCAGCGCCGCGCTCGCCGGAAAGGCGCGGGGCGCCACGGTGCTCAAAGAGGCGCGCGGCTGGGATGGGCCATCGGACCATGTGCCGGTAACCGTGGGTTTCGATTTGTAACTAAACGCCGCGTCATTTGGTCCTGGAGCTTGCGCGAGGCTTGAGGTGTATATATTATGCCACGATTCTTTAGATGGTTGCGATTCGAGGCTGCTAACAATAAGTATAAAATTAAATGCATTTCCTTAAGTCCGCCATAAACGGTGAGTTAAGTTCATGCATCAGGGGACTAGAAGAAAAGCAGGCGTGGAGGGTGCCATCCCGGCAAAAGGTAATGCGTTCGGGGACGCTAGTGGATCAGGGCTTGGCGATTCCCGGGGTCAAAAGCAAAACGCAGACGGTGCGCAGAGCTTGGGTGAGTTGTATCCGCGATTTCGCGATACAGGGACGCAGGCGCCAGGCGCCCACGGTCCGGCCGCCGGTCATCCATCACTTCTGAAGACCGCCACGCAGGGCGGGCTAGAAGCGGCGGCGCCGAAGCTGAGCGCACCGGCGCGCAGCATTGCCGCCATGCTAACCAATGAGCATGCTACAGAGGATGCGGAACTGGCCGAGGGTCAGCGGCTGGCCGCAAGGTTTGTCCGCCGGCCGGAGGAGGAGGAACGCGCTTCTTCGAAGGGGTCGGTGGCGCCTTATGTTGCCGCTGGAGCGTTCATCCTGCTGGCGGCGGGCGGCGCTGCGGCTTATTACCTTACGCAGGAGGGAGCAGGGCCAGGCGGCAATGGTTACGTTTCCGCATCCTTCGCAACTACCCCGGCGGCTGGGCCGGAGGCGAACAAGCCGGAAGCGGCGTCTGGCGTGCAGGAACAGGGTGCTAACTCCACTAACTGGAACGAGACGGTGGAAACCTTCCGGGCGCTCGCCGGCGCTAGAGTTGCACCGCAGGGGAAGGTGGCCGAGCCCAAGCTGGAACAGCTGGCCGCTGGGATCAAGCCCGCTGCGAAATAATAGCCGGCCCGGCGCTCGCGCGGCCTGTTGAAAAACGCTCCGGATTTTATAATGACGGCTGAGCGGGAGCAGAGGGGCGTTGATAACTGCCACCCGGCCCCCTTTCGCATAGCTGCGGCGCTTGCGTGCAAAGCAGGATAGCATATTCATTGTGCGTTGCGGCAACGATGGTGCGCCGCACAAAGAGCGCATTCAAGTGTTGCGTTAGCTATCCCCGGCACCGGAAGGATACCGCACCGAATGGCAGCAAAGCCGCGCCTTCGCCGTTTTCAAAGCCTCGGCCCCCACGGATTTCACGAGATCGCCTATACCGAGTGGGGCAATCCCAGCGCGCAAAGGCTTGTGTTCTGTGTACATGGCTTTACGCGCAACGCCCGCGATTTCGACGCGCTGGCGGCGAGCCTCGCCGACCGCTGCTATGTCGTGTGCATGGACGTGGCCGGCCGGGGGCAAAGCGACTGGCTGCCGCATAAGGGCGACTATTCCTTCGGGCTCTATCTCAGCGATGCGGCGGCGCTGCTTGCCCGCGTGACGGCACCGGCGCAGACCTCGCGCCTGGCCCGGATGCTGGGCGGCAGCCAGGCCGTAAGGCGGCATGTTGATTGGGTCGGCACATCCATGGGCGGGCTCATGGGCATGATGCTCGCGGCCAAGCGGCATTCGCCAGTCCGCCGGCTTGTGCTCAACGACGTTGGGCCGCTGGTGCCGTGGCCGGAACTCCTGCGCATGAAGCGGGCGCAAACCGGCGCTCCGGCAAGCTTCGCGAGCCGGGGCGAGGCCGAGGCATATTTGCGCAAGGCCTGCGCATCGTTTGGACCGCTGAGCGATGCGCAATGGCGGCAGGTGGCGCAGCACGGCACGCTGCGCAAGGGCGGCGCTTACGTGCTGTCCTTCGATCCCGCCATCGTCACGCATATGCGCGGCGGCGGCATTGCGGGCGTCGAGTTCGGCAGCGAGTTTCTTTACGGCGTGGACCTCTGGCCAACCTACGACGCTATACGCTGCCCGGTTCTGGTGCTGCGCGGCGCGGAGTCGAACCTGCTGCTCAAGTCAACGGCGGCGGAGATGACGCGGCGGGGGCCCAAGGCGGAGGTTGCGGAATTCGAAGGCATCGGCCACGCGCCTTGGCTTATGGTGGAGAACCAGATCAATGTAGTGCGCGATTTCTTGCTTGCCGAAGGGGTGATGGCGTCGGCCGCTAGCCGCGTACCGGGCCGCCGGCTTGTGGCCTAGATCGCTGGAAGCCCCAGGAGCTATGGATCATAATATACTATGTTCGAAAGGTGTGCCGGGGCTGCCGCCGGATTCGGCGGGTATTCAATTTTAGGTTGCGCTGGCTGCGCAAGCGTGAACTTGAAAATACGTTGCAGTGCAGCAGCATGGTGCGGCGCAGCAAGCGCACCGTCAGCTCTCCGGGTTTGCGTTACACCCGGACGGACGGCCGCAAGCATGGCCTCCTGGAACCGCCCGCATTACCATGACTGTGAAAATCGCCGGCAATAATCATTCACAAAAGCATCACTTATTTTTGATTGTGAGGCATGTTCGGACAGCTTGGACTGAGCATGAGATGCGAGGCAGCCGAACAAGTAAACAACTGACAAGACTAACTAAAAGCCCTAACTCCATTGCGCCGTGAGTGAAGCTGAAACTGCGCCGCACTACGAAAAATGCCTTTGACACTGCGTTTTTTGCGCTCCAGCCGCGATTGGCCGGATTATTTTCCATGTTTGCGCCTTGATTTAGATAAACGTATTTGAGAGTATTCGGCAAAACACCATCTGTGTAATACGAGGTTTCTTTCCGTTACGGGTATGAGGGTCGTCACATGCTTGGACATAATCGGCATTCAGTGCCGCAAGCTCTTTTTGAAGGGTTCGAGAGAGAGAATAACCCGGATGACGCAATCGACGAATTTCGAAGCGCCATGATCGTAGCATATGAGCAGGCTCTTGAAAATGGCGTGAGCCCGGGCTTCGCTCTTGGAGCAATGCTCGATTGGATTTCGCTTGAAGTCAGGAGATACACAAGCCTGCGCCGCATTGGGGACTGAAATGCCGCCGGACGGTCTTCACGGGCACTAGTAACGATGTGCAGGCGGCATCAAGCGGAATTGACCTGATGCTATCGCGGCGTCTTCAATAATAGTCCAAGAAGTACGTTCGCATCTGGCATCTGTCCTGTAAGGAGAGCCCAGCCTCTCCGGCGGAAAAGTTGCGGCTTGTTCTTCCTCCTGCGAGGAAAGCACGATGGGCGCTGACGAGCATAGAGAGATTCTCCAGTTAATTAGTGACGATCATAGCCGTAAGGAATTGAGCGACAGCCAGGCTCCACTGGCTTGCGAAGCCGCGGCCCTCAGGCGGCTTAACGAGGCAAGCTCCCGCCTCTGGCACGCAAAGAGCCTTGGAGAAGGGCTTGACGAAATGCTCTCCGCCGCAATCGAGCTGCTTGGCGCGGACAAGGGCGACATCCAGCTTCTCGACGCCTCGCGGGGGCTTCTTAAGATAGCGGCCCAGCGCGGCTTCAGCCCGGCATTCCTCGACCAATATCGCGAGCTTCCAGCGGAGGCGGCCACATCCTGCGGCAGGGCGCTCCGTACTGGCGGATGCAGCGTTATCGAAGATATCGAAACGGACGAAGCTTACGCCCCGTACCGGCAAGCCGCCGCCCAGGAGGGATATCGCGCGGTGCAATCCACGCCACTCGTTGGCCGGGACGGAACGGTGCTGGGGATGATATCGGCGCATTTCCGCGATGTTCACCGGCCAAGCTCCGATGACCTTCAGAGGCTGGATCTCTATGCCCGGCAGGCCGCCGGTTTCATCGAGCGCTGCCAAACCGAAGCGGCATTGCGGGAGCAGGAGGGAAGGCTTGCCGCCGCACTCAAAGCCGGAAAGCTCGGCGTGCACGAATACGATCCCCAGACCGGCCGCGCAAGATGGGACCGCGAAACCTGCCGGCTGTGGGGCGTTCCGGAAGGCGCGGAGGTGACGGCCGAAACCTTCGAGGCGGGCGTACACCCGGAAGACGCGGACGCCGTGAAAGCCGCCATTGCCGGCGCTTTCGATCCCGCGGGCGCACGCCACTGCGAATGCGAATTCCGCGTTGTGAACCGCACGGACGGATCGGTCCGCTGGGTCTTCGCCGATGGCGATGTCACCTTCGAGGATGGCCGCGCGGTGCGCCTCGTTGGCACCGTGCAGGACATCACCGAGCGCAAGCGGGCCGAGGCGCGTATCCACCAGCTCATGCGCGAGGTCAACCACCGCTCGAAAAACATGCTTAGCGTTGTACAGGCCATCGCCCGCCAGACTGCGGCGAACAGCCCCGGCGACTTCCTGGAGCGCTTCGGCGGCCGCATCCAGGCGCTCGCCGCCAGCCAGGATCTGCTGATCGGGAATGCCTGGAAAGGCGTTGCGCTGTCCGATCTTATCCGATCGCAGCTCAACTTGTTCCAGGACCTGATCGGCACGCGGATCGAGCTTGCCGGGCCGCCGCTTTTGATGCCCGCGTCCGCGGCGCAATTGCTAGGCATGGCCCTGCACGAACTCGCCACCAACGCGGCGAAGTACGGCGCACTTTCTAGCCGCTTCGGGCGCGT
Organism: Rhodomicrobiaceae bacterium; assembly: GCA_050298295.1. Lineage (GTDB taxonomy): Bacteria > Pseudomonadota > Alphaproteobacteria > Rhizobiales > Rhodomicrobiaceae > Rhodomicrobium. The sequence continues at coordinate 9,752 of JBNKTW010000050.1, forward strand.
CGCCATCGAATGGAGTCTGGAGGGGGCGGAGTCCGCCTTTTTTATGAGCTGGTGCGAAAGCGGCGGGCCGCCCGTGAGAGAACCGCTCCGGCGCGGCTTCGGCTCGGTGATCTTGACGGATATGCCCGAGGCGAGCCTTGGCGCGAAGGTGTATATCGACTTCGCGCAGGCCGGGTTCACTTGGCGGCTGCGCTGTCCGGCGCGCGAGGTGCTGGAGGAAGGCCAGTGCTTGACCGCGCGTGCCGGTGCGCGGGATGCTGCCGGCGCTGCCCAAATGGCGGCCGCGCCGCGTGTCCTTGTCGTGGAAGACGAGCCGCTTGCAGCGCATGAGATCGCGGAAATACTCAACCGGGGCGGATTCCGCGCCATCGGACCTGCCGGCAGCGCGGCTCAGGCGCTGGAGCTGCTCAAGACAGACCGCTGCGATGCCGCCGTCCTCGATGTCAACCTGGACAAGGAAACTTCGGAGGCTATCGCGCTGGAATTGATGCAGCTCCACACACCCTTCGTGACGGTATCGGGTTATTCCAGGACGCAGAGCGCGGTTGCGCTCGCGGACGCTCCGGCGCTTTCGAAGCCGGCCCGGCCGGATACGCTCATATGCGAGGTTTGGCGTTGCGTGGCCACCGGATCGTCTGCGGGCGAGAGCGAGGGGTGGATGGCGTAGCTGCTCCAGGCCTCCGGTTGCCAGCAGGCAGCCTAAACCCGCCCCGCAAGTTATTTCGATTGTTGGGGGCATATCTGCTAAGAGAATATTATCCAATCCCCAGGAATCCACAGTTTAGTTGCTACTACGATACAGCAACGCTCCTGGCCCAGAGTGGTGCGTCGCGCTAGACGCGCGGCAAAACCGCATTGCCGGCAGAGGAGATGTGCACGTTACCCTCACCTCTTCCCTTGTAGGAAAGAGGTGAGGGTAACGAGGCTCTACATACAAATCAACGGTGTCAGCCATTCTCGATCGCCGCCGCAGCACAACCGCCGCCATCGCATTGAGAACCGCCGCAAGTCCTCCTACGGCATACGCACCTGGCTGAGACGGCTGACGGTTTCACCCCGGCAGCCATTGTCCGGGCACAGATTGATGAGGTAGCAGCCCCGCGCCGTATCCGGCTTATAGTCCACCTCGCCCGCGACCAGGATGCCGGCCAGCTTGTTTGTCGCCTGGTCGTAGACGCCCGAGCCGGAATTGCCGCCGAACGTGTCGAGATTGGCGATGAACGAGGCATTGTTCGAGGCGTCGCGGACCGTGGCGCCCCCTGCGTATTTGAACGGGATGCCGGCCGGGAAGCCCATGACGAAGACCCGCGCGCCCTGGGCCACCGGCGCCGTCACCCAGTCCGTCACCGGCTTGGCGACGGAGGGCGGCACGGGCCGGCCGAGGCGCACCAGCGCCCAATCGCGGCGGCTGCCGTTGTCCGATTTGGACTTCTCGCCGTCAACGGCCGCTTTTCCGGTGAAAACGTTGGCTTCCGGCACCTGGGTCGCGTCCGCGTTGGCGCTCTTCATGGCGTAGCCGAATACGAATTTGATGCCGGTGACATCTTTTGGCAGGGCCTCGTTATGCGAGATTTCGCGGATGCAGTGGCCCGCGGTCAGCACCAGGTCCGGGCGCACCAGCGTGCCGGAGCAGAAGGCGCCCGAGGGCTGCGTCCCGAACTTCGGTTTGGGCACCGGGCAAAGGTGCTTGGTCTCCTGGAAGGACTTGATCTTGATGCGGACCATGCCGCCGGACGGCGCATCGAGCTTGGCGGCGTCGAAGAGCGCGACGGTAGCGCGAGCGAGCCGTGCAAGGCCGCTGGCGGGCGATAGCTGGTACCAATCCCTGCGGTTGTCGGGGCCGTAGATGGAGCGGGTGGTAATGTGCGCCGCAGCCAGAAGCTGCCCGTAGTCGAGCCCGGACAGCGCGCTGTTTTCCCCGGCGGTAACGCCGCGCGCCGCCCCGCCCGGCCTCGCCGCGTCCTTTTCCTTCTGCAAGCGGCTGTCGATCTCCTTGCGCAAGTCCTCGTCGCTGGCGCCTTTCACCACCGCGATGGCCCTGTCCAAATCCTGGGCGCGGGCGGAACCTGACGCCGCGATGCCCGAGGAAAAAAAGCACAGCGCGCAAACAGAGACACGCCACCAGTCCGGCCGATCCATCGTCACTATCTCCTCTGGCATGCCGTTAATTTTGTAGCTTGTTTTAGCCGGATTTCGCGGGGCCGGCTACTCCTAAGCGCCTGAGTATTTCACTTGTTGTTGACACTTCAAAACCTATGCGAACGCGGGATATGGCCTGCCCGCCGCAGCGTAGAAGGCCTTGAGGCGCGCTTCCGCCTTGCCCCGCCGGCCGAGGCCCAGAAAGCGCAATGCGTTCTTATAGAACAGATTATCAAGCTGGCGTTCGTTCAGGCCGAGCCCGCGGAAGAACGCCTCCACATTGTCCACATATTGCTCCGCTCCTTGCGCCCGGCCGGTCATGTTCCAGTCTGTGCCGTACATCAGCCGCTTGCACTGCGGATCGGTCTCGAAATACTTCGCGAACAGCTTCTTGACCGCCTCGACGTGGTCCTTGTCGGCCGCGCCCTCCAGCACCCAGTAAAAGTAACTGATGTCGGCATAGACGTTTGGGAACTTGCCGCCCTTGATAAAAGCGCCGATCTCGCTTTCCCAGGTCTTGGCGAATTGCTTGGCTGCATCCGGGGAGTTCATGACCTGCTGGAAAAGGCCGAAATGCGCCAAGTCCAGCTTGAGCTTCGGATATTTGGCCAGCACCTTCGCCCAGAGCCTAGGCTCCGCCCTTGTACCGTAGCCAGGCCCCGCGGCCTGGGTGTCAGCGGTATGCGCTACGATCGGCACTTCGTTCTTCTCGCACCAGGCGTAAAGCATGTCGAGCGCCCCATCGAGCGCGGCGCCGAAGCCCGGTTCGCTCATGGAAGCGTAGGCCGGAAAGCCGATGCCCTGCGCGGCATTGCCGGTGGGCTTGAACCCCATTGGCGAATAGAGCTTCACGCCCAGAAAGCCGTGCTTCGTCACCGCCTCCTGGACGATGGCGAGCGGCGATGGCTCCTCCGGTTTACGCCGGACCTCGCGTAAGGGATCGAATGCCATAAAGCCGTGCATGGGCCGGGGCTGCCGCAGGGAAAGGGTGCTCATGACCTCCATCTGGTCCCTGAGTGGAGAGGGCGTCTGGTCCTGCAGCCAATAATTGTAATCGACGAGCAGCGGTGCCGTTAGAATGATGCGCGTGTTTTGCGGGTCGTAGAGCGAGTAATATGTCTCGATGATGGACTCGCGATAGCCAACAAGAAGCTCACCCCAGGCGAAATAGCGCGAGAAAATGCTGCGGCCGCTGGCGATATACGCGCCCATGGCTGCGGCGGCATTGCTGAGCGAGGAGCCGAGGCCCTTCATGCTGCGGCTGGATGCGCCAGGCGCGCCCTCGCCCGCCATCTCCATTTCCTTCAGCACGAAATCGACAAAAGCATCGGTATCGAAGCCGCTGTCCAGCGGCGCGTCAGGCAAATCGGCCTTGGGCCGCGCGCCTCTCGCCTCGTAATGCTCCACCAGCACATCGGCGATGGCCTTTGCCTCGGCCGGGCTGCCCTGGATGCCGCTCTTCAGGCTCCCAGCCGCGATGCGTGCCCGCGCACCGCCCGCGCTGTATCCGGGGCAGGCGTCCGCGTCCTTGAGGCAAGCCAGCTCCGCCTGAGCCGCCGGCGCCTCGTATTTCAAGATCAGGTCGGTCAGTTTCGCGGCCAGCCCCTTCCACACGCTCTGCGACGGGGTGCCGGCGGCTGACTGCGGCAAGCTTGTGGTGGCATAGTCGGACAACACGACACGTTGCAGGAAGCCCCGCACGGGCAGGTCAGCGGCGTTGAAGAAATGGCAGTGAATGTCGATGAAGCGCCGGGCAGGCGCCGCATAAGCCGGGAGCTTGAGAGCCGGAAGGGCTGCTGTGGCAAGTGCCGCTTTTAGAATGTCGCGCCGGTGAAACATGGTTCGCAAAAGCCAATTTTGAGCTGACGGTTGAAGTCTGACTTGGCGGCACGGAATGCGTTACCGAAGTGGCGGGATTGCGGTCATTTTTTCTTTTTCGAATGGCTTTGCGCCAAGTTGGGCCCTCCACGCAGCGGAGGGGAAAGCGGCATACGAGGGGCACGGGCTTGACATTTCGCCCGGCCGAATAATTTAGTGCGCCAGTCAACCTTTCAACGCAGGGGGAAACAAGAAATGTCGATTGATAACGCGGTCTTGAGCTTCGCGGGCTTCGTGATCCTGCTTAGCCTCGCGCTGGGCGTTTTCGTGAGCCAATATTGGCTGCTGCTCACGGCCTTTGCCGGGCTGAACATGCTGCAAGCCGGGTTCACCGGGTTCTGCCCCGCCGCCTTGATCTTTAAGGCGCTCGGGCTCAAGGCTGGCTGCGCGTTTAAATAGGCGGATGCTTCCGGGCTGCCAGCGTTGCGCCGAAGCCGTAACCGGTTGAGCATAATACTGCCGCTGCAACCCCTCTCCCTATGGGAGAGGGGACGCCATTTCACCCGCCATGGCCATGCAGGCGTCCCTTCTCCCATGGGGAGAAGGACAGGATGATGGGGAATACATCTGTATAATCATCTACTTAGCGTTATGCCTGCGCCCGTGCGCGAAGGCGGGATTCCACATAAAAACTTGATTTGCCTTAAGAAATAGGTTTCCGCTTTTGCGCATATGCGTTAAGGTAACGCTAAGTAGCGGATTCCACTGAAGGATTCCTTCCCCGGTGCAATCAGTAATCTACCGGCTATGTTGGCGCGCTTTCCTGGAGATGACGCTGCGGCCAATTGCCCAGCGCCGTGCTGCCTGCAAGCGGCGTTTCTGGGGTGATACATCCATTCCAAGCGTTGTAGACTTCCGCTTGTGGAGCGCTTCATTTTCACGCAAGCCGCCAATGATAGCACGCGCTGACGCATTTTCGGATGTTGGAGGAAAGTGGAGTAGCTTTTTCGGTGTCCGCAGTCCAATAGAAGAATCCGATCACTGATTAACTTTGCACAGTCATTTCGCGGTTGCAGGAGCAGGCTATGAATGCGTCTCAGGCCGGGCGGATTACGGCCATTATCGAGGAGGAAATCCTGTCGCTCACACTCAAGCCGGGCGACAAGCTCGATGAGACGCGTCTTGCCGAAAAGTACGGCACCTCGCGGACGCCGGTCCGCGAAGCGCTCCGCCAGCTTTCCGCGAACGGGCTGATCGAACTTCGGCCGCACCGGGGCGCCGTGGTCGCCAAGCTCGGCATCGGCGAGCTGATCGAGATTCTGGAGGTCGTGGCCGAGCTTGAGGGTGCGTGCGGCCGGCTTGCGGCGAAAGCCTGCTTTCGAAGCGACCTGGAAGCGATCGAGGATGCGCTCGCGCTCTGCCGCCGCCACGCCGCCGCGAAGGATGTTCAAGGCTATAAGAGCGCAAACGAGGCCTTTCACGAGGCAATTTACAGGGGCAGCCGGAACAACTGCCTTATCGCTTTGACGCTTGCCACCCGCAAGCGCGTTGCCGCTTACCGCCGGGTGCAGTTGCAGCACGCCAAGAGGCTGGAGGCTTCCGTGACCGAGCACGAGCGCATCGCCAGGGCGATTGCGCAAGGGTACGCGGAAGAGGCCGACCGGCTGCTGCAGGTGCACATCCTTAGTGTCGGCGCTGACCTCCGCCGGCTGTTTTCCACGGTGTCGTCGCTTGAGTTTGCGCCCCCGCCAGCGCCGGATGAGGAAGCGCGCCCGCGCTAACCGGCCAGCGTGCATGGGCCGCCGCGGGGAATTAGCGGCGGGATGGTAAAGAGCGGTTAACGCCGCGCCTGCCTGCTCCGGGCGGCCGTGTTAAGTAATCCTTTACCGTGCGCCTTAACTTTGCGCTCGCGTTATAGTTGCGATTGCGTAGCTTTGGCGGCACTTTTCCTGGGCTTTCTATGTCTTAGCCCGCGGAAAACATGCAGCAAACAGGCAGCACCGAGCCCCGCGAATGCGCGTGCGCACATGGCGGCTTCCCCGGCAGTCTTGTCTGTGTATGCGCGGCCAGACTAGCAGGGCGCAAACTGTGCCTGCGCATCATGGCATTCAGCCTCATCATCGTTTTGGCGATTGGAACCATTGTCTCCGTGGTCTCCATCGAATTGCGCCAGGCCGCCCTGAACCGCGGGAAGACGGAGGCAGCCAACCTCTCGGCGGCCTTCGAGGAGCAAGTCAGGTATGCTTTGGACAGCGTTGACAGCGCGATGGAGCTTCTGAAGGGCCGGATAGAGGCGTCCGGCGGCAGGGCTTTGGAACTGCCGCGGCGGTTCAAGCTGACCCCGGAGCTTGCGGCGTCCACCATTCAAATCGCGGTGCTTGGGCCGGATGGCCAGCTTCGCGCGTCCACGCCGCGGAGAACCCTGGAGCGGATGGATTTGTCCGGCCGCGGCTACTTCCAGGTTCACCGTGATAATCCGGATGCCGGTCTCTTCATCGGCAAGCCCAGGCGGAGAAAGATCTCCGGGCGGATGAGCATCCAGGTGTCGCGGCGCTTGGCAAAACCGGACGGAAGTTTTGCCGGCGTACTCGTCTTCTCGCTGGCCCCGGAATTTTTTGCAAACCTGCTCCGCGGCGTCGACGCTGGTCCCAGGGGCATATTGACGCTGGTTGGACTGGACGCGATCGTGCGCGCACGCCATTCGGGGCGCCAGAATGCGCCGGTGCCGCTAGGCGCTTCCCTGGCGGGATCGAGGTCGCTAGCCGGGGCGGCCAAGGCGGATCACGGAGCATATACCACGCACAGCGTGCTCGACGGCACGGAGCGCATTTTCAACTGGCGGAAAGTCTCCGGCTATCCGCTGCTCGCAATCGCCGGCCTCGCCAAGGACGAGGTCATGGCGGAAGAAAACCGGCATTCGCTGATCATTCTCGCGCTGGGCGGGGCCGCCATTTTACTCACGGGCGCGATGGCCGCCATGCTCCTGCGCGAGATCTCGGGAAGGGTGCGGCATGAAATCGCCATCCAGGAGAACAACGCGAAGCTCAACCTTACCCACGAGAACCTCAAGCTGGAACACTCCGCGCTCCGCATAGCCAGCGCGGAGCTGGCAACCGGGCGCGTCAGGCTGCAGGAAACGAACGCGGAACTCGCGCTGGCACAAAAGCGCTCCGAGGCCGCCAGCCGGGCAAAGAACGCGTTTCTGGCCAACATGAGCCATGAGCTTCGCACGCCGCTCAACGCCATCATCGGATTCTCCGAGATCATACGCGGCAGGATGTTCGGGGCTGAATCCGCCGCCTATTTCGATTACGCCTCCGACATCAACAGCGCGGGCACGCATCTCCTCGAAATAATCAACAATGTCCTGGATATCGCGAAGATCGAATCCGGAAAAATGGAGCTTTCGGAAAGCGTTTGCGATCTCACCGGCATCCTGGAGGCGGGCCTGAGCGCGGTCACAGCGCAGGCGAAGGCGGGCGGGATAAAGATCCTCCGGCATTACCCGCGGGAGCGCATCCATGTGCGGTGCGACGGGACGCGGCTGAAACAGGCCGTGATCAATATTCTCTCCAACGCGGTGAAATTCACGCCTGAAGGCGGCCGCCTCGAGATATGCCAGGAAGTGGAACCGGGCGGGGGAGTCCGCGTTACGGTCAAGGATACGGGCATCGGCATGACCGCGGAGGAGATCGACGCCGCCTTCGAGCAATTTTGCCAGATCGGAAACAGCTTGACGAAGCGCTTCGAAGGCACGGGCCTCGGCCTGCCGCTGGCCAGGCAACTCGCCCGGCTTCATGATGGCACGATCAGCGTGTCGAGCGAGCCGCCGCTGGGGACGGAGGTATCGATCCGGCTACCGGCACACCGCGTGATGGACGCCGGCTGCCGCTTGCGCCATACCACGGAACCCGATCTTATTGAGGTTCAGCCTCAACAAGAGATTCTCTGTCACGGGTGACGGCTGCCGCAGCCGCGGGCTCCTGGTTACACAAACGCGCCCCCACGGTTTCCGCATCGGGTTCCGGTATCATTGCTTTGTCCACGTACGTGCGGCAAGGATCTTCGCGCACAATCTTCCAGCGGATTGCGTCGAGCGAACGCCAGCGCCTGAATAACGCGGCATATTTTCTTATCATCGAGAAAGCGTATCTTGCATGGAACGGCAGAAAAGGCTCGGCCGGCCTTCCGGGGCGCCGGTCCAGGCGATTCTTGCGGCGCAAAAGGCCGACTTGCAGCGGATGGACGTTCTCCAGAGGAACGGCGGATGAAAACCACAGCAGCACGGGCATCAGCCGGGCAATATCGACGCCGCTCGCGTGAGCCCGGCGGAAAATCGTTTCCATGTGTTCCGCGGTATAGAATTGCCCCAAGCCTTGCGATAAGCCTTCCGCCATTCTCCGGAAGACATCTTCGGATGGGCGGTGACTACGTGCTCCAGATCGTAGCGGTTCATGTCCGCATCCATGGCGGCGTTTTTGGCTGCTAGCGCCTTGTGGTCCTCGGAACCCGGCAGCGGCGTGAGAATAAAGAATTCAAGGGCGTCAACCGGCTGCTCGCCCAGGCAATTGTACACGGGACGTAAGGCGCTGGCCGCCGCATCGCGAGAGAACCGGACACATGAAAGCCGCCGATGACCACGTTGACGCCCGCCTGAAGCAAAGGGCGCGCAGTATCCATGGCCCGGGGAAATTCATTCGACTGGACGCCCACCAGCCCAACGAAGCCGAAACACCGGTTCTTCTTGAACCGCGAGATTATGCTCTTCGTGGAAGCCCGCGTGTTCGTTTCGTCGATGGCCTTGACGGCAATCTCCACATCCGGGCCAAGGATCCGGCGCCTGGCCGCGCCGCAAGCGAGAGCGCTGACGGCGGCAAGAGAGTTGGACGGCATCGTCGAGCGGAACCACCGGATGACATACCCGCTGTCATCATAGTGCGAAGGCTTGATCAGCAGGATTTCGAACCGGCGTGAGGGAAATGCCGCCCTGCCTTGCATAACGTGCCTCCTGACGGATTGAAGCGGTACTAAAATCCTGGTGACGGCCTTGGGAAAGGGAGGCGGCATACCATGGCGGTGGCGAGCCGGCCGCATTGCCTGAGAGAACGGCACGCCATGGTTAATGTTATCGTTGTTACCTTGCACCAGCCCGGCGAGTTCGCCTGGGCAGCCGGGTGTCAAAGGCCGTGACACAGGTTGCCAATGCCAAACTTGTTTTTGCTTTCCGATTTGCAAAGGAAACGGGAGCGGCGGCGGATAGCGGCTATGCGCCTTCGCGGAGACGGCACCGCAGCCGGTTCCGGGGTGACCTGTTTCCCTGAAACATTACCAAATCCGCAGCGTACCGTCCGGCGGATGCACAAGTAGCCGAGTGCTATTCTTTTTCGAGAGGCTGAATGGTCGGAGCGAGAGGATTTGAACCTCCGACCCCCGGTCCCCCAGACCGGTGCGCTAACCGGACTGCGCTACGCTCCGATGACCGGCACTTTGATGGCTATTGCCGGGGCCGTCAAGTGCTCTCACGCACCCTTCCTTGGAGAAACAGCGCGTTTCTTTTCCGGAGCGGGGCTCACCACCGCCTTGCCGCCCTTTCCGGCTTTGGCGGGTTTCTCAGGCTTCCGCGGCCCGTTGGCCTTGCTTACCTTATCAGCGGCTTTGCGGATCTTGCCAGCATTGGCCGCTTTATCTGCCTTGGCGGACTTGGCCGCCTTGCCTGCCCCGGCGGACGCCGCCGGCGGAATTGCGGACTTTGAAAGCGCCGCGTTGATGCGGTCTTTCATGATGTTGCTGGCCTTGAAAATGATGACGCGCCGCGGCGTAATCGGCACAACCTCACCCGTCTTGGGGTTTCTGCCTACACGTTCCGACTTTTCACGCAGTCCAAAAGACCCAAACGAAGAAAGCTTTATGGATTCCCCCCGCTCCAAAGCATAAACGATCTGCTTCAGGACGAGTTCAACCAATTCTGCCGCCTCATTCCGAGGCAAGCGGACCTTCTCGTAGACTGCTTCCGCCAAGTCGGCCCGCGTCAGTGTCTTTCCATTGAGCGGTGGCATGATGCGCTGTCCCTCCCCGCAGAGCAAAGCGTTAGTTAATAAATACTAATCCGTAAATGAGTTTATAGCAAATGGTAAACTCAGGGTTTCTCGTTGTAAGTCAACATTTTTTTGGGGGGTAGACCAACAAGGGCGAGAAAGGCGCCAAATTGTATACAATCCGCCGTCACCAGCGGACAAGATTGGCGCCCCAGGTAAAGCCGCCGCCCATCGCTTCGAAAAGTACAAGGTCTCCGCGCTTGATGCGCCCGTCCCGCACCGCCGTGACCAAGGCCAGTGGAATGGATGCCGCGGAAGTATTTCCGTGCCGGTCCAGGGTTACGACGATTTTCCCGGGCGCGATACCAACCTTTTTTGCGGTTCCGTCGAGAATGCGTTTATTGGCCTGGTGCGGCACGAACCAGTCGATGTCTTTGGGCGTAAGCTTATACTCCGCAATCGTGCTTTCGACGACTTCAGCAATCGCGTTCACAGCGAAGCGGAAGACCTCCTTGCCGTGCATGCGCAGGTGCCCAACAGTTTGCGTGGCGGATGGACCGCCGTCCACGAAGAGCTTTTCGTAATGGCGGCCGTCGGAGCGCAGCAGCGAGCCGATTACACAGCGCTCCCGCATGGGGTCCTTCACCTGGCTGGCTTCGAGAACCACCGCGCCGGCGCCGTCGCCGAACAGCACGCAGGTGGTGCGGTCTTCCCAGTCGAGGATGCGCGAAAATGTCTCGGCGCCAATAACGAGCGCGCGCTTGCCATTGCCGGCGCGGATGAAATTGTCCGCCGTGGCCAGCGCGTAGGAGAAGCCCGAGCACACCGCTTGCAGGTCGAAGGCAAAGCCATGGGTGATTCCCAGCGCGGCCTGCACCATGGTCGCGGTGGCCGGAAAGGTAAGGTCCGGCGTCGAGGTTGCGAGCACGATGAAATCGATATCGCTGGGCCTAAGCCCTGCATCCTGCAAGGCGTCGCGCGCGGCGGCGAGCGCGAGATCCGAGGTCTTTTCACCTTCAGCCGCGATGTGGCGCGATTTGATTCCGGTCCGCTCGGTAATCCACTCGTCGCTGGTGTCCACCATGCTGGCGAGATCGGCATTCGTCAGGACTTTGCTGGGAAGATATGCACCGCAGCCAACTACTACAGATCTGGTTTCTGTCACTGGGCCACTGCCTTTAAGGCTGTTTCTGTTTTAGTTTTGAGGGCACCGTGGAAGCGCTCGACATCCTGTGCGATGCTGGCCACAAGCTCGCTTGCCGCCATGTCGTAGCCCAGGTCGATGGCACTTGCAAAGCCCACGGCGTCGGCGCCGCCATGACTTTTTATTACAAGACCATTCAAGCCGAGGAACATTCCCCCGTTCATCTTCCGGATATCCATCTTCGCCCTGAGAGCCTGGAAGGCACCCTGGGCAAGCACAGCGCCAAGCCGCGCCATGAGCGAGCGGTTCATCGCGGCCTTGAGATAGGCGCCGATCTGTTTCGCGGTGCCCTCCGCCGTCTTGAGCGCGATATTGCCGGTGAACCCTTCGGTTACGACGACATCCACGATACCCTTGCCAAGGGCATCGCCTTCGACGAACCCTCGATATTCGATGGGCAGGTCCGGATTGCGCAGTGCCGCGGCGGCGGCCTTGACCTCGTCGATGCCCTTTATCTCCTCCTCGCCGATATTCAAAAGCCCCACGGTCGGTTTCTCCACCGAGAAGAGGGCGCGGGCGAGCGCTGCCCCCATGGCAGCGTTATCCACCAGCGTCCGGGCATTCGTCCCGATGTTCGCGCCGACATCCAGCACGATGCTCTCGCTTTTCAGCGTTGGCCACAGCGCGGCGATCGCTGGGCGTTCGATGCCGGGCAGCATGTGCAGGCAGAAGCGGGCCATCGCCATCAAGGCGCCGGTGTTGCCTGCGGAAACCGCCGCCTGCGCCTCGCCCTTTTTGACAGCCTCAAGGGCGAGCCACATGCTGCTTTTCCAGCGGCCGTGGCGGAGAGCCTGGCTCGGCTTCTCGTGCATGGAGACGGCGACGTCGGTGTGAACGATGCGGCTGACGTCCGCGAGTGGCGAATGATCCGACATCTGATCGCGGATTTCCGATTCGCGCCCAAAAAAAATGAAATGGGAATCGGGATGCCTAATCAATGAAAGTGCTGCGGCTGGGATCACGACCGAAGGGCCAAAATCTCCTCCCATCGCGTCAAGCGCAATTGTAATCGGCGACCCCATGCTCCAATCCAAACCCCGCGCCGCGACATAAGGGCTCAGCCTTGAGCCCGGCCGGCAGAACATACCGTATAAACCCCGGCTGACAACGAAAATGTAGCGATTCTAGAGCGAATACACCGCTGTCCCTACTCTTTGTCCGGCGGCGCGTCCGGTTTCAGCCGGGCGAGCTTCGCGAAAGGGCCGGAGTCCTGCCCGGTTTGCGGCGGTGTCCAGTCGAACTTTTCGTCCGGATTGCGGGGATATGGATCCAGCGCCAGCACGAAAAGCTCCGAGAGCAGCGTTCCCACCGGAATGCGCCCGCCATCGAAAGGCTCCGGCAGGTCCGCGTCGAAGGGGGCATCCCCGTCCGGCTCTTCAATTTCCCCGGCAGGCCAATAATCCACGGAAAAACTCTCCTTGATGGAGGAAGCCACGGGCTCCAGGCTGACAACGCTTGCCTGCACCACGCTGGCCTTGAGCGATCCCGACGCACGGTACTTGCCTCCGGCGAGGGGCGAGATTCTCACCCGCGCCGTAAAGGCCGTCACGTCCTCGATGCCGGCATAGCGCTTGAGTGCGCCAAGTTCTGCGGCATTCGCCTCGTAAGACAGGTCAACAGGCGTATGCGCGATCGCGGTGGCATCGGCGCTCCAACGGAGCGGCGGGGTATCCATGAGCCCCTCCGGCCTCCGTTAGACGGCTTGCTTCAAGCCGTAGAGCTCAGGGAAATTGAGATGCCCCTGTAATAACAGATTGAGCGGCATCTCCCCGATATTGCGAATCGACTGGAAGATGTAGGCTGCCAGTTCGTCCGCCGCGACATTGGCGTTCTCGTCGCCGGACTGGAAGCTCTTCCAGATCGCGTCGGCAAGCGCGCTTTTGTTCCTCCGCTCAACGGCGTTCGTATAAACGATCAGTTGGCGGTAGAACAAGTCGGCGATCTTGCGGACCTCCTGACCCACATAGACATCGGCGATGCCGAGGTCGCGGACCATGCTGTCCATTTCACGCACGAACGCCTCAATGATCTCCTTGCCAAGAAGCTTCCCTTCGTTGGCACCGAGCTTCAGGTTCTGCATCACAATGAACATGTGAATGACGAGCATATCGAAGCGGCCTGACAGCGTGTCGGGCACGCCGCATCTCACATAGAAGACAGGATTGCGCGACTGCGCCACAATCGAATCGTAAATTTTCTCAGCAGCCTCCCGTCGGGCTGACCGTTCTGCAAACCAGCGGAACATGCTTCGGCTTGAACTCCGTTTGTGCGCTACCCAGCCACCTTACCTTATAATGCCTTAATCGCATCAGAAAAGGTTTGCAATCACCTTGCGGCAAAGTTAGGCCAAGGGCAAGTGCTGACACAGCAGACAGCAATTTTGAGGGCCGAATGTCAAATCAATCCTGCACTCCGAGGCCAAGGAAGTGTATAATTTTGGACCGGCGCGGTCTCCGGGGGATAGCTTTGGGGGCTATGTTAGCTGGGGGCATGTTGTTGGCTGGGTGCGGCGGCCACGTCGTCCGGCACGGCCATCTGTTTCACGAGGAGGACATCGCCCAGATCAAGCCAGGTATGGGCAAAGACCAGGTTGTGCTGGCGCTTGGCACACCAGATACAAGATCAACCGCAGGTGGCGGTGCGTATTACTACATCTCAACGACGGCGAACCAGCCGATGCCGTTCATGAAACCCACGGTGACGGACAGGCGAATCGTCGCCGTGTACTTCGACAAGAGGGACCGCGTCCAGCAGGTCGCGAATTACGGCATGAAGGATGGCAAGGTGTTCGATTTCGTCAGCCGCGAAACGCCGGCCTACAGCCGCGACCGGGGCATTCTCAAGGAGCTGTTCCGCGATATCGGCATGGGGCCGTCGATCCCGGGAATCGGCGGCGCAAGCGCGCCGGGACACTAGCACAGGCCGGTTTCACGCGTCTGCGCCCGAATGCCACCGCTTGGGGATGCGCTTTGTTCTAAGCGAATTCCCCCTCGCCCTGTCCCCATGGGAGAGGGAACGCAAAAAATTCCGCTGCGGGTAGTTCGAGGGTCCCTTCTCCCGTGGGGAGAAGGACAGGATCAGGGGGGACACGCTCTGGGCAAGCCACAACCCCGCATCAGTCAGTTCTTGATCCCGTGGAGGTCATCCGCCGGATTCGATCCGCCTCACCGCGTCTTCACGATCAGTCCGTCAGGGCCATTCTCGATGGCGAGGCCGTGCGTCCCCGCCATCGCGGTAAGCCTTCCCACGCCGCCCGGAAAATCGAAGGAAATGACGGCGTTCCGGGGGTTGACCGTCTTGAGGTCCCAATTTTGCACGCCAGGCAGGTGTTGCAGGCGCTTGCGGATTGTCTGCCATTCTCTGAGGCCGGAAAACTGCGCGGTGATCAGGATGGAGCCGGTTTCGCCGGTTACGTAGCCCGCGCCGGGGGCTGTCCCCATTTCACCTCCCAGCCCCACAGCCATATCGCCAGCGGGCGCGTCCTGAACGAACGTATCGCGCGTCAGCTTCCAGCGCTCCTGCACGGTATCGAAAGCGAGCCTCGCCGCCGCCTGCATCAGGGACTCGTCCGGGGAATCGCCAGCCTTTATCTTCCGCTCCAGCGAGAAAAGCCCCATCGCGTCGTTTCCCGCAAGCTTCAGTGTCAGCACACCGCTGCTGGCGCTGATATCCGCCACGGCGAGCATGACTTGCTTGGCACGATGCTGCGTCTTCAAGGCTTCCACGCCCGCGGATGCGTTGGCGGTGTAGGAACCGGCGATGGCCGCGGTGATGTCCTGGCGCGTGGGAGCCACCTTCGCCGGAACCAGCGCGTGGGTGAGATCGAGTTGAAGCAGTGCGCTGCGCCAGGGATTCCGGCTGCTGGTATGGGCCGTGCCATCTTCGATCAAGACCGGCACGATCAGGATTTCCGGGCTGCGATCCAGAATGGGAATGACGCCGTGGCGGGAGAAAAGCGTATTGATGGCGCGCTCGGAGAAGTCCACCCCAAAGGTGGCGACATAGCCCGTGCCGGTAACGCCTTCGCCGCGCACCTGCACGCCGGAAACGAGCCGTTCCACCCTTTCAGGGGGCAAATCGGGAATGCGGGGGGCCGCCCTGAAATCGGTCAGGCGCGAAACCAAGGTCCGGAAGGCGCGCATCTTGGCGGTTTGCGTCGCGGCCCGCTTTGCCTCCACCGAGTTTTCGGCTTCCGCCTGGACGGTGACGTTCGCGACGGTAAACGGGCTTGAGGCTTTTTGCGCCAGGGCGGCGGGCGCGATGCAAAGTAGAATCGCCGCTTGCACCCGGATCAAGAGCTTAGCTGTGCCGATCCACGCCATGAATGGAACTCCCCGTCGTCAGGCCGGTAGCGCTTGTCTTAACTGCGCGCGCCATGCTACCTCCCTCTTTAATCGGTGTCCCATGGCGCTGCAAGCTTTTGCCTCGCCAGCGAAAGACAATCCATGACAGGCGGCAGCATGACGGAAAAACCAGCCGGCTCCTACGCCGGAGCGGGCGTCGATATCGATGCCGGCGGCGCGCTTGTGGAGAAAATCAAGCCGTTCGCCAGGGCCACCGGCAGGCCGGGCGCGGCCGCCGCTTTGGGTGGCTTCGGCGGGCTCTTCGATTTGAAGGCGGCCGGATTTGCCGACCCCATCCTGGTGGCCTCGAATGACGGCGTTGGCACCAAGGTCAAGATCGCAGCGGAAACGGGGTTGCACGACACGATCGGCATCGACCTCGTGGCGATGTGTGTGAACGACGTGGTGGTGCAGGGGGCGGAGCCGCTTTTCTTCCTCGATTACTTCGCCTGCGGTAAGCTCGACACGGACGTTGCGGCACGCGTGATCGCCGGGATTGCCGAGGGTTGCCGGCAGGCAGGCGCCGCGCTGACCGGCGGCGAGACGGCGGAAATGCCAGGCATGTATGCGCCGGGCGAGTATGACCTTGCGGGCTTCTGCGTGGGAGCCGCCGAGCGGGGCAACCTTCTGCCGCGCGAGGATATCGCGGAGGGCGATCTCCTGATCGGCGTTGCCTCTTCCGGCGTTCACTCCAACGGCTTTTCGCTGGTGCGCAAGATCGTGCGCGACCAGGGGCTTTCGTGGAACGATCCGGCGCCGTTCGAGCCGTCGAAGAGTCTGGGCCAGGCGCTGATCGAGCCCACGCGCATCTATGTGAAGCCCGCGCTTGCGGCACATGCGGCCGGCCGCGTGAAGGCGTTCGCCCATATCACGGGTGGCGGCCTGCCGGACAATGTGCCGCGCGTGCTGCCAGCCGGCTTCGGGCTGGACATCAACCTGGACGCCATCCCTTGCCCGTCCGTGTTCCATTGGCTGGCCATGGCCGGCAAGGTTGAAGAGGCGGAGATGCTGCGCACCTTCAATTGCGGCGTGGGCTTCGTGGCTATCGCCGCGCCGGATGACGCCGCAGCCACCGTTGAAGTTTTTCACGCCCATGGCGAGCGCGCATTCCCCATCGGCACTGTGAAACGGCGCGCGGAGGGCGAGCTGCTGGTCCGCGCCTCCGGCAAGCCCGGAGCCTGCCAATGAGCGGGAAGAAGCGCGTGGGCGTGCTGATCTCCGGGCGCGGCAGCAACCTCGTCTCCCTCATCGAGGCCACGAGGGAGGCCGGTTTCCCGGCGGAGATCGTGCTCGTCATTTCCAACAAGGCGGACGCCCTTGGGCTGGCGCGGGCGGCGGAGGCGGGAATCGCAACCGCCGTCATCGATCACAAGCCCTACAAAGGCCGCCGCGAGGAATTCGACGCGGCGCTGACGGCGGCGCTGAAAGAGGCTGGCGTGGATATTGTCTGCAATGCCGGCTTCATGCGGCTGCATTCAGCCGCGTTCGTGCGCGAGTGGCATGGCCGCCAGCTCAACATCCACCCATCGCTGCTGCCGGCCTTCCGGGGGCTGCATCCGCAGGCGCAGGCGCTCGAAGCCGGCGTGCGCGTCGCCGGCGCGACCGTGCATTTCGTGAGCGAGGACATGGACGCGGGGCCGGTCATCGTGCAGGGCGCGGTTCCGGTACTGCCTGGCGACGACGAAGACACGCTTTCCGCCCGCATCCTCGGCATGGAGCACCGGCTGTTTCCGCTAGCGCTCAGGCTGGTGGCAACCGGCGCCGCCCGGCTCGAAGGCGGGCGCGTCATTTACGCCGCCGATGCGCCCGCGCCGTTCCTGGCCGCCTTCCCGGACGGCAACGCTTGAACGCGAATGCGGGCGCCATCCCGGTCCGGGTTAGCGCAGTGCCCCCAACGAGGTGGCGGCGGCGCGCAAATAGCCTGCCCGCTTGCTGACTTCGCTTAAGCCGAAGATGATGGCGACGCCGATAAGAATGAAGGTGATGCGTTTCGCTAATAGCCGGTTTGGCAGTATTACAAATATGGTGCCGATAACGAATGCGGGCAATAATACTAAAGCCGTGATATTTTCCGCCATCCCAGGATGAGATTTAACCAAGGGCAGCAGCACTGAATTTAACGAAATCCACGTTACGGAGTATGTTAATATTTTGGCGCTTATGCTTCCCTGAAGCACTATATTCAATGTTATAACTATCGACGCTAACGACAGTATAAGCAAGGCGGAAAACGCTATCATATCCAATATGGATTCACTAATAAACATTTCCGCCCATATCGCAATACCTATGGGCGCTGAGCCCATTATCAGAACAACGGCGTTCTCTCCGATGTTCTTCCTAACGCCCGCATTGATAACCGTACCGGCGCACAGCAAGAGCAAAAATACATACAACGATAGTGTCAGGGCCACATCGTTATCTATCGTTGCCCCGAAGGGAAATCCGATAACGAACCAAAGACCATGAAGCGCCAGTGTCCAATATTGGGCAAACTGCTGCATCCAGCCGGCGAGCGTTATGAAGTGGCCCCACTGGCTGGCGATGGTCAGCGCACCACCAGCGACGCCCGTCCAAACGAAAATGTGGCCACGTATCTTGCGCGCGGCTGGAATGCCCGGCTGGTCGCCACTCTGTCCGCCCCCCATGGTAGCCCCTGCGCAAAAAACCCGCCAGCTATCGATAGAGGTGAGGCAGGCAGGCGGTCAATGGGCGTTAGGATCGCAGCGGGCGGTTGGGCAGTGACGCGGGGTTTCAAAGACCCGGTTTGTTTTTGCGTCTGGCGGACGTAATGGGCGGCATTGTTACGCTTGTATTAACGCTTCTTTAACTATCTCCGCGCTAAATAGAGCAAATAACACGTCAAGGTTGCGCAAGTTCCGGGTGCGCGAGCCTGTCAGGTGCATTAGGAAGTAGTAAGCGGGGAAGTTATGTCAGTCAGTAGAAGCGTCCGTTTCTGCGCCGCCGTGTTTGGCGTGCTGATAGCCGTGGACCCGGCTCCCGCCGCCGACTACGGCCCCTCGGGGGGCTATGACGGCGGTTACAAGGAACCCCCGGGTCCGGTTCCGCTCCCCATCGCTCTCTGGTCGGGATTCTATATCGGCCCATCCTTCGGCTGGTCCTGGAGCCGCATAAGAGCGGCCAACAACGCCCTCATCATCACCAACAACGGCACAGTGCCGTTCTCTCATCCCGGTACGAACGGCATGATCGGCGGGGGCCAGATCGGCTATAACGTGCAGGCGAGCAATTTCGTCTACGGCATCGAGCTGGATTTCGGCGGGTTGGATATCGGTGCCAGCGCCACCAAGACCGATCCCAACAACCCGGCCAGGGTTCTCACGGTCAGAAGCAGCGCGGGCTTCTATGGCGATATCACCGGCCGGGCCGGGCTTACCGTGGGCAACGCGCTGCTATACTTGAAGGGCGGCTTCGCCTACTTCACCGGCAACGTGCAGGTAACGGACCTTTACGACGGCATCGTTCAGGACACCGGCATATTCACCGGCTGGACCGCGGGCGGTGGCATCGAGTACAAACTCACGCGCACGCTGTCGTTGAAGGGCGAATACCTGTATTTCGGCTTGGACAGTTCCAACTTTAGCTGCTGTGTAACGCTGAATACGGGTACTGTGGAAAACAACATAACTGCCAATACTTTCAGGCTTGGACTGAATTACAATTTGAACGACCTGCGCTCGCCGCTTGAGTAGCCCACCGGGAGCGCAGCATCGAATCCGGGAGCGCCCTTGGCTCCCCCTTCCCCAGGGGCCTCCCGGATTCCTCTATCTGCCAATTTCTTCGTGAGCCGGCCGTATAACCCGCCGGCTTCGCCGGGCGGCAGAACTCCCTCATCAAGTTTGATGCGCAAGGACTGCCCCGAAACGCGTTGCGGAGCCTTCCCGAAGGAAGCGCTCCGCATGGAAATGGGCAAACCTGTCCGCTGAGCCTATTGCTTGCCGCCAAAAACTATCGTTCCCGGCCTAGCAAACGTCTGCCCCCCAGATGGCGGCGTCAGGTTTTGCTGCTGTATCTTTATCTCAGCTGGTTTTCCAGAAACCTTAATGGACCTGGTTTGCCCCAACCCATCCAGTTTGAGATTTGGCTGCGGCTGCACCCGCACCTGAGCCGGCTTCCCAGTAATCTGGATGGACCCAGGCTGCCCCAGGCCCTGCAGATTCAGCGTATTGCCGGACAGTTCCAGCTTCGGCAGATGCACTGTCTGGGAGCCGCCACCCAAGGTCGTGAGAACTGGGGTATTCAAGGGTTTCGACGTTTCGCTTGGCAGCGCCACCACCGGCCGGCGAACCGGGTTCTGCTTGCTAGCCGGCGTGGATACCACCGGCTGGTCCACGGGCTTCGTCTTGTTCGAAAAACCTGGCTGACCGGCCGGTAATACTGGCACAGTAGTCAACCGGATCAGCTTATCCTTCTGTATCACCAAGCCGGGGGATCTCGCGGGCTTATCCGTTTGGCCAGGCGCCGCGAACAGAGGCTTACGCTCCAGTTTCTGCGGAAGCTTGGAAACATCCACGGCTGGCTGCGAAAGCTTCAGTTTCGACATGTCGACCGGCCAGCGCACAGTAACCTGCCGCTTCTTGGCTTCAGGCTTGCGGCGCAGGAAATTCACCCAGAACGGCTCGATGGGGGTGTGACGCAGAAAATTCACCCAAAACGGCCTGCCCTTTAGGAGACCTTTGCTTATCGCGTCCTGGATCTCCTGCGCAATCTGGCTTCTCTGTTCCTTGGTCTCTTCCAGGAACTGTTTTCGAGCATCCCTCATTTCCTGCGCAAGCTGCTTTGCCTCTTCGGTCTTCCCCTGCGCAATGTCTTTTAGCATTTCCTGCAACTTAGCGGCGGCTTCTTTCCTGTGCTCCGCTATCTTGTCTGCAAGCTCTTTATACTGCGCCGAAATCTTCTCCGCGAGTTCCTTTCCCTCCTCGGACCGCGGCTCGAAGCGGGGCGTGAGCGGCAGGAGTGACGCCAGAGTTTTTCCGGTGACTGACGCGTCCGCGGAAGAGCCGCTTCCACCATTCGCCGCACCTGGAGCGGCTCCGTTTCCATCGGCCTGCGCGTTTGCGGACTGGGTGCTGCCGCTGGCCTGCGAGCCAGTAGCTTGAGAATCACTACCGGTTTCCGCGCCCGCAGCCGGCACGCCCAGAAACGCCAGCGCCACCAGCACACCCGTTATGCGTAAACTTGTCCCGCCCATTCTGGTCTTCCCGCTCCTGCCCCTGAAAAAAGTTATATTGATTCTTTACGATTTAGTCCGATGGATGTCAATTGACGGGGCGGCGTGCTGGCTGCCGTCCTGCGTGAAAATGCTCAGCCAACGTATTGACCGCGCTACCGGCTATTTAGCCTGCTGCGGCCGAACGAAGCGGATACAGGGAGCCGCACGCACGGATATGGAAACCGCCTGGGCGATGCCTGTCCGGGGCGAAAACGGGCTTTGCATGTTCAAAACGTGCGGGCGCCCTCCGGAGCCGCGAGCGGCAGGCGCACCTCGAAGCAGGCGCCGCCGTCCCTTCGCGGCACGTACCGCACGGAGCCGCGATGCTTCTCCGCGATCTGGCGTACAAGCGCCAGGCCCAGGCCAGTGCCGCCGGCATTTTCGCCGTGCCCCCGCGGCCTGTAAAAGGGTTCGAAAATGCGCGCGCGCTCCGGCTCGGGAATGCCGGGTCCCCGGTCGCATACCCCGGCAACGGCTTCGCTACCGCGCCGTTCCGCGAACACCTCGATAAGGCCGCCGCCGCCATGCCGGCGCGCGTTTTCGAGGAGGTTGCGGAAGAGCCGCTGCAACAGCCGGGGATCGCCCTCCACGAACAGCGATTGGCCCGGAACGGTGGAGAGGTCCGCGTTAAAAGGGGCGCTTTCTCCGGCGAGAAGGCCGGTAAGGTCGATCCGCTCGCGCTGGACCGTTTCCGCCGCTTGGGCGCCGAGCCGGCTTGCGAGCAAAATCTCGTCCACCAGCGCGTCAAGCTCGGCGATATCGCGGGCAATTTCCTCCCGGTGCTCTTCCGGGGCGGAGCCGCCAATCGCCTCCGCCGCCATCCGCAGCCGCGCAAGGGGGGAACGCAGTTCGTGCGAGGCGTTGGCCAGAAGCCGTTTTTGCGCCGTCACAAGGACTTCGATCCGGCCGGCGGACGCGTTGAAGGCCTCCGCCAGCTTGCCCACCTCGTCGCGCCCGCGCACCGCCACGCGCGTCTTCAGATCACCTTTTCCCAAGGCGGTCACGCCGCGCTGCAATTCTTCGAGATTCCGCGTCAGCCGGCGGACGAGAGGGTATGCCGCGATGGCAACGGCAAGGCCGATTGCGAAGACAAGGCCAAGCCAGCGCAAGGGAAGCAGGAGGCGGTGGCTGCGGAACCATGCGGCAACGAGCTGCCGGCCATCGGCGAGGCGTATGACGAAAATGCCGCGAGGGTGCCAGCGGATGCCCTTGGATTCGACGGAGCCCGCAACGCGCGCGAGCGTGCTTTCCGGGATGTGGCCTGCCCGCGCGATGACGCTACCGCCCCTGGAAAGCAGCGCGAGATCGAATTTCGTCCGGCCACGCCAGAATTGCAGCTCCCGGCCAAGCGCCTCCGGGGCCGCGCCGGCGGGCAAGAGGTGCTCCGCGGCATCCGTTAGTAGCTGGGACCGTGAAACCGTTGCGTCCGGCTCTCTCAGTTCACGGAAGACCCAGCCGCTCAAACCCACGAGCAGCGCGAACAGCGCCAGGCTGCCGAGCACCGCGAGGTAGATGCGGAAATACAACCGCCGCATCAGCCGTTCCCCTTTGCGAAAACGTAGCCCGCGCCGCGCACGGTGATGATATGGCGCGGGTGCTTCGGGTCTTCCTCGATGGCGGCGCGGATGCGGGCGATGTGAACGTCAACCGAGCGGTCGAAGCTCGGGTCGTAGGGCTGGTCCTGGCGGCCGGCGAGGTCCGCAAGCTGTTCGCGCGACAGCACGCGCCCCGCCCGCTCCGCCATCGCCGCCAGGAGGTCGAACTGGTAGCTGGTGAGGCTTTTCTCCTCGCCGTTCACGCGCACCTGCCGGGCGCCGCGATCAATCTCCAGGAGCCCGAAGCGTAAGATATCCGCATCTTGGGGAAAGAGCGCCCGGCGCAGCACCACACGGATGCGCGCGAGCAGCTCGCGGGGCTCGAAAGGCTTTGGGATATAATCCTCCGCGCCCATCTCCAGGCCGACCACGCGGTCCACCGGATCGCCGCGCGCGGTCAGCATGATCACCGGTGCCGGGGCGGACGGATGCAAGGCCCGGATCTCGCGGAAGAGGTCCAGGCCATTCGCATCGGGCAGCATCAGGTCGAGAATGACGAGATCCGGCCGGTGGCGCCGGAGCTCCGCGAGCCCCGACGCTCCGTCCGCCGCGTGCTGGACATCGAACTGGTTCTGGCGGAGATAATCCGCGACCATCCTGGCAAGGCGGATATCGTCTTCGATCAGCAAGATGAGGGGCATGGCAGGTCATCCTTCAACGTGAATGAGAGTACCATGCCCGCCGGTTACATTCACGGCAGAGGATGCCGCCGCTCCCATTCTGCCGCAATCTGGCGCCGCTGCTCAGGATTCAACACCTCGGCCACGTCCGCGATAGCCCGCACGATGCGCTTCGACGCGATATCGCCCAGAGCGAGCTTTTCCGCTCTTAACGCCTCAAGCGCGGACCGGTCAATGCTATCGGCCGTGAACATTGCAAGCACCTTTTCACGCTGCGCGGCCCGGTCTTTGCGCAGGGCCATAACGTCCTTGACCGTGTCTTTGACGATAGCGTTGATCCTGTCGCGCTGCTCCTGCGTGGCGTCTACCGCAGACAGGACACGCCCGAAACGATGCTGGATGAAGAAGGTTACTTCCTCCGCGTCGAGCCGGTGGTGATGCGCCCAGTGGCGCCAGGGCGAGCTGTGGACCTTGACGGCCGTGAAGCCGAAGAGGCCCATCACGCCGATCATGACGGCCAAGAGCCAGCGATGCCTGCGCGGCGGGCGGCTGGGGACGGGTTGAGTGCTTGGATTGGGGGGTGTTTCTGACATCGTCTTATGCTCCTTTTCCGGTCTTGCCGGTGCTGCGATGAGCATAATCTGGCAGGGCCATGTTTCCGCCCGCCGCGCCGTCTGTAAAGTTTTGTAAAGCTGCGCCAGGGTGCAGTCCGGGTAGGCGCGCGGCCAAGCAGAGTTTCATGGCTACGCCAATGAAAGGCCAGTGCCAGGCCGTTTCATGCGTCTATGGCCAAATCCAGGTTTGTTCTGCCGCATGGCTCGCAAGTCGACATGCGCGTTTGGTTCGTTGCCCGACCTGCACACGACCGCTAATGGGATCTCCCTGTGGATAATCGAGAAGAACCGCCCACACCGGCCAAGCTGACCCTCAGTTGCCCCTCGCGTTCTGGGTGCCTACCTCAGAGACTGCCGAGTGGGACTTTGACCGACTTCACAAGTGGCTTAATTTGGTCCTGAAAATGAGTCCCCGCTATGGGGACAGCACCACGATGCAGCTTCAAATTCCGAGTGGACTCGTGCACACAATGTTCACGGGAGAAGGTTGGGCTTTTGTAATTGCTACCGGGATTTTGCCATGCCGAACGAGCAAATTCAACAGAACGAAATTCGTTCTATCGAGGACTTCGTTTCGACAGTCAAAAGGGACTGCGAAGGATGGTGCTGTGCTTGGTTTCGTGGAGAGCCGACCAAGGTAGATTACCCCCTCCTGCCTAAGCTCTACCGACTGAAATCCGATGGTACCAAACACAACGAGAACCAATTGCTGCAATTGTTCCGTATGAAGGCGCCGATTTTCGGGGGGAACACGCTTCCAGAAAACTGTGGCGCTATTGATCAATGGTTGTTTCTTGCGCAGCACGTGGGGCTGCCTACGCGCCTATTGGACTGGACAGAAAGCGCCCTGGTGGCGCTATATTTTGCTCTCCAAGATGAAAAGCCAGTAGTTTGGATGCTTGATCCAATTAAACTAAATGCACTCTCGGGAAAGAATATACCAGAAGGCGAAGGTCAATTCCCCTTAACTTGGCGAGTTCCTCAGGAGAATCCGCTACTTTTTTTGGAAGCAATCCTTGATGCGGTTGATGTGCCTAAAAGGCCGAAGATAGATCGCATGAGATATAGAAGTAAGCATATAAACGCGATAAAGCGCGAGTTGAGGCGCACTAACTTTGGTGCCGAAAATATATGCGGCGCTTGGGAAAACGATGCACGTGGAAACCAATTACCAGTCGCTGTGTTACCAACCAACATTCACCAACGCATGAGCGTGCAAAGAAGCTGTTTTACCGTATGGGGAAAAGATAAAAAGTCACTTTCTCTTCAGTTGCAAGATAGAAAGGAGACAATTCTTCATCGGTATGTCATTTTTCCACCAAATATACAGACAATGCTTAACGACCTGCGTCTTCTCGGCATCAGCCACTCCACCATCTTCCCCGACCTCGACGGCTTAGCTAAAGAACTGTCAATGGTATACTGATGTCTCAAAATACACTGCCAGTTCGACCTGTTCGAGAAGGCCAGCATCGCACCGCCGGTTTCATCGCTGACCTAGAAAATCGCACCCGCACTCGCCGTCGACGCGTTGGGCAATCCGGCACGAGCTGAGCGGGGAGGTCGTAACGGTTCCTGGTTTTTCCGGTACTATGCGGTCCTCGACTGCTATCGGCACGAGGGGGCGTGTCTGAAGCATCGCAGCTCGCCCAAGTTTCATAACCCGCCACTTCGTTCTTCGGCCTACCGCCACATGGCCGGTCATCTGTTGGCAAACCTATGAACCTCTTAGTCCGCGAAGGCGCTGCCGAGATCCTTGAATAGATCGGAAACGGCCACGGAGATGCCCGGCGGATCGAACATCAGATTACCGCCGATACCCGCAATCCGGGTTTTCAGAATGTCGCCTTCGGAGCGGCTGTGCTGGATGACGGTCCTGTTTTCCATGACCACGGCCAGGTAATGCTGCACACCTGGATGGCGGAAATAGTTGGTGAGCTTCACCGCCAAGTCCAGCCGCGTGCTGGTGGGGGAGATGACTTCCACCACACAATGACGGGATTGGGCGCGATCAGGCTGCCCGCGATATGGGCGCGCCGCAATTCACGGGAGCATCCGGTTCAAAGACGGCCGCGTCATCAATCTTGACGCCCACACCGTCTACGAGTACCCGGCAGGTTAGCTTTGCCTCGGAGATGGCTGCGTCCAGCGCTTTGGCAACCTGAAATTTGACATGTGAATGTTCTACCCGCCCGGGGGCCATGGCCACGATCTGGCCGCCGATGAGCTGACACCGGCCATCCTCTTGGGCCTCGGCCCACGCGAGGAAAGCTTCGGCGGACATGGTTTCGCGTTCCGGGCCTGCTGTCATGACGGCGTTCTACCATAAGGCCGGTACGGGCGGCAAAAAGATCGCGGGCGGCAGCGCCACCTCAAGCGTGGGAGTTCCGGGCACAGCTTGAACTGTCTGGAACCCGTTCCGGATTTCTCAACCCAAGCAAAGCTATAAC
Organism: Rhodomicrobiaceae bacterium; assembly: GCA_050298295.1. Taxonomy (GTDB): domain Bacteria; phylum Pseudomonadota; class Alphaproteobacteria; order Rhizobiales; family Rhodomicrobiaceae; genus Rhodomicrobium. Next base: position 35,803 of record JBNKTW010000050.1, read on the forward strand.
CGGCGGTGGCGAATTGCGGCCAGGAATTACGGCGGCGGGGTTGTTCAATGATTGAGACGCTTTATTCCTACTGGTCGCCGGCGCTCCTGTTCACCAACATGCTGCTGCTGTTCCATCTGCTTGGGGCGACGGCGGTCGGGCTGCTGCTCGGCTACGAACGGTCCTACCGCGGCCGCGCGGCGGGTATGCGGACCTACGCCCTGGTTTGCTTCACTTCGACCATGCTGATCGTCGTCAACGCCTATCCCGGCCATTGGTATGGCGGGATGCTGGGAACGCAGCCCATCGGCGCGGGCGATCCGACCCGCGTTATCCAGGGCATCATGACCGGCATCGGCTTTTTGGGCGCCGGCGTGATCATGAAGGAAGGGTTCACCATCCGGGGGCTTTCCTCGGCGGCGTCGATCTGGGCGACGGCGGGGATAGGCATCATCATCGGCCTGGGCTTCTACGGCGCGGCCATCAGCGCCACCGTGGTCGCACTGGTTGCAATGACGGCGCTCGGGCGGCTTGAAAAGGTTCTGCCGCATCTAAGCGTGCTGCATCTGACGCTGGTCTATCCCTGCGACCGGATTCCCTCGACGGATGAGGTGCGCGAGCGCCTGCGCTCCCACGGCTTCGAGGTAATCGACTGGTCGTTTCAGTATTGCGAGGAGAAGCAGGAGTTCCAGTACGGGCTGGTGCTTCAATCCTACGGCCCCTCCCGCTCGCACGATTTGGCCGGCGATCTGGCTGGGGCAGGCGGGGTAAGGAAGTTCCGCCTCTCGCCATCGCGATCCTGAGCCGCATTCGCGCCGGCGCGGCAGGAGCGGGTGAAGCGGCGGCCGCGAATCCGCCACCGGTCTATGGGCAGATGGCATTGCGGACTGCGGCACCCACCATCGCCGGGAACCCGGATTGCACTATGCCAACAATTGCCAGGCCGCATAGCACACACATGCCGATGGCCAGTGCGAATTTCGCGTATTTCATGCCCCATCCCTGAACCGGAACTGTTGCGGCATTGTGGCTGGCCCGGCGGCGGGGCGCGCATTACATTTCTCCCATGCAAGCCTTCGCCGCCCTGCTCGACCGGCTCTACTTCGCGCACTCCAGCGACGCCAAGGCGGCGATCCTGTGCGGTTACCTGCGCCGCACGCCGGACCCTGACCGGGGTTTCGCGGTGGGCGCGATTGCCGGCGCGCTCAACTTCAAGCCGTTCACACCGGCGCTGGCGCGCAAACTGGTTGTGGAGCGCGTGGACCCCGTGCTCCTGGCGCTTTCCTGCGATTATGTGGGCGGCATGTCCGAAACGATCGCGCATGTCTGGCCGCGTAATCCGCGCGCAGTCCTCCTGAACCGCCTGCCGCCGCTGCACGAGGTGATCCGCGAATTCCAGACCCGCGATAAGGCCGGCGTCCGCGAATATCTGGCCCTGCTGCTCGGCAATATGACGGCGGCCGAGCGCTGGGCGCTGCTCAAGCTTGGCACGCAAACGCTGCGCACTGGCATGTCTCCGCATACCGTGAAGCAAGTGCTAGCCGCGTTTGGGGGCGTGGATACTGGCCAGGTCGAAGAGGTTTGGCACGCGCAAGAACCGCCCTACCTCGATCTGTTCGCCTGGCTCGAAGGCCGCAGTGCCAAGCCTGATTGCACGGGTGCGGTGACGTTCCATCCCGTCATGCTCGCGCACGCCATCGGGGAGGCGGAGGTGGAGTCCATCACACCTGCCGAATTCATGGCCGAGTGGAAATATGACGGCATCCGCGTGCAGGTGGTCTCGTCGCCAGCCGGCAAGGCGCTGTTCTCGCGGACGGGCGGCGATATCTCCGGCGTGTTTCCCGAGGTGCTCGCGTGCGTGGATTTGGAGGCGGTGCTCGACGGCGAGCTGATCGTGAAGGACGGCGGCGGGATTGCGAGCTTTGGCCACCTGCAGCGGCGGCTGAGCCGCAAATCGCCGGACGCAAAGCTGATCGCAGCCTGTCCGGGCCACCTCATCCTCTACGATGCGCTGGCGATTGGTGGCCGTGATCTGCGCCCGCTGCCACTGATGGAGCGTAAGGCGGAGCTGGCGCGCTGGTTCGAGGCTACGAAACCCGCCAGCGTGGAGCTGGCGCAGCCGCTGGCCTTCCGCAGTCCGGATGATTTGCGATGCCTGCGCGCGCAAGCCGACGCGCCCGGCTCGCCGCATATCGAAGGGCTCATGCTGAAGCGCCTGGACAGCCCCTACATTGCGGGCCGGCCCAAGAGCCTGTGGTACAAATGGAGGCGCGATCCGAACCTCATCAACGCCGTGCTGATGTACGCCCAGCGCGGCGCGGGTAAGGACGCGGCCTTCTATTCCAGCTTCACCTTCGGGCTTTGGCGCGAGGGTGCGCTGTCGCCCATCGGCAAGGTGGATGGCGGCCTCACGGACGGGGAGCTGAAGGAACTCGGCGAATGGGCGCGAAGCCACGCGGTGCAGCGCTTCGGGCCGGTGCTGGAGGTGGAGAAGGCGCTGGTGTGCGAGGTGGCGTTCGACGCGGTGTACCGCTCGGCGCGGCATAAGTCAGGCGTGGCGCTGCGCTCCCCGCGCATCAACCGCATACGGTGGAACAAGCCCGCGCGCGAGGCGGATGAACTGGCGAGCCTCGCGAAGTGGCTGGGTTAAAGGTTACTTGAGCACTTCCGCGGGCGCGGTGCCGTTGCATGGCACAGCCCCGCCAGCATGGCGCGCTTACAAAATAAACTTCGACAAATCCGCGTTCTTCGCGAGGTCGCCGACGTGCTTCTGCACATAGGGCGCGTCGATGGTGAACTTGGTGTTCGCCCGGTCGGCGGCGTCGAAGCTGATCTCGTCGAGAACGCGTTCCATCACGGTCGAAAGCCGCCGCGCGCCGATGTTCTCGACCACCGAGTTCACCTCGACGGCGACATCGGCGATGGCGTCGATGGCGTCCTCCGTGAACTCCAGTTCCAGGCCCTCGGTCGCCATCAGCGCGATATACTGCTTGATGAGGCTCGACTGCGGCTCGCGCAAGATGCGGCGGAAGTCGTCGCCGGTGAGCGCACGCAGCTCGACGCGGATCGGCAGGCGGCCTTGCAGCTCGGGCAGGAGGTCCGCCGGCTTGGCCACATGGAACGCGCCCGAGGCGATGAACAGGATGTGGTCGGTCTTCACCGGCCCATACTTGGTGCCGACCGTGGTGCCCTCGATCAGCGGCAGGAGATCGCGCTGCACGCCCTCGCGGCTGACATCGGCGCCCACGCGCTCGGAACGCGCGCAAATCTTGTCGATCTCATCTAGGAACACGATGCCGTTGTTTTCGACCACCTTGATCGCTTCCTGCACCACCTGCTCATTGTCGAGCAGCTTGTCGGACTCGTCCTCAATGAGGATCTCGTAGGACTCGCGCACGGTGACGCGCCGCGACTTGGTGCGCTGGCCGCCGAACGCCTTGCCCAGCATATCGTTGATGTTGATCATGCCAATATGCGCGCCTGGCATGCCGGGGATTTCGAAGCCAGGGAAGCCGCCGCCCGAGTCCGAGACCTGGATCTCGATCTCCTTGTCATCGAGGTCGCCCTCGCGCAGCTTCTTGCGGAAGGTATCCCTGGTGGCGGGGCTGGCATTGGCGCCGACCAGTGCGGCCAACACGCGTTCCTCGGCTTGCAGATGCGCCTTCGCGCGGACTTCCTTGCGCTTGTTGGAGCGCACAAGCGAGATGCCGATCTCGATCAGGTCGCGGATAATCTGATCCACGTCGCGGCCGACATAGCCGACCTCGGTGAACTTGGTCGCTTCGACCTTGAGGAACGGCGCGTTGGCGAGCTTGGCGAGGCGGCGGGAAATCTCGGTCTTGCCGACGCCGGTCGGGCCAATCATGAGGATGTTCTTCGGCAGAACCTCCTCGCGCATATCCTCGTCGAGCTGCTGCCTGCGCCAGCGGTTGCGCAGCGCAATGGCCACCGCGCGTTTCGCGTCCGCCTGGCCTACGATGTAGCGGTCAAGCTCCGAGACGATTTCCCTCGGGGAGAAGTTTGTCATGCCGTTATCCTGTTACGCGAAATCCGGTTGAGTGCTTTGGTAAGTCCCTCCTCCCCCCTGTCCCCTCTCCCCTTGCGGGAGAGGACAGGGGTGAGGAGGACTTCTGTGTACGCGTGTGCGAAACAATCAACCGGTCCTGTGCCTTGTAATGCCAGCCCGCTCAAACAGCGGATGGCAGGGTCTCTATGACGATGTTGTTGTTGGTGTAAACGCAGATGTCCGCCGCGATGGCCATCGCCTTGCGCGCAACCTCCTCAGCGGACAGGTCCGTTTCCATGAGTGCGCGCGCGGCGGCAAGCGCATAGTTGCCGCCGGAGCCAATGCCCGTGACGTGGTTCTCCGGCTCCAGAACGTCACCCGTGCCGGTCAGGACTAGCGTGCTGTTCTTGTCGGCGACGATCATCATCGCCTCAAGCCGGCGTAAATAGCGGTCGGTGCGCCAGTCTTTGGCGAGGTCCACGCAGGCCCGCACAAGCTGCTCCGGATACATTTCAAGCTTGGCTTCAAGCCGCTCGAACAGCGTAAACGCGTCGGCCGTGGCACCAGCGAAACCGGAGATCACATTGCCTTTGCCAATCGTGCGAACCTTTTTGGCGTTGGCCTTGATGACCGTCTGGCCCAGCGAAACCTGGCCGTCACCCGCGACGGCCACGTAGCCGCCCTTGCGTACGGTTAAAATTGTTGTGCCATGCCAAAGCGATTGGCCTTGCATAGATTGCGCGGAAAGCGTCATTTATCGTACCTGCTTCATGGCGTGGGATATGGCGCGGGGCCCGGCACGGTCAAGATGCACCGCCGCCAGCTTATAGGAACGGAACCTTGAGAAAAGCGCGGATCGAACGCAAAACCAAAGAAACCGGAATTGCCGCCGAGGTCAACCTGGATGGAACGGGCACCTACGCCATATCCACCGGAGTGGGCTTTTTCGATCATATGCTGGAGCAGCTCTCGCGGCATTCGCGCATCGACATTTCGCTGACCGCGAAGGGCGATTTGCATGTGGACGGCCACCACACCGTCGAGGATTGCGGCATAGCACTTGGCCAGGCAGTTGCCAAGGCACTGGGCGATAAGCGCGGCATCGCGCGTTACGCGCACGCCTACCTGCCGATGGACGAGACGCTGACGCGCACCTCGCTCGACATTTCGGGCCGGCCATACCTCGTCTGGCGCGTGGCCTTCCGCGCCCAGAAAACCGGCGATATGGACACCGAGCTGTTCCGCGAGTTTTTCCAGGCTTTCGCGCAAAATGCCGGCATAACGCTTCACATCGAGCTGCTTTACGGCGAAAACGCTCATCATATCGCGGAGAGCTGCTTCAAGGGACTGGCGCGGGCCTTGGGCGAGGCCATCGCCATCAGCGAAAAGGCAAAGGACGAGATACCATCGACGAAAGGGCAGCTTGGGAACTGAACCCAGGTTTGAACAGAAATGATTGTCTACACCGTTCACGAGCCGGGCATACCGGCAAAATCGCTGGAAGAACGCGCGGATGATACGGTCTTCATCGAGGAGGGCTTCACCTGGTGGGGCTTTTTCTTCGCTCCCGTATGGCTGCTGTTCAACGCGCTCTGGTTTGAGTTTATTGGCGCGGTTTTGCTTGCTGCGGTCACCGGTTCCATGCTGGCGCAGCTTGGCCTCAAGGATCAAGCCCCGGCCATTGCCTATTTTCTCTTGATGCTGATCGTGGGCTTCGAGGGCAACGGCTTGCGGAGATGGCGGCTAGAACGCAAGGGCTATGTCTATCTTGCCTCGGCCGCGGGGCACAGCCTGGAAGAGTGCGAGCGCCGCTTTTTCGACGCCTGGCTTCCATCGGTAGCGCCCCGGCATCCGAAGCCGGAACCCAGGCCGGCCTCCACATCAGCGCGCGGTTCCATGAGCGATTGGCCGGGGCCGGGCGTGATTGGCACTTTCCCAGGTGAGGTTGCGTAGCCGCCATGCCCGTTGCGATCATCGACTATCAGTCAGGTAATCTTCATTCCGCCCAGAAAGCTTTCGAGCGTGCGGTCAGGGAAAGCGGGACTCCCGCGGAAATCTCCGTGACCTCCGATCCAGAGGCAGTCCGGCGCGCGGAGCGCATCGTGCTGCCGGGAGTCGGTGCATTCGGCGATTGCTACCAGGGGCTTGCGAATGTGCCCGGCATGTTGGAAGCGCTGCGCGAATCGGTGCTGAAGGAGGGGCGGCCGTTCCTCGGCATCTGCGTCGGTATGCAGCTTCTGGCCGATCGCGGCCTGGAGCATGGCGAGCATCGGGGGCTTGGCTGGATCGGCGGCGAGGTGAGCCTCATTGAGCCTGCGGACAAGACACTCAAGATCCCGCATATGGGCTGGAACACGCTTTCATTTTTTCGTGAACACCCGCTGTTCGAGGGCATCCCTGGCGGCGGGCAAGGCTGGCACGCCTACTTCGTGCACTCCTACCAGTTCAAGGCCAAGGAGCGGGACGATATCGTGGCCGTGGCGGATTATGGCGGGCCGGTAACAGCGACGATTGCGCGCGGCAATATCGCCGGCACGCAATTCCACCCGGAAAAAAGCCAGAAGCTCGGGCTCAGGCTGATTTCAAATTTTCTGAAGTGGCGGCCGTAAGATGGCGCGACCTCTTGCCATTCCGGTTGAATATGGCGGTGAGCATACGGTGCGTGCTCACCGGGGTCAGCTTCGCGACCGGGCCGATGGGCGTAACCTTCTGCCCGCTAGCGCGCAGCGCATTGGACTCAGCTTTATCTTCGCCCGCCGCGGTTATGAAGAGCCGGTCCTCGGAATCCAGATGCGCGAGCAAGGCGGCACGGATGTCCCGCGCCTTGAACGTGGTTTCGACGACCCACACAGTCGCGAGCGGATGCTCCCATTGGCTCGAAAGCCTTCTGATGGTGTCGGCGATAGCGACAGCGCCTTTGGCGCGTTTCGTTTCGCAAGCGATGACGTAGCGGTGCACGTGGCGATCTCTCGTGCCGATGGTTTGGACATGGCTCCGGACGCTGCTACGACAGGGGAGCCTTTATATATCACCGAAGACAAGCACCGCCGTCCAGACATTTGTTCCATCACCCGCCAACATTGGGGAAAAGCTGTATGATCCTCTATCCTGCTATTGACTTGAAGGATGGCCACTGCGTGCGCCTCCAGCAGGGACTCATGGACAAGGCCACCGTCTTCAATGAGGACCCGGCCAGCCAGGCGCGGCAGTTCGCCGCGCAGGGTTTCCACTCCATCCATGTGGTGGACTTGAATGGCGCTTTCGAGGGACGGTCCGTGAACGCGGAGGCGGTTTCGGCGATTCTGAGCGCCGTGCAGATTCCGGTTCAGCTCGGCGGCGGCATCCGCACCCTCGATTCGATCTCGCTTTGGATCAAGCGCGGCGTCGCTAGGGTCATTCTCGGAACGGCGGCGGTCCGCGAACCCGCCCTCGTCCGCGAGGCCTGTGCGCGCTTTCCCGGCAAGATTGCCGTGGGCATCGACGCGAAGGATGGCAAGGTTGCCGTTGAGGGCTGGGCGGAAACCTCGGAGCTTACCGCCGTAGACCTCGCGCGGCGTTTCGAGGATACGGGCGTCTCCGCCATCATCTATACCGACATCGGCCGCGACGGGATGCTGACCGGCCTCAATCTCGACGCCACCGCCGAGATCGCGCGCGCGGTGAAAATCCCCGTGATCGCCTCGGGCGGGCTCGCGGGCCTGGAGGACATCAAGCGGCTGGTTTCGCCCAAATACGCGATGATCGCGGGCGCGATTGCCGGCCGGGCTCTCTACGACGGCAGGCTCGATCCCGAACAGGCGCTTGAGCTTACCGCCAAGGCGAACTGACGCCTGTCACGGCTGGTATGGGTTGCTCCGCGGTGCGCTTCAGGCCCAGGCGGAGTTCGCTCCCGGCCCGCAGGCGATCTTGTGCGGAAATTGGCGGGAAGCTGTGAAAATGCCGGCAATTCACAGCCGCACTGTCATCTCCGCGAAAGCGGAAACCCAAATAGGGGCTTGTGCCGCCACCGGAAATGAATTTCCGCTTTCGCGGGAATGGCGCTGTGGAACTCCCACCGGCGCCCGTAATCCCGTTTTTGTGATGTGCCCGCCAGCGGAAGTTCAGGAGAAAAATGTTGCTTGCTTGACGCGCACAGGCGGCGGCCTGCAACACATAATTGACGAAATCGCCCTCTACGGGCAAAGAAGGGTGACAAGCTCCGGCTAAAGAAAGAACTGTTTTAATGCTGAAGTTTCCGCTGCTTCGTAGCATGTTGGAAAAGCCCGCTGTTTTATTGCTTTTCGGCGCTCTGCTTTCCCTCGGTATGCCCGGTATGCGCGCCCTTGCGGCCGGGGAAGGCGCTCAGCAGGCCCAGGCTGCCGCGAGTGAAGCCGCGGCTGCGGAGACGGGGGAGAAGCCAGCGCCCAAAAATAAGGCGCCGGAAGCGGCTCAAGCCCCAACGCAGAAAGACGCAAGCGCAGCGCCGGACGCCGCCGGCCCCGCCAATACAACGCCGGAGGAAGCGGAAGCTCAGGCCAAGCCAGCCGGGTCAGCCGCGTCTCAGGTTCCGTTAGAAGCCGGCGCAAAGCCCGCCAGCGCGGCGCAGAACGCGGCCGGCAAGTCCAAGGAGCCGCAAGAGAAGGCTGCGCCCAAAGAGGCCGGGGCAGACGGCAAACCCAGCGAAGCGAAGAAGAAGGCTGCGGCTAGAGAGCCGGCGGCAAACGGCAAACCCAGGGATTTGACACCCAAGCCCGATGGCGGGCAGGCCGTGGCGGTCCGGCCCTCGAAGGTAAAGGCCCTCTATCATATCCGCTTCCTCGGTGCCTATATAGGCGACTTCGAGATCCGTTCCTCGATCACGCAGCGCCAGTATTCGTTACGGGCCAACGCGGACATCAGCGTATTCTTCGGCGCCTTCCGCTGGAAAGGCTCGACCAGCAGCCACGGGCTCATGACCATCAACGGGCCCATACCCCAGAGTTACAGTTTCCGCTACTCGACGAGGAAAAAGCGCGAAGCGGTGGAGCTCCGCTTCCAGCAGAGGATGGTGTCCGACATTGTCGTCAATCCGCCGTACCATCCGAGTTCACGGGCCGTGCCGATTACCGCCGCCGACCTGCAAAACGTGCTCGATCCGGCCAGCGCCATCGTGCTTCTGGCGCAGGCGCGGCCCAGCCGGCTTGCCGGCAAGAACGCCTGCAACAGGCGCTTGCCGATTTTCGACGGCAAGATCCGCTACGATCTGGTCCTCTCTCCCAAGGGAAGGCGTTCGATCAGAAACCAGGGCAGGTTTCGCGGCATTGCCCATGTCTGCCGCGTGGCTTACGTTCAGCTCGCCGGCCACAAGCCTGGAAAGCCGAACAGTTACGCTTCCAAGAACTCAGGGATCGAAATCTGGCTTGTCCCGTTGCGGAAAGCGGGGTTATTAATACCCTATTATATACAGGTGCCGACACCCGCGGGCACGGCTTCCATGGTTTCGGCAAAATTCGATGTTCAGACATCCGCGGAGCGGCACGCGCTCGCCGACTAAACGAGGGAAATCAATCGAGGCAATCCGGCAGGAGAGCAGAAGCTGACGGTCCGTCATTTCAAGGCCGTTCATTCTCGCCCCCGTACAACTCCCCCAAAGCCTTCGCACCAATGACGCCGGAACGGAGAACAAACCCGGCGTGCGACAATCGACAGAAAGTCCGCCTATGAGCGCTATGCAAACGGCTCCCATCAAGCCCTCCCAATCACGGCATGTTACCGCCGTGCTCGGCCCTACCAACACCGGCAAAACGCATCTTGCCATCGAGCGTATGCTCGGCCACGAAACGGGGCTGATCGGTTTGCCGCTCAGGCTTCTTGCCCGCGAAGTCTACGACAAGATCGCCGCCAGGATCGGCCCTTCCGAAGTGGCCCTGATCACGGGCGAGGAAAAAATCAAGCCCGAGCACCCGCGCTACTGGGTGTGCACGGTCGAGGCCATGCCGCGCGAGGTTGAGGCGGATTTCCTCGCCATCGACGAGATTCAGCTTGCCGCCGATTTCGACCGTGGTCACGTCTTCACCGAGCGGCTGTACCATGCGCGGGGCACTGGCGAGACGCTGCTCCTGGGCGCGCAGACCATGGCGGACACGATCCGCGAACTGATACCGGGGGCGAACTTCATTCAGCGCCCGCGCCTGTCCAAGCTCACCTATTCCGGCCAGAAGAAGATCACGCGGCTGCAATCACGCTCGGCCATCGTGGCGTTTTCTGCCAGCGACGTATACGCCATCGCCGAGCTGATCCGCAGGCAGCGCGGCGGCGCGGCCGTGGTGCTTGGTGCGCTCTCCCCCCGCACCCGCAATGCGCAGGTGGCGCTCTATCAGTCGGGCGAAGTCGATTTCCTCGTTGCGACCGACGCCATCGGCATGGGCCTCAACCTCGATGTGGATCACATCGCGTTCGCCGGCACGCGCAAATTCGACGGCCGCAGCCACCGTAGCCTGATGCCCGCCGAGCTTGCCCAGATCGCGGGCCGCGCCGGCCGGCATCTCAACGATGGCACCTTCGGCGTTACTGGCGAGGCCGAACCGTTCGATCAGGAACTGGTCAACAAGCTTGAGAACCATAACTTCGAGCCGGTCAAGGTTCTGCAATGGCGCAATAACGACCTCGATTTCGGCAGCATAGACCGCCTGAAGGAGAGCCTGCGCCAGGTGCCCGGGCACGCCCGCCTGCAGCGCGCCCGCACCGCGGAGGACCTTGAAGCGCTTGAGCTTGCCTCGAACGACCCGGACATCGCCGGGCTTGCCGCCGCGCCCGCCGCCATCAAGCGGCTTTGGGAGGTCTGCCAGGTTCCCGACTACCGCAAGGTTGCCCCGGCGACGCACGCCGAGCTGGTTTCGACGCTCTACAAATTTACCATGAGCGAGGAGGGCGTGATCCCGGAGGATTGGTTCGCCGGGCAGGTCGAGCAGGCGGATAAAACGGACGGCGATATCGACACGCTTTCCAACCGCATCGCGCATATCCGCACCTGGACCTTCGTGTCCAACCGCCGCGAATGGCTCAAAGACCCCGATCATTGGCAGGAAAGGACGCGCGAGATCGAGGACAAGCTATCCGACGCGCTGCACGAGCAGCTCACCCAGCGCTTCGTGGACAAGCGCACCAGCGTGCTCATGAAGAGTATGCGCGACAAGGAAAGCCTGTTCGCCGAGATCGAGAAGGACGGCCGCGTTGTCGTCGAAAGGCACTATGTCGGCAAGCTTGAGGGCTTCTCCTTCACGCCCGACGCGGCGGCCGCGGGCGTGCACGGCAAGGCGGCGCGCAACGCGGCGGCCAAGGTGCTGGTGCACGAACTGGCAGCGCGCGCGGACCGGCTCGCGGCTGCGCCTGACACGGCCTTCACGCTGACGCGTGAAGGCCAGATCGTCTGGGAGCACCAGGAGATCGGCCGGCTCACGGCTAGCGACGATCCGCTGAAGCCCAATTTCACGCTCTTCTCCGACGAGCACCTTGCGGCCATCGACAGGGACAACATCACCAAGCGCATCGAGACCTGGATCGGCCATCACATCGAGGTGCGGCTGAAGCCCTTGCAGGAAATCTCGAAGGCCGAGGACATTACGGGGCTGGCAAAGGGCATCGCATACCGCCTGTGCGAGAATTTCGGCATCCTCAAGCGCGGCGCGGTTGCCGAGGAGATCAAATCCATCGACCAGGAAGGCCGCGCGCAGCTCAGGAAATACGGCGTCCGCTTCGGCGCGCATCACATCTATTTCCCGCTGCTGCTGAAGCCCGCCTCCTCCGACCTGCTCTTGCTGCTTTGGCTCCTGAAGCATGGCGCCGAGCATGACCTCACCCCGGCGGCCATCGCCGAATCCCCGCGGCAAGGGCTCACCTCCGTGCAGCGCAACAGCGCCATGCCGGAAGCCTTCTACCGCGCCGCCGGCTACCATGTCTGCGGCCAGCGCGCGGTGCGTATCGACATGCTGGAGCGGCTCGCCGACATCATCCGGCCGCTCACCGCGTGGAAGCCCACCGAAGCGGCTGCCGAACCGCCACCAGGCGCGGCCGGCGGAGGCGCGTTCCACATCCGGCCCGAGATGATGTCCATCATGGGCTGCTCCAGCGACGAGCTTGGCTTGATCCTGGAGTCGCTCGGGTTCCGCCGCGAGAAACGGCCAATCAAGAAGGCCGCGCCCGTCGTAGAGGCCACACCCGTCGTAGAGGCCACGCCCGTCGCAGAGGTTGCGCCCGTGGCGGAGGCGGCACCTGAGGCGGCGGTGACGGCAGAGGCAGCGCCTGCGCCGGAAACTGCCGAAGCGCCCAGCGAAGTTCAGGCTGCGAACGACAATGCCGCCCCGGCAGCCGAAGAGGCTACGCCTGCCCCTGCCGGAACGGCCGTGGAAAAGGCGGTGCCTGCGGACGCTCAGGTGGAAGCCGCGCCGGCGGAGGCGGATTCTCCGGGCGGCGAAAGCGGGGCCGTGGTACCCGCGGAAGAGCAGGCCTCCGGGCCGCATCCGGCAGCGGAGGTGGCTGCCGCGGCTCCGTCCGAACCCTCAAAGACCGGGGGACCCGCCAGCGCCGAACCCGAGTTCGAGGAAGTCTGGCGTTTCCGCAGGCCGAGGCCGAAATTCGAGCGGACCGAAGGCGCAGGCGGCGGACGTCCGCATCAACGGCGGCCGCATGGGGCGCAAGGGGCCCCGGAGGGCCGCGAGCGCGGACACCGTCCGGGCCAAGGCGGGCAGCGGCAGCAACGCGACGGAGCGGGCCAGCCTCAAGCACAGGACCAGCAGAAGGATCAGGCTCAGGGCGGCGCCCGCGAGCAGCGTGGCGGCGGTCAGCACCGCGATCATGGCAGGCATCAGCGGCCCAATGGGGAGCGGCACGGCCGGCCCGCCCAGCAGGCGCCGCAACAGGACGGCGCGGCTCAGGCCAAGGCGGATGGCGCACAGCAGCGCGCCGCCGGCGGCCAAAAACACCAGCAGCGCGGCCGTTCCGGCGAGCAAAACGCGGGCCGGGGGCGGGATTCCCGCGCCTCCCGGCATCAGGACAAGAAGCCGTTCACCGCAACCGCGGCGCCCAAGAAATCCTCCGCCGCCGTCGATCCGGATTCTCCCTTCGCCGCGCTGAGCCAGCTTAAGGAGCGTATGGAAAAGCAAAGGCAGACACAGGATGAAACCGTTTGACAAGTAGCTGGGTGGAATACGCCACGGAGTCCCCCCTCATCCTGTCCTTCTCCCCGACGGGAGAAGGGAGGCTGCCGCCGCGGTTTCGAACCCCCTCTCCGATTGGGGAGAGGGCTGGGGTGAGAGGGGCTTGGCGGTAATGCCAGGCGTTCGGATGGCCTCTGCATGACCCAGCCGGAAGAGCAGCGCCTCGACAAGTGGCTGTGGTATGCGCGGCTGGTGAAATCGCGCACATTGGCGGCCAAACTCGTCGAGGCTGGCTGCATCCGCGTGAACCGGCAGCGCATAACCAAGGCCGCAGCCACAATCAGATGCGGTGACGTCTTGACCGCAACGCTCCATGGCCGCGTCCGGGTGATTGAGATTCTCGGGCTTGGTGAACGGCGCGGGTCCGCAAGCGAGGCGCAAGCGCTCTATGCCGAACGGCTGCCAGCCGCCGCGTCAAAACCTTCTCCGGAAGGCCCGGAAGAATGAAGGCAGGGGACGGAAGCCTTTGGGCTATCCATAGTGCTTCCTATATTCCTGTTAATCATACCGGCAATGCCTGGCTAAGTTAAGGCTAGTATTAGGCTTTGCCGGCGTCTATTGTCCGGTCTCCCACCAACTTGAATGGATTGAAGCTGTGCGGTTGAGGGTCTTGCTCGCGTTGCTTTTCGTAGGCGGCGTTGGATATGGGTTGTATGCGTTTGCTGACTTCAAGGGGCAGGCGATCAAGAAGTACTTCGCGTCGCACAAGCCGCCGCCCGCGCCTGTCGAGGTCGCGGTTGCCAAGCGCACGGGTGTGCCCCAGTCGCTTTCCGCCATCGGCACGCTGACCGCCGACCAGCAGGTCAACGTGACGACGCAGATCGCCGGGCAGGTGCGCGAAATCTTTTTCACGTCCGGGCAGCGGGTGAAAAAAGGCGAAAAGCTCGTTCAGCTCGATGACGCGCCGGAACGCGCGGACCTTGCCAATTATGAAGCCCAGGCGCAACTTGCCGAGGCCAACCTGAACCGCACGATGACGCTGCTCAAGCGCGACTTCGCGGCGCGCCAGACTGGGGACCAGCAGCGGTCCCTGCTGGAGCAGGCCAGGGCGCAAATCCAGAAAACGCAGGCGATCATCGCCCAGAAGCTGATCGTGGCGCCTTTCGACGGGGTGCTGGGCATCCGGCAGATCAACCTCGGGCAATATATTGGCCCCGGTACGAATATCGTGAGCCTGACCAATCTCAGCACCCTTCACGCCAACTTCAAGCTTCCGGAGCAAGACGCCTCGAAACTCTCCGAGGGGCAGGAGGTTGACATCTCGGTGGACGCTGCTCCTGGCAAGATGTTCAAGTCCAAGATCACGGCCATCGAGCCGCGCGTGAGCGAGAGCACGCGTACGCTTGCCATTCAGGCGACGCTTGCGAATCCGGGCGAAGTGCTAAGGCCGGGCATGTTCGCGAACATCTCGGTGATGCTGCCGCCGAAGGAGAATACCGTGACCGTGCCCGTGACCGCGCTCGACGCAACGCTCTACGGGGCGAGCGTGCTGGTGCTTGAGCCGGAGGGGGATCCCAAAAGCAAAGTGTTCAAGCTCAAACGCAAGCCGGTTACGGCGGGGCTCTATTTCGGCGACCGGGTGGAGATCGCGAATGGGCTGAATGGTGGCGAAACCGTGGTGGCGTCCGGGCAGAATAAGCTGCAAACCGGCGCCCTGGTTACGCCTATTGACAAGACGGCACTGATCCCGCCTGCGACTGTGCCTATACCGTAGCTGGAGGCCGGAAACTAGCGGGCCGCGGTTCGCGGAGTCCCCCCTCACCCTGTCCCTCTCCCCGAGGGGAGAGGGGACCCAAGAATATCCGCTGCCGGCTATCCGGGCGTCCCTTCTCCCCTTGGAGAGAAGGATAGGATTAGGGGGGACATGATAATGCAATCTGCCGGATTTGGCAGGACTGGAAAGAACTCAACCGGAAAGCGTGGCAGATGCGTTTCACCGATATTTTCATCCGCAGGCCGGTGCTGGCGTTCGTTGTTAGCGCATTGATTCTGCTCATAGGGCTACGCTCGCTCATCTCGCTGCCCGTCCGCCAGTTTCCGCTACTCACGAACACGGTCGTCACCGTGACGACGATCTATCCGGGCGCCACGGCCGAACTGATGCAGGGCTTCATCACCACGCCCTTGCAGCAGGCCATCGCGACAGCGGACGGCATCGACTACGTTACCTCCACCACCGTTCTCGGCGTCAGCACGATCCAAGCCTATGTCCGGCTGAATTTCGAACCCGACGCGGCAGTCACCGAGATCATGTCGAAGATCGAGCAGGTGCGCTATCTGATACCGCCGGGCGCCAACGATCCAATCATCTCCAAGAGTACGGGCCAGACCACGGCGATCATGTATATCGGCTTTTCGAGCCCGTCGCTCAAAATGCCAGCCATATCGGACTACCTGACGCGCGTGGTGCAGCCGGTCCTCGCCACGGTCGAAGGCGTCGCCTCGGCGGACGTGATCGGCGGGCAGACCTTCGCGATGCGCGTGTGGCTGGACCCGGCCCGCATGGCCGCGCGCGGCATCAGCGCGGCCGACGTGGCGCTTTCCATCCGCGCCAACAACTTCCAGACCGCGCCCGGCCAGCAAAAGGGCTATTTCACTATCTCGAACATTACCGCGAACACCGACCTGAAGAGCGTGGATGCGTTCCGCGAGATGGTGGTGAAGTCGAGGGATGGAGCGCTCACCCGGCTGAAGGACATCGCGACCATATCGCTCGACGCGCAGGCCTTCGACGCCAGCGTGGCGATGGATGGCCAGAACGCGGTCTTTATCGGCGTGCAACCGACGCCCACGGGCAACCCGCTGACGGTGGTGAGCGGCGTGCGCGAGAAGCTTGAGAGCATCCGGAACACGCTGCCGCCCACGCTTAAGATGGAGGTGGCCTACGATGCCAGCAAATTCATCCGGGCCTCCATCGATGACGTGATCTGGACGCTTGGCATGGCCGTCGCTGTGGTGGTGATGGTGATCTTCCTGTTCCTGGGCTCGTTGCGCACGGTGGTGATTCCGGTCATCGCAATCCCGCTGTCGCTAATTGGCGCGGGCTCCTTGATGTACGCCGCGGGCTTCAGCCTGAACCTGCTCACGCTGCTCGCGATGGTGCTGGCCATCGGCCTTGTTGTCGATGACGCCATCGTGGTTGTCGAGAACGTCTTCCGGCATATTGAGGAGGGGAAGTCGCCGGTCCAGGCCGCGCTCGTTGGCGCGCGCGAAATCGCCGGACCGGTCATCGCCATGACCATCACGCTTGCCGCCGTCTATGCGCCAATCGGCCTGCTGGGCGGCGTTACCGGCATTCTCTTCAGGGAATTCGCCTTCACGCTTGCGGGCGCCGTGATCGTCTCAGGCGTAGTAGCCTTGACGCTATCGCCTGTGATGTCGGGTGCCCTCCTGTCGCAGAAGGTGCTGCATTCGCCGTTCGCCCAGGCCGTCACAAACGGTTTCACGGCCGTGGAGCACTGGTATGAGCGGCGGCTTTCGTCGAGCCTGGATTACCGGCCGGCAACATTGATCGTGGCGGCTGGCGTGATCGCAAGCATTGGGTTCCTATACTCTCACGCCACCAAGGAGCTTGCTCCGCCAGAGGACCAGGGCATTATCCTGGGCCTCTCCAAAGCCCCGCAATACGCCAATCTCGACTATATGCAAGCCTACCAGAAGCAGCTTGAGACCCAGCTAGCCGTTCCCGAAACGGACGGGACTTTTATCATTTTCGGCCGCCCAACGGTAAACCAGGGCTTCGTCGGCTCGCGGCTGCGGCCCTGGAACGAACGCAAGCGGACCGCCAAGATGATCCAGCCCGAGATCCAGAATCAGCTCAACAAGGTGCCGGGCCTGAAGGTGTTCGCGTTCTCGCCGCCGCCATTGCCTGGTTCGACCGGCGGCTTGCCAGTTCAGATGGTTGTCTATTCGACCGACGGCTACAGCATCATCTACAATGTGATGGAGAAGCTGAAGGAAGCCGCGCGCGACAGCAAGCTATTCCTGGTGATGGACAGCGACCTCGCCTTCAACACGCCCACCGTGGAGGTCGAGGTAAACCGCTCCAAGGCGAACGAGCTTGGCGTCAGGATGGACAGCATCGGCAGCACGCTGGCGCTCATGATCGGCGGCAATTATGTGAACCGCTTCGACCTGCGGGGGCGCTCCTATCAGGTTATCCCACAGGTCCCGCGCGCGGACCGGCTGACGCCCGAGGCCCTGGTCAATTACTATGTGCCAACCTCCAGCGGGAACGAGGTGCCACTTTCCGCGCTGGTAACGGTGAAAACCGCAACCGGCCCGAACGCGCTCACCCAGTATAACCAGCTCAATTCCGCTACCTTCATGGCTGTGCCCTGGCCGGGCGTCACCGTCGGTCAGGCAGTGAGTTTCCTTGAGAAGAAGGCGAAGGAGCTTTTCCCCGAGAACTTCAACCACGCCTATCTCGGAGACTCGCGGCAGTATGTCGAGGAGGGCAACAAGCTTGTTTACACCTTCGTCTTCGCGCTGATCGTGATCTATCTGGTGCTGGCCGCGCAGTTCGAAAGCTTGCGCGATCCGCTGGTGATCCTGGTGAGCGTGCCGATGTCGATTTGCGGCGCGCTCTTGCCGCTATTCATCGGCATCGCGACCGTGAACATCTATTCGCAGGTCGGGCTTGTCACGCTGATCGGACTCATCTCGAAGCACGGCATTCTGATGGTCGAGTTCGCAAAAGAATTGCAGCGCCGCGAGAACCTGGACCGGCGGACCGCGATTGAGCGCGCCGCCGCCGTGCGCTTGCGGCCCATCCTGATGACGACAGCCGCCATGGTGGTGGGCCTGGTCCCGATGGTGCTGGCCACGGGGGCCGGCGCCGCGAGCCGGTTCAGCATCGGCCTCGTCATCGTCTGCGGGCTTACCGTCGGCACGGTGTTCACGCTGTTCGTCCTGCCGATGGTCTACACCTTCATCGGCGCGGATCACCGGCCCGCCACCACCGCTGCCCGCGATGCCGAAATCGCCTCGGTGAGCTAAGGAGGGGGCTTCATCCCCAAAAAGGGTAGTTGCAGGCGATGCGGCACAAGGAAACTGGCCGCAGCGCCGTCTCCGCGAAAGCGGAGATCCATGTAAGAGCTTGTTCCAGCGCCAGAAATGGATTCCCGCTTTCACGGGAATGATGACGGTTGCGATTTGCTGCCTCGCTCTTCACCTGCGGGGTGAAAAGCCAGTAGCTGCCAACGCTGTATCTTGCCTGCCGCTTTTGCAATCACGCAGCTTTAGCTGCCGAATTTAGGTTCAAAACCGCGCCCTATTCCCAGCCGCTGTGGCACGAGCAATGGCAGGAATGGCTGCGATACCTATTGAGGCGCCGCTGGCGGACGGGGGCCACCCACCGGAAGCCGGTACGCGCCGCGCGGCGGCTTTTGCGCCGGAGGTGCCTGCGGTAGTGCCGCTTGGCCCTGTAATGACGGCGTGGCTTCTTCTTGACCTCCGCGGCCTTTACCGTATCCGCAGCCTTTGCCATAGCAGGCACCATGGCGCCGAACACGGGATCGGCCAGGTTCTTGATCGTGATCTGCGTACCCGCGGGGAGCTTCAGCTCCGCCCAGGTATAATGGAGCTTGAGCCCGTCCGGGAAGTTTCCTTTGCAGGTATCGCCCTTGGTACGCCGCAACTCGATTGTGGCTTTGCCGTCCGCAACCCGGCTTGAGCTTACCTGGAAATCGGCCTTCTCCGTGCAGCCGCCGGTCGCCACGGTGATAGTAACGCCCGTTGGCGCCGGTTCCGACGAGATGATCTTCTCAAGCTCCTGAGACGCCATCGCGGGCAAACCGGCCGCGGCAAACAGCATCAGCGGAAGCGCAAGGGCTAATGGCTTCAGGTGTGTACGCATTACCATTGTCCGATCCTAGGCTAAAAGTCCTCCCCCTATGAGTTTGCCGGGGCAGAACCCATTACACAATAAGGCCATAGCACACGCGATGGAAACTCATTGATTAGTTATAGAGGGGTAAATCTTCGATTTTCATGAACAAGTGCGCCCATTTTGCCGCCCGCGCAACCGCTGAGCACCACTTGCGGCTAAGCTGGCCCTTCCGTCTCATCCATTAGGCGAAAGCCGGCCAGCCTCCCCTGCGCCGCCCTTTCCGCCGGAAATCCGGAACATCCGTGGACGGCTGGCAAACCTGCTTCCAATTTGGAAACCGCGCGATTCCAGCGCGCCATCAGCGCACCCAGCGGACGGTAAGACTGTTTCCATTTTGGAATGCTAAGTATTTCCATCGGTATTTCATATTAACATATCGCGTGGATCAAATATATGCTTGCCGCGTCTTACCCGTTGCTGTAAGCTCGCCTTATTCTATAGGTGTGTCTTTAGCTTCTTCACCGCAAGAGCAGCGGAACCTCTGATGGCAATATTCAGAGGGCAGCGGTGTCGTGCGGCTAAAAACAGGCAGACTGCAAGAATAACTGCGTCAACGGGGGAGGAAAATGCCCGCATCCCATCAAGTCTTTGACGAGATCGAACGGCGTTTCGGGGTAAGCCGGCGCGAGTTCATGACATTTTGCACTGGTATCGCGGCCACGATGGGCCTTGCGAACAGCGCCGCCGCACAGGTCGCCGAAGCGATCACCAAGAAAAACCGGCCTTCGGTGATCTGGCTGCATCACCAGGAATGCACGGGCTGCACGGAATCGCTGCTGCGCGCCGAGCATCCCACGCTCGAAAAGCTGATCCTCGACATCATCTCGCTCGACTACCACGAGACGCTGTTCGCCGCCGCGGGCCACCAGATTGAGGCCGCCGGCAAGGCCGCGATGGAAAAGAACAAGGGCAAGTATCTGCTCGTGGTCGAAGGCGCCATCCCGATGAAGGACGGCGGCATTTATTGCAAGATCGGCGGCAAGACCTCGCTGGAGCTGACGCGCGAAGCGGCGGCAGGCGCCGCGGCGGTAATCGCAATCGGCTCCTGCGCCTCCTGGGGCGGGATGCCCTCCGCGCCGCCAAACCCGACGGGCTCGGTTGGCGTTGGCGAGGCGCTTGGCCGCAACGACATTCTGACCATTCCGGGCTGCCCCTCGAATCCATACAACTTCCTCGCCTGCGTCGTTCACTTCCTGACCTTTGGCAAGCTTCCGCCGATGGACAAGCAGGGCCGCCCGCTCTTCGCTTACGGCCGTCTCATCCACGAGAACTGCGAGCGCCGCGCCCATTTCGACGCCGGCCGTTTCGCGCTGGAATTCGGCGACGAAGGCCACCGCAAGGGTTACTGCCTGTACAAGCTCGGCTGCAAGGGCCCGGAGACGCACGCCAACTGCTCCATCGTGCTGTTCGGCGACGCGGGTATGCAGTCCTGGCCGGTCGGCACGGGCCATCCCTGTATCGGCTGCAGCGAGAAGGGCATCGGCTTTTCGAAGCCCATCCACGCGCTGGCCGATCTCAAGAACCAGCGTCCGCCCGTTGGCTATGCGCGCACGAATGAGGAGCAGGGCACTGGTGTCAATGCCGCGGGCGTTGCGGTGGTTTCCGGCGTCGTGGGTGCGGCCGTGGGCGCGGGCGCGATGCTCACCAAGAAGCTCAGCGCGCTTGAAGGCGGCCAGAAGTCTGGCGAAAACCGTCAGGAGTAGCGCAAATGACCGTTAACCGCCGTGATTTCATGCGCGGAGGGTTGGGGGGTGCCGCGGCTGCGGCAGCCTGCGCAACCTTGGGCGCAACTCCCGCCGAGGCGCGGGGCAACAAAACCGTTCCGGAGAACGCTATCGGCCTGCTCTACGACTCGACGCTCTGCATCGGCTGCAAGGCGTGCATGTCGGCGTGCAAGACCACCAACAATCTGCCGCTGGACGACAGCACCGGCACAGGCCTCTGGGACGCGCCGCTGGAGCTGTCCGGCAAGACTTATACCGTCATCAAGATCTACCAGGATGGCGCCAGCGACCATAAGGATCAGGTCAAGGACGGCTTTGCCCATATCAAGCGGCAATGCCTGCATTGCGTCGATCCGTCTTGCGTCTCGGTCTGTCCGGTGACGGCCATGACCAAAGACCCCAAGACTGGAATTGTCTCATACAATGCGGATGCGTGCATCGGCTGCCGCTATTGCGTGGCCGCCTGCCCGTTCCATGTGCCGCAATTCCAGTACGACACGCCGTTCCCGCGTATCGCCAAATGCCAGTTTTGCAAGGAAGAGCTGGCCAAGGGTGATATACCGGCCTGCGCCAAGGTGTGCCCGACAGGCGCCACGCTGTTCGGAAGCTACGATGCGCTGACCGCGGAAATCGGGCGGCGCAAGGCCATGAAGCCGGGCGAGCCGAACGTATTCCCCCGGCGGACGGTGGACTCCGGCGACACGCATGAACGCCCCGCCGCGCATTATACTGAGCAGGTATACGGTGCCAAGGCGCTGGGCGGCACGCAAGTTCGCTATCTCGCCGGAATTCCGTTCGAGAAATTCGGCCTTCCGGTGAATTTGCCAGAACGCTCCTACGCCTCTGTATCCGAGAGCGTGCAGGAAATGCTCTACGGCGGCCTGACAGTGCCCGCCGCGGGCCTCGCCGGCCTCATGCTGGCGGCATATTTCGGCGCGAAATCGCTGCACGACGATGAGGAGGGCTAACATGACCGACATCCCCATCAGGCCAAGCATCCGCATCAGGCACAAGGCGATCGGCGGAAGGCTGATAAGCCGGCTCACAATCGCCCTGTCGCTGCTGATCGGCATCGCGCTCTTCTTTCTCTATCAGCGCTTCGTGTACGGCCTCGGCGCCGTCACCAACATCAACAACGGCTACCCCTGGGGCATCTGGGTCGTGTGGGATGTGGTCATCGCCACCGGCTTCGCCTGCGGCGGCTACGCCATGGCGCTGCTGATCTACATCCTGAACCGCGGCGAGTTCCATCCGATGATACGCTCGGCGCTGACCGCCTCCGTGTTTGGATACTCGCTTGGCGGGATTTCGGTGCTGATCGACCTCGGGCGTTACTGGAACTTCTGGCACATCCTTTGGCCGTCCTACGTCAATGTTGGCTCGGTCATGTTCGAAGTCGCGGCCTGCATCACGCTCTACGTCATCGTGCTTTGGATCGAGTGGTTCCCGACCTTCCTCGAATGGCTCGGAACACACGGGATGCGGAAGGCCTTCGAACGGATACTCTTCGTGTTCATCGGCCTTGGCGTGCTTCTACCCAGTATGCATCAAAGCTCGCTCGGCTCGCTCCTGGTCGTAATGGGCTACCAGGTCCATCCGCTCTGGCAGACGCCGCTCCTGCCGCTCTTGTTCCTCTTGACCGCCCTTTGCATGGGCTACGCCACCGTCATCTTCGAGGCGACGCTGGCGGCCGTGGGCTTCGCCCGCGACGTCCGCGGGGAACTGCCGCTGCTTGCGAAGCTCGGCAAGGTCGTGGCGGCCGTGCTGCTGATCTTCATGGTCCTGCGCTTTGGCGACATCCTCGACCGCGGCCAGACCGGCCGGCTGACCGAGATGAACCTGCAAACCGCGATGTTCTGGATCGAGACCGTGCTCTTCGCCTTCCCGATCGTGGCGTTTTCCACATGCAGCGCGGGACGCTGCCGGCTGTCCAGGATGTTCCCGGCGGCGGCGAGCATGCTGGCGGCCGCGGTGCTCTACCGCATCGACGCTTACCTCATAGCCTACAACAGCCCCACGCACTGGCACTACTTCCCGTCCGCGCCGGAAGTGCTGGTAACGCTCGGCGTAATCGCCATCGAAGTGCTGGCCTACATCGTCTTCGTGAAGAAATTCCCCATTCTGCCCGGTCACGAATACCGCTGATGGGCATCCAGGTTTAAGGAGACCGTTCCGTGTCTAAGAGAATCACCATCGACCCCATTACCCGCATCGAAGGCCATCTGCGGGTGGATGCCGAGATCAACGATGGCAAAGTCACAAAGGCGTGGTCGTCCGGCCAGATGTGGCGCGGTGTCGAGCTGATCCTGCTCGGCCGCGACCCGCGCGACGCCTGGGCGATCACGCAGCGCATCTGCGGCGTGT
Source organism: Rhodomicrobiaceae bacterium (assembly GCA_050298295.1). Lineage (GTDB taxonomy): Bacteria > Pseudomonadota > Alphaproteobacteria > Rhizobiales > Rhodomicrobiaceae > Rhodomicrobium. Next base: position 58,939 of record JBNKTW010000050.1, read on the forward strand.
GCACCACGGTGCACGCCGTCGCTTCGGTGCGCGCGGTCGAGGACGCGCTCAAGCTCGAAGTGCCGCTCAACGCGCAGTTCATCCGCAACATGATCATTGCGGCGCACTCGATCCACGATCACATTGTGCATTTCTATCACTTGTCGGCGCTCGACTTCGTGGACGTGGTTTCGGCGCTCAAGGCCGATCCGGTCAAAGCCGCGAATTGGATTCAGCAATATAGCGACTGGCCTCTGAACGGTAAGGAGGTCATGATCGCCACGCAGGAGAAGCTGAAGGCGTTCGTGGGCACGGGTCAGCTCGGGCCGTTCACCAATGGCTATTGGGGCCATCCGGCGATGAAGCTTTCGCCGGAGATCAACCTCGTCGCCGTGGCGCACTACCTGCAGGCGCTCGACATACAGCGCCAGGCCAACAAGATCGTCACCATCCTTGGTGCTAAGACGCCGCACATCCAGAACATGGCGGTGGGGGGTGTCGCGAACCCGATCGCAACCGACAGCCAGTCGGTGCTGACGGTGGACCGGCTCATGGCGATCAAGACGCAGATCGACAAGCTCGGCGACTTCATCAAAAAGGTCTATCTGGTCGATGTCGCAGCCGTGGGCTCGCAGTACGCGGACTGGACGAAATACGGTGCCGGCGTGATGAATTACCTCGCCGCGCCGGACTTCCCCACCGACACCAGAGGCACGGAGTTCATGTATCCCGGCGGGTATATCCCCGGCGGCGACCTCTCCAAATATCAGGCCATCAAGAGCTTTGGCGACGACTATTTCGGCAAGGGCGTTGAGGAGTCCGTCAAGCACTCCTGGTACACCTACAGCAAGGAAGGCCCGCTGCACCCCTGGAAGGGCGAAACCACGCCGCACTACACAGACTTCCAGGACGACGGCAAATATTCCTGGCTCAAGGCGCCAACCTTCTACGGCAAGCGCGCGCAGGTTGGCCCGCTCGCCGCGGTGCTCAACGCCGTGGCTGCCGGCCATCAGCCGACCATCGGCTACGTCACCAAGGTGCTCGACACAGTCTCCGCACTGGTTGGCGCCAAGGTTGAGGTAGGTGCGCTGCACTCGACCATCGGCCGCCACGCCGCCCGCGCCGTGCGCTGCGCGGTGAACCTCGAACTGCTCGAAGCCAACTGGCAGAAGCTCATCGACAATATCGGCAAGGGCGACGTGGCCACCTTCAACAAGCCAACGTTCCCGAAAGGCGAGATCATGGGCTTCGGCTTCCACGAGGCGCCGCGCGGCATCCTCTCGCATTGGACCGTTATCCGCGACGGCAAAATCGCGAATTACCAATGCGTCGTGCCGTCTACCTGGAACGCCGGCCCGCGCTCCGAGGATGGCTCGCCAGGCCCCTACGAAGCCTCGCTCGTGGACAATCCCATCGCCGATCCCGAGCAGCCGCTGGAGGTTCTGCGCACCATCCACTCCTTCGATCCTTGCCTTGCCTGCGCCGTACATGTACACGACCAGGAAACTGGCAATGCCGTCAAGGTGACGGCGGTATAGGGGGGGGGAACCCCCTCATCCTGTCCTTCTCCCCGAGGGGAGAAGGGACGCTGCCGCGGCGGTTGCGAACTCCCTCTTCCTTGGGGAGAGGGCCGGGGTGAGGGGGGGACTTGCTCCCATGAACTGAGGCTTGAATAGTGAACATGCGCGCGGTTGTGCTTGGGGTGGGCAATATCCTGCTCTCCGACGAAGGAATCGGCGTGCATACCGTGAGGGCACTGGCGGATCGCTACGAACTGCCGCCCGAAGTCGAAGTGATCGACGGCGGCACCTCCGCGATGGACTGCCTCGACCAGCTCGCCGGCGCCGATCTCCTCCTGATCGCCGACTGCGTGCGCGGCGCCCATGAGCCCGGCACGCTGGTCCGGCTCGGAGACGGCGAGCTTAACGCCTTCTTCCGGACCAAGATTTCGCCGCATCAGGTGGGGCTTTCGGACGTGCTGGCTGCCATGACCTTTCACGGGATCGCGCCTGTGCGCACGGTGCTGATCGGCGTGGAACCGAAATCGTTCGGCCTAGGCATGGAACCAACGCCTGAGCTTGCCGCCAAGCTGCCCGTCCTTGCCGAAGCGCTGGCAGCAGAGCTTAAGGCGGCCGGGCTTACCATCGTGCCACGCGAAGCCTAGGAGAAGCGGGCCCATGTGCATTGGCATACCCATGCGCGTTATCGAAAGCGACGGCTTCACCGCGCTTTGCGAAGTCCACGGCGAGCAGCGGCGCGTGAACGTAATGCTGATCGATGGCGCGGAGCCCGGCGCCTGGGTGCTGACCCACATGGGCAATGCGGTGCGCTTGCTGGAGGAAGAGGAAGCCTCGCAGATCAACGAGGCCCTCGACGCGCTCAACGCCGCGCTCAACGGCGAATCCGTGGACGGCTACTTCGCCGATCTCCGCCGGCATTAGCCCGAAGAATCAGAGGCTTATACGGCGCGGACAACCCCTCATCCTGTCCTTCTCCCTATGGGAGAAGGGACCTCTGAACAACCCGCGGCGGAATTTCTGGCGTCCCCTCTCCCATAGGGAGAAGGACAGGATGAGGGGTAACGCACCATCGCTTGGGCACGCCTCCGGCAATCCCCCCACATACCGGTCCGCACTCCGGCATCCGATGCGTCACTTACCCGGCGCGCGGCTGCTGGCGTCCCCTGCAATCCAATCAGGCATGGCGCACACTTATTGAGCAGCTTTCCATCTTGCGAATTCGCGCCGCGAGTAAAACCGCGTTCCAGCGATGAATTTACTGTTCTTTCCAGTCCCGGCCGGCCCGGCAGGTTTTGGCACAGCTTTTGATTATAGCCTAGCCGGGCCTCGCTGGGACTTCCCGGCCGGCCGCCGGAAGCAACCGGCAGGGTTCGAAGCCAGGGACATTAATGGAGGACTTAAATTATGAAGATGGTGATCGCGATCATTAAACCGTTCAAGCTCGACGAAGTGCGCCAGGCTCTCGATGAGGCAGGCATAGAGGGCATGACCGTCAGCGAGGTCAAGGGATACGGCCGGCAAAAAGGGCACAAAGAAGTCTATCGCGGCGCCGAATACGAGGTCGCTTTCGTGCCGAAACTCAAGATCGAGGCGGCCGTTCCTACGGAATCGCTGGCCAAGGTCATCGAAGCAATCTCCACGGCGGGAAAAACCGGGCAGATCGGGGATGGCAAAATCTTCGTCACCCCGGTCGAGCAGACGGTGCGCATCCGTACCGGCGAAACAGACGCGGATGCACTCTAGCCGGATAGGACAAATCATATGAAGACTGTCTGGCGCAATTTGGCGCTGTTCGCGGCGGCGGCGCTTGGCGCTGCCGCGATCATGGACCCGGCCTACGCGCAGGAAGCAGCGAAGGCCGCGGCGAAGGCGCCCGGTCTCGTGGTGAACAAGGCCGACGACGGCTGGATGATGGTGTGCACGGTGCTCGTGCTCATGATGACAGTGCCGGGGCTGGCGCTGTTCTACGGCGGCATGGTGCGGACCAAGAACATGCTGTCCATGCTCACGCAGGTGTTTGTGATCCAGTGCATCGTCTGCGTGCTGTGGTTCGTCTACGGCTACAGCCTGGCCTTCACCGAGGGCCACGGCATCCTGTCCGGCTTCATCGGCGGCTTCGACCGCCTGTTCATGGCCGGCATTAACCCGGACACGCCAGCCGGGACGTTTACGGTAGGCGTTGGCATCGATGAACTGGTCTTCGTCTGCTTCCAGATGACCTTCGCCGCGATCACCACGGCGCTTGCGATTGGCGGCTTCGCCGAGCGCATGAAGTTCCCGGCCATCGTGCTGTTCTCCATCCTTTGGCTGACGATCGTCTATATCCCGATCGCGCACTCGGTCTGGTTCAACCCAGGCCCCGCCGATCTCGCCCTCAAAGGCGCCGCGGCTCTCGCCAGCTCCGGCTTCGGCTTCCAGATGGGCGCGCTCGACTTCGCGGGCGGCACCGTCGTTCACATCAACGCTGGTATCGCGGGCATGGTTGGCGCCCTCCTTCTCGGGCGCCGCATCGGCTTCGGCAAGGAGGCCATGCCGCCCCACTCGCTGACGCTCACCATGGTTGGCGCCTCGCTGCTGTGGGTTGGCTGGTTCGGCTTCAACGCCGGTTCGAACCTCGAATCGAACGCCACCGCCGTGCTCGCCATGGCCAACACCTTCATCGCGCCCGCCGCGGCGGGCGTTTCCTGGCTCCTCGTCGAGTGGCTCTTCAAGGGCAAGCCGAGCCTGCTGGGCCTCGCCTCGGGCGTGGTCGCGGGCCTCGTCGCGGTGACGCCGGCCTCCGGTTTCGCCGGCCCCATGGGCGCGCTGGTTCTCGGCGCGGTGGCGGGCGTGGTGTGCTTCTTCTTCGTGACCTCGGTGAAGAGCGCGCTCGGCTACGACGATACGCTCGACGTATTCGGCGTCCATGCCATCGGCGGCTTCCTCGGTGCCATCGGTACGGGCTTCCTTGCGAACCCGCTCTATGGCGGCACCGGCGTCACCGACTACACCACCTGCAAGGTCAAGGACGGTTTGCTTACCAGCGACTGCGCCATCGGCGCCTACGACATGTGGGCGCAGGTGTCCATCCAGTTCAAGAACGCACTGCTTACCGTCTGCTGGTCGGCGGTTGGCAGCCTGATCGTCTACCTCATCATCGCGGCTATCGTGGGCCTGCGCGTCTCCCCGGAAACGGAGCGCGAGGGCCTGGATATCGCGGAGCATGGCGAGCGCGCCTACAACATGTAGGCAATAGGGGCGGCGGACGCGCCGCCCTGGCCTGCCCGCGCGGCAATTCCCTCCTCCCGGATACCGCCGCCGCCGCGGCAGGCCGCCAAGCCCGGAACCCCCGTTCCGGGCTTTGTCTTGTACGCCAGGCATGGCGCGTAGCGCCTTGACTAGCGTTGTGTGACCGGGTGGTATCTGGCCGCTGACTTGGAGGTGCAAGTTCTCCACGGGCCTTGGTGATAGGAACCGTTAGCCGGACAGCAAGGGGAGACCCGAGAGAAGCAGTAAGCCGAGTGCCGGCCTGACGGACAGACATCGCATGAGGCGGACGCACCTGGGCGAGAGACCTAGAAAGCCCAAAGCCCGATATCACCTGGAAGGCGCGGCTGTGGATGCGGCGGGTATATGGCACGAAGGCCGGGCGTCTTACCCTGGGAGAGCCACCGCTCTGCCTTTAATGCCTTCTTCGCGGACGCCGGGCTGTTCGCACTTCATACGGCCTGGCAACAAGCGAAGCACTCCCGATGAGGAAACCACCAACTGGTAGGCGTCTTGAGAGAGCCACGGCTTTGGCGGCTTGACGGGGCTCAAGCAGCGGCGCTGAGCACCACTGGTTTGCCGGCATTCCAGGGCAGCAAGTCATCCATGGCGTTGATGGGATACTCGCCGATGTGCGATGAGCGGGGTGTGGAAACGGAGTTGCGGCAGAACTACTGAGGCACCGCCAGACGAAAGAGGCGGCAACGGATAGGTCCAGCCTAACACCACCGCGCCACATCTCGACTCTACCCCAAGCGCCGGTTCCGGCAGGTGCGCGACCATACGCCAGCCGTGATGCCACCCCAGGCAAACCGGGCCGCGCCGGGAGGCAGCGTATTGAGCTGGCCAAGGCCAGCCGGCGCGGCGCTTGACATTGCACGGCGAGTAGGGGCAAGTGGTGCCCACATCAATAGCGCGGGACTGCGCGCCGGGCCGCCCTGCGGTTCCTCCGTCCCACGTTCATCCACGAAACCTGTCCTCTCTGATTGCGCGGCGGCGGAGGCACTATCCGCCAAGCGGCTGCCTTGTCCGGCACCCGCAGCGACTGAGATTTGCGATTTGACTGGAATTTCCTTCGATGCGTTCGGGCTTTCCGAACCCATCCTTCGCGCTTTGCGCTCCGAGAATTTCGAAACGCCAACCCCCATCCAGGCCAAGGCTATCCCGATCCTGCTTGGCGGACGCGATCTGATGGCGATTGCGCAGACGGGCACCGGCAAGACCGCGGCGTTTGGTTTACCGCTCCTGCAGAAGATCGCGGCGGCCCGCGCTCCATGCCCGCCCAAGACGGTGCAGGCGCTCATCCTTGTGCCCACGCGGGAGCTGGCGCTGCAAGTCCATACGAGCCTTGCGGCGTTCGCGCGCCATCTCAAGTTCCGGCTGGGCATCGTCATCGGCGGCGTGAAAATGTCCCCGCAAACGCGCCAGCTTGCTCATGGGCTGCATGTGCTGGTGGCAACGCCGGGCCGGCTCATGGACCACATCGGCGAGGGCAACCTGGAACTGAGCCAGGTGTCCATGCTGGTGCTCGACGAGGCCGACCGTATGCTCGACATGGGCTTCATCAACGAGGTGCGGAAGGTGGCGGGCCTCTGCCCGGAGGCGCGGCAGTCCGCCATGTTCTCGGCCACCATGCCGCCCGCAATCGCAAAGTTCGCGGGCCAGATCCTGCGGGAGGCGGAGCGCGTGCAGATCGCGCCCTCGGGCACGGCCGCCAAGCGCATCGCGCAAAAGGTAGTATTCGTCGAAAAGGCCGCCAAACTGCGATTGCTGCACGGGTTGCTGGCGGACCCAGCGGTTTCGCGCGCTATCGTTTTCACGCGCACGAAGCACGGCGCGGACCGGGTGGCCAGGCAAACAGAGAAAGCGGGCGTGCCAGCGGAAGCGCTGCATGGCAACAAGACGCAGAACGCACGGCAGCGGGCGCTGGCGCGCTTTGCGTCCGGCAAGGCGCGCGTTCTGGTTGCTACCGATATCGCAGCGCGCGGCATCGACGTGGATCAGGTCTCGCACGTCATAAATTTCGATCTGCCCGAAGAGCCGGAAACCTATGTGCATCGCATCGGCCGCACCGGACGGGCGGGCGCGGACGGCGTGGCGGTGTCCTTCTGCGACGCATCGGAGCGGGGTACGCTTCGAGCCGTCGAAAGGCTTATGGGCAAGCCGCTCATCGTGGAAGCCGTGCGTAAAGATGCGAAGGCGCTTACGCAGGTTCAGCCGCCGGCCCGGCAGGCAAAGCCGGAAATGCCCGCGTATGCAAAGCCAGCCAAGGGAAGCGTCTCAGCCGCAGCGTCGTCGGGAACGGTGAAATGGTTCAATCCGGCAAAGGGCTTCGGCTTCGTCGCGCCGGACGGCGGCGGGAGAGACGTTTACGTCCATATCAGCGAGGCAAGGCGCGCGGGGCTTGGCATGCCGCGAGAGGGTCTGAGGGTGAGCTTCGATCTTGAAAAGGACGCTCGCGGCCGGATATCGGCGATGAATTTGCGAGCCGCCTGACGGAGCCGGCCGCCAGGCCGGGGCGGGTGTGCAACTAGTTTCTGTAGTCCTGAACCTTAGTTGCCCGGAGGCCCGGCAGGCCGTGGCGGTCGATCAAACGCTGCCAGGTTAGAAACTCGTCGATGGTAAGCTTGTAGCGCTTGCAGGCGTCCTCCAGGCTCAGAAGGCCGCCGCGCACGGCGGCGACAACCTCCGCCTTGCGGCGGATAACCCAGCGCTTGGTGTTGGGCGGCGGGAGATCGGCAATGGTCAGCGGGCTACCGTCGGGACCGAGGACGTAGCGGAGGCGGGGGCGGAACATATCGGTCATAGTACTCTCACACGCGATCAAGACCTCCGGGAACTCTAGCCGCATTCACTTAAAAGGAGCTTAACAAGCGCGGTACTAAAAACATTTTGCATTCAACGGAAAGTAGAATATACACCACACTCATCCTTGAGTAGAGCTGCTTGCGGGGCAGGTTATATATATTTGCACTTAAGCCGCGGACGCCGTATGACTGTGGTGAGCACTCCCGTCATCAAGAGCATATGCGATGCCAACAGTTAGCGAAGGGCTGACGCGCGAGGCCTACCGGATCGCAGCGGCTGCTCTTACTCCGGAAGCCTTGGGGCTTAGTGGTCCGCCGGCAAAGCACCGGATCGCCGTCGCGATGTCGGGCGGGGTGGATTCGTCGCTCGCGGCGGCGCTGGTAGCACGCGCGGGTTACGATGCCGTTGGCGTGACGCTTCAGCTTTACGATTACGGAGCCGCCGCCGCGCGAAAAGGCGCCTGCTGCGCGGGGCGGGACATCATGGACGCGCGGCGGGTGGCTGACGCACTTGGCATTCCCCACTACGTGCTGGACTACGAGGACCGGTTTCAGGAAGCCGTCATCGAAGATTTTGTGGCGAGCTATCTTGCCGGCGAGACCCCGGTTCCCTGCGTGCGCTGCAATCAGACCGTAAAATTCACCGATCTATTGAGGACCGCCCGGGAGCTTGGCGCCTCGGCGCTGGTCACGGGCCACTACGTGCGAAGCCGTTTTGGACCGGAGGGCTGGGAGATGTACCAGGCGGCCAGCCCCGTCCGCGATCAAAGCTATTTCCTGTTCGCGACGGCCAAGGAGCAGCTCTATTACCTGCGCTTCCCGCTAGGCGGCCTTGAGAAGAGCGGAACCAGGGCGCTTGCGGCAAGCCTGGGCTTGCCCGTGGCGGATAAACCCGGTAGTCAGGACATCTGTTTCGTTCCTTCCGGCGATTATGCGGGCGTCATCCGCAAGCTCAGGCCAGAAAGTGAGGAACGGGGCGAGATCGTGCACGCCGGTGGCGCGGTCCTGGGGGAGCATCGGGGCATCGTGAATTTCACGGTCGGGCAGCGAAAGGGCCTTGGAGTTGCCACGGGCGAGCAGCTTTTCGTGCTTCGCATCGATCCTGCGTCGCGGCGCGTGACCGTGGGGCCCCGGGAAATGCTGCGAACGGAGCGTTTGCGCTTGCGGGAAGTCAACTGGATCGGTCCAGGCGCCCTGGAAAGCGCTGCGGCGGCGGGGCAGGCGGTCTTCGTGAAGGTGCGTTCAACGCAGGAGCCGCGCCCGGCGCGCCTTCTTACGGATGGGGCTGGAGCTTGCGTTGAATTGGCCCAGCCTGAGTTTGGAGTAGCGGCGGGGCAGGCTTGTGTGCTTTATGGCGGCGGAGGCGGCGGCGCGCGTGTTCTGGGCGGCGGCTTCATCGCTTCAGTAATGGGATAACCGCGTATGGAAAAAGTTCTGCAACAGCCGCGCCTTGACGAGAATGCGGTTCGCCTCGCCTACAAGGCCTGGGCGCCGGTCTACGACTACAGCTTCGGGGTGGTGGCCGGGCCGGGCCGCAGGCTCGCCGTTAAGAAGCTGAATCAGTTCAACGGCCACGTCCTCGAGGTCGGCGTTGGCACGGGGCTTTCCTTGCCACGCTACCGGCATGGGCTACAAGTGACCGGGATCGATCTTTCGCCGGAAATGCTGGCGAAAGCCTCCGCGCGGATCGGCAGGCTCGGCCTCAAGCACATCAAGCTCAGCGTTATGGATGCTGGCAACCTGGCGTTCGACGATGAGTCCTTCGATGCGGCGGCAGTGATGTTCGTCATGACCGTCGTGCCTAGTCCGGGCGCCGTGATGGCGGAACTCCGGCGGGTGCTGCGGCCCGGCGGATCGGCGATCGTCATCAATCACTTCAGCCGCGAGCGGGGAATGCGTGCGGCGGCGGAGCGCGGGCTCGCGCGCTTTTCGCACAATCTCGGCTGGCACCCCATTTTCCCCATCAGCATCGTCACGCGCTGTCACGGATTCCGGCTGGTCGAGCGGATTGACGTGCCGCCTTTCGGGCTTTTCACGCTTTTGCGCCTGGAAAAGGTGAGCTGAACAGCATTGCCGTGCTGGCTTGCCTTGACGGCGCCCGCGGCCATTCTTATACAGTGCAAGTGCTAGGCGGCGTTTCGCTGCTTGCGTGCCTGATAAGGATTGGCGGAGTAGCTCAGCTGGTTAGAGCAGCGGAATCATAATCCGCGTGTCGGGGGTTCGAGTCCCTCCTCCGCTACCAACAAAATCAATGACTTAACCTAATTCTCCTAAACGCACATCGGGCCGGTTTGAAGCCGGTTTGAAAATTATGTTCCCGATTTGGCCCTGAAGGCCTCTAATTTCGCGGTCGCATTCGTCGCCTGCGTTCTCGTCCTCGTCCAATATTTCTCCAGGATCGAGTTGACCGATTTAAGCGAATGCCCGGTGATAGCCGCGATCTCCGGGACGGTGCAGCCGGCGTCTGCCAGGTTGACGACCGCGGTCCCCCGGAGGTCGTTGAAGTGCAACTCGGTGAGCCCGGCGGCATGGAATGCCTTGGCCCATGATGCCCGGAACCCGCTTTCTGTCCAGGGAAGGCCGCGCGAGTTCGTCAGGATCGTTACCGCGCGCTTTGGAATGCCAGAGAGGAGCGCGGCGAGTGCCCCGGAGACCGGGATTTCAACCCGCGCCTTGGTCTTGCCCTGCCGGAGAACGAGCCATCCATCCCGGACCTGCGACCATGTGAGCTTGAGCAGGTCGCCCTGCCGTTGTCCTGTCTCCAACGCCAGTTCCAGAGCCCACCGAAGCTCTGGCGAGCATGCCTTGGACATGGCTGCGACATCGGAGGCCAGCCAAACCTTCTCGCTCCGGTCACACTTGTAGAGCTTGCGCGAGCGTGATGGCGCCTGCCACTGGAGCAGCCCACGGTCGCGGCCCCAGTTGAGGATTATCTTGAGCACCGCCCAGTGATAGTCCTGCCAGCGCGGGCCGCATTTCAGCTTGTCGCGCCATTCGAGGAATAGGGCGTTGGCGCGCGGCTGTTTGAGCGTTTCCAGCGGAAGCGTTGCGAACTCAGCCTCGATTGCATAGATGCAGCGCAGGTAGTCTTTGCGCGTCCTCTCCGGCCTCGCGGTGAAGTCGGGGCTCGCCCTATAGGCCACGATCACCGCCTTAAGGGTGTCGCTGGGGATGGCCTTGCGCGATGCGTGGGCGGCGTGGTAGCTCGCCACAAACTCGGGGGTATCCGGCTCTCCGATCAATCGCGGGCCGCCTCTCCACGCGTAGTAGTAGTTGCATCGCGTTCCGTCCGCGAGGCGCTTTGTGGTCCATGCCAGGCCTGGAAGATCAACCATTGCGACTTTCATTCCTTTTTTGCTCCCATTGCGTCAGAAGGTCATCTGGCGAACCGAGACCGGAAATCCGGTCAAAGGCGCGATCCAGAGCCTTAAGATCGTATAGCCCGATGAGCGCGACTGGCGAAGGGATCAAATTAAGTTTCCGGAGCGCGTTCCAGCGCGCCTTGTCGAGGCCGAAATATTCCTGGGCGGCCTTTTCCGTGACGAAACGGCGCGGGATGATGTTTGCCGCCGGCCCCATCTCGCTCATATGGCGACCTCCCCTTTCAAAGCTTCCAGTATCGCGCGCTGCCGGCCGATCTTGACCGCAGCCACCTCCTTGCGCATCTTCCGCGCGCGGACCAAGGCCGGAAAGGTGCTCTCCCGCCGCCTAAGCTCCTCGCGCGCATCCTCGATCATTTCGTCCAGCGTCACGCCTGCGATCACAGCCGCCTCCCGCCAGGATAACGCGGCTC
>JBNKTW010000051.1:0-24720 GCA_050298295.1 Rhodomicrobiaceae bacterium
TTACGATGCGGTCAGGCCTTGGCGATCTTGCGCAAGTGGTGCTCCGGTCACAGGGTGGCGGAACACCGCTCTGGATGAAGCAGGCGCAACTCGGGTGCAGGCTGGAGCTGGCCGCTGCCTGAGGAGCTTGGCGACAGCGAGCTTGAGGAGCGGCTTTACGGCAAGGGCGGCGCCAAGCCCGGCCCCGCGCGGCGGGCGGAGCCGGACTGGGCCGCCGTTCACCGCGAGCTGAAGCGCAAGCATGTGACGCTCTCCATCCTCTGGGAGGAGTACATCGCCCAGCAGCCGGATGGCCTGCGCTACAGCCGCTTCTGCGAGCTTTACAGGGCCTTCGCCGCCAAGCTGCCGGTGGTCATGCGCCAGACCCACGCCGCGGGCGAGAAGCTGTTCGTGGACTACGCGGGCGACACAGTGCCGGTCGTCGTGGACCGGCTCACCGGCAAGACGCGCCCGGCGCAAATTTTTGTGGCGGTACTGGGCGCATCGAGCCTTTCCTACGCGGAAGCTACCTGGACGCAGGTAAGCGTCTTGGGAGAGCTACGGCTTTGACGGCTTGACCTGGGGCGGCTCAGTCGGCGGCGCTGAGCGCCGCGGGCTTGCCGATATTCCAGGGAAGCAGGGCATCGATGGCGTTGATGGGGTGCTCGCCAATGCGGGTAAGGATGTCGCGCAGATAGGCCTCGGGCTCAAGGCCGCTCATTTTAGCGGAGCGGATGAGCGTGTAGAAAATCGCGGCGCGCTCCCCTCCGGCATCGCTGCCTGCGAAGAGCCAGTTTTTTCGTCCAAGGCTTACGGGCCTGACGGCGTTTTCAGCAGCGCTGTTCGAGATCTCCAAGCGGCCATCGGCGCAGTAGCAGGTCAACGCCTCCCAGCGCGAGCGCGCGTAGCGGATGACGCCGGCAAGATCGCTTTTGCCAGGGATGAGCTGCAATTGCGTGTCCATCCAAGTCCCAAGTGCATCGAGCTTGGGTTTGGCCTTTTCCATGCGTGCCGCCTGACGCTGGCTAGGCGGCTTGCCTGTGATCGCGCGCTCGATATCGAACAGCTCTCCGATCTTTGCGCGCTTCCCCGGCAATGGGAGAACCATTGCTGTGGTGCACATCGAAGAACTTGCGCCGGGCGTGCGCCCAGCACGCGACTTCGGTAACGGAGGGAGGCTTGCCGTCTTGTTCCTCGTAAAGCTTGGCGAAGCCCGGATAGCCATCGGCGTGCAGATGCCCTTTGAATGCAGCAAGATGGCTGCGGCAGCGCTCGCCCTTGCGGTCTGGGGTGTAACGGTAGAGTACGGCTGGCAGGGCGGCGCCGGCATGCGGCCGCTCATCGCGAAGATAGATCCAGAACCGGCCTTCTTTCGTCTTGCCGTTGCCGGGGGCAAGCACCGGCACGGGCGTGTCATCAGCATGAATGACGCTGCCCGCCATGACGTGGCGGCCGATCCGGTCCGCCAGAGGCTCAACCAGCCAGGCGGCCTTGCCAACCCAGCTCGCGAGTGTAGCCCGGCCGGGGTCCACGCCATCGCGGGCGTAAATCTCAGCCTGCCGGTAGAGCGGCAGGTGATCGCAGAACTTCGCGATCAGCACATGGGCCAGAAGGCCAGCTCCGGCCTTAGTGCGCGGGATCGGCAGCGAGGGCATCGGCATCTGCGCCATGGCCTCGCATTTGCGGCAGGAGCAGGCGGGGCGGATATGGCAGATTACTTCGAAACGGCCGGGAATGTATTCGAGGATTTCGGTGACGTCTTCGCCCGCTTTGTAAAAAGCTCGGACTAAGTCACAATGCGCCGCTCGCGGGCCGCGGCAACGACCTGTGCCAGGATCGAGACGGCCACCAGCGGCGCGGATTTCAGCTCTGGAATAAGGCCGGCCGGACTTTGGATGCGGGCCATTTCGGCCTGCGGGAAGCCGGCGGCTTCCAAAGCGGCTTGCCTCGCTGCGTGCGCCCTCCGGCTGCCGATGGCGGAGATGAAGAAGCAAGGCCCCCTGAGCAGCTCCGAGAACACCGGCATTTCTTTCTCGTGGTCGTGGAAGGCGAGCACGGCGGCCGTCCAGCGGTCGGCGGGAAATTTTGTTCCGGGCAGCAGCGGATAGGTGCGAACTTCGGCGGGCAGGGCGGGCAGGTTCTCCACATCTGGCGCAAAGAAATGCGTTTCGAAGCCGGTTCCGGCTGAAAGCTCGGCGAGCTTCACCGCGATGGGGCTTGAACCGATTATAAGGCAGCGCAAAGGGGGCGTGTAAACCCGGACGAAGCTCTTGCCTTCGGAACGGGATCGCGAATTCCCGCCGTCAGCGGGCGCGTCTTCGATGCTGGCGGCGCCGCTTTCCAAATCGATCCTAAGCGCGAATGGCTCGCGGCGCTCCATCCGTCCTCGCATGTCCTGAATGAGCGCCTCGTCCCCGAATGGCTCGACGAGAACGTCAAGGCCGCTGCCGCAAGGAAGCTGAATGTCGAAATAGGGCGAGCCCTTGCCGTAGCGCAGGAGCCGGGGGGTGCCAGCCTTGATGGTGGCTTGCGCCTCAAGAGCGATGGCCTGTTCCAGACAGCCGCCGGAGATATAACCGGCCCACTCTCCGCTCTCGGAAACCGCCATTTGCGCCCCCTCCGCGCGCGGCGCATTGCCGTCCACGCCAACCAGCGTCACCAGCGCGCAGCGCTCCCCCCGCGCACTCCACGCGGCGAGGTCGGGCAGAACGTTGTCGCGATAGGCGGAGGACCGCCCTTTCACCTCGCGTGCATCGCGATTGAGAATGTCGATGGCCATAGCGCCTCCGGTCCGCGCCGGGTTGTGGGCCTGCCGGCCGGACGTCCTTTATCTTGATACTAATCAATGGGTACGCGTCGCGCATTCCGCAACCTGATTCCCCCGATGTTTCCGCCGGCATGGATTGCGAGGCTGGAGTTCGCCCCAGCCGTCATTCCCGCGGAAATGGGAATCTATTTCCCAAGTTGGAACAATACGTTACATGGGTACCCGCTTCCGCGGCTACGGCGCTGCGGCACAAAATGCGGCCTTTTCCACCCACCGGGCGATTTCTTCACACGCTTGAAAGCGGGAATCCGTGCCAAAACAACGCACTATCCCCCGGATAGATAACCCCCGTTCCTTTGCGGATACGGTGCTAAAGCGGTGAATACCTTTGACGGCTGGAATTATTGAGCCTTGCCGCGGCTACGAGGCAGTTCTCCCTCTTTCCTGGTGCCGAAGTAACTTTGACCTCCTGGATTTGGGCGGTTGTGTCTTTATGTTTGGCGTCGCCGGTCTGCCCAAATGCGGACCGGTGAGCACCGGGTTTTACCCCTGTTCAGCCGGAGGCAACCTATGCCGGTTTCTTTGCAGCGATGAAAACCGCCGCGCTCCTGGCTGGCGGCTGCCACCGGTAGCCGATTTCAAAACCGGCGTTAACCAGCGACGCGGCCAGTTGTTTCGAGGTGAAGACCTTCACTTGCGGCAAAGACCCGGACAACCTTCCAATCGGGGCGATAAACCTGAACCAACTCATAAAGTCGCCAATGCAGGCCGTGCTGGATATAAACACGCCTCCCGGAGCCAACAGCTTGTACACCTTGGCGATTGCCGCGTCCCTGTCTTCCAGCAGGTGCAAGATATTCAACCCAAGTACAGCGTCGAAGCTCTGCTCCGGCGCATCCAAATCGTCCAGGGTCGCTTGATCGAACGTAACATTCGCGATTTTGCCAGTATCCGCTTTGCTTCGCGCGATTTCGATCATTCTGGAGGATATGTCGATAGCGTGGATATGCTTCACGAGGGGGGCATGGATGAGCGCGGTCGATCCCGTGCCGCAGCCGAACTCCAGGACTTCACTGCCGGGCCGCAGATAACCTTGGGTGACGCGCAGCTTCTTCTGATAAGACGCCTCGTCGGCAATTGGTGTCCGCGCATAGCGCCTGGCGATCCAGTCCCAGAATTTCGCGGCCCGGTATTTCTCCCCGGCGCGCGGTGGAGCAGACGCCCCGCTGTGTTGTAACATCCCCGTTTCCGCCATGCCGCTATCCTCGCTGTTCATCGCATCACCCTACCTGCTCGTATTCTGAATAGGAATTGACGAAATTCGCCTAATCGATATGCAATTATGCATGGATTGGCGATCCGTAAAATTTGACTGGAACCGCGCCCGCGCCTTCCTTGTAACCGCGGAAGAAGGTTCGCTTTCGGCCGCCGCCCGGACGCTCGGCGTGCCGCAACCAACGCTGGGCCGCCAAGTGCGTGCCCTCGAAAGCGAGTTGGGCGTGGTGCTGTTCGAACGTGCGGGACGCGGCCTAGTGCTGACGCAAGGCGGCCTACAATTGGTGGAACACGTCCGGGCCATGGGGGATGCGGCCAGCCGGGTGTCGCTGACGGCGTCGGGGCAATCGCAATCGGTCGAAGGCACCGTGCGCATCACGGCAAGCGAGGCGTTTTCCGCGTTCGTGCTGCCGCCCATCGTTGCGAAACTGCGGCGTGACGAGCCAGGCATAACGGTTGAGCTAATCGCGTCGAACGATGTCCAGGACTTGCGCCGGCGGGAAGCGGACATTGCCATTCGCAACGGACGCCCCACCGATCCGGATCTGATCGCACGGAAAATCGGGGACGAGACCGCTCACCTGTACGCTTCCGGGGACTATCTCGCGCAGTGCGGCGAGATCCTTACGGCGGAGGATGTGGCGCGCCTTCATTTCATCGGTTTCGACAAGAACGAGCCTTTCATCGATGGGCTCAACGCGCATGGGCTCAAGCTGACGGCAAGGCATTTCCCGGTGCTCAGCAACAACCATCTGGTGCACTGGGAGCTGGTGAAGCGGGGCGCCGGGGTTGGCGTCATGGCGTCGCGGATCGGCGATGCGGAGCCGATGGTGCGGCGCGCCGTTCCATGGCTGAAGCCGTTCCAGTTTCCAATCTGGCTCGTTGTGCACCGGGAGCTGAACACAAGCCGGCGGGTGCGTCTTGTGTTCGATCTCCTGGCCCGCGAACTGACCGGCATTTGAACTGATGGGCGTGCCTGCGAACTGGAAGCCATCGAGGTTCTTGGCCAGGGGCAGTTTGGCGATAGTCATCTGGTACCGGACCGGCGGCGCCTGCTTCTCCGCGATTTCGGACTTTAAGAGATCGCCCACAATGCGCGGCGGCTCGTGCTGGCGCTTGATGCTGGCCGCCATCACCTCATCGTAGGCGGCGCGCATACCGTAAAGCTTCAGTTCGCCCATCAGGGCAAGGATGTCTGTACGTTCCATGGGCTTGTCCTTCTCAACTCGCGCTCATGCAGCCCAGAGGGCGGTAGCGCCAACAGACTGTCATAGCGGGCGCAATCGGCGGCGGGCGCGTGCTTCAACCGCAGCGCTTCCGGCGTGGCGATGGTCGCGGGCGGGCCGGGGGCTTTCCGGCGCGCCAGGATGTTCAAGATCACGCTAGAGGAGTGGACGCCCTGACACAGTGCTTCGGCGCAGGCGGCTTCCACCGCCGGCAAGCCATCGTCCAGCGCGGCGGCAAGGATCGCCACCATCTGCCGGTCGCCGTCATCGGAGCCGTGTAGTTTGCGCCGCACATTCTCCAGCGATGCTGGCAGCACCCAGGTCTTGAACGGCGCGCCATTCCGCAGCGCTCCGGGCTTCCGGCTCAGCACCGGCACGCGTCTTTTCCCTGGCGCGCTTCCAGCGCGACGCCAGGGATCGTAGATGGTTTGCCCGCGGCCGAAGCAGCGGGCATGCCCGGCAACGATGGCGCCGTCCTGCCGGATGACGATGCGGTCCGCATAAGCCTGAACCTCGACGGGCCGGCCAGCAGTCAGTCAGACAGCCAACATTGAGCTGCTAGTCACTAATTAGGGTGAGGCATCCAAGTTCAAGATGGCGTGACAATCCCCTGCTCGTATTCATGAAATCAAGCCACGTCCCACCATCTTCTCCTCGCGTGGTGCCTTCGGTATGGACAAAAACATGACCAAGAATCCTGCCGCCGCCGTCCTCTCTACCCAGGAAGATCAAGGGGGAAGTGCAATGGACGCAAGTACGCGCGATTTCAACGGTGTCCCAATACTCGCCAATTCTCTCAACCGCTAAAAATGTGTCGTCTCCAGTAACTGGGTTACTTCTGAAAGGATTGTAGCGCATGCCTTCATCCCAGCTTCCATCGGACATTTGTACTTCCTGATGAAATTCCACAGTGACCGTCAAACGCGAGTGCACATCCGAGCGCCTGGCTCCGTCGCCGAGCACATTTTGACCTCTGCCGATGCCGTGCAGATTGAGGCGGACTCTATTAACGAAAAAGGTTTCATTAGGAGGGTCAAGAGGAAACCAGAATGGAATATAAAGGTTCGTTGAAGCCGTGCTGCATATGTCGCAATCACCATGATCTGTATAAAAAAAGAATATAGTCTGGCATACTCGGCCCAACCTACACCCTCATCGCCACCTATGAACTCTATATTACTGTCTGCGTCCCAACGTCCGAAATCTGGATTGTACCAAGGGAACCCCCATCCCATAATACAACCAGGGGCGGGTATATGATCGTGATATGCCCGACCTCTGAGCGAGAACATCTTTCATTCTTGATTTCCTTCTCGCGCTTTAAAATGTTTCAGTACTAGGCCAACGCGATCTTCCATAAATTTCGTATGATCTGCATGTTTTTTTATCGAGCTCAACTTCAATTTATGGTGTTATCTTTTCTCTTTCTCTGCGCTTTAGGTTGCGAATTGATTTGTTTTGTTTTTGTATTTCCTTAAGTATATGATCCGTGTCAACACCTGCCGCCCGTCCAATTCTTTCTAGCATTTCCTGCTGCATTTGGGCGCCTTTCAACGGGAGGCGTCTATTAAGCTCGGCGATTTTAGGGTGGGGGTGGTAACGGCTTCGCAGCTGTTGCCAGGTCTTTTCAATTACCTCGTTCCAATTGACAGGTTCCGGTTTTCTAGCCTTTTGTTCAGACATGCTCCCTTCTCCTTCTTTGGGCAAACCACCGTTATGCAAAACACGCAAAAAGTGAAGTTCTTGTTCGATGTGGCATATAGCTAAGCACATTAATTATGTAGGAGATTTTTCTAAATGCGTCAATCGCTCCGATGGAAGAAACAAACCCATACAACTGTGCGTTGGCCGGGCAAGGAAGATAATCTGCCAAGAAGCTTTACTAGCTCAGATGAATGTGAGCGATTGTGCGCAACACCATGCGCCGCACAGACGCTGCGGCCGGTGAGGGCACGTTCACCCTTACCACGCGGCCCAGCCCACAGCAGAGCCAAGCCCTCGAACTTGCCGCTGCCATCGCGGTGCAGTCAGGACCGCGCGCCCCGCTTCAATCGTAAGATGTTGGAACGCAATAATAGTATTCGGTACGGCTACAGGAGCTCCGGATTAGATGTCTACCTGCACGGCGATCAAAAGCGCATCGTCGGCCTGGATGCGAAAAGCGGCCCCGTGCAACATCATCCCTTCACGTAGGAGCCGGGGGCGTCCTCGATTGGCTTGAACGGGCCATCGCCGGGAACACGCGGGGGAACCTGTGCGCCGGAAAGCGAACCGAGCCATTTCCTATAATCCGGCCACCACGAGCCCGCGTGCTCTTTCGCCTTGGCGATGAATGCGTCGACCGTGGGCACGGACCTCAGGCCGCCCCCCTTCAGGGTCCAGTACATGTATTTCGGCTTGGCGGGCGGGTTGATAACGCCCGCGATATGCCCTGAGCCGGCCAGCACATAGCGTACCGGCCCGCCGAACAGCTTCGCGCCGGTCAGCACCGATTGCGCCGGAGCGATGTGGTCCTCCTTGGTGGCAAGCTCATAGATGGGTATCGTCACGCGGCTCAGGTCGAGCCTCACGCCGCCGAGCTTCAATGTGCCGTGGCTGAGCTTGTTGTCGCGGTAGAATTCGCGCAGATAGAAGCTGTGGTTGGCGGGTGGCATCCGCGTCGAATCCGCGTTCCAGTAAAGCAGGTCGAAGGGGAAGGGCTGCTTGCCGAGCAGGTAGTTGTTGACGATGTAGGGCCAGACCAGATCTTTTGGCCTAAGCGAGTTGAACACGGCCGACATGCGCGCGCCGTCGAGGAAGCCGGCCTTATCCATCACCTCATCCAGCGCCTTGAGCTGGCCATCGTCGATAAACACGAGGAGGTCGCCGGCCTTGCTGAAGTCGGTCTGCGCCGCGAGGAAGGCGGCCGAGTGGATGCGTTCGCCGCCTTTCGCAGTCATATAGGCGAGCGCGCTTGCGAGCAGCGTTCCGCCGACGCAATAACCGAGCGCGTTCGTCTTCGGCTGGCCGGTGATCTTCAGCACCGCGTCCGCAGCCTCGAACAAGCCCTCGCGCATATAGTCTTCGAAGGTCTTGCCGGCGAGACTTTCGTCCGGGTTCACCCAGGAAACTATGAAGACGGTAAAACCCTGATCCACTAGCCATTTGACGAAGGATTTCTGTGGCGTCAGGTCGAGGATGTAGTATTTATTGATCCACGGTGGGACGATGAGCAGCGGAACCTCGTACACCGTCCTAGTGGCGGGCGCGTATTGGATGAGCTGCATGATATCGTTCTGCAACACGACCTTGCCCGGCGTGACCGCCAGGTTCTTGCCGGCCGCGAACGCGGACATGTCCGTCTGGCGGATGCGCAGGAGTTCGCCGGAGTTCTGCATATCCTCCAGGAGCTGGGTCAGCCCCTGGGCGAGGTTATGTGCGCCCGTTGAGAAGGTGGCGCGAATCACTTCGGGGTTGGTGAACGGAAAGTTCGAGGGCGAAAGCGCGCTGACGATCTGGTTCAGGTAGAACTGGGCGCGATGTTTCGTGTGCGGATCGACCGTGGAGGCCTTCTCGATCAGCTCCTCCGCCCATTGGCCGATCAGAAGATATGCCTGCCGCAAGAAATCGAAGAACGGGTTTTCGGTCCATTCGCGGTCCTGGAAGCGGGAATCGCCCGGCATGTGCTTGATCATGGGCTCGGCTTCCTCGCCAAGTAAGCGCTTGGAAGTCCAGCCCCACAGTTCGATCAGATCCTTGTTCAGCTTGGCTTGCGCCTCCGTGAATTTCTCCGGCTCGCTTATCCAGTAATACGCGATGGGGCTAAACAGCTTGGGCGCATCGGCAAGGCCACCCATGACCGTGAAGGCGCCGTCGCGCTTCTCCTTGTCTTCGACCATCTTACGCACGATCTCGCCGGACAGCTCGAAGGCGCGCAGGATGTTTGCGGTGAACTGCTCGGGAGATTCGTGGCCAGGCGGCGGCTCCGATGGCGCGGCACTCTTCGCATTTTTTGGCATTTTTGCTGATTTGCCAGGCTTTTTTGCCATAGAGCGTTTCCCGGTTTCCTTATGCTGTGCCAAAAAACATATCGCATCCGGATGACCTTCGCATCCGGGCGCTAGAGCCTTTGCTGTATACATTTTGTTGAACGGAAAAACCGGCCCGGCGGTTCATTACCGCAGCCGCGTTGACAGACAATTATAACTCTAGGTTCGCTTTGACTACTTGCGGCGGTCTGGCGGAAAGGCTCGGGGTGCGGTTAGTAGCGCCTGAGCAGGGCGATAAGCTTGCCCTGGATCTTCACCCGGTCCGGGCCGAAGATGCGGGTCTCGAAAGCCGGATTCGCCGGCTCCAATGCGATTGAATGTCCCTTCCTGCGCAGCCGCTTGAGCGTCGCCTCCTCGTCGTCGATCAGCGCGACCACGATCTCGCCGCTCTCGGCATTCCCCGTCCGCTTGAAAATGACCGTGTCGCCCTCGCGGATGCCTGCGTCGATCATGGAATCGCCGCGCACTTCCAGCGCAAAATGCTCACCCTGCGAGAGAAACTCGGGCGGCATCACCAGCGCGTGGCTCGGGTCTTCGATGGCCGATCTTGGCACGCCGGCCGCGATCCGGCCCATCACGGGCACCTGTACGCCGCCATCCTCGCGGTCGCGTGCGAGCGGCGCCTGCGGACTTTCCTCGAAGGCGCGCTTCGTCCCCTCGATCACGGTCGGCATGAAGCCGCGCACACGCCTCTCTCCCTCGAAGGTAGCGCGGCCGCGCTCGGGCATCTTCATGACTTCGAGCGCGCGTGCCCGGTGCGGTAGCCTGCGTATGAAGCCGCGCTCCTCCAGCGCCATGATCAGCCGGTGAATGCCCGATTTGGACTTCAAGTCCAGCGCTTCCTTCATCTCATCGAAGGACGGGGGAACACCGGTTTCTTCGATGCGTCCGTTAATAAAAAGAAGAAGCTGCTTTTGCTTGGGTGTGAGCATGGGAAGCCCCAATCGCGGCTAGCGGCGAGTATCGTACAAATCAGGAACAGAGATAAGCGTTCTCATTAAGTTCCGCAAGGAAAAAGCAAAGCTTTTTAACAGGAAGCGCTAGAAATCCAGGGATATAATGGGCACAAGCGCTCCGGCCGGCAGCGGCGGCGCGTTGATTGGCCGCACAAGCAGGCAATTGGCCCGCGCGAGCGCGCTCACAAGCGAACTGTCCTGGTCAGGAAGCGGCGCCACCGTGCCGCCGGAAGCGATGGCGCGCATATAGTGCTCGCGCCCGCCATTGGCTCCGATGGGGCCGGCGAGCGGCAGTTCCCGCACCGGCTCGTCCGTTGGAAGCCCCAGCAACGCGGCGATCAGCGGCTTCAGGTAAATCCGCGCGCAGATCATGGCGGAGGCCGGATTGCCCGGCAGGTTCAGCACCTTCTGCCTGCCGAGATGGCCGAACATCACCGGCTTGCCGGGCCGCATGGCGGCTTTGAGCACTTCGAAGCGGGCGCCCTTGGCCTCAAGCGCGCCGCGCACCAGATCGTGCTCACCAACCGACGCACCGCCAATGGTTACGAGCACATCAGCGTCAGGGGCCGCATCCACCTGGGCGGCGATAGCTTCCCTTGTGTCTTTCGCGATATCCAGGACCATCGCCTCCCCGCCCCAAGCCTCAACGGCGGCCTTGAGTCCCGCCGGGATCGAGGAGACGATCTGATTCGCCTTGGGCGTTTCGCCGGGTGGCACCAGTTCGTCACCATTGGCGAGCAGCGCGATTCGGGGCTTCCGCCTCGCCAAAACGGCAGGATGATTCATGGCGGCGGCGAAAATGAGGTGGCGGCCGCTGAGCCTTGTTCCCGCCTCCAGCGCGACATGCCCTTCCGCGAAGTCGAAACCGCGCCGGCGGATGTGCCGGCCTTCCGGTGAGTCCGCGAGGATTACGACGCCATCCGGCGGTTCGGGCTTGGTATCCTCCTGGATGACGATGGTATCGGCGCCTTCGGGCACTGGCGCGCCTGTGAAAATGCGTACGGCCTTTCCCGGCCCCACAGATCGGCCAAAGCCATGGCCCGCAGCGGATGTGCCGATGACCTTGAGCGAAACCGGCGTAGTGGCCACGTCAGCCATGCGCACCGCATAGCCGTCCATGGCGGAGGCGTCGAAAGGCGGCTGCGTGAGGTTCGCTCTGAGCCCTTCCGCGAGCACGCGCCCGTTGGCCTCGTAAATCGAGACGCTTTCGCCCGGCAGCGGTTGAACACCATCGAGAATGCGTGCCCTGGCCTGGGCAACGGTCACAAGCGCCACGGTCAGCCCTCCGTTCCAAGCTGGGCCGCAACGTAGTCGCCGGACTTGCCGCCGGTCTTCGACAACAAGCGGATGCCGTCAATGCGCATGGCCTTATCCTTGGCCTTGAGCATGTCGTAGAGGGTGAGGCAGCTCACCGAGACGGCCGTCAGCGCCTCCATTTCCACGCCGGTTGGCCCCGTCGCCTTGGCCATTGCCTCGACGCGCACGCAATTGCGGTCTGGCACCAGCCCGAAATCCACCGCCACCTTGGAAAGCGTCAGCGCATGGCACAGCGGAATAAGCTCCGCGGTCTTCTTGGCCGCCATAATGCCGGCAATGCGGGCGGTGGCGAGCACATCGCCCTTGGGCGCCTCACCAGCCTCGATCAGCCGCAACGTATCGGGCGCCATGTAGATATATCCCTCGGCAACAGCGGTGCGGGCGGTGGCGGTTTTCCCGCCGACATCAACCATGCTGGCTTCGCCCTTGGCGTTAATGTGGCTGAGCCCGTTCATGTGGAGGTGCCATAGCTTGCGGTCTCGGGTTCGGGCGTTAGAAGCGAACGGGTAGCGTGCTCCACGTCCGTCTGGCGCATCAGGCTTTCGCCCACCAGGAACGCTGCCGCGCCGCTACTCATCAGCCTTGCGATATCAGAAGGGGTGAAAATCCCGCTTTCCGAAACCACAAGCCGGCCGGGCGGAATGAGGCCGGTGAGTTCTTCCGTCGTCTCTAGATGCGTTTCGAATGTGTTGAGATCCCTGTTGTTGATGCCGATCAGCCAGGCGTCGAGCATGAGCGCGCGCTCAAGCTCCTCCTCGTTATGCACCTCGACCAGCACGGACATGTTCCGCTCGCGCCCCGCATTGAAGAGATCCTCCGCAAGACCATCGGAGGTGCAGGCCATGATGAGCAGGATGCAATCCGCGCCCATCGCGCGCGCCTCATCCACCTGATAGGGATCGACCATGAAATCCTTGCGCAGCACCGGCAGCGAGGTGGCCTCGCGCGCCGCGATCAGCGCTTCCGGTGAGCCCTGGAAGGAAGGGCCGTCGGTCAGCACGGAAAGACAGGACGCGCCGCCGCGCTCGTAAGCCTTCGCGATCGCCGCGGGATCGAAATCTGGCCGGATGAGCCCCTTGGACGGGCTCGCCTTCTTCACCTCGGCGATCAGGCCCGGCTCGGCATACGCCCATTTCTGGCCGAGCGCCTCGAAAAAATCGCGCAAGGGCGGGGCCACGCGCACCCGCTCCTCAAGCTCCGAGGGCGGAACTTTCGCCTTCGCCGCGGCGACTTCTTCTTTCTTATAGGCTACTATTTTATCGAGAATGCTCATATCGGGTTCCAACGTACCGGGACTCGAAAGAAGCTGAATGTTAGTGCGGCTTACGCAAAAAGGGAATCGCCTCTTTAGAGGCGGCCCACATTCTAATATTCTATCGCCGCGATGCTTGCGCGAAGCCGGAAAGGCTCCGCCGCAGCCGGCGGTATGTGAGTTTACCCCTGTTCCTGCCTGCCCCAAAGGGGAGAAGGGGCGCGTTCCGGGCATCCGGAACGGCATCCATCAACGGAAGGTGTCGATCAGCCGGATCGCCGCCGGGCCGCCAACGATCAAGAACATGGTGGGCATGATGAAGAGCATCACTGGCACGGTGAGCATGGCGGGCAGGCGGTTCGCCCGCTCCTCCAGCTCGATCATCTGATGGTTGCGCATTTCCGTTCCCGCGTTGCGCAGGGATTGCGCGAGCGGGGTGCCGAAGCGCAGGCTCTGGACCAGCGTGCCGATCACCGATTTCACTGATGGCAGGTTTACGCGCTCCGCCATGTTCGCCAGCGCCTGCTCGCGGGAGGGCGAAATGCTGATTTCCGCCCAGGTCAGCGAGAACTCGTCGGCAAGCGCCGGGCTCGACAGCCTGATTTCCGCGGCGACGCGTTGGAACGCCGCTTCGAGCGACAGGCCCACGCCCACGCAGATCGCCAGCAGTTCCAGCGCGTTTGGCAGCGCGGTGGCCACGGATTTGCGGTGCTGCCTGAGTTTGAAATCGACCATCATGACCGGCACGATCCAGCCCGCGATCGCCGCCCCGACGCCGAACACGATGGGAAGCATTGGACGGGTGGCGGGACCGGCATAATAGGCCAGCGCCCCGCCGCCCAAAGCGATACCGAGCCTTGCTGCCATAAAGATCGCGAGCGCCGCGCTTGGCGGCACGTTGATTTTCGCAAAACTGCGCACGATTTGCCAGCGCTCCTCGTGACTCAGCCCTTCCGCATACCAGACCGCCGTGTCCTCCTTCCAGTCCGGTGCATATGCGATGCCGGCCCGGTGGCCGCGGCTTTTCTCCTCCTGCATGAGGTGCAGCCGGCGCGACGGCAGGGCCTTGCCTTGGGAGGCGGCCCAGAGCATCAGCGCGCCGCCCGCGATCAGCATGAGCATGAGCATCGGCACGATGATATTGCTGCTTGCGGGGAAGAAGTGAGATGGGTCCATCCGTGCAATCCCTTGGTTAAATCATTCGCTGCTAACGCTGCGGATCATCTGGCGCATGGTGAGAAAAGCCGCCAGCAGGCCGCCGCCCGCGATCGAAAGGATGACGTGCCCGCGCGGATCGTGGAACAGCGGGGTGAGGTAGCCGGGGTCGAGCACGAGCAGCGCCCCCGTGACCAGGATGGGCAGTGAGCCCAGGACGTAGGCGGAGAAGCGGATCTCCGCGCTGACCGCTCTTGCCTTGAGCCGCGCCGCATGGCGTTTGCGCATGATTTGCGAAAGCTCTTCAAGCGTCGATACCAGATTGCCGCCCGTCGAATACTGCATGATCGCGGCCACCGCGAAGAAGCGGAAGTCCGGCGAAGCGACCATTCTGCTTGAGTTGTCCAGCGCCTCACCGACCGGGATGCCGATGCGTATCTGGTCGGCGATGGCCGAGAACACCTCGTTGATCGGGGGCGGGGCCTCGTTGCCTACCACCTGAATGGCGTAGGTAATGGGTGTGCCCGCACGCAGGAGCCGGGCCACCATGTCGACGGCGTCCGGAAAGAGGTTGTTGAACGCCCGTATCGCGCGCTGCTGCTGCCTGTTCAGAACGGTGCGCGGCCCGAAAAACCCGGCGGCCGCCGTGAGCGCCGCGGCTAGCCATGTGGGAGCGCCAACGGCATATGCGGTCACAAACCAAACCACGGCTGCGGACAGGACCGACACGGCGACAAGCAGAGGGGCGCTTGCGTGCATACCCCAGGAGTAACCGGCGCCGAGGGTGAAGAACATTTGGATGGGGCCGCTGCCGTCGCCAGCCCCAGTGGATGCCGGCGCGGCCTTCTCCCCCGTGGCGGCCGGTTTCTGTCCGGTTTTGGCGAGCAGGCTGAAGCGCCGGTCCATTTCGCTGCGCCGCCTGCGTAGAATGTTGAAAAGCCAGGCAAATGCGGCGCCCGCGAGAAGGAGCAGCAGTAATGCGGCCATCAGCGGATAAGTCATAGCTTTTCTCCGCGCTCTTCCGAAAGAATGCCGACTGCTCTGAGAAACGCGTCCCCCAGCCCGAAATACTCGAGCCGCGGCAAGAAATTGGGCCGGAGGGGATTCGCCTTGAACTGTCCGCGCAGCGTGCCGTCGACGTTTTCGCCGCCGAACTCGAACTTGAACAGGGTGTTGAGTGTGAACGTGTCCTCGATGAAGCCGACCACCTCCACAAGCTCCGTGACCCGCCGGACGCCGTCGCGCATACGCTCGGTGTGCACCACGAGATCGACGGCGCTGGCGATCTGGCTGCGGATGGACTTGCCCGGCATGTTTCCGGTGCCCATCAGCACCATGTTCTCGATACGGGCGAGCGCATCGCGCGCGGAGTTGGCGTGCACGGTGGACATCGAGCCGTCGTGGCCGGTGTTCATCGCCTGCAGCATGTCGAAGGCTTCGCCGCCGCGCACCTCGCCGATGACGATCCGGTCCGGGCGCATCCGGAGCGCGTTCTTGACGAGCGCGCGCTGATCGACCTGTCCGCGCCCCTCGATGTTGGGCGGCCGCGTTTCGAGCGAAATCACATGGTCCTGCTGTAGCTTGAGTTCGGCTGCGTCCTCGATAGTCACGATGCGCTCGGTGTGGTCGATCATCCGCGACAGCGCATTGAGCAATGTCGTCTTGCCGGAGCCGGTGCCGCCCGCGACGATGATATTGAGCCGGCAGCGCGCCGCGATCTCAAGGGCGGCGGCAAGCTCGGGCGAAAGGCTTCCCGCGTGGACGAAAGCGTTGAAGTCGAGGACCGTGCGGGAAAACTTGCGGATCGAAAGGCACGGGCCCTTGAGGGCAAGCGGCGGGATGACGACGTTGACGCGGCTTCCGTCCTGCAGCCTTGCGTCGAGCATGGGGTTGGACTCGTCGATGCTGCGGCCCACGGACGATGCGATGCGCTGGGCCACGTGCATGACATGGTCGTTGTGCCGGAATTTGAGCGATGTCATCTCCAGCTTGCCCCGGCGCTCTACGTAGATCATGTCGGGGCCGTTGACGAGGATATCGGAAACCGTCTGGTCATGAAGCAAGGGCTCGATCGGCCCCAGTCCAACCATCTCGTCGACGATATTCCGCGCGAACGCATCCTGCTCGGCCTTGTTGAGCAGCAGCTTGCGCTCGTTGGCGATCTCGCCGACCAGCGCGTTGACGAACATCATCAGCTCTGGCTTCGACATGCGCACGGCAACCATCGGGTCGATCCGCAGGAGAACCTGATCGCGGATCGCCGCGGCCGCCTGGGTCGATGCGGTGGTGGTACGTTCCTCGTCCTTTGCGAGATTTCTGCCGAATGCCATTTAACCGAAGATCCTGCTTAAGAATGACTGCTGTTGTTCCGTCTCCTCGCCGGTGAAATCCCGCACGATCTGCGAGAGGGCCCGTTGGAAGGTTTTGCATTTCTGCATCGCCTTGATTCCCAGCGGGGCGGCCTCGGCGAGCTCGCGGTCGTAAGGAATGACGACATCGGGAGTTTTGCCGCACGCACGGGCGAAGTCGGCAGGGCTCAAGCCCCCGTGAGCGGTGGTCCGGTTTAGCACCAACACCGTATGGCGCTCCGGCGTGTTCGGGCCGAGAATTTCGCTCCAGCGGGCCATGTCGCGGGCGCCTGCTAGAGTCGGGTTGGTAACGAGCAGGCAGGTGCCGGAAAGCTTGAGCGCCCAGTTCATGTGCACCGCGATGCTGGGGGCGGTCTCGACGATTGTGAGCCGGTAGCGGGGCAAGAGCTTGTCGAGAAGCCAGAGAAACGCTTCCTCCGAAAGCTCGCTGGGCGCATTCAGCGGCTCAAGCGCGCAGAGCAGGTGAAGCCGGTCCGTGACCTGTTTCACGCCACGCTCAAGGAACAGCTTGTCTACGCGCTCGGGATGGTCGAGGGCTTCGCGAAGCGCGTGAGTGCTCTCGGCGTCGAGCTGCAGCGCCGCATCGCCCTCTTGCAGATCGAGATCGACGAGAATGGTGTGGCGGCGCTTGTCCTCAGCCAGGCGCCAGGCGAGATTGGTGGCGATGGTCGTGGCGCCCGCCCCGCCGCGGGCTCCAAGCACATAGATGAGTTTGCCGGTGCGGGTGTTCGCCTGTACGGCGTCCGGCGTGAGGATCGATTTGCAGGTGCCCGTGAAAAGGCTTCTGACGAGCGGCTTCAGGAAATACTCGCTCGTCCCCATCAGCTTCAGCTCGCGATAGAAGACGATATCGTTGCGGTCACCGACCACGATCACGGAGATATTGGGGCCGCAAACGTCAGCGAGGTCGCGCATCTTTTCCAAAGGATCGTCAATGCCGCTAATGTCCACCACCAGAAGATGCGGCGAGCCTTCCTTCGAAAGAGCAGTGATCGCGGTGTCGACATCGCCTGTGCTGACCTGCACGTGGTGAACGCCAAGCGCCGACAGGCTTTCGCGGACAATGCCTTCGGACTGGTGATCCGTGACGAAAACGCGCGCAACAATGCCTTCGCGGCCCTCTCCGCCAGCGTGAGAAGCCGGATTTGCTTCGTTTCTATGCTGATGAGCCGCCGGCATCAGGTCTCCTCAGTTTGTCTGTGGAGGCTTGCGTACGGACGCCTCGATCGTGCTTCCCGCAGCGGCCTGGGCCTGCTGCTGCGGCCGCTGAAGCAGCTTGAGGGCGGGCGATACATCGGAAGCCCAAGTCGGCTTGGGTTCCTCTCCCGATGCCTCTTCCCTAGTGCCCTCCAGCGAACGGACCGGCAGTTGCAGGCCTCCAAGCTGAGCGGCGACGAACAGCTTCTGAGCCTGCGCTTCGGTAAGCTCAAGCGTCACCGTCCGGGGCAGGCGGGGCTCCTTGCGGGCGGCCTCTTTTCCTCCCGGCGCCGCCTCCACCAGGACGGGCTGCTCTTGCGGCAGTTTCAGGTGCTGATCCACCGCGATAACGCGCACGTCCTTCAGCACCGTTTCCGCCACGGATTTTCGCGAAGGGTCGTTTGCCACACCGGAAAGGTTCTGTGTCAACACGACGTCGACACGGTCGCCGGGAAGGGCCATGCCGGCCGAGCTTTGAGGCGCGTCGACCGCAATCGTTACGGCGCGCGTGCCAGGCTTTAGCACCGCCGAAAGAAAACGCCTGTCGGTCGTCTTGACCAGATCGGCGGCTGTGAGCGGCTCGCCCTCGGCGAAGTCCTTTCTCACGATCGCCCCAAGGTACTCGTCATCAGACGCATCTTTGCGCAGGATCATGCCAAACCGGGCCTCGCCGGGGTCGATCTCGCGCCAGCGGAAATCGCCGGGACGGATGAGCGTGCCGGCCGGCAGCGGACGGACGGCTTCAAGCAAGGCTTCGCGGCGGACGACCACCGGCTGCTGGGGCTCCTTCTTTACCTGGGCCGGCTGTCTTCCCATCTGGCTTAGCCAAAACATGGCAAGCCCGATGCCTGCAAACACGAGGAGCGCGCCTAGAGCGAGCACGATGTTGCGTAGAAGCATGATGGAAGCTCTCTGATGAGGTGAACGGCGACACCGCCAAGCACGGCGAGCGCGTAGGGTACTGGGTAGCCTTTCGCCATGCGCGATCTCTCGCGCCGCAGCCATTTGCGGAACGCGCCTGGCTGACCCGCGTCAGCGGGTTCCCGGCGCGTTCGCGGCCAGCGCCTGAACAGCCAGCCGCCGGCAAGGTAGGCGCCGCTAAGCACGCCGCCGGCGAGCGCGATCTCGGCCAGAAGCAGAGGGATGCGGTCCGGCTGGACTAGCAGGCAGGTCGCGGCGATGAGCTTAACGTCGCCGCCGCCGATTGTGTTGTAATGGGCGAGAACACCCAAAAAGAGGAACACGCAAAGGGCGGCCAAGACGGCGATCCCAGCTTGCCCGGCGCCAAACCGGAGCGCCATCACCAGGCCGCACACCGCGATCAGAGTGGAGAATTCGTCAGGTATGATCCGCTTGCGCAAATCCGTGACGGCGCTTCCGGCCAGCGCGAGGAGGCTTGCCGTCCAAGGAAGAGCCTGGATTAGGGGTTCGCTCATGGTTTTGTCTATCCATATCGCAAGCGCGAGATTCTCCTTAGCGGCGGCCGGGCACGCCTATCCTAAGAGACGTGCCGGGTAGTGATTGTCATCATCGTCTGCCGGATGCCTGAACTTTCAGTTCAGACGGACGACGAAATCGTGCTGAACACACCGCTCAGGTTCGTGCCGAGGGTGGTCACCGCGGCGATGATAACGAGGGCGATCAGAGCGGCGAGAAGGCCATATTCAATCGCGCTCACGCCGCGGTTCGAAGTTGCGTTCAGCCAAACCGCGGCTGAGCGGAACAGTTTGATAGAACGGCTCATACGAACCTCCATTGGTGAAACACAGCCTGTCCGGCCCCTTGCCGCGGGCCGCGGTGATTTCAGCACGTGCCGGGATGTTGCGCGCTCTGGCCGGCTTGGCGGCTTGCCGCTTGATCCGTGTTGCTTAGCGGATTAGATCCGGCGCGCGCGCCCCTTCAAGAACCGCGCGCGGAAAGGTTGCGAACCCGCCGCCCGCCGGCCGGCGCCACCCAGCACTAGACGGACGACGAAATCGTGCTGAACACACCGCTCAGGTTCGTGCCGAGTGTGGTCACTGCGGCGATGATAACGAGGGCGATCAGGGCTGCGAGGAGGCCATACTCAATCGCGCTTACGCCGCGGTTGGATGTAACCTTGAGCCAGGCTGTGGCTGACTTCGAAAGTTCCATTAGACGGCTCATAAACTGCTCCATTTCACTATCCAGGGTTACGCATCACAACTGTGGGTTGGATAAGCATAACGTATACCATTGGTAGGTTGTGAAAAAGTTGCTGGCCTGGCTTGGGTTTAAAGCTATTTGCCGGCATCGCCCCAATTCTGAAAATTGGGTTAACGGCAGCGTTTACGTGTGTCCGCGCCGACGCGTCCGTACAACCCGTAAACGGTGAACGTTCCTTTCCATGAGGTGGTGGTGCTCTTGAAGCGGCCTAGCTTGCAGTAGTCCCGCGATAGGCGGGCCTTGACGGCTTCGCGCCGGCCGGGCACCTCGCAAAACAGGGATACGGGGGGATCGGCCATGACGATGAAGGCCGGCTTGCTGTCCAGCGATTTGGTTAACGCCTGCTGAGTTTCCGCCAAGGGAAAGTAGCAGAGAAAATGCAGGGGGTGGAAGACCCGCAGCGGGGGCTCGGCGCCCGAGGTTACATAAACGAGGAGGTCGCGGTCCACTACCAGAATGCGGTCACCTGGGCGCAGGCCCTCCTTGCGCATAAGCGCGGCCGCGGCTTCCGCCGCCTTTACCTCGGCCCCGCCAACGAACGAGACGGTGATCAGGAGATTACAGGAATAGAGGACCGCCGCCGCCATCGTTACGCCGCGCCAGAACCAGCGCCGCCCCGCAGGTTCGATGCGCCCAAGCACATGCTGAAGGAATCCGCCCGCCCCAAGGCACAAGGGCTGCAGCAGCGGCAGCGAATAGACGATCGACATCTCCCGGTTCACGGCAATGCCGAGCGCCACGGTCCCGGCCCAGGCCGCCAGAAATTGCATGGGGAAGTAAACCGGCGTTTCACGCAATGACCGCCGCTCCACCCAGAAAACCCCGGCCATGGCGAGGACCGGCAGAATCGTCGCTATCCCCGTCAGCAGCATTGCGAAGGCTCCAGCCCATGATCTGTATCCGGTGCCGGCCCGGCGCAGCCCTGTCAGGACGACATCGTTGAACATCTCGCTGAAATGCCCGATTGCAAGAAAATACAATGCAAATCCCAGCGGCAGGGCACAGAGCCCGGCGACGAAGACGCCCGCGGCCTTGAGCCGCGCGCCGCGCGGCTGGCAAAGGAGAAGGCCCAGAAGCACCGGAGCCGCCGTGAAGACGCCGGTCTGCTTCACGCAGGCAGCCGCGCCTGTGAGAAGCCCGGAGGCAAGCAGGGCCGCCACGGGCAGGCGGCGGCGTTCGAGGAGGGCGGCGAGCCCCGCCAGCATGGCAAAAGCCGTGAAGGGCGCCATGATGGTTTCGGCGGTGGTGAACGTGCTCCCGAGCGTCACGCTCGCGAAAGTATAGAGGATGGCCGCCGCCGCGCCGGCAAGCGCGCCCAGATAGCGCAGGCCGAAGAGATAGAGGCCGCAGGCCGTCAGAACGGCGGTGGCGTTCACCAGGAACTTGGATGCCACAAGCGTGGGGCCGAAGAGGGCCTGGGCTCCAGCCATGAGCAGGAACAGCAGCGGCGGCTTCACATCAAAGGAGCCCGCATAGGGCGGCATTCCGTCAAGCCATTGCCGGCCCAAGATCATGTAAAAGGCTTCGTCCGAGCCAGTGTTGAGGTTGAATGGCGCCCGGATTAGGATCGTGAGGAGAGCCAGGCCCGCAAGCGCCGCGGCGGGATGCGCGCAAATCTGCGCAATGCTGGCTGGAACAGAGGCCGGGCGCAAGGTGGACTCCTCGATCGTGTGGCGCATCCGGAAGTCTATCCTGGGAAGCTGAACCGCAGGTTGCGCGATCGCGGAGGATTTGCCGGAGCACGGAGGGTTGATCGGGGCGCGATTAAAAAATGTGCGCTCCGGTAAAATGATAGCCGTCCGCTTTAACCTTCTAAAATGCGGGGCCGTTTAGAAATTTTACTGGGAACGCTTGGTAGGGCACCCTCTCCAAATCACACTGTAGGCCGGAAAAATGATGACAGCCGATCTAAAAGTCACGGGCCGGTTCGATGACGCTTTTGCAATGAATGCAAAGCCAATGTTTGAGCGTCTGGCCAAGGAAACGCACGATGTCACGGTGGATATGTCGGAGGCGGCTGGCATAGATGCTGCGGGTCTTGGAGCGCTGGTTTCGTTACACAAACAGTTAGCGCCCCAAGGCTTGAAGGTTCGCGTTTTGGGCGCCAACGATAATTTGCAGCGGGTTTTCGAGAGGTTTCACGTTGCCGATCTCTTTATCGAGGGCGCGGCCGCGACAGGCGGCACGGCGATTAGAAATGCCTTTTTCGGCCTGAATCCAGTGGCGATGATTACGTGCGGCACGGCGGCAACCGCCAAGAAGGCGGAGCCGGCCGGTTCCCATCACGGCGTTTCGAAGCGGTCCACCCTTGCCGTCCCGCGCTTCGATGCATCGAGCCATAGCGTCAAGGTCTGGCTCGACGCCGCGACCGTCTCCGGCGGCGAAATCCGGGGCAGCGACGCATTCAAGAGCTACCGGCGCTGGGCCAAGAAGATGCGCCAGGAAGCCGACCCCGCCGAGTTCCGCAAGAACCTCGCCTGCCTCCTCGGCGCTGACCGCGTCGTGCCGCGCAGGAACGGCTATGTCGTGCGCGGCATTCAATTCCGTTCGGCCATCGAAAGTGGCCGGAGCAGGCTGGCCTCGGCCGTTCGCGCTTCCGGACGCCTGCTCGCCGCATCGCGCCGCATGGACGCCATCGCCGCCCTAAGCTTTTAGAGTGCACCGCTATTTGCAGGCGCCGCGAACCGCAAAGTTCGCGGCGCCTGCATCGTGGCCGTTACGGGCTTGAATAGAGCCGGGGTTGCCGCCGTGGGTGGCGCCGGGGTGTGCACCCGCTGAACTGTGGATGAAGAGTTGCAGCGTCCTGCAATCCAGTCCATCTTCAGGCGAGCGCCATTTCAACCGACGGTCCCATGCTTCACAACGCCGGCTCCCCAATCAAGACGTCGATTCTTTCCGTAATTGGTAATACGCCGCTCATCCGGCTGCGCCGCGCTTCGGAGGAGACCGGCTGCGAGGTACTGGGCAAGGCGGAATTTCTGAACCCCGGCCAGTCGGTGAAGGACCGCGCGGCGCTGTTCATCGTCGAGGATGCGATCAAGCGCGGCGCGCTCAGGCCCGGCGGCACCATCGTGGAAGGCACCGCCGGCAATACCGGCATCGGACTCGCGCTCGTAGCGAATGCGCTCGGCTTCAAGACCGTGATCGTGATCCCGGAGACGCAGAGCCAGGAGAAGAAGGACGCGCTCAGGATCATGGGCGCGCGGCTGGTGGAAGTGCCGGCCGTCCCCTACAAGAATCCCAATAACTATGTGAAATACTCCGCGCGGCTGGCAGCCAGGCTCAATGAAACGCTGCCGGAAGGCGCGATCTGGGCGAATCAGTTCGACAACGTGGCCAACCGCCAGGGCCACATCGAGACAACCGCGGAGGAAATCTGGGCGCAGACCGGCGGCAAGGTTGACGGCTTCATCTGCGCGGTTGGCACGGGAGGTACGCTGGGTGGCGTTTCCATGGGGCTTAAAGCCAAGCAGAGCCAGGTTGTCATAGGTCTCGCCGATCCGATGGGCTCGGCCATCTACAATTACTATGCGAATGGCGAGTTGAAGGCGGAAGGCTCGTCCGTCACCGAAGGCATCGGTCAGGGCCGCATCACCGCCAACCTTGAAGGCGTCAAAGTGGACAGGGCCTATCAAATTCCTGATAGCGAAATGCTCGAAACCGCCTACCGGCTCCTCGGCGAGGAGGGGCTGTGCCTTGGCGGATCGAGCGGCGTGAACGTGGCCGGCGCCATCCGGCTGGCCTGCGATCTGGGGCCGGGACATACCGTTGTCACGGTGCTTTGCGACTCTGGAACCCGCTATCAAGCGAAGATGTTCAATCCATCGTTTCTCAAGGGCAAGGGGTTGCCCGTTCCGCCCTGGCTGGAAGCGGCGCCGGCTTTGCCGGAGGTTTTCGAATAGCGTTTAAAATGTCTTTCAGGGGACGCCATGACTCCATCGAAATGGCTTGTCGAAACGGATTGGCTCAGAGAACGGCTGTCCTCGCCAGGGCTTGTGGTTGTTGATGCTACGTGGACCCTGCCGGGTGAGCCGCGCAAAGGCGAAGAACTCTACCGTGAGGCCCATATTCCAGGCGCTCAGTTCTTCGATATCGACGAGATCGCGGACACCTCGTCGCCATATCCCCACATGCTGCCCGCGCCCGAAAAGTTCGCCTTGCGTATGCGCAAGATGGGCGTCGGCGACGGCATGAAGGCCGTGGTTTATGATCACCAGGGCATGTTCAGCGCGCCCCGTGCGTGGTGGATGTTCCGGGTGATGGGCCACGACGATGTGGTGGTGCTGAATGGCGGGCTGGTCAAATGGCGGAAGGAGGGCAGGCCCCTAGAGTCTGGCAAGCCCGTTCCACGCACCGAGCGGCATTTCACCTGCCGCCGCAACGCCGGGCTCGTGCGCGATATAGACGATGTGAAGGCCGCGATAGCATCCGGCAGCCACCAGATCCTTGATGCGCGGCCCAAGGGCCGGTTCGAGGGCCGCGAGAACGAGCCGCGCCCCGTGCCTCGGATGGGGCACATGCCGGGCGCGCGGAATGTGCCCTTTGGATCGCTCGTGAAGCCCGACGGCACGCTCAAGCCGGCCGGCGAGCTGCGCGCCATTTTCGAGGCGGCGGGCGTCAATGCCAGCAAGCCCGTCATTACAAGCTGCGGTTCCGGTATCACGGCCTGCTTACTGACGCTGGGCCTAGCTGAGCTTGGCAATGACTGGGCCGCGGTCTACGACGGCTCGTGGGCTGAGTGGAGCAGCGTGCCGTCCGCGCCCGTGGAGGACTAAGGCTCCGTCCAGGAATAACTGCGCCGTATGGCGCGGGAAGCGATAGAGCCGCATCTGGATGAACCGGGGCAGCAAGAAAATGGCGGAGGCCGTTTTTTCCGCCCGCGCTTCATGTCTTAATTGCCGCATTGGCCTCCGACAAGCGCCGGTAAAGGGTACGCACGCTCATGCCAAGCTTGCGGGCCAGCTCGCCCCGGGTGCCTTTATGCGCGGCCACGGTCTCCCGCAGCAATTGAAGCT
>JBNKTW010000052.1:0-12912 GCA_050298295.1 Rhodomicrobiaceae bacterium
CGTCCTCTTTGACGTAGAACGCTTGCGCGCCGACTGGGCGCGCATTCGCGACGAAACATCGAAAGAGGAAAGCAACGAATGGGACGAGGTTCTCCAATGAGACGGCCGCCGAAATACTGCCACTTCAAGACCGGCGGCTACTGGTATTTCGACCGGCCCGGATATGCGCGCGTCCGTCTTCCCGGCCTTCCATGGTCTCCCGAATTCATGGCGGCGTATGAGCGGGCGTCGAAAGGCACGCCAATGCCCGTTGGTGCTGGCAAGACCGTGCCGGGCACCATGAACGCGCTCATTGTCTCCTACTACCAGTCGAGCCTGTGGCGCGCGCTCAAACCTGCTACGCAGACCACATACCGCGGCGTGCTCGAAAACATGCGCGAGGAACACGGCGCCAAGCGCCTCGCCGGGATCGAGCGCAAGCACATCAAGGCGATCATCGAAAAGAAGGGCGAGACGCCAGCCGCCGCGAACCGGCTCCTTTCGATCTTCTCCATCCTCCTTGACCACGCGCTTGACCTCGAATGGATCGGGAGCAACCCGGCGAAGACGGTCAAGAAGCTCCGCTACAAAAAGCACGGGTTCCACACCTGGACCGATGACGAGATCGCGGCCTATCGCGCGCATTGGAGGATGGAGAGCCGCGAGCGCCTGGCCTTCGAGATGCTTCTGGGCACCGCGCAGCGGAGCGGCGACGTGCGCCGGATGGAGCCGGGGCAAATCGCAAGGGGCAAGGTTTCCGTTGCGCAGGAGAAGACAGCGGAGCATGTCACCATCCCGCTCCTGCCGGAGCTTGCTGAGGCGATGGAGGCGGCTCCCGTCATCGGCAAGGATACGATCCTTGTCACGTCCATGGGAAAGCCGTTCACCGAAAAGGGCTTCTACAACTTCGTCAAGGATGCCTGCAAGGAGGCAAGGCTTGCCCATTGCTCTCCCCATGGCCTGCGCAAGGCGGCGGCCCGAAGGCTGGCTGAGGCCGGATGCTCGCCACATCAAATCGCTGCGATCACCGGGCACAAGACGCTCAAGGAAGTCGAGAGGTACACCCGCGAGGCGAACAAGACCCAGCTCGCGGAGCAGGCATACGGCCATCTAAAAGGAACGCAAAGCGAACAATGAGCTTGAAAAACGCTTGAGGCGTTTTCAGATTTCGCAGCCTAAGTTATTGCAATTCAATGGTTTTTTCACAGTGTTGGCGGAGTGGGAGGGATTCGAACCCTCGGTACTATTCATAATCATCATTATCATCTTGATATTCAAAGAGAGTCCGCGGTGGTACGGAATGTGTCATACCCCCGTTTGCACCCCGGAGCCTTTTTGCCCTGGCGCGACGCTCTGTCTCGGCCACACGCTCCTGTAGCTCCTCCTCATCAAGGAAGGCGTAACTGTCCTGAGTCACCTGAATATCTTCGTGACCAAGCCAGAGCTGCACGTCCTCCATCGACATCCTCCGGTCGCGTAAGAGCCGCACCCCGCATGTGCGTCTGAGGTCATGCCACCTCAGGTCGACAAACATTTTCCCGTCGCTACGTCGCATGCGGGTGGCGGGGATGCCGGCGGCGGCCGCAATTTCTTGCAGGCACTGGTTCACATACGCGCTATCTTGGGCGACCCTGGTCGCGTCATCTTTCGGGCAGACATAGATCGAGGTCATGTCGTGCATCTCCTTGACCGCCTTCCGTGCGCGGTCAGTGAGCGGCACGCGCCTCTCCTTCCCATTTTTCGCAATCTCGGCGCGAACGGTGATGAAGCCGCGGCGGGTATCTACGTCCCGCTTTTCGAGCGAAAACTGCTCCTCTTTGCGCAGGCCCGACTCGACAGCGAACATGATGCGCCAGCGCCACCGCTGGGGCGCGGTTGAAAGAATTCTGTGCTCCTCCTCATGAGAGAGATAGCGTTTACGGTGGATTCTCGCTTTGATGTCGGCCTTCTTACCCTTTTTCTTAAGGTAAGAAAGTACCGGGTTCCCCTCATGGAGCTCGATGAGGTTGCAGTATTCGAACATCGAACTCAGAACTTTGAATTCGAACCCGATCGTCTGCGGTTTTACCTTGGCGCGCCTCTTGGTTTCCCACTCAGCAAGTTGAGCTGGACCAATTTTGTCCAAGGGGAGATCCGCCCAATCATCGATCATGGCAAAAAGGACGCCTTTATAGCGCTCAACGGTTTTTGCCTTAAGGGGGGCGAGGTGACCAACGCAGAATTTGTCAACGGCATCGATGAACCTTGGTTTTGGAGTTTCGCCAAATTGTTCGGCTACGAGCCCCTCGTACCATTCTCTCGCGCGCTTCTCATACGTTCGACGATCTGTTGTTTTCGAATTGAAATGGACGTCTCCTGTCTTGAGGCGCTTGCGCGCGCACCAGTGCCCCGCCCTGTTCTTATAGGTGTAGTAATCGGCCAATTTTCGCCTCCACCGGTCACTCTTTGGGTGAAGCCCGACCACCAGCGGTCGAACTCCATAGGCTTAAAACGGTACGGCGTGCGTGTTCCATGGGAATCTCGATAAGCTGGAGCAATTCCCGACTTGGCGAGCCGCTGAAAAAACTCGGCACTTCTACCATATTTCTCGGCCAGATCGCGGCAAAGGAGAGAGGCGACTTCATCCACGGTATTCATCCCGCCCATCTCCACACAATAGGCAAGTGTGCATCATATTGAAACTCACCGAACCTTGGCGGCCAGATCCGGATCGTACCAGCGGACGATGCCGTAAGCAGTCCTGTCCCAATAGGCCGCCCGCCCCCAAGTGTCGCGGGATAAGGCTGCGTTGAGCCTCGCACACAGCATTCCGGCGGTGAACCCGGGCGCCCAGCCGCACTCGATCTTGGACTTCCTACCCAAGGCGGTTGCGCCGGGCTGGCTTGCCAAGGGCATGGGGCGGATTGCCCAATATCCGCCGGGGCGCAATACCCGGCCCAGAATACCTGGACGCCGTAGTCAGCGCATCCACCCCCATGGCCTGAAACCACAGCAGCTCGGCCACGGGGCCAAGCGGCGTCACCACGCCGGCGCATGGCCGGCAAAGCGGGAGCAGCCAGCCGCCAGCTTGCGATGCCCTGCGAATCTTGAGCTTATAGGCAACAGTGGCGGGCCGGCGCCGGCAAGCAACGCAACCGGCTTCTGTCTTTCCTTTGGGGTGCAGAGGCGCACTTGCCTGAAGTTCCCGCCGGCCCGCAGCAGCGACGGAAGAATCTCTGGGCCCAGGGTGGTTCATGCGTGCGGTCTTGGCCGCGGAAGAGCAAACAACTGCCATCGAACTCAACACCAGCGAAGCAGAGCGATCCGGCCGCACCTTGCGGCCGGTTATGCTGGAAGTTTGCTCGTACTTGCTAAAATAGCAAGCTAAAAGTTACAGCCTATATCGCAGGCACACGGCATTATCTGCCTGAAAGGCAAAAATAGGATAATGACTTTTTGTGAGAGCCGTTGCAGAAACGCCACGAAAACATCAGCACCGGTCCCGATCCCCGCCCGCAGACCCAGCCAAAGACGGCGCGCCGTCAGGCTTGCAATGCAAAAATGCATTCCAAGGGGCGGCGGCCACGATCCGCGTCGTAGGCCCAAGCGTGAGCGGGGGCAGGATGCAAGCCGAGTTTGAGATGAGCTGGCGGGGCGGCACAAACAGCCTCAACAGCAACACCGTGCTGCCGTCCAGATCGAATTCCACCGCGCAGACCGAGATTTCCGGCGGAAGTTCATTTTCGCGAAGGCGGGGCAATCGCAGGACATCTCCCGAGAGTATACCAAAGTCTGAAAGAACGTTGATACACGCCTTATAGGTTAACTCGGAAGAATCCGCAGACATGTCTGGATGTGCTTGGTTAACAAGCACCAGATCGGCTTCGCTAGTTCCACATTCACCTGCCAAAAGCGCAGGGCAGCATATAACAACTGTCACAGGGCCTCTTCTTTACGCATTACTAAATTGTCGGGAAGCCCGTAACCTAATAAGTGCCGGCAGTGTTGCCAATGGGCTAAGTGACTGTTTGTATGAAAATTTTTTCTACTCAGGTAGAATTCTAACGAAGCACACAACCAATGATTTCAACCTTAAGCTTAAGCATATGAATCGGCAGGGCATTTTGCTCAAGGCTGTTTGTTATCAATAGGTTAGGACTGATGTATTCTCGCAACAGTAAGACGCCCTCCTTCGATCCCTTTGGATAGAGCCGGGCCACAACCACTTCGCCGGTCTTCAATGTTTTCAACGGCTTCAGATCTGCAATGATGGGATCGCCGCGGGTGATTTCGAGCTCGCTCATCACCCCAGTCAGAACCTTGAACATTTTTTGCGTCGAGGACGTCAGAGCCTTCTCGATCGCTGAGCCCTTGGGCGGCGTATAGGGCTCAAGGTCGGGCAAATAGCCCATCAGCTCGTTGGAGAGCACTTCTCCCACGGTCAGGCCCAGCGTGTTCGCGAGCGCTTCGATCTTCGATAGATGCAACCCCCGCAGGCCTGCTTCCACACGCGACAAATGGCTTTCGGAGACTCCGATTTTCTCCGCCAGTTGCTGCAGGGACAGGCCGCGCTCGAGTCTTAGCTGTTTGATCCGGTTGTCTGCCATATCGGCATGCACTCCATTTTTTCCTAAAGGCATTGTAACAGGCTTTTCGAAAAAGCGTAGAGGGTAACTTGACTCTAAGTCATATTATCGCAATCATAACGCAACATGTGTTGAAGGAGGTTGATGTACGCGATGAACCTGGCTGCCAAATTCGAACAGATCCTGCAGTTGACCGGACACACCCGCACGAGCTTTGCCAAAGCCGCCGGCGTGACCCCCGGCATGATTTCCAGGCTCATTCCCCGCGACGGGCGGAAAGCCGAACGGACCGCCGACACGCTAACCATCCTCCATCTCATCAGCGCCGCCCACGGCATGATCACCATCGAGGATTTTATCGAGCAGGGAGCGCTGCGCCGGAGGCCGTTCCAGTTCAAGCATTGGTGTCCCCTCTGCGGCCACGCGCTCAAAGCCGGCGTGCGCAAAAGCGATGCTGACCAGGAAATTCGCGGCGGGGCTCGCTGATGGCCTGGACCGAGGAACGCATCGCCTTCATCATGGCCCG
This sequence comes from Rhodomicrobiaceae bacterium, assembly GCA_050298295.1. Classification (GTDB taxonomy): domain Bacteria; phylum Pseudomonadota; class Alphaproteobacteria; order Rhizobiales; family Rhodomicrobiaceae; genus Rhodomicrobium. The sequence goes on from JBNKTW010000052.1 coordinate 5,071, forward strand.
CTTTCTCGCACATGGGCAATCGGCCAGCCAAATCGCCAAGGAACTGGGCGACGGAACGACACGCGAAGCTGTGTCGGGAAAGCTTTACCGTCTCGGTTTGCGGCGGCTGGAGGGGCAGCGCGTTCGCACTTTGCCGCGCAGGCAGAAGCTTCCGGCCGCGGCGCGCCTCAACAAACCGCAGCCGCCCGCGCCGCCGGAGCCCAAAACCGCACCCAGCCAGCTTCTGACCGTGCCAGAGCTAACGGACACTTCGACGCTCGTTCCGTTTCTGGCGGCGCATGACTGGCACTGCAGATGGATCGCTGGCCGCAAAGACGGCGTGGCGTATGTGTGCGGAAAGAGGAAAGCCCGGACCGGCGCGTTCTGCGCCGGCCACGCGGCGCTCGCTTACATTCCCCCAAAGTGACCGGCGGCGGCTCAATGAAAAGCCCCAGGCCTGGCAGGGCCCGGGGCCGTATCGAAGCTATTGAGGTAACCCTATGAATGGGAATCCGGGCGGAAACGTCAAGCCCAAAGCGCCGGCGCGAACAAGAAGAACCGGCGATCGCGCGGAGACGCTCAAACACCATCTCGACGGCCGCGAGGTCAGTCTGTTGCGCTGGCTGGGAATTGCGTGGCCGCCGCCGCGCAAGGGCAAGCATATAAATTGTCCATTTCCCGGACATGACGATAAGAACCCCTCCTGGCGCTGGGACCAGCGGAAGAAAGCTTGGTTCTGCAGCAAATGCGGCGGCGGCGATGTTCTGAGGGCCGTTCAGGAAATGAGGGGCGTCGGCTTCCTTGAAGCCTGCGATATCGTCGAACGCGACTTTCTGGGACAAACGGCGGCCGGAAGCGTCACGAAAACCGCAGCAGCCAGACACGGCAAATCCGCGCCAGCCAGCCCGCAACCAGCCGGGGGCGGCGCGGTAGCCGGACAAGAAGACGATGAAGCCTGCGCCAGCTTTTTGGAGCTGGCGGCAAAAGCCCAGCGGGAAGCCGCGGACGAAAGAAAAGAAGAGGAGTTAAGACGGCAGCGCGCGGAGCGGTTCTGGGAAACCGCCGTTCCGGTCTCCAGCACGCTCGCGGAAACCTACTTCGAGACGCATCGCGGCATTCTTGCCGATTGGCATGCCTTGAGCGGAGCGGTCCGGTTTCATGCCCAGCTTTGGTGTTCGGAACGCCAGGGATACCATCCCGCGATCTTGTTCCGGGTGAGTGCCGCGCCCGGCGGCGAGCTCATGACGGTTCACCGCCTCTATCTCGATCCCGGAGGCGGCAAGGCCAAGATTGCAAACCCCAAAAAAGCCTATAGCGATTTCGCGGGGGGCGCTATCTGGTTCGGCGCCCCAGCCGCTGGCGCCGGGTTCGTCTTGGCCGAAGGGCCAGAGAATGCGCTCGTCTGCTTTGTGGCCGGCCATCCATTTGCCGCGGCCGGGATCGGCGGCGCCAACATGAAGAACGTCCGCGCGCCCGAAGGCGTTTCGCGGATCTTGATCGCCGGCGATCGCGGCCGCGGCGCCGATGGAAAAAAGGCGGGAGAGGACTTTGCCGAAGATGCCGCCCTTGCCGCGCGCAAAGGCAAGCTCGGCGTAAGGCTGACATTTCCGCCGGCCAGGCCGAAACCCAATGGCAAATGGGAAGACTGGAACGATCTTCTTCAAAGCGAGGGGATCGGGGCTGTGCGCGAGGCGCTCGCCCAAAGCGAGCCTTGGGAAGACCTCCCTGCGGGATACCGCTGGCAGGAAAGCGGCAAAGGCATCGAATTTCTAGCCCGGATTGTGAAAAACGAAGCAGGCGAAGAGGAAGAAGAATGGGAGTGGCTTTGTTCGCAAGTTAAGTTTCTTGCGACAACGCTCAACGCCGAAAGCCAGGACTGGGGGCTCTATCTTCAAATCCGGACGCGAAACAATGTCTGGCATACCGCCGCCGTTCCCAAAACCGAACTCGTCACTGCCTCCGAGGACATCTTCAAGCGCCTCGCTTTCCTCGGCCTCGATTTCAATATCAGGCCGCGCGCCAAACTGAACCTTCGCGATCTTCTCGCACTCGTCAAACCGAGGTCTTACGCCCTGTGTGTGCCAAAGGTTGGCTTTCACGATGGGGTGTTCGTGCTTCCCCGCGAAACGATCGGCGACACCAAGGGGCGAACCGTCGTGTTCCAGCCCCAGGCCCCCATCGATCACGCCTACAAGCGCCGCGGTACGCTCAAAGGCTGGCAAGATGGAATCGCAGCGCGTGCGGCGGGCAACGGCCGGCTGATGTTTGCGATCTCCACCGCCTTTGCGCCGCCGCTCCTGGAACCGCTCGGTATGGAGGGCGGCGGCATCCATCTGCGCGGCGGCTCCACCGCCGGCAAGACCACGGCGTTGAGAGCGGCAGGCACTGTCTGGGGCGGCGGCGGCCAATATGGCTTCATTAGAACCTGGCGCGCCACCGACAATGCGCTGGAGGCGGTTGCCGCTATTCACAACAACGCTTTCCTGCCCCTCGACGAGATCGCCGAGATCGACTCCAAGGCCCTCTTCAAGGCCGCTTATGCGCTCGCCAACGGCCGCCAGAAGGAGCGCATGCAAAAGACCGCCGATCTTCGCACGGCAAACACCTGGCGGCTTCTCTTCATGTCGACCGGGGAGATCGGTTTAGCCGAGAAGCTGTCCGAGGATCGCATGAAGGTCACGGGCGGCCAAAGCGTCCGCTTGATCGAGCTTAGCGCCGAGGCCGGCTGCGGCATGGGCATGTTCGAAACGCTGCACAGCTTTGCCGGACCCAAGGAGCTGGCGCAGGCGCTCGACGCCGCGGGGCGCGAACATTACGGGCACGCCGCTCCCGCCTTTATCCGCTATCTCACCCAGGACATGGAACGTCTAACCGGCGGCGCCCGCGACTTCGTCGCCAAATTCACCGGCCAGGTCTGTCCGCAGCATGCTGACGGCCAAGTGGTGCGGGTGGCTCAGCGCTTCGGTTTGATCGCCGCCGCCGGAGAAATGGCGATCGCTGCAGGCATCGTTCCCTGGAAGCGCGGAGAACCCAGCCGCGCCTGCAAGCAGCTGTTTGCCGAGTGGATCGCTGCGCGCGGCACCTCCGGTCCGATCGAGATCGAAAATGCCCTTCTCCAAATCAAGAGGATTATCGAACGCGATGGCCCCGCCCGGTTCACCCCTTGGCATCTTCCCAGCCATCTTACAATAAGCCGGCTTGGATTCGTTAGAGTATTAAACGAAGGGACGAACGAAGAAGAGCAACTGTTCTACGTGCTGCCGGAAGCCTGGAAAGAACTTTGCCAAGGATTCGATCCAAAGCTAATCGCAAAGGCACTCGTAGAACGCAGTATCATTCAGCCAGATAACGATGGAAAGTTCCAGAAACCAGTCCGGCTTCCCGGAATGGGTGTAAGACGCTGTTACGAAATACATTCATCAACCCTGTTTCCCGATGACAGCGCCGTCACTCCTGAGCGCATCGATGGAGTTTCTCACGGCAAATCGGTCCTGAATGGAGGGGGGGATGCCATTGTTCTGGTGTAACTGGCGTAACAGGTGTAACATGCTTTGTTTTCAAAGGCTTATGCGTCACACCGATGTTACACCACGATATGTCAGGTGTAACAAGGGCGATCCTCGTACTGTTACACCGGGCCGCTATCGGTGTAACGGGAGTGTAACAAAATCCATTATTATAATCAGCGGTGTAACACCTGTTACGCCAGTTACACCGGTCTTTAAGCATGCCCCCCTTTCAAATCTTAAGGAAAATGCGCATCCAGCGTGCACCCCCCCAAAAGCGAACGGAGATAACACATTAACGGCGGGCGCCACAGGGGTGGCCGGATGAGCGGTCAGCCCTTCGAACTCCGCCCTTACCAGGCCGAAGCCATCCAGGCGCTCATTACCGCCTACCGTGAAGGCATTTCCTCTGCGCTGATTACCTTGCCAACCGGAGCGGGCAAGACGGTTGTCTTCTCCGAAATCGTCCGCAGGATCATGCCGCGCCGCACTCTTGTCGTCGCACATCGCGAGGAACTTCTCGCCCAGGCGGCCAGCAAGATCGGCGCGGTTGCGGGCGTTGTCCCCGGTATCGAAAAAGGCCGGATGCGATCAGGCCCCGGCGACATTGTGGTTGCCGCCTCGGTGCAGAGCCTGGCCCGCGGGCGCAAGATACCGGGCGATCCCTTCGGGCTTTGCGTCATCGACGAGGCCCACCACGGTAAGCGATGCTCTGTTCACGCCGCCTGAGCTTGCGTTTCCGCCTTGACATATGCCCAGGGCATGAGTTCATCGATGCGTTTGGCGGGCCAGAGGTTGACGAGTTTCGTCAGCACGCCGGCAAGCCAGGCCTGCGGATTGACGCCGTTGAGCTTGCACGTCTCAAGGAGAGACGCAATGATCGCCCAGTTCCTGGCCCCCTGATCGTGCCCGGCGAACAGGCTATTCTTCCGGTTATGCAAAGGTTTGCATAAACGAAATTATGCGCAGGTTCGGATTATGCGCAGTTGCCGTTGTCGACGCTCAGGAGAGCGTTACCGTTGCGGTGTATTACACCATGGTTCCGCCCGGCAACTGCACATAATTAGAGGCTTTGCAGAAACTGCATCAGGCGATCGGGAGGCTTGTAGCGGGCCCCCGCCATGGCCGGTGGCTGCAGTTTGCCGAGCGCCCGCTCCTTCATGGCGAGGTCCGCCTCAAGATACATGTGTGTCGTCGATGGGCTTTCATGGCCCAGCCACAAGGCGATCACGGTTATGTCGACGCCCGATTGCAGCAGGTGCATGGCTGTTGTGTGCCGGAAGGTATGAGGCGAGACCGAGCGGGTGAGCAGTTGAGGATGCTGCCCGGCAGCCGCCAGGACCGCCAGCGCCAGCCGTTGCGTGACGTTCGAGCGCGACATAGTCTTGCCGCTCCGGTTGGGGAACAGGGGCGCACTCTCCGCGGTCTCGCCCATCCGCCGTTTCCAGGCCCGCATCACATTCACGGTCGAGCGCCACAGCGGCACGGTGCGCTGCTTGCGCCCCTTACCCATGAGATGGATCGCCGGCGAGGTGTCGAGGATCAGGTTCTTGACCCGAAGGCCGATGATCTCCGAAACGCGTGCTCCGGTATTGTAGAGCATTGTGAACAGCGCATGGTCGCGCTGCCCTGCCCATGTGGCTATGCCGGGCGCATCCAGGATCGCCTGTATCTCCTCGCGGGTAAGGAACCCGAGCATCGGCTGATCGAACCGCTTCATCGGAACGGCCAGCACCTGCTCGATAACCCCCAAAGCCGCGAGGTCGTGATGGGCCGCATATTTGAGGAATGAGCGCAGCGCGGCAAGCCGCGCATTGCGGCTGCGCGCCCCATTCTTGCGGTCCTGCTCGAGATGATCCAGGAAGACCAGAACGAGCTTGGCGTCAAGGTCGGTAAGCTTCAGGCTGGTTGGAGATTTGCCGGTCTGCCGCTCGGCAAACTGCAGCAAGAGCCGGAAGGTGTCGCCATAGGCCGCGACAGTGCGTGCGCTCACGGCACGGTGGCGGGTAAGATGCTCGGTGAAGAAGCGCTGCACAAGCATTGCAAAGGACGGTACTGCCGTGGGCTTAGGCATCGCCGCCCTCCACGAACTGCTCGAACCGGCGGCCGGCCACCGACATCAAGTCCGGTGCCGCCGTAAGATACCAGTAGGTGTCAGAGACCTTGGCGTGTCCGACGTAGGTTGACAGCGCAACCATGGCGTTATCGATATCGGCGCCGTGCTCGTGCCACAGCAGCACGCGGCGGCAGATGAAGGTGTGGCGCAGATCGTGGATGCGCGGGGCTGCATGGCCGCCGCGAGCGGTCCAGCCCAGTTGCTTGCGCAGCCGGTCGAACACCCAATGGACTGTTCGCTTGGTGAGCGCGGTGCCCTTGGCGGAGGCCAGGAATGGGCCGTCCTGCACCATCGGCAAGTGGCGCTGCCGCAATGTCAGATACTGCTTCAAGGCTTGTACTGCCGTTGGGTGCAAGGGCACGAGCCGCGACTTGGCGAACTTGGTCTGCCGCACCGTCAGCATGCCGGTATCGAGATCGACGTCGGCACAATGCAATCGCAGAGCTTCCGATAGGCGCAGCCCGGTTGCGGCAATCAAGCCGAACAGGGCATGGTAGACCGCCGGCCGCAACGTGCCCTTCGGCGAGAGTTGGCCAGCGGCGGCAAGCAGATCGGCAACCTCCTCATCGGTATAGAGGTGGGGGGCCAGGCGGCGCTGGTTGCGGCCGAACGTGCTGGCGTTGGGTACGTAGGTCTCAGGCTCAATGCAAGCCCGGTGCTTGGCAAATGGCCGGATGACCCCGAGGCGCCGCTCCCAGGTCAGCGGCGTTGCCCGCTTGGCTTCATCGCGAGCCCAGCTGGTAATGAGCTGACAGGTCAACGGACCGCGATGCCCAGACGCGTCGGCAAAGCGTGCAAATGCCAGCAGTTGCGATCCTGGGATCGTCAACGCGAAGCCGAGGCCGCGGCGCTCATCGAGATACTCCTGTACCAAGTGCTGCATTGGCGCGGTCATGCTGCACCTCCCGGCCAGGGCAGAGCAACGGCGGTGAGGCGAGCAATGCCGACCTTGGTGTAGATCGCCGAAGTATCGAGGCTGCGGTGGCGCAGGACGTCGGCGATCTCTTTAAGCGGCGTTCCGGCGCTCAGCAACCGCCTTGCAATGCTATGCCTCAGGATGTGTACGCGTGTGTACGGCAAGCCGCTTCGCCGGTAAGCCTCGCGCACCGCCCGCTGCACCACGCCGGTTCCGATCGGCTTATCGTAAGGCGCGACATGGCGGACGAACACGGCCCGGCTCGCGGTCTGCGGCCGTTCCGAGACGAGGTAATTGCTGATCGCCCGGCCTGTCTCGAAAGGCAGCGGCAATATGCCGGCGCGGCATGACTTGGGCTTGACGAGACGCACCGTACCGGCCTGCCAATCGATATCATCGAGACGCAAGCCCACCACCTCGCTCGTTCTCAGGCCAAGATCGGCCAGGCAGCGCAGCATCGCATAGGCGCGCTTTGAGGAGGGAAACGGCTGATCGAAGGATCGTAGCAACTGCTCGATCTCGGCTTCAGACGGCGCCTCGGGCAGTGCGGCCAGCCGCCAGTGTGCGACGGTGGGGATGGCGGCGAGTTGTGCCTGCACTTGATCGCCTTGGCTTGCCCGGAAGCGCAGATAGCCACGCAGGGCCCCGGCGATCACGTGCATCGAGCCCGTGCTCCACGTGCCGGAGTGATCCATGATGAAGTGGCGCAAAGCGGTTGGGATGAGCCGCTCTGGCACAACTGGCTTCGAGCCGAACTGACCGGACAGAAGACGCCGGACGATCCCGATGCGCTGATCCCGCGTGTTGCCGGCAAGTCCCCTTGCCTGCCGCATATACTGGTCGAACCGCTCAAGTTCGGCCTCGATGTGCCCGTGTGGCTCGTGCGGCTTTCCAACAGCGCCGCACACCCGCAAGGTTGCCAGTAGATGAACCAGTGCCGCCCGGTTCTCGTGCACGAGCCGGCGCACCGGCTCCGGACAGTCACACCGCGGTAGATGCCCGGTCAGATACTGAGCCACCGCGTTCTCATCGAGCCCTTTTAGGCCGAGCCGCTCCAAGCCCATCCAGTGGGCGAAGTGTGCGATGCAGCCGAGGTAGACGCGCCGGGTGCTCGCCGCATACCCGTGTGTCTCCAAATGCGTCCAGTAGCTGGCTACGTGCGTCTCGAGAGCGCTCTGCCTCAGCCACCCATAGGTATGCGGCTGCAGAGGCAAACTGTCGTCCATCATGATCTTCCCTCACGTGATTGGTCACGCGCGAAAGATCACGGGGATTATGCGTAGTTCGATCCGTTTAGGCCGTCTGGCGCGGGCCTATCCACGGGC
>JBNKTW010000053.1:0-28032 GCA_050298295.1 Rhodomicrobiaceae bacterium
GCCATCCGCGGAACGCTTCAACGCAACCGGACATAGCGCGGGGATACCTGCGGAGCTCTTTGAAAAGTTGGTTATATGGCAGCGCCAAGCACAGCGGGGCATATTGGTGCGCCATTGCGGGACATGAAAGGCCAGTTCGCGACGGCCGTCATGTCCCCACTATAGCGACGGTGCCGCCAGTCGCCGGGAAGTCCGTTTCCTGCACTCTCCTCCCGGAAATGAAGCGGCTCAATCTCTCCGCCCATTCGTCCGCCAAGCCGCGCGCGCCTGCCTAGCTGCCACGCTTGCCGAAACCACGCGGCGGATGCTTGAAGGCTGCCGGCACAACCGGCGCATGCGCCTTCTTGATAGGCGCGGCCGGCGCCTGCCCCTTCACCTTCCCAATATTGAGCCGCGGCATGGCCTCGCCGCTCACGGTTTGCGGCAGCGCCGGCTCCTTGCGCTCCGCCACATCGGCCAGCTCGCGCACCAGCGCCCGCGTACCGCGCAGCCGCTCCACGCCGTCGTCCCACCCGGCCCTGAACACGAGCTTGTGGTCCGCCTGGAGCTTCACCGCCGCGCCATGATCGTGCATGAACTTGACGAGCCCCTGCGGATTGGCGAAGCGCTTATTGCGGAAGGCGATGACCGCGCCCTTGGGGCCGGTGTCCACCTGCGCGATGCCCGCCCGGCGGCAGTAGTTCTTGATCTGCACCACGGTGAGCAGGTGCTTCACCTCGCCGGGCAGCGGACCGAAGCGGTCGGCAAGCTCGGTGGAGAAGTTCTCAAGGTCGGCGTTCTCATGCAGGCCGGAAAGCCGGCGGTATAGCCCCAGGCGCACCTGCAAGTCCGGAATGTAAGCCTCGGGCAGCAGCACGGGCAGGCCCACGTTGATCGTTGGCGACCACTGCCCGTCCTGCTCCTCCGTGCCGTGTTCCTTGAGCGAGCGCACCGCCTCTTCGAGCATGGACTGATAAAGCTCGTAGCCGACTTCCTTGATATGGCCGGACTGCTCCTCGCCGAGCAGGTTTCCCGCGCCGCGCAGGTCGAGATCGTGGCTCGCCAGCGTGAAGCCCGCACCGAGGCTATCCAGCGAATGCAGCACCTTGAGCCGCTTTTCGGCCTGCTGCGTGATCTTGCCGTTCGGCGGGATCGTAAACATCGCGTAGGCGCGCGTTTTGGAACGCCCTACCCTTCCGCGGAGCTGGTAGAGCTGGGCGAGGCCGAACCTGTCGGCGCGGTGCACGATCAGCGTGTTGGCGGTCGGAATGTCGAGGCCGCTTTCCACGATGGTGGTCGAAAGCAGCACGTCGAACTGCCTGTCGTAGAACGCGGCCATGATGTCTTCGAGCTGCGAGGCGGACATCTGCCCATGCGCCTGCATGAAGCGGACTTCGGGCACCTGCTCGCGCAGGAACGCGGCCACGTCGTCGAGATCGGCGATACGCGGGACCACGTAGAAGCTCTGCCCGCCGCGGTAGCGTTCGCGCAAAAGCGCCTCGCGCAGGGTAACGGGATCAAAGGGCGTGATGAAGGTGCGCACGGCGAGCCGGTCCACGGGCGGCGTGGCTATCACCGACATTTCGCGCACGCCGGTCAGCGCAAGCTGGAGTGTGCGCGGGATCGGCGTCGCGGTCAGCGTCAACACATGTACGTCCTCGCGGAGCTGCTTCAGCCGCTCCTTGTGCCCCACGCCGAAATGCTGCTCCTCGTCGATGATGAGCAGGCCCAGATCCTTGAACTCGATGGATTTGGCGAGCAGCGCGTGCGTGCCGACCACGATGTCCACCTGGCCGCTTTTCAGTTCCTCGCGCGTGCGGCTCAAATCCTTCGCGGCGACGAGCCGGCTCGCCTGCGCGATCTTCACCGGAAAGCCGTGGAAGCGCTCCGTGAACGTCTGGTAATGCTGGCGCGCGAGCAGCGTCGTCGGCACCACCACGGCGACCTGCTTGCCTTCCATCACCGCGGCAAAGGCCGCGCGCAGGGCGACCTCGGTCTTGCCAAAGCCGACATCGCCGCAGATCAGCCGGTCCATCGGCTTGCCCTTGGCCAAATCCTCGGTAACGGCGTCTATGCTGGCGAGCTGGTCGTCGGTCTCGTCGTAAGGGAAGCGCGCCAGGAACTCAGTATAAGCGCCCTCGGGCACGTTGAACACCGGGGCGGGCCTGGTCTCGCGCGCGGCAGCCACCTTGATCAGTTCCTCGGCCATTTCGCGGATGCGCTTCTTGAGGCGCGCCTTGCGGCTCTGCCACGACGCGCCGCCAAGCTTGTCAAGCGCCGCGTCCGCGTCATCCGAACCATAGCGGCTTAAAAGCTCCATGTTCTCGATGGGCAGGAACAGCTTGTCGCCGCCCGCATATTCGAGCTCGACGCAATCGTGCGGAGCGCCCGCCGCGTCGATGGTCTTGAGCCCGATGAAGCGGCCGATGCCGTGGTCCGCGTGCACCATGAGATCGCCGGGCGTCAGGCTCGACGCCTCGATCAGCACCTCGCTCGCCTTCCTGGCCTTGCGGCGGCGGATCAGCCGGTCGCCCAGGATGTCCTGCTCGGCGACGATGGCCAGGTCCGGCGTCTCGAAGCCGCTCTCAAGGCCAAGCAGTGCGAAGCAGACCGCGGACTTGGCGGCCTTGCGCGTGTCCGCGATGGTGCCCGCCTTCTCGATTTCCTTGATGCCGTGCGCGCCAAACATCGCGCCCAGCCGCTCGCGCGCGCCATTGGTCCAGCAAGCCACGATGACGCGCTTGCCAAGACCCTGCAACGTGCGGATGTGTTCCACGGCGGCCGGCAGCAGCTTATCGGGCGACTCCGCGCGCTCGATGGCGAAGTTGCGGCCCTGCTTGCCCCTAAAGTCGATCTGGACGAGGCCGGGCGCGGGCGGCTGCGGGAACGGCGTGAACAGCCGGGCCTTCCTGCCCGAAAGCCGCTTCTCCCATTCCTTCGCGTCAAGATAAAGCGCGTCCGGCGGCAGCGGGTTATAGGGCGGCGCGCCGAAAGAGCGGTGCTCCAGCCCGTCTTTACGCGCCTCGTAATGGTCCGCGATCGTCTCCAGCCGGCTGTTCTTCGCGTCTTCCGCCAGATGGTCGAAGGTAATCACCGCGTCCGGCAGGTAATCGAACAGCGTATCCATGTGGCTATAGAACAGCGGCAGCCAGTGCTCCTGGCCCGGATAGCGGCTGCCGGCGGACACGGCTTCGTACAGCGCGTCGCCGCCTTTGCTTGGCCCGAACAGCTCCACATAGCGCTGGCGGAACTGCTTGATGGGCTCCTGCCCAGCCGGCAGCTCGCTAATGGGCAGCAGCGTGATGCTTTCGCGCGCGGCCTGGGTGCGCTGCGAGACGGGATCGAACTGGCGTATGCTTTCGAGCGTGTCGCCGAAGAAGTCGAGCCGGGCGGGGCGCGCGTGGCCTGGCGCGAACAGGTCGAGGATGCCGCCGCGCACCGCGTATTCGCCGGGCTCCATCACCGTGCCGGTGCGGTGGAAGCCGGACGCCTCCAGCCGGGCGATGATCTGCTCCATCCCGATCCGGCCGCCGGCGGCGATGCGCGCGGCGGATTTCCTGATCGCGGCCAGCGGCGGCACGCGCTGCAGCACCGCGTTGATGGTGGTGAGCACAATGACCGCCGGCTTGCCGCCCTTGGCGTGGGCAAGGCGCGCCAGTGTTGCGATGCGGCGGGCCTCGATATCGCTGTCGGGCGAGATGCGGTCGTAGGGCACGCAATCCCAGCCTGGAAAGATCAGCACATCGGCGCCGGGTGCGAAGAACTCAAGCTGGGCGCGGATGGCCGCGAGCCGCTGATCGTCGCGCGCGATGTGCAGCACCGCCTGCTGGAACCGCGTGTCCGGCGGCAGTTTGCGCGCCATCGCCGCCAGCAGGAAGGCGTCGTAGCCCTCGGGCACGCCCGCGGCAATGACCGTGCCTTCGCCGCCCGCGAGCCTGTCGAGCGCCGTGGGCGCGGCCGGCTGCGCTTTGTCCAGAATGTCTTCTTTGAGTGCCATGCGAGGCTGCTATCCGCCTTACTGCCCCCTCACCCCCCTCCCCTCTCCCTCGGAGGGGGGAGGGGAACGCTCTCTCCACGGACGCGCACCCTCTCCCCCTTCGGGAGAGGGTGGCTGCGAAGCAGCCGGGTGAGGGGGTCTTTTCCTACTTCTCCAAACCCAGATACCGGCGGATGTCCGCGACCGAATCCACCACCCCATCCGGCGCGGCGAAGCCCCGGATCCACTGATCGATATCCGTATCCGGCAGCGCAAGAAACGCCTCGAAGGCCGCAAGCTTCGCCTCGTCCATGCTCACCACGCGCTCGTTCGCATAGTGCCCGAGGATGAGGTCCAGCTCCTTGGTGCCGCGGTGATTGGCGCGATAAAGCGCGCGCTTGCGCCTGATTTCAAGCCCGTCCATGAAAACCCTTGTGGATCGCGCGCAAACACTTGCGCTCACGCTTCACCGCGTGAGCGCCGGTTGCCGCCCTTGTTTCGCGCAATATCGGGGCGGGGGCAACCCCTTGCGAGGTCGTCAGCAATAACGGCTGAATGCGTGGTATTATGGCGCTACCGGAGCCGGCAAGTAAAGGTGCGAGCCGCGCGGGTCAACCTACACAAGCATCTCCCGAGGTTTCCACAAAGCTGAAAAACCTTGGTATTCGCATTCTTCATCAGAGCAGTTATAGCGGCCCAAATAATGATAGGTAAAGGATATCTGCTTGGGATCTCTCGGATTCCCTCCGACTTCAATCCAGACGGCAAATCTGGTTACATGTCTAGATGTATTGGGAAATACGTCGTTGTATGTTGCCCATCCCCATAAATAAGCGCGTTTTCTTCCGGAAATGACCTCATCCATATCACTCGTCGAAATGGTGACTCGTTGACCGTCGGTTTCCTGCTTTGGACTGATGCCCAGGGGGATGGCAACGCGATCGCTTTCCGATATTCCTTCGCTCCAAAGGTCAGGAAAATCCCAATCGGCTGGCAGCTCGCCTTGAGTGAGTTGGTTGCTGATATGGTTTTCCATATTCCTGGTTGGAGTATTTCCAGCATTGGTCCACACTGGAATAATCCCCCAGAATTCGATATTTCCTGTAGTGATGTCTCGGTAGGGGGATTGGCGAAAACTAACAGATACAAAAGCTCTTTGACCGGCAATCAAGGCCTTCTCGGCGACATCGGCTGATCTTTCCGCAGCATTGGCAGCGTCTTTGGCGATAGCAATTTGGCTCTCGCCGCTTTTCATCATTTTTCTTGTGGCATACCAAAGAGTGCCCGTGAAGGCCGCGATGGCGATTGTTGCAAGTGAGGTGATAGCGCCATTGTGCTCTTCCAGGAACTCTACCAAGAGTGCGAGCGCCGTTCTTATACCTCCGGGCTGTTTCTTGTGATCGGCGCATTTGCTTTTGCTTGTCTCGTGACATACCTGCGCCCGCGGCACAGAAAGTTCAACGGCTATGAGACACGAGCCGACCATAAGTAGGATTAGAGCGATGATAATTGCATTGTTGACGCGTTCATTTCTAAACATGTGGATCGCCGACTCGGTATTAGCCTGAACTCGGCAAATTTATAGGCCTTTCCTTAAGATTCTCAAGTCTAAAGCCTACGAATACCAATGCAGCAAGTGCGGCCAGCAGGAACGTAGCAGCAAAGGTTCCTCGCTCAAGCTTAAACTTGATTGAGTTTTCAGTTTCACTTTTTGCGTCGTGGCCTTCGAAGGGGCTTGGTGAGTCTGGTACAATGTGATTTTCGCCCGGTTGTGTACAACAAGCTCTTTTTCGGTTTCGCCCAGCCCCACGCTGTCCTGCCAGAAGTCCGTCCTGAATTATGAACGGGGTGGATAACGGGGGCAGCAAGAGTGTCCCGCTTCGCGCCCCCGCGAATCGTCTGCGATAGTCCGTCTCCATGAGTGAGTCCCTCCCCACCTCCGGCGCGGCGCCGCCTTGGCAAGGCCCGCATTTGCGCTCATCTCCAGAGCGCATGACACTTGAGCCAGACGCACCGCCCCGCGCCGAAGCCCCCCCGGCCGCCGAAGAGGGCCTTTACGCGCCGTTGCGCAGCCTCACAGGCCTTGGCCCGCGCGGCGAGGAGCTTGTGACGCGCCTGCTCGCCAAGCCGATGACGCCGCCGCGCGTGATCGACCTGCTCTGGCACCTGCCCTCCGGCTATCTCGACCGCCGGGTTCTGCCCTCGGCCGCGCACGCGGTGCCGGGCGGCGTGGCCTCGCTCCTGCTGACGCCGGTGAAGTACACCGCGCCCCCGAAGGGTGCCCATCGCGCGCCGATGCGCGTCGTTTGCGAGGACCAGAGCGGCGCCATCGACATCGTCTTCTTCCATGGCGACCGCAACGCCATCAAACGCCTGTTCCCGCTCAACGAACCGCGCCTCGTCTCCGGCCGCGTGGAGAAATATGGCCAGCGGCTGCAAATCGCACACCCGGACTTCATCCTGCCGCCGGGCGAGCAGGCCAAACTGCCCGCCATCGAGCCCATCTATCCGCTGACGCTCGGGCTCACGCAGAAGCTCATGTACCGCGTCATGGGCGCTGCGCTAGCGCGGCTGCCCGAATTCGAGGAATGGCTCGACGCTTCCCTGGTGGAGGCCGAGGGCTGGCCGCCGTTCACGCGCGCGCTCAACCTGCTGCACAGGCCGCAAACGCCCGCCGACATCGCGCTGTGGCCCAAGGCGAAGGAACGGCTGGGCTTCGACGAGGTGTTCTCCTCACAGCTCGCCATCGCGCTGGTGCGGCGCGGTTACCGGCAGCTCGCTGGACGCTCGCTGGCTGGCGACGGGCGTCTCGCGCAGAAAATGCGCGCCGCCCTGCCCTACTCGCTCACCCGCTCGCAGGAACAGGCGCTGGCGGAAATCAAGGCCGATATGGTTTCATCGCACCGGATGCTGCGCCTGCTGCAAGGCGATGTCGGCGCAGGCAAGACCGTGGTCGCGGCACTGGCGATGGCGGCGGCGGTGGAGGCAGGCGCGCAGGCCGCGATCATGGCGCCGACCGACGTGCTCGCCCGCCAGCATCTCGAAACGCTGACGCCGCTTTGCGAGGCGGCGGGCGTCAGCCTCGGTTATCTTTCCGGCCGCGAGCAAGGCCGGGCGCGGGCTGCGCTGCTCGAAAAGCTTGGCTCGGGCGAAATCCGCATCATCGCGGGCACGCACGCGCTGTTCCAGCCCGACGTGCTGTTCAGCGACCTGGGGCTAGCCATCGTGGACGAGCAGCACCGCTTCGGCGTGGCCCAGCGGCTGGCGTTGCAGGAGAAGGCGCGCAAGGGCGATGCCGACATTCTAGTGATGACCGCGACGCCGATCCCGCGCACGCTGCTACTCTCTGTGCATGGCGACCTCGACGTTTCCAAGCTCACCGAAAAGCCCGCTGGCCGCAAGCCCGTCTCGACCCGCGCCATCCCGCAGGAGCGGCTTGAGGAGCTGGTGCAGGGCTTGCAGCGGGCGCTCGGCGAAGGCGCTCAGGTCTATTGGGTCTGCCCGGCGGTCGAAAGTGACACCCAGCGCGAGATGACCTCCGCCGAGGAGCGCGCGGCCTATCTGCGCCAGGTGTTCGGCGAGCGCGTGGGGCTGGTGCACGGCAAGCTCTCCGGCGCGGAGAAAGACGCCGCCATCGCCGCATTTTCCGCGCGCGAGACCTCGATCCTGGTCGCAACGACCGTGATCGAAGTGGGCGTGAACGTGCCCAACGCCACAGTGATGATTGTCGAGAACGCCGAGATGTTCGGCCTGGCGCAGCTCCACCAGCTCCGCGGGCGCGTGGGGCGCGGGTCGGCGCAATCCTCCTGCGTGCTGTTCTACAAGTCCCCGCTCTCGGAAACCGCCAAGTCGCGGCTCGATATCCTGCGGCAGGTGGACGACGGCTTCGTGATCGCCGAGGAGGACTTGCGGCTGCGCGGCGGCGGCGAGGTGCTGGGCGCGCGGCAAAGCGGCGATCCGGGCTTCCGGCTGGCACCCTGGCCGCAGGCCGCGCCACTGATCGAGCGCGCGGCGGACCTCTCGAAATACGTCCTCGCGCGCGACGCCCATCTCAAGTCGCCGCAGGGCTTGGCCGCCCGCCGCTGCCTCGCGCTGTTCGAGCGCGACGACGCCATGCGGCTCCTGCAGGCCGGCTGATCCGCACCGCAGGGCATTGTGGCTGCCGCTTTCACGACAGCAAGGCCGCGACCGGCGCTTCCGGTACGGCTCCCGTCACGCGCTGGCCATTGGCTCCGTTTATGCACCCAGAAGCGGCTACAACGCGCAACTCCGGCGTAGCATCGAAAAAAAATGCGTTCCGGTCCTTTCCGCGAGCACCGTTTTTACCTGGGCTTAAGCATCCGCATGCAATCTATGGTTGAGTTAAGTTGGCGAACCTTGAAGGTTCCCGGATGTTAGCAGACGAGCCGTCCCATGAGTACATTGCGTTGGATTTGCATTGGTGTTGGCGCTATCGCCCTGTTTAACGTGCTGGAGAGGCTCATAAACTTTATGGTGGCCCCTCAGGTCAACACCTTCCTCAGCCTTTACCGGGCTGTCTTATATCCATTCTGCGAAAGACTTATCGATTATTCCAGGACGCCGTTAGCCTCCTATAACGTCGAAGTACCCGTTATGTCTTTCGACCTTTTCATCATTTACTTACTGATCGCCGGGGCGGTTGCAACCTATATGTTCAACCAGAGAGCCAAGATCGGCAGCACGCCCGTCGTTATCGCTCTCCTGCCCGTCGCATTGATCTGGCCGGTTATCCTGCTCGGCAACGCGGTCGCGCTTTGCGTCTCTCCCAAGCTTGGCTCGCCGGCCATTCTGTTCGGGTGGGATATTGAGCTTGCCAAGGTTATCAGCACCTGCCTCGCCATATTCGGCGCCAACTACTACCTGCTGACCTGGCTGGCCCCGGTGGGTTGAGCCTCAGCGCACTCCTCAGCGCGAAACCTACGGGCAGGCGGACGGATATCCGGCCTGCCCTTTCGATGTTTTCCCGCCGGAACTTGCGCCCCCCGGCTGCTGCCATCCCATAGCGTCCGGCGCTGCTACGCAGGCACAGACCACCAGGCGCGCCAACGCCCGGGACGGCCCAGGATTAATCTCGCGGCTTTTCCAGACGCCATTGGACAGCTTGTGGATAAATCAGCCCGGATCCGGCTTCTGGAGCCGGAAACACGGGCTGAGTGCCAGCCGGAGCGCGTTCCCACGAAGAAGCATCCGGCCGAATTGCGGGAACGGCCCAAACTGCCGGGAATTCAATTCCACGGCGTGGTGCCCCGCGTCCGCAACCGTCACCCCCGCGAAAGCGGGCGCCAATTTTCCGCAGGCCAGCGTGTTGTTATTACATGGAATCCCGCTTTCGCGGGGATGACCGCACGGCGTTAAGCAGTTTCGGCGGCTGGCACCACCGCCGCCATGCCGGAGCAGTCGCGGCCCTCCGCGGTTGGTGTCACACGATTGTCACAACCGGATATAATCAAGCGATTCTCGCTCTGGTTGTTAGATTCTCCGTGCACGAGGACTACTCTGCAATCGTTAAGTGTTTTTTAGTTGGAGGAGTTATGTACCAGCGTGCAATTTTAACTGCTGCGAGTGTTATCGCGTTGTCTACAAGCGCTTTCGCAAGCGACCTGGGCCTGGGCGGGCCGGCGGGCTACAAAGATGCGCCTTATGTGCCCGTCCAGACTTGGAGCGGCTTCTATTTCGGCGCCGGCGGCGGCGGCGGCGCGCTCAGCCACAACCTTGGGGCAAGCGTAGACCTCGCACCAGACAGCGCCGCCGGCGCAGACCTGATGGGAATTGGCGGCATGGGCGGCTTCGGAACCGTTCAGGTGGGCTATGACCGTCAACTTGGCCGGAATTTCGTTACCGGTGTTTTCTTCGACTACGACTTCGCCAGCATCGACAGCTCGGCGAGCCTCAGCTTAAACAGTACAACTATCGCCGAGATCAAGGGCAGCCTGACCGACATGTGGACCGTTGGCGGCCGCGCCGGCTATCTCGTCAACCCCAGCACGCTGGTGTATGGATTGGCGGGCTACAGCGAAGCGCACTTCGACATGCCCTTCGGGCTAAACGGCGACTTCACCGGCTGGACGGCGGGAGCCGGCATTGAAACCAGGCTCGCCGGACCTCTGTTCCTGAAGGGCGAATACCGCTTCACTGGGCTGGACGAGAAGACGCTCTTTACTGCGGGTACTTTTGCGGTCACGGACCAGCCCGACGTTCAGACCGGCCGCCTTGTGCTCACCTATAAGCTTAGCCACGCTGGCTACGATGGAATGAAGTAGACCTGCCCCACTCCCTCCTTTGCCGGAACCTGCGAGGCGGCGCCCGAAAAATGCGCCGTCCTCACTGGTGCACCATGCATTGCGCGTGGAATTCCCGCTACAAGCGGTATCTGGGGCATCGTGGAGACAGCAGCGCCGCCAGTCTTCCGGCATAACGCATCTCCCGCTATCGCGCCGGGCCTGAAAGCCCCGCGCACACCCGGCCGGTCCCAGAGAAAGTCAAGGCGACACAACACATCTCACACCGCGCCGCTTTATTGCAGAGCAAACCGCGATGGCGGCGTTTTTCCTCTTGTAGGGGCCGGCGACGATTTCGTAGCCGCCCGCGCCGTTCGCCTCAACGTCAAGGTCGCGGCCGACGAGGATATCGGAGAGCGAGGACTTGATCTTGCGCGCCATGCTCTGCCCGGCGGATTCGCTGCGCGCCGAGCCGAACCGGATCATGTGGCCGTCTTCGTCAGCATAGCTGGAGTCTTGCGTGGCGGCTGGCTGAAGCGAGGCCATCCGGACAGAAGCGGGCGGCCGGGAACGGGCGGCGCGGGCCACTCTCGCCGCCGGCTCTGTCCGGGCTGGGCGGGCCGCGGCAGGCTTGCGCCTCCTGAAAACGGCGCTGGCCGAGGTTTGCGCACGGGGCTTGGTTTGTGCACGGGCTTTGGCCGGTTTAGACGCCTGCGCAACGGCAGCGGCGCGCGACGGCCTGGGCGCCGGAGGAGGCGTAGAAGGTTTTGACGAGCTGAAAATGCCGAACAGGCCCCAGCCGCCTCCTGACGGGCTTTGCCGGGCGGGCTTCGGCGCCGCGCTAGCCTGCGCACCGCCGCTTTTCGGCGAGTTCAGGCCCATGGCCGCGATCACGCGCTGCTTGCCTTCCTTGGCTACCTTCCGCTCGCTCTTGGGAAGCGTGCCCATCCAGAGGGCCGTCGAATAATCCTGGAGCGCGCGGGCAAGCGCGCCGCTGCGTTCGTTGACATGAGCGCGGAGGTGAATGGCGCGGGCGGTCAGCTCCTTGGAGAGACCTGCTTGCAGGGCGTCCTCGACATGCTTGGCCGCCGCATTCCAATCGCTGTTCTTGTAAGCCTCGACCGCGCGCGAGAATGCCCCGACGCCACGGCCGTCATGGCTACTTGCCGCGAAGGCCGTTCCCTGTAGCTGCTCAGCTCCGGCGGCGATGCCGAGGCTCAAAGCGCACAGCAGTAGGAACCGTATGATACCGGGAGCTCGCATGGAGAGCCATTTTTCCTTGTGGAGACCTGAACGCTAGCCGCCCCCTTACAAAAAGAAGCTAAACCGTTTAATTGGGGCGAACCCATGTCACGAGCATGTAGGCGATTCGCCGGCGCGCGTCATACCGCCGCCCCCTCTGTCCACAAACCCTGGCGCGAAACGTCAAGTTGTGCACAGAAATTATACGCTACCATAAGCAGCCGCCGTTGGCGCCGGCCCAGCCTTCGCAGCTACTTTAGCGAACGATGCCCGCTCCGCCCGCAATGGCGAAGAATGGCCGGGGCCGATTACGGTGAGTATACCCCCACATAGGGGTTCTTGGCCAGCGTCTGTTCGGCGCTAGCAATTCTCAATATGGCATAGGATCATTATGTTCCTGCTTGGCATGGGCGGATGAAGTCACGGCCGGGTTCACGGCGGCGGCGTGGCTAAACACCTGTGCCAGCGAGGCCTTTGCACTCTCCTTGGGCCGCATCAGGACTATGAAAATCCGTCCTCAAGCTGAATAGAGAATTGCTGGTTCGACGCCGCGGGGCGCTACTCCACCGTCACCGATTTGGCCAAGTTGCGCGGCTGGTCCACGTCGGTGCCCATCTCCACCGCCGTGTGATAGGCGATAAGCTGGATGGGGATGGCGTAGAGGACCGGCACGGCTATCGGGTGCGCCGGCGGCAGATCGAAATGCAATTGCGCCTGCACGCTCGATGCCGCTTCGGGGGCGTCACTGAACACGATGAGCTGCGCCCCGCGCGCGGCGACCTCTTGCATGTTCGAGACCATCTTGTCGTAGAGGACGTTGCGCGGCGCCATGGCGATGACCGGCACGCTTTCGTCGATCAGCGCGATCGGCCCGTGCTTGAGTTCGCCCGCGGCGAAACCCTCGGCGTGCAGGTAGGAGATTTCCTTGAGCTTCAGCGCGCCTTCCAGTGCCAGCGGGAAGACCGGCCCGCGCCCCAGATAGAGAACCAGCGGCGCCTTCGACAGCGCGTGCCCCATCGCCCGGAACTCGGACTCGCGGCGCAGCACATCGGCCATCAGGCGCGGAACCTGGATCAGCGCGCGCACCAGCTCGTGTTCCTCGAAGGGCTGCAAGACCCCGCGCGCCCGGCCCGCAGCAATCGCCATGCAGGCAAGCACCGTGAGCTGGCAGGTGAACGCCTTGGTGGAGGCCACGCCGATCTCGGGGCCGGCCAGCGTCGGCAGCACCACGCCGGCCTCGCGGGCGATGGTGGACTCCGGCACATTTACGACCGCCCCGATGGTCTGCCCATGCCGCTTGCAGTAGCGCAGGCTCGCCAGCGTGTCGGCGGTCTCGCCCGACTGCGAAACGAACAGCGCGAAGCCGCCCTCCGGCAGCGGCGCCTCGCGGTAGCGGAATTCCGAGGCGATATCCACTTCGACGGGGAGCTTGGCGAAGCGCTCGAACCAGTATTTCGCGGTGAGCGCTGCGTAATACGCCGTGCCGCAGGCGGAAATGGTGAGCTTGGAGAGCTTTTCGAACGGTATCGGCGCGCCGGGCAACTGGATGGTATCGTCCGTGAAGCGTACATAATGCGCGAGCGTGCGGCTCACGACCTCTGGCTGCTCGTGGATTTCCTTCGCCATGAAGTGGCGGTGATTGCCCTTGTCGATCAGGAGCGCGGAAGCCATGGTCCGGATAACCGGCCGCTCAACCTCCACTCCCGCCTCGTCGAAAATCCTCGCGCCCGAAGGCGAGAGCACCACCCAATCGCCCTCCTCCAGGAAGGTGACGCGATCCGTGAACGGCGCCAGCGCCATGGCGTCCGAGCCCAGATACGTCTCGCCGTTTCCGTAGCCCACGGCCAGCGGGCTGCCGCGCCGCGCGCCGATCAGCAGGTCATCGTGGCCGGAGAAAATAATCGCCAGCGCGAACGCACCCTCAAGCCGCTTGAGCGCCGCCTTCACCGCCGCCACCGGATCGGCGCCGCGCTGCAGCTCGCGGTCGAGAAGCTGAACCACCGTCTCCGTGTCAGTGTCGCTCTCGAACACCGCGCCGTCGCGTTCCAGCTCTTCGCGCAGCTCGCGGAAATTCTCGATAATGCCGTTGTGCACCGCCGCCACCTGCGCGGTCGCGTGGGGATGGGCGTTGCGCTCCACGGGCTTGCCATGCGTGGCCCAGCGCGTGTGGCCGATGCCGCAGGTTCCGTAAAGCGGCTCGCTGGCCAGCCGCTTTTCAAGCGCGGCAAGCTTGCCCTCGGCGCGGCGCCTGGTCAGAACCCCGCCCTCGATGGTTGCAACGCCCGCGGAATCGTAGCCCCGGTATTCAAGCCGCTTGAGCGATTCGACGAGACGGGGGGCGGCGGGTTCCTTGCCCAAAATGCCGATGATTCCGCACATGGATGAGCACCTTCCGTTGCGGCCGCGCATTGCCGGCCAGGCTGTGTCCTGCTCCCGGATAGCCTAAGCTGGAGGTTGAGCCAACTCAAACAGTGCTACAAGTTGTTTCAAGTCAGCAAGGGCGCAGGCAGCCAAATACATGCTTGCGAACCGAGCCACAGCGGCGTTCCCGCGAAGGCGGGAGCCTATATAAAAAAGGCTGTTCTGCATTTGGAAATTGGTTCCCGCCTTCGCGGGAACGCCGCTGCAGACTTGAATGGCGGGCCTTTCATTGCTTCCCGTCAGTTTTCTCACACGCTCCTTCGCGGGAAACACGCTGGAGGAGGCCATATTCTGAATCGCTCGAGTGAGCTTTGATTCGCAAAGAGAGGGATCACACGCATGGCGAACAAGGTTGGCGCTTCAAGTCATCACATTGGTTTTCTTGATCATTTCTCGAAGCTTGAAGATCCGCGCCAGATCAACAAGCCACTCTATCCCTTGTGGCTCCGGGGCATGGCAAAGTTGTGCCGCTGATGCCGGAGTTCATAGCGCCGCAAGACGGGCACGAAAAGCAAGACTGCGAGCGCGTTGCGGTCAAGCGCTGGTTTGAAAAGCATGGCAATCGCGTCAAATCACTGCGCCCCGCTTATCTTGGAGACGGCCTGTTCGCCTGCGATCCCGTGGCGCGGATGGTCACGGACAACGGTGACGACTTCATTTTTACCTGCAAGGAAGCTTCGCACAAAACACTGTTTGACTTCATCGATGGCGCAACGCCAGAGGTGCGCGAGGAGAAAATCCGCAAGCGCAACGTGACTGAAACATTCCGCTACAAGTGGATCAGGGACGTGCCTTTGCGCGACGGGAAAGATACGATCAAGGTCAATTGGATCGGCTTTCAAATCCTCGATGCGAAAGGCGGCGTCAAATACACGATGTCATGGGTCACGAGCCTGCCCGTTACATCGGACACCATTGCCGAAATCGTTGCCTGCGGCCGGGCACGCTGGAAAATCGAAAACGAAAGCTTCAACGTGATCAAAAATCACGGCTACGAGCTGGAGCATAATTTCGGCCACGGCAAAAAGTTTCTGGCGATGACGTTGGCCGCGTTCAATCTGCTGGCCTTCGCGTGGCACTCCATCCTCGACTGCCTCGACCCGCCGTGGCAAGCCGCCCGGGAAGCCGCCGCCAAACGGACGCGGTTCTTCTCAACCATCGTCTCCCTCACCGCCTTCGCCGTTTTCCCTTCCTGGCCTGTCTTCCTAACCTCCCTCGCTACCTTCGAAATCCCTCCAAACCTGCTTCAAAAACCAAAATAGGCCGTTCACCCCTGGAAAATGCTAGTTTTAGAATCACTGATCCGCAAGCTGGACCTCTTTCGGTTTAAGTGGCATGTTTCGAATCTTGCGTTCTCTATCTCCGGTAATGACCACTGTTAAGATGTCAGCCGCTGAAGCCCAAGAATATCTGAGCGCATGTTTCACCGCAACGTTGGCATATTCGCTTCTTGCGGCTGCTGGCATCGATAGCGTGCGGGTAATGGCCGCAGAAATATCAATCGGATCATAAGGGTCACAATATTCAGCGAGATCGCCACAAACCTCCCGCAGTGGTGGAATATCGCTCGAAATAACCGGAGTTCCAACTTGCATCGCTTCCAGAGGTGGTATGCCGAAGCCTTCCCATTTCGAAACATAAACCAGAGCGCTTGAAGCTGCCAGGACAGAGAACTTCACCCGATCGGAGACTAACCCCGGGTGAACCAAGCGCAGGCGGCCTTGAACTCTTGAAGCCGAAGGGCCAATCAGTTGGCTAAGGTCGCCGTTGAACCCCGGGCCCATAATAAACGCTTGAAGTTCTTTTTGAAGTTGTTCCGATGCATGAAGAAGGCCGAGAATTGCGTTAGCAAGGTTTTTGGACGGCTCCTGAGCTCCAATAAAGGTAAACAAAGGTAGGTGGGGGGCGATCCCGAGCGCGCTAAGCTCCTCCGGGGCATCACCACTAGTGGTTCTCGACACCTTGGGAGAAATGCCACATGGTACAACGTGTATCGGCTTTTTGATATGTGGGAAGAATGCAGAAATATCACTCTTTGCCGATTCGGAAATAGCAACAACTTCGTCAGCCGCGTCAAGATGCGCTTGGACATGATAGCGAAACACGTCAATTGGAATCATGCCCGGAGACCAATGCGCGACGCGAAGCGGGATCGTATCAAGAAACCAGGAGAGTACGCGAAGATTGCGAGGCCTGTATTGTCCTAGAATCGGATTAGGGTGCGGTGAATGAAACCACCAGAAGTTTAGTAAAACGTCAATTCTATTGATCGAAATAACTTCCGTCTCGATAGAGATAGGCAAGCCATCCGGCCTTCCATAAGTAAGGCTTTGCGCCGGCTTTGTGTCCCCAGAGGAATTATCCGAAGGTTGCGTCGTTGCACCGCCAAAATAACGGGGCCAGAATTGCCTAAACTCGTTGTATGATCGGCGAAGAGTATCTTTACATAAGTGGCCCATTCGCCGGAGAGCTGAAATGAACCACACAATCTTTGGTGTGACAAACCTCCTTCTAGCACGTCCCATTTCTCTATATAGGCGCCGGGGCTGATCGCGCCAAGTATAATTCTTCTTCTTGCGTTGCCTGGGTCTTTCGATGCTTGGCACGAAAAACGCTGGCGTAGCCTGTGCCGGTGGCTCGGCAGGGGAAACAAAATCAACGAGAACCCCATTCTCAACGAAACGGGCGAGCCACTCACCTTTGCTTATGCGTTCAAATACGCAGTTGACTGGATTCTGATGATCTGTGAGTTGCTTGCCCAAACAGACGAGCTCGATGTCATCGCGCTGCGCAAGCTCCACAACAAGATTTCGGAACAGCCTTAAAGCACCTCGCGGTGTCCCTCCATCCAACAAGCAAGCATGAAATGCGACTATCGGACGTTTCATGAGCAATAACAATCCTCAAGCAGGTGCTTTACAAATTCTCTCGGGTTATGCGTGGAGATCCAGGCGCTCTTGGATTGTGCCGCCTTCGCCTGCAGGCAATCGATCTGCTTCATAGCTTTTCGAACCACATTCGCGAGGTCGACCCGGTCCCCAGGGAAAAAGGAAAATCCAGCTCCGTTTTTCGTCAGCTGACGCGCCATCCAAGTCCCTTTAGGTACAACAACTGGTTTGCCATGTCCCACAGCCTCAGCGAATACACCAGATGTTTGTGAATTATACCAGAGAGACTGATAAGGAATGACAACCAAGTCTGCTCTACCCAGCAACGCTGCATATTGCTGAGGGGTAAGTTCGTGCTCTAACAGCGTCACCGGCTCGCTACGAAGCTGGCACACGGCGAGCACACTCTCCGTGTCCCTTTCGAATATCACATTGGCCTGTATCTCCGCAGCCCACTCGCCTGTGGTTAAGTGCGATCTAATCTGAGATATAACATAAGGAAGATACTGGAACCCCTTCGACGAGCGTGCATTTCCGAGATAGACGATCCTTCGCGGCCCGGTATCTCCGGTTACTGCTTGCTTGGATTCGACATGCGGAATTGGAACTAACTTAATTGAACAATCTGTAATATTTTTATATTCTTCGATAAGCAGGTCGCTATCCGAAATCAGATGAATTCTGCCGGTAGCCACCGGCTGAGAAATCCTTTTGAATGATCTTCTATAATGCTCGATATTCTTGACATCCGGATTTGTTGGGTTAATCGATGGCGAATAACGCAAAAGTATTATCAGTTTGTTGTGTCTGTTTCGCTCACTGCTTATGAAGCGAACAGCGGGGGGAATTTGCGTGGCCGTAGTCGTGTGAAGAAAAAATATCACATTATCCGTGCACGAAGTCACTTGTGCAGCTTCTTGGAGATCCTCGTAAAACGCTGTCTCTAACGCATCCGGTGTTTCACTAGATTCTTCTAATCCAAAGCGGAAACATGGTACCACTTCCATACCATCGCCTGCTTCGCGCGTGACGCATTGAGACGCCCACACTGAAACATCGACTCCACCCGTTTTCGCTTCTTGTGAAATCACCTTGTCATAGTGATAAAAGTGACCGTTGAACCGGCGTAAGGAGGGGTCGAGAATAACCAGTTTTCTTTTGCCACGTCTTTGCATCTGACACCATAACTAGTGAAAACAATGAACAAAAACCGGGATACCGCCTGTATAATTCAGTCTCGTGTCCTTCAATGGCACGCCGCTGACAACGCAAAACAAAACAAGCAAAACGGGATGCGGCCAGCAACCCGAACAGCTTCTGCCTTCCAAACCGCACCAGTCTGCCTAGAGCATCGTTCGCCTCCTTTGCTTCCGCCACCTTGGGGGACGCCCGCCCTACCCAATCGGCCGCAATCAAAGCGGAGGTTTGCCGGGGATGTGCTCCAAGCCCTTAGAATGCATATTTTCTCCGGTGTGAGTATGCCCCTTCTCTAAATAGGAAAAAGACGCTGCCGTCAAGCGTATTGTACAACCGTAGATCGATGCGGCGGTATCGCATTCATTTCCCGCGCCCGCAACGCCTTGCTGAAATCGCATACGTTCAACGACTTGAAAGGCGATCCCAAGCGTAAGCGTCATTTCAGGGATGCGGCTTCCGCGGCTTGACGGCGGGCGGCTCAAGCAGCGGCGCTGAACACCGCTGGTTTGCCAGTATTCCAGGGCAGCAAGTCATCGATGGCGTTGATGGGATACTCGCCAATACGGGTATTCGCCGTTCATCACGTTCTCCTTGCTTTGAGGGAACGCAGCACAAAGGGATTCTCGCGCGGCGCGAGGTCGCGTTTCATGGGCATTTCTTGGGCGAAGCGGCTATGTCGCAGCGATCAAGTTGGCTATATCATTGATATTATTGGTCGGGGCGGCGTGATTCGAACACGCGACCCTCTGCTCCCAAAGCAGATGCGCTACCAGGCTGCGCTACGCCCCGACACCATAGAACTCCTACAGCACGGGGCTTTCTTGGGCAAGCCCAGTCTGCGGAGCGCTGGAAAAAACCGCTCAAATGGAAATTTCCGGTTCGAGCGGGGCGAGCGGCGGGGGCTGCCGCGCCCATGCCGCTTGCGTTTCCATCAAGGCAAGCTCTTGCCGGCCCCCGCTGGCAGCCAGAACAATGCCCATCGCGGCGGCGGCCGCCTGAAACGACTCGCCGCTGGATAGCCCATTCAGGCGATGCGCCAGGAAAATGGCCGCGAGAAAGTCGCCCGTGCCGTGTGCGTGCACCGTCTCATGCGGGCTGACGCAGGCGGCAATGCCGCCCGGCTCCACGAGCAGGTTGGCGAGCATGTCCGGCTCGCCCGCTGGGGCCGAGGTTACGATCACCACAGGCCGCTCCAGGGACCGCGCGGCTTCCATGGCCGTCCGCGTGCCGCCGATAGCCCGCCCAGAAAGCCAGCCCAGCTCGAACAGGTTCGGTGTCAGCACATCCGCAAGAGGCACGAGCTTTTCCCGGATCGCATGCGCCGCTTCCTCGCGGATATAAACGCCGCCCGGTTCGTCCCCAATGATCGGATCGCAAATATAAAGCACGCCGGGGCCGAGCGCCCCGATCCACTTCTCGCAAAGGGCTGCGTGCTCCGCCGTGGGGATGTAGCCGGTCAGAACCGCGTCCACGCCGGCAAGCCAGCCGTTGCGGCGCATGGCCTCCAGCATGGCGTCGAGCTTTGCCGGCCCGATGGGCTCGCCCGCAATCGCCGCGTAGCCCGGACGGCAGGACAACAGCACCGTGGGCAGGCTCATGACCTCGTGCCCCATGCGCTGCAGGACGAAAGCTGCGGTGGAATTGCCGACATGGCCGTAGACGACCTGCGATGAAACCGATAACACCTTCGCCATGTGCCCGCTGCCTTTGGTTGCGCTTGTGGCATATAATGCGGCCGTGCAACCGCGCCAGGAAAAACGCCCGAAAGCCAAGGAGGCAAACCATGAGGCCCCGCCGCAGCGTGCTTTACATGCCCGGTTCGAACGCCCGCGCGCTTGAGAAGGCCAAGACGCTGCCCGCCGATGCGCTCATCCTGGACCTGGAGGACGCGGTGGCGCCGGAGGCGAAGGAGATGGCGCGCACCCAGGTTTGCGAGGCCGTAAAGGCCGGCGGCTTCGGCCCGCGCGAGGTGGTCATCCGCATCAACGGCTTCGCCACACCCTACGGCCCGGCGGACTTCGCGGCGGCCCTCGAAGCGAACCCGGACGCCATCCTGATCCCCAAGGCCGAAAGCCCCGTGGATTTGCAGCACGCACGCAAGAACGCGCCCGCCGGTTGCAAGATCGCACTTTGGGCCATGATCGAGACGCCGCTGGCGATCCTCAACCTGAAGGAGATCGCGCAGGCCGCCGCCGCTGGCACGTTGCCGCTTACCTGCTTCGTGCTTGGCACGAACGACCTGATCAAGGCGACGCGCGCGCAGGCTCAGGCTGGCAGGCAGCCGCTTCTGGCCTCGCTCTCGCTTTCGGTGGCCGCTGCCCGCGCCTTCGGCTTCTCCGTTGTGGACGGGGTCTTCAATGCGATCCCGGACGAG
Organism: Rhodomicrobiaceae bacterium; assembly: GCA_050298295.1. Taxonomy (GTDB): domain Bacteria; phylum Pseudomonadota; class Alphaproteobacteria; order Rhizobiales; family Rhodomicrobiaceae; genus Rhodomicrobium. The sequence goes on from JBNKTW010000053.1 coordinate 20,317, forward strand.
GCTGGCTTCCGCGCGGAGTGCGAGCAGGGGCGCGCGCTTGGCATGGACGGCAAGACGCTGATTCATCCCAGCCAGATCGCGCCCTGCAACGAGGTGTTCTCGCCATCGGCCGGGGAGATCGAGGCGGCGCGCAAAATCGTGACAGCCTTCGCGCTGCCCGAAAACCAGGGCAAGGGCGCCATCAGTCTCGACGGCCGCATGGTCGAGCTTCTGCACGCGGAAATCGCGCGCGAGACGCTCGCCTTGGCCGAGGCCATCGCCGCCAAGGGGTGATCCCCAGCGCGCTTTCCGTCCGCTGCACAACCTTCGGGGCGTTCAATTTTACTGGCAAGTATCTTATTGAAGGCGGCACCGATACCGGGTTCCGCCGGCCGCCTCGCTCTGCGGCGCCATGAAAACAAGCGGTTTGATCCGGTGCGACAACAACGGGCTTCCGTGGAGCTGTGCCGTGATGGGATGGATTTATTCGCGCTTTCCGCGGCATGGCCGCGCCTGGCCGGAGATTTGGGCGGCGGCGGCGCTTGCCGCCTGCGTAGTCTTGTCCGCCGGCCAGGGGATGGCCGCTCAGGTGCGCAAGGTGACGTTCAAACAGCTTTGGACAGAGTGCAAAGCGCGCGACGTAGACACCGCTATAGAAGGCTGCTCCAGGCTCATCGCGAAGAAACCGGAGAGCAAGGAGGATTTGGCCCGCGCCTTCCACACGCGCGCCAAAGCCTATAAGACCCGCGGCAACTTTAATGCCGCCATCGAGGATTTCACCCAGGCCATCGGGCTCAACCCCGGCTACGCCGCTTCATATACCGAGCGGGGCTGGTGCTATTACAACGGCAAGGCCGATGGCCCTCACGCGCTGGCCGACTACAACAAAGCGATCAAACTCAAACCGGACTTCGCGGAGGCGTTCGCTTACAGGGGCAACCTCCACAATCTGGAGGGTGACCGCGCTCAGGCCAAAGCCGATTTCGATTTTGCCCTTAAGCTTCTCAACGCCGGGCTGAAAAAGGAGCCCGGATCGGCGGAGCTTCTTAGGATCCGCGCCGCCGTTTACGATGACCTCAAGGATCACGATCGGGCGATACGCGATTTGAGCGAAGCTCTCAAAGCCGATCCCGCCGACCCCGAACTTTATGCTTTCAGAGGGTTCGCTTACTGGCAGAATGGCGCTCCCGCAAAGGCGATTGCCGACCTCACCGCCGCCATACGCCGCCAGCCGAACTTCGCCCTGGCCTACGCCTTCCGCGGTCTTGCCTACATCAATACCGGCGACGCCGACCACGCGCTGGCCGATGCCGACCATGCCATTGCGCTTAGCCCCGATTCCTACATCGCCTACTTCGCCAGAGGCGCCCTCTATTCCGTTAAAAAGGACTACGATCAGGCGCTCAACGATTTCGGCCGCGCCATTCTCATGAATCCCAATAGTTTCTTCAGTTACAAGCTCCGGGGCGCCGTGTATTACGCCAAGGGCGAATATGATCGCGCGCTTGCCGATTTCAGCGACGCCCTGAGACGGAATCCGGACGACGCCGAATTATACAACATGCGCGCGCAGACAAAGTCGGCGCTTGACGATGATAAAGGCGCTCTTGAGGACTTGGACAGGACTTTCGCCTTGGCGCCGGACTTCTTTGAAGCATATTCCGCGCAGGCAGCCGTTTATATTAAACTGAAGAAATACCACAAGGCCATCGCATCCATAAAAGCAATGCTCAAGAAGCAGCCAAATAATGACGTCTTGTATGCTATACGCGCCATGGTTTATAAGAATCTGACTGAATATGATAGAGCTCTCAGGGACGTGGCCAAGGCGCTTGCTATTAATCCGCGTAACACCAGCGCCTACGAAACGCGAATGTTCATCAACATTACAAGGAATAAATATAGCGCCTTACTCGCTGACCTGGACAAGTACAAGGAATTGGGCGATCAGAATTCTCTAACCTCGCTGCTGCGCGCGATGGTATTCGTCAAACAAGGAAACACCAGCGCAGCCGCCCGTATTTGCAAGGAGGTGCTTGCCCGCGATGCAAGCGGCCAGAACTATTCCTATTGTGCATCCATAGCCGAGCTAAACAACGATTACGCTCATGCTCTCGCCTATCGCAGCGAGGCCCTGCGCCTGAAACCCACCTCGGAGTCCTACAATGAGCGCGCTCAACTCCTGAACAAGCTTGAGGATTACGACGCCGCCATCGCCGACGCCAGCAAAGCCATCAAGGCCGCGCCAGAGCAGGCGAACGGGTATATGAAGCGTGCCCTCGCTTACCTTGGGAAAGGCGGTTACGGTGAAGCCATCGCCGATTTTTCCCGCGTAATCCTGCTTGATCCCGGTCAGGCCCTGCACGCTTATACCGGACGCGGAAGCGCCTATGCGAAAAAGAGTAATTTCGCCCGCGCCATTGAGGACTTCAACGCCGCGCTCCAGCTGGAGCCGGAGAACCTGGCCGCTTTCGTGCAGCGTGCGAACGCCTACCGGAACAGCGGCGATTACAAACGCGCCCTGCTGGATTACGGGGTCATCATAGCCAAGGAGGAGAAGGCTCCCAACAGCCATTACGGCCGCGGCCTGATCTATCTCTGGCAGGGAAAGAGCGGACCCGCCATCGAGGATTTCAGCGAGACGCTCAAAGCCGATCCAGCCTATGCGCTGGCCAATATCGGCCGCGCGCAGGCTTATCTGAAGGCCAGCAAGCCAGATGAAGCTGTGGCCGATGCAGTTGCCGCGCTCAAGACTGGCAAGAGGCGCGAAACCGCTTTTGCAGTGCGCGCGGATGCGTTCCTCGCGCTTGGCAGGACCACCGAAGCCATCGACGATTACAGCGAGGCGATCAAGCTGGGCGAAGCCACGCCCGCCGCTTACACAGGCCGCGCTCAGGCCTACGAGAAGCAGGGCCGCACTGCGCTCGCGCTCCTGGACTATCAGAGGGCGGTGACGCTCGGCGCGCCCGATCCGATGCAACGCGAGGCCCGGCTTCTGGCGCGGCAGCGTCTGGCTGCGCTTGAAAGCCAGAAGACAGCCCCAAAGGACAGCAAGGTCCCCGGCGGCGGCAAGACCTACGTTCTTGGCCGCCGCATCGCGCTTGCCATCGGCGAGAGCAACTATCAATATGCAAGCGTCCTTCCCAATCCAACCAGCGACGCGTCGGCCATGGCGCAAACCTTCCGCCAGCTCGGCTTCGCGGAGGTGAAGGAGATTCGCAACGCCAGCCGCGGGGAGCTTGAGAACGCGGTGAAAGACTTCGGCGACCGCGCTGGGGAGGCCGACTGGGCCGTGGTGTTCTATGCGGGCCACGGGATGCAGATCGACGGCCGTAACTACCTTGTTCCAACCGACGCCCGGCTGAAACGCGCGGGTCATGCCGATTTCGAGGCGCTCAATCTGGACCTCGTGCTGGCAAGCGTTGGCGGGTCAAAGAAGCTCGGCATCGTTATCCTCGACGCCTGCCGGAACAACCCCTTCCTCGAACGCCTGAGCGAGCGTTCGCGCGGCGGGCGCACGCTGGCCAGCGGTTTCGCCCGTGTGGAGCCGCAGAAGGGGCAGCTCGTGGTCTACGCCACGCGCGAGAACCACACCGCGGCGGACGGCTCGGGCGAGCACAGTCCGTTCACGCACGCCCTTCTCTATCATATCAACGAACCGGGGCTTGAGGTGGACAGGCTCTTCCGCAAGGTGCGTGATACGGTGCTCGTGCGCACGAGCAACGCCCAGGAGCCTTTCACCTACGGCTCGCTGCCCGACGCGGACTTGTATTTCAAGCCGCCGCGATAGCGGCCCGTCATAAGCGCCTGTATCTCCTGGGTTGTACGGCCCAGCGTGTCAGATCGATGTTGTGAGCCTCGTCAGCCAATCGGGGGAGATGGCCACCAGCCAAGTCTCAGCCTGCTTGTCGTAGCCGGTAAGGATCGCCGCCCCGAACGTCATTAACACGGCGCCGAGTCCCAGGCGCATCGCATGGCCCGCGCTCATCAGCCTGCCGCGGAGCCTGAGCGCCGCCGTCCGCGAGAGCATACCGATGGCGATAAGCGGCAGTCCGGCGCCGATTCCGAAAAGGAGCAGCGCCAGGGCCACTTCGCCCAGGTCCTTGCCCTGAGCGGCGAGCAGTGATGCAGCCCCAAGCGAAGGCCCGGCGCAAGGGCTCCAGACGGCGCCCAGCAACAGGCCCACCGCAAACTGCCCGGAGACGCCCGCGCTAGAAAACCGGCCAAAGCGGCTTTCCACCCAGCCAGAGAACGGGCTTGCCGCCGCTGTGACTTTCCCTTGCAGGCTGGGAACCGCGAGCACGGCGCCGGCAACCACAAGGAGGATGGCGGCGAGCGCCCGGAACACGCCATTGTCCACCCCCGCGGCGAAGCCGATGGTGGCCACGAACAGCGCGATCGCGGTGAAAGAGATCGCAAGCCCCGCCGCCAGCGCCACCGGCGCCAGCCTGTGCTCAGACGCCGCCGAGGCGAGCACGATGGGCAGGATCGGCAGGACGCAGGGCGATAGCGTGGATAACGTTCCCGCCACGAACAAAAGGCTCAGGCTGGCCGCGCTCATGGCGTTAGAGCCCCTTGGCCAGCAGCGCCGCGATGGACGCCTTGCTGGTGTCGCCAACGGAGCGCCCAGCCTCGCTTGTCCCCTTGAACACGATCAGCGTGCTTTGACTCCGCACGCCGAATTTCCGCAGCACGTCTTTCCGGCTGTCGAAATCGACGGTAAAGACCTGCAAATCCCTGAACCTTGGTTCGGCGGCGATTTCATTCAGGATCGGCGCCTGCGCCCTGCAGGTGGGGCACCAGGGCGCGGTGACGTCGATAAGGACCGGCTTGCCTGTCTTTTGCGCCGCCTCGAACACCGCCAGGGTGAAGGTCTGCGCGCCAGCCATGACCTGACCGGCGTACAGGCCTATGGCTGCCAGCAGGATGGCGAAAGTGCTTCGGCTTACTGTTTTCATGAGGTTCTCCCGTTGCTGAGCGCTGCGTCACCACCTCCGGCTTGCACCTGGACGCCGCATACTCTGTATTTACGGGAGGGAGCGCTGGTTTGTTACGGGGCGGCCAGTGCATTGCGCAAACGAACGCTCGCGGAGGCGGGACGCTCAGTCGAGGCGGACCGGCAGGCCCGCCGCGGCCATGTGGCGCTTGGCTTCGCCGATGGTGTAGTCGCCGAAGTGGAAGATCGAGGCGGCAAGCACTGCGGTTGCGCCGCCGTCACGGATGCCTTCGACTAGATGATCGAGAGTGCCCACGCCGCCCGATGCGATCACCGGCACCGGTACCGCGTCCGAGATGGCGCGGGTTAGCGGGATGTCGAAGCCGGCGCGGGTTCCGTCGCGATCCATCGAGGTAAGCAATATTTCGCCCGCCCCCAGGCTTACCACCTCGCGGGCGTAAGCCACCGCGTCGATGCCGGTCCGGTTGCGCCCGCCATGGGTGAAGATTTCCCAGCGGGGCGCTTCCCCCTCCCCGCTCACGCGCTTGGCGTCGATGGCCACCACGATGCACTGGTTCCCAAATTTCTCAGCCGCCCGGGCTACAAAGGAGCGATCCGCCACGGCGGCGGTGTTGATCGAAACCTTGTCCGCGCCCGCGCGCAAGAGCTGGCGGACGTCGTCCAGCGTGCGCACGCCGCCGCCAACCGTGAGCGGCATGAAGCAGCGTTCCGCCGTTTGCCGCACCACATCGAGGATGATGCCGCGCTTTTCATGGCTCGCGGTGATGTCGAGGAAGCAAAGCTCGTCGGCGCCAGCCTCGTCGTAGGCCGCGGCGGCCTCCACCGGATCGCCCGCGTCGCGCAAATCCACAAAATTTATGCCCTTGACAACGCGGCCGTCCTTAACGTCGAGGCAGGGGATGATACGCATCTTCAACATGCGGCGTTCCCATTTACTTTTGTTATCAGTGTCTTACATGCGCGCGCCCTTGTTTCCTTGCAAGCTGCGGCGCGCGCCCGCCTATTCTTCCCAGGTATAACCTGGCAACAAAAAAAGGTCAATAAGTCAAGGTCTTACGAAAAAATCTGAAAACGAAAAACGGCGTGTTTTCAAATTATGTTCACCTCCCGTTTCCAAGCTTCGCAAGCGCATTCGATGCGCGCTGCCGTTGATCGGCCTTCCGGGTGTACTTCTCGACCATCGACATTTGACGATGCCCGGTCACTGCTTGAAGCTCGTGGAGCGTTGCACCGCGTTCGGCCAAATCCGTTGGCAGAGTTGCCCGGAGGCCATGTGTGGTCACGCCCGTAATCCCCGCCTCCTTGATCGCCGCCGCCATGTAATGGGAGAAGCTGCCATCCGACGCAAACGGCTTTCCTCGATCCGTCGTAACAAAAACAAGATGCCCGCATTTCGTCGCGGCAAGCACCTTGGCAAGCTCAGGCTCAATCGACGACGCGTGGGGTTGCCCGGTCTTTACCTGCCCGAAAACGATATAATCCCGCCCCTCGATGCGTTGAACGTGTTGAGGCCCGAGCAGGCGCACGTCTGAAAGCCGGCGGCTCGTCCAGAGCAAGAGCGTGTAGGCAAGCCGCTGCGTCGTTCCGATCTTCCACCGTTCCTCAAACGCCAGCCGCTGCTCCGCGCTCCACGGCGCCGTCTCCCGCTTCCGCTCTGGAAGCTTGTCGATGCCCAAACACGGGTTCGTGCCATTCTTCCCGCGCATGTCCAGATTGATGGCCAAGTGCATGAGGTTCGACATAATCTTGAGCCAGAGGTTGCCCTGGCTTGGCGTGTCCACGAACTTCTGTAGCTTCTGGAAGATGTGTTTGCGCTCGATGGCCGCCACCGAAACATTGCCTGCATCCCGGCGGATGCGGTCCAAGACGAAGCGGTATAATTTACGCGTCCCCGGCTTGCAGCCGAGAAGGAAGGCCGAGCTTACAAGGTATTTCTCGATCAGGTCGTTGAGCGTTCCCGGCTCGGCGGAGGACTTCCTCGCCACAATAACGGTGGGCTCACCTTTGGCGGCGGCCTCATAGGCGGCCATGAACTCCGGGGACCAGGGGAGGCCGGGGAGCCGGACGCGCGCGCAGCCGGGCCGGTCGAAATACCAATATCCGGGATCATCATCGCGGCGCCCGCGCTTGTGGTGGCAGTATTTTGGCGGCTTCCTCATAGGTGAATGTCTTCCCATTTCTCATCTTCCGCTTGCGTTTGTTCCCGAACGTGACCGCATAGGGCGTCCATATCCGCTTCAAGGCGGGCACGCTCGAAAACAACAATATGGCGGGTAGGCCGGTATGGGGAGCTGATTTTGCCCTCGCTGACCCAGATTTCTAGCTGGCGGCGGCTCACGCCAATGTGGGCAGCGGCGGCCTCCGGCCGCAGATAACGGGGGGGAAAAGGGTTGGCCATCACAGACACCCCCCTTGCGTCAGTGCCTCCAATATCGCCCGCATTCGTTCGATCTTGATCACGGCGTCCTCCTTGCCCATCGCGTTCGCGCGAACGGCCTTGGGATAGATGTGCATCCGCCGGCGCAGCTCCTCGCGCGCCTCCTCGATCATCTCCTCCAGCGTCACGCCCGCGATCACGCCAGCGTCCTCCCCGGATATCGCGGCTTGCGCTCGAAAGCCTTTGCGCACGCCTGGCAAAACACGTCATCGTCCTTGAAGAGCCAGCCCGCGCGCCGTGCCTCGGCGCGGGCTCGGGTAGAGTTGTAGGCCCAAAAGTCCGCGGTCCTGGGCGGAACGGCCCCAGCGCAATCGGCACCGTTCCCGCATGTGAGCGATAGGTG
>JBNKTW010000054.1:0-34297 GCA_050298295.1 Rhodomicrobiaceae bacterium
GGCTGAGGAACCTTCCGTTGCCTTCCCTCGGGTCAAGCCCGAGGGCATGCTCCATGCCGCTGGGCTTGAGCTTGGGACGTCCCTTCAAGCCCTTCAGCCGCGCGACCTTCTCGCGCAGCTCAGCGTTCTCCTTCTCAAGCCGGGCGTTCTCCTCCAAAGCCTGCACCACCAACGCCTTCAGCTTTTCGAGACCAAGCTTGGAAATATCGGGGGGCGATTCGGCCATCCCCAAAGGGACTCATGAAATGAGTCCCTTGTGAGTCCCGCCGCACGCGGGTGCCCGGACTTTTGCCCCTATTACCGGGAATCCGTATAGGAGATTGTTTTGCCTTGAGAAATGGGTTCCCGCCTTCGCGGGAACGACGCTGCTGTTTCGATTTCTTCACACCTTCCTTCGCGGGAATTAAAGCGGTCAGCACTTTCGGCGTGGTATCAGACGCGCTCGACGCACATGGCGATGCCCATGCCGCCGCCGATGCAGAGCGTTGCCAGCCCTTTCCTCGCACCGCGGCGCTTCATCTCGTAGAGCAGGGTGGTGAGGATGCGTGCGCCCGAAGCTCCGATGGGATGGCCGATGGCGATGGCCCCGCCGTTGACATTCACCTTTTCGAGATCCCAGCCCACGGCCTTGTTCACCGCGCAAGCCTGCGCCGCGAAGGCCTCGTTCGCTTCTATCAGGTCGAGATCGTCCTTGGACCAGCCGGCCTTCTCTAGCGCACGGGTGGACGCGGGGATCGGCCCAGTGCCCATGATGGACGGGTCGACGCCCGCCGCCGCGTGGGACACAATGCGGGCGAGCGGCTGGACGCCGCGCTTTTCGGCCTCGGCAAGCTTCATCACCACCAGGGCGGCGGCGCCGTCGTTGATGCCGCTAGCGTTGCCCGCAGTCACGGTTCCGGCCTTGGGATCGAAGGCGGGCCGGAGCTTCGCCACGTCCTCAAGCGAGGTGTTCTCGCGAATGTACTCGTCCTGCGCGAAGACGATATCGCCCTTGCGGCTCTTGATCGTAACGGGAACGATTTCCTCGCCGAACCGGCCGGCTTTCCTTGCCGCCGCGGCCTTTTGCTGGGAGGCGACGGCGAACTCATCCTGCTGGTCGCGGCCGATCTGCCACTGGCGCGCCACGTTCTCGGCGGTGGCGCCCATGTGATAGCCGTTGAAGGCGTCCCAAAGGCCGTCCTTGATCATGGTGTCGATCATCTCAAGGCTGCCCATCTTCTGGCCCGCGCGAAGATAGGCGGCATGGGGCGCAAGGCTCATGTTCTCCTGGCCGCCGGCAACCACGATAGTGCTGTCCCCGCAACGGATCGCTTGCTCCGCCATGGCAACCGCGCGCAAACCCGACCCGCACACGAAGTTGATCGTCATGGCGGTGGTCTCGATGGGCAGCGAGGCCAGGATCGAAGCCTGCCTTGCCGGATTCTGCCCTTGGGCCGCCGCCAGCACCTGCCCGAGGATCACCTCGCTCACCTCGCCCGGCTCGGTGTTGGCGCGCTTGAGCGCCTCGGTAATAACGGTCTGGCCAAGCCGATGGGCTGGAATGCCCGCCAGTGATCCGTTGAACGAACCAACCGGAGTGCGCGCGGCGCTTGCGATCACAATGGCGTCTTGCCCGTCCATGCTTGTAACCTCTCAAATTTCGAAGGGTGCGAATTTGCCAGCGCCCGCGTCTTTCGGAGCGGCTTAATGGCTGCCTAAATTTTGATTAAGCTATTTCAGGTTGCGGAGCAACATAAGGGCAAACACAGAGAGTTGACCGGCTGCTGCGGGCGAATACGGCCCGGTCAGGCATCAGGCCGCTTTCGCAATGCCCACTTGCGGAGCGCTCACCGCCTCCCCGTCATCTTCGCCAAGCTCGCTGACAATCGCCCCGATGAAGTCTTCCACCGCCTTTGAAAGTTGCGTGGAAACGTCCGAGAGCGTCAAGGAAACGCTTGAAACCGAGGTGGCCTGCTCCTTGGTCTGCACCGCGACTTGCGAAACCTCGCCCGAACTCTTTGCGGCGTTTTCGCTCGCCCCGGCGGCGAGCGAAACGTTGTTCGCGATTTCTTGAGACGTGGCCGTTTGCTCTTCAACGGCCGAGGCGATGGCGCCGGTAAACTGCTGGATCTCGGCAACCTTGCTCGAAACGGACTGAATAGCGCCAACCGCTGTGCCGGTGGAACTCTGAATGGCGTGGATCTGCTCGGCAATCGCATCGGTAGCCTTGGCGGTTTGTGCTGAAAGCTCCTTGACCTCGGCGGCCACCACGGCGAAGCCCCGGCCGCTTTCGCCCGCGCGCGCCGCCTCGATGGTTGCATTCAGCGCCAGCAGATTGGTCTGGTCGGCGATCCCGCGGATGACCGCAACAATCGACCCGATCGCCTCCGCCGCGCTGGCGAGCCCCGCAACATCCTGGTTGGTCTGCGTTGCCGCAAGCGTGGCTGCCTCCACGACGGCATTGGTCAGCACGGCTTGGTCGGCGATTTCCCGGATGGACCCGCTCAATTGCTCCGTGGCAGCGGCCACCACATGCGAATTATCGGCCGCGCTCGCGGAAACACTGGCGGCATTGGCCGCCTCGCTTGTCGCGGTTTCCGCCGCCTGCGAAAGGGTCTCGGCCGACCACCGGAGCTGCTCCACTTGCTCGTTGAGCGCGGACAAAACGGAGGTTACGGCCCTCTGAAAGGCCAGCACATGCGTCTGAACGGAATTCCTGCGATTTTCCTCGGCTTCCTGAGCCTCGCTCATCTTTTCGAGTAGCTTATTCCGCTCGACCGCGTTCTTCCTCAGAATTTCGACTGTCCTCGCAATGGAGGCAAGCTCGCTCATGCCGTCCGTACCGGCTGAACGGATGTTCAGGTCGCTGGCAAGCCGGGCTATGGTATCCGAAAGGTCAGATAGCGGTTTCGATATGGAGCGGCCCACGAAGTACGTCCACGCGACGATCGCGGCCAGCAGCAGTCCCGTCAAGATGGCTTCCCACAACAGCCGCTGGTAGAAGATGGCGTCGATATCGTCAACGTAGGCGCCAATGCCCGCCAGGCCGCCAATCTCGGGAACGTTTTGTATGAAAGTAAGCTTAGGGGGTGTGGTTTCGCTCGCGCCCTTTTCCGCCGGATATTCCACGAAGCCCGAACCTGCGGGGCTTTTGGCAATGCCAATGAACTCCTGAACCATCTTCCTGCCGTTCTCAAACACGGTGCTGAAGCGGTTCTCGCCAATTTTCTTAGAGTCTCCGTGGCTGAGGGTAATTCCTTTATAGTCATAAGCAAAAACATAGCCCTCCCCGGCTCCCAGGCCGAACCGCGCCGAGCTGAGAACGGAGAGAAATGCCTTCCTTCCGGCTTCGGTAGCCTCTCCTCCCGCCGCCTTCATTTCCGCGCGCGCCACAGACAACGTCAGAGTCAGGAGATTGCGGAGTTCATCTTGCCGGTCCTCGATCATTTGCGAACGCAGAGTCCAAAGGCCGATAGCCGCCGTGGCGAGGATCGCTAGGGCTGCGAGCGGCGGAATGAGATTGATACGCGTTGAGATTTTCAGCCGCGCAAACATTGCAAGCATCCTGCATCGAGAGTTGCGGATGATTGATATGTGCACGTTCTGAGTTAAACCCGTGTTATCCGGCGCTCAGCATTTTGCGAACGCAAACAGCACGGGACTCATGCAGCCAGGGAGCTTTCTACAATGCACCGCCACTAGAACGCGAATTGTTAATCTTTGCACGCTATCGGTTGTCCGTTCAAATGTGGGATCAGAGCAGATGACCGCACACTCCAAACTGCCCGTTGCCAGCTGCCATCTGATGGAAACGCTGGATCTCATCAAGCAGGCCAGCAATTTGGTTAATCCAAGCTCTGGAATCGCAAACGATTTTCTGAACCAATATAATGAGGTGCTGCTGCTCGTCGAAAACCTTCCAGTCCTTCTTCCCGAAATGGTCGATGAGCTTCTGGCCTGGAAGAAGAAGTCCTATGAAGAATACTTCATGACGTCACCGCTACCCGGCAGCGACATTGCGATTAAGATTTACGGTATGCTTGACGACAGTTTTAAGAAGAAGTTCGAAGTTCAGATTGCAAAAATAGACAAGATAGCAGACAGGGCTGTTGAGGTAATAAGAGAGAGAAACAGCGCAAGTAGCGAGCTTAATGCCGATGACGTGGAGGAATTTTGCGGACAAATATCCAAGAAGTTGAGAGAAGAAATGGAGGGGGCGGCACGCATGGTTAATTACGGCTTGGCGATTGCGCCTGAAGAGTCGCAAGCGCTCGCAGATAGATTAATGCAGGCGTAGTATAACGGCCCCGTACGAGAACGATACTATGGATGAATTGCTTGCTGATTTTCTTAGCGAAAGCAAGGAACACATCGAAGGGATTGAGACCTATCTCGTCTCGTTCGAGCAAAATCCGCACGACTCCGATGCGGTTACGCAAATATTCCGGCTTGTTCATACGATTAAAGGAACCGCTGGCTTTCTTGGCCTGACGCGCCTTCAAACGATCTCGCACGCTGCCGAAACCCTGATCGACACCCTGCGCAGCGGAGCGCCTCCCACGGCAACAGCCGTGTCGCTGCTCTTGCAAGGCATGGACCGCATCAAATACCTAGTCGCGAAGGTCGGAGAGCTTGAGCAGGAGCCCGAAGGCGACGATCAGGACATCATCGGCCCAATCGAAACCTATTTGCAGGGCGCGCAGGAGCAGCCGGCAGAGCCCGAGGTGAGCGAGCCCAAGCCGGAGCTGGAACCGGAGCGGGAGCCGGAGCCGGAAGCGGCTGAACGTCCGAAAACGAAGAAGCGGCCGGCAAAAGCGAAACATGCCAAGGACAAGGAAGCGCGGCAAGCTGCGGGCGGAAGGGCTCCCGCTCCAGTACCCGCTGCCGCTATCGAAAGCGAACCTGCAATACAGGAACCGGCCCTGTCTGCGGGGCCCGGCGAAGCTGCCGGCGCCATGCAGATGACTAAAGAGCAGCAGCCGGCTCAACCTGCGCAAGCAGAAAAGAAGGGAAAAGAAGCCGAGCAGGCCGCGGGCAAAGACAAGACGCCCGACACGATCCGGATCTCGGTGCCGGCCATTCAGCGCATCATGGACCTCGTGTCCGAACTCGTTCTGACGCGCAATCAAATCCTGGAGCTGTCGCGCCAATACAATCTGGCCCAGGTCAAGGCGCCGCTTGAAAGACTCTCGACCGTCACATCGGACCTGCAGGACGCGGTTATGCGCGCCCGTATGCAGCCGATGAGCCGCCTGTTTGCAAGCGTCCCGCGGCTGGTCCGCGAACTCTCTGTCGAGTTGAAGAAGAAATACAATCTTGTCATCGAGGGCGCCGATACCGAACTCGACCGGCAGCTTATCGAAGCGATCCGCGACCCGCTCATGCACCTGATCCGCAATTGCGCGGACCATGGCATCGAAACTCCCGAGGAACGCCTCGCCGCCGGCAAGCCGGAGGCCGGCGAAATATTGATCGCGGCCTATTACGAGTCCGGCCAGGTCCACCTGGAGATCGCGGACGATGGCCGGGGGCTCGACGCGGACCGTATCCGCGAAAAGGCCGTCGAGCGCGGCCTCGGCACCCAGGAGGCGATTGCGCGCATGAGCGAAGAGGAAATCTACCGCTTCATTCTCATGCCGGGCTTCTCCACCGCGCAAAAGGTTACGAACGTCTCGGGGCGCGGCGTCGGCATGGATGTCGTCATATCGAGCCTGAGCGCTATCGGCGGGACTATTTCGCTCCAATCCACCAAGGGCAAAGGCTCCAAATTCACTCTGCAGATCCCGCTCACGCTGGCAATCGCGCCCGCACTCGTTGTCAAGGCGGCCGGCCAGCAATTCGCCATTCCGCAGCAGTGTGTGAACGAGGCGGTTGGCGTGGGCGAGGATTCGAATACGCTGCAAATCGTCGAGAACGCCCTGGTGCTCAAGCTTCGTGACGAAATCATACCAGTCGCCGAACTGGCGGGGGTCCTGGGGCTGCCAACGGCGGATGACTACAACGACAAGCTGGTCGTCATTCTGGGCTTGCGCGGCAAGAAATTCGGCATCGTCGTCGACGACGTGGTGGGCATACAGGAGATCGTGGTCCAGCCTCTCGGCCAGTTGTTCTCGGGGCTCAAGGTCTACTCCGGCAACACGATCCTGGGCGACGGCTCGGTCATTCTGATCCTCGACCCCGCCGGCGTCGCGGATGTCATGAGCGTTGAGCTGGCCTCCGAGGCCATTCATCAGCAGGCCAGGGAAGAGCAGCAGATAGCCGCGATGGCTTCGAATCTTATCCTGTTCAAGGCAGGGTCCGGCGCGCCGAAAGTCGTTCCGCGATCCGCGGTCTTGCGAATCGTGCGGCCCAAGGCAAGCGCCATCTATCAGGCCGACCAGCTATATCTCTACCGCCATCAAGACAAGCTTGTTCCTATTCTTCCGGTCGATGACGTCAACCGGGATACGGATACCTGCCTGATCCTGATTATCACGCTCCACGGCAAAACCTTCGGCCTTTGGGTGGACGAGGTCTTGGATATCGTCGAGACTTCCGGCGAGATCCAGCTTGCGAGCGAAACGCCTTCCATCGTCGGCACCATGGATTTGCGCGGCACCGCCGTCGAATTCATCGACACGGGATACTACCTGGGCCTCGCATATCAGTCTTCGCAGCATGTAACCGAAACGCAGCATGTGAGCCTGCTGCTTGTCGGCAGCGATCCTGAAATGCACGATTTGCTATCCCCTGTGCTGACCTCTGCTGGGCACCACGTCACCGCCGCCGAAACCGCAGAGCAAGCCAACAAGCTATTGCAGCAAGCGAATTACGGCGTGATCGTGCTGGATGCAAAATCCAGGGATTCTCTGGACGAGAGCGCGCTTTCGCGCCAGCCGGATGCGCTCCGCCTGGTTATCGGCGATGGCCAGAAAGCCGGCCACGAAACCGGGCACGAAGGCGACATACTGATCAACCAATTCGACCGGCGCGGCCTGCTCGACACCATCGCGGCGCATCTCGAAGCGCTATCCGCGAGGATGCCGGAGGCGGCGAATGTGAACGTGGCCCCCTTAGAGTTAGAGAAAGACGTTAGCTTTGGCTGATCCCGCAATGAGCGCTGGCACGAATATCCGCACCGAGGGTGGCGCTGCTGCCTCCGGGGTGGCGTCCGGCAGAAGAACGAGCTTCTTCACCGTCTATGTCAACGACAACGTCTTTGGCCTGGAGGTGAACGAAGCGCAGGCGATCTTCCGGGTCGGGTCGATCACGCCCATCCCCCTTATGCAGAAGGAGGTCGCCGGTTTTATCAATTTGAGAGGCAGGGTCGTCGTCGCGGTCAGCCTCAGGCGCCGGCTTGGAGCGCCGCCTGCGGAGAGCGGCGGAGAAAACGTCGCCATCGGCCTGGAAAGAGGAGGCGAGCCTTTCGCGCTTCTTGTCGATCGCGTCGGCGATGTCCTGACGCTGTCCGAATCGGCGCGAACCGATATTCCGCCCCATTGCGATGAACTGCAGGCGCGCTATACGCGCGATCTTTACGTGCTCGAATCTGGACTCATTCCGATCCTGGATGTCCAGCGTCTTTTCGAATTCAATTAGAAGCGCTTGCGTCCAAGGAAGGCGTCGATAGCCGCCTCAAGAGCCACCTTGGATTCCTGCTTCTCCACGTTCGCCCGTTCGGCTTCAAGCCTCCGCTTGGCGACGTGTTCCTTTCTGGCGAGGTCAAGCGTCTGTGTCATCTGCGTTTCCACCCACGCCCGCTGCGCGTGAACCTTGACACTCGACCGCGCCGCAATCTTTGCGGCAAGCTGCGAAGGCATCGCCGATGGCTCCCCCGCGCCCAGCGCCGCGAGAGCATCCAGCTCGGCTTTCTGCGCCTGCCAGAGGGATTGCTGGGATGCCTGCAGCTTCGAAAGCTCCATGCGATAGAGCTGATGCTGCACGTCGAACAGCCTTTTTGCCCGGTGAAGCGGTTTTCTCATAAAATCACCCAGAGATGAGCCAGTCCGAAAAGCGCGCCATAAATACAGAAAAGAAGTCCTGCACGATGAAATAGAACAATAGCAGTCCTCCTCCGATGACGAAAGGAGGTGAGACGAAAACAACCGGTATCATCGGCGCAAGCTTGTTCAAGATGCCAAACAACAGATTAACAAGTAGCGCAAAAATCAGGAAAGGCGAGCATACTTGGAGGGCAAGAAAGCTGGCTGCCGTAAGCACTCTGCTCAGCTCCGCAACCTCTCCACTTTTGCCGAATTCGGCGCCGAACCGGAAGACGTTGTAAGACTGGACCAGCGCGCGCAGCAGCTCCAAATGCAGATCGGTGACGAAAAACAGCGTCGTCGCAGTGACCGAGATAATTGCCGCCAGCGCGGGCAGCTGCTCGCGATCCTCGGGAGAAGCAATGGGCCTGCCAATGTTCAAGGAGGCGGCCGCAGCTTCGCCCATAAACTGTAAGGAAGCGAAAAAGAAGCGGACCAGAAATCCGATGAAGATGCCCTTCGCGGCCTCGACGCCCGCGAGTCTCGCCATAAGCGTGAGATCGGTTACGTTTTGGCTAACACCCTGGAGTTCTCCAAGAACGGCGAAAACTGCGATGCTGGCGCCGATAGAGAAAAAGAGGCGGATCTGCGCCGGTATCCTCGCGCTGCCGAAGCCCGGCACCAGCATCAGGCAGCCGCCGATCCGGCAGAAGACGAGAAACACCGAAACAACCAAGCCCGGCAGAGCATCGAGTGCCTGCTCTATCATGATATGGAGCCGGCCTGGCTGATCGGCATACCGCGGGCGATCTCAAGATGCGAAAGCACCGGCAGATTGGGGAACATCCGCTCGGTGACCATGCGCACATAGGGGCGGATATCCGGTCCCGCGACCAGCACGAAAATCTCCCCCCGGTCCATCAAGTCGCGGACAACCTTCGATACGTCCGCGCTGAACTGCTCGATTGCGGCCGGCTCGATGTCGAACTCGACTACCTCGCCCTTGACATCGCGCCGGAGCGCCTGATGCAGCGCCGTTTCCCAGCGCTGCCCGAGCCGCAGGATCTTGAGCACCCCGTCCTGAGCGAAATCGGCGCAAATTTGCTGAGACATCCGCGCGCGCACATGCTCGGCGATCTGCTCGGTCCTGTGGACGTGGGGCGCGATCTCGGCGACCGCTTCCAGGATCAGATTGAGGTTGCGGATTGAAATCCGCTCCGAAAGCAGCCGGCGCAAGACAGCGTGAAATCCGGAGTTCGAGAGGCTGGAGGGGACAACTTCGTCCAGCAGGCGTTTGTATTCGGGTTCGAGGCCATCGAGCAGCTTGCGGAAGTCTTTGTAGGAAAAGAGCTGGGCGAGATTGTTCCGGAGCGCTTCGCCAAGATGCGTCAGCAGTACCGACATGATGTCGACCGGCGTGAACCCCTCGGCTTTGAGTGCGGCGGCGAAGACTTCGGGCACCCAGACCGCCTTCATTCCGAAGGCTGGCTCCCGCGTTTCTTCTCCAGGCACCCGCGGCAAAGGACCATCGCCAGTGACCACCAGAACCTCGCCGATTTTCAGCTCGCTGCTGGCAATGATCGCGCCGTGAATTTTGATCTGGTACGCCTTGGGCGGCATGAATATGTCGTCCGAGAGCTTTATTTCCGGTATGACGAAGCCGTACTGCTTTGCGAATTTCAGGCGCATCTTCGTAACGCGCTGCGCAAGCTCGGCATGTGCCGGCAATAGCGCGGCGGCAACCTGCTTGCCGAGGCACAGCTCGATGCCGGGGATTTTCAGCGATTCCTTGACCGAGTATTTGGCTTCCTCTTCCGCCGCGGCCTGTGCACGCGCGGCGGTGGCCTCCTGCATCGCCTGCGCCTCCGCTTTCCTGCGGGGAACGGCGTAGGCGATGAACGCCATGGTGGCGGCCAAGAGCGCGAAGGGGAAGAACGGCAAGCCCGGCGCCATTGCCAGGACCGACGAGACGAGGCCCGCGACGAACAGGGCGCGGGGATAATTTCCGAGCTGTCCGAGAACGGCTTTTTCGGCCGAGCCCCGCGTGCCGCCTTTCGAAACCAGGAGGCCTGCCGCAAGCGAGACTATGAGCGCGGGGATTTGCGTCACCAGGCCGTCGCCCACGGAAAGCTTCATGAACACGTTGGACGCGGCGGCGACGGTCATATCGTGCCGCCACACGCCGATGACGATGCCGCCAAACATGTTGATGACCGTGATGATGACGCCCGCGATTGCATCGCCGCGCACGAATTTTGAGGCGCCGTCCATCGCGCCGAAGAAGGAGCTTTCTTCCTCAAGCTCGCGGCGGCGCGACTGAGCTTCCTGCTCGTTGATGATTCCCGCCGCGAGGTCAGCGTCGATGGCCATTTGCTTGCCGGGGATGGCGTCCAGCGTGAACCGGGCGCCCACCTCCGCTATCCTGGTCGCACCCTTCGTTATCACGAGGAAGTTCACGGTGATCAGGATCGCGAAGACGATGATGCCGATCACGAAGTCGCCGCCCATCACGAAGCTGGCGAAGCCCGCGATTACGTAACCGGCCGCCGTAACCCCCTCCGCGCCGTTTGAAAGGATCAGGCGCGTGGTGGCGATGTTCAGAGAAAGGCGAAGCAGCGTCGCAATGAGCAGAATTGTTGGAAATGCCGAGAAATCGAGCGGACGCTGAATCCACAGCGCGACCATCAGGATCAGGATGGCAAGCGATATCGAAAGCGCGAGCCCCATGTCGATGACGGGTGCCGGCAGCGGCAGGAAGAGCACTGTGAGCATGAACAGGATACCCAGTGCAAAACCCACGTCCTGATTGCTGGCTCGCTGTGCGGTGCCTGGTGTTGCCGGTGCAATAGCCATTTTTGCCTGCGCGTTGGCGCTATACAAGTATTCTATTTACGAAAAGCCGTCTGGCCTTTCAGAAACCGTGCTCGATGCGGGAGTAAACAAGCTCAGAAAAGCTGTATAACACGCTTCCTATAAACGGCGCAGTAGCCATGGAAACCAAGAATATTGCGACAATTTTGGGAATGAACGTGAGCGTAGCTTCCTGAATCTGTGTTAGTGCTTGAAAAAGCGATATCGAAATTCCAACGACCATTGCAGCCACGATCGACGGCCCGCTCGCCAGGATGACGGTCCATATCGCTGTGCGCACAAGGTCCAGTGCGTCCGCCTGATTCATCCCCCCTCCGGCAAGCCTCACGAGATCCTGATGCCGCTGCTGATGCTAATCGTCTCGCCAGTCGTCAAGGTAGCCTCCTGACCCGACGAAGTAATCAGAACCGATGCGACTTCCCCGGAAGTTTTGCCGTCCGAAGAGGTGACGGTCTTGCCGATCAGGTCGCCGGCTTGTGAAATCGACGACTGGGTGAGCAAGGTGTCGAGCTTCGTGTTCGTCTGGATCTGCTGTTCAACGGCCGAGAACGATGCCAGCTGCGAAACGAACTGGGTCGGATCGGTCGGATTGGTGGGGTCCTGGTTTTTCAACTGCGCCACGAGCAGCGTCAGAAACTCGTCGTAGTTGACCGAGTTGACGGTGTTGGCCGAGGTGCTTGAAGTACTCGATGCCGCAGCGGTGTTCGCCGCCGTTGTGGCGTCTATGGCTGCAACTGTCATCGCTGTGCTCCTATCTGATACTTCATCTTGCTGCCGCTACCCCAGTTTTCGCCGCCGCCAGCCCGGAGAATCTCCGCCTCTTTGACAAAACAGCCGCGCAACGTCTTGAGACCCTCGAAATACCGTTTGGCTTCGACAAGCCGCCGCACCTCCGTGAGCGCATGAAGCAACTCCGGGGATGTGAGAGCGCCGCTTAGGTTGGTATGAACGCTATCGAAGAGCTTCCGGGCTGCGGCGGTATCGGCTGGGTC
The DNA here is from genome assembly GCA_050298295.1 of Rhodomicrobiaceae bacterium. Taxonomy (GTDB): domain Bacteria; phylum Pseudomonadota; class Alphaproteobacteria; order Rhizobiales; family Rhodomicrobiaceae; genus Rhodomicrobium. The sequence continues at coordinate 11,804 of JBNKTW010000054.1, forward strand.
CATCAGCATCGTCTGAACGATGAAATAGAGCTGCCTGAACGGCGTCGTCGTCTGGTCCGGCTGCATGACATGCGCTTCCAGCAAAAACGTTACGTCGTTCAGAAACTCTAGCGAAACCTTCCGGTCGACGCGCACCACCGCGCCGTTAATATATATCCGTTCACCGGACTTCAGACTGATGCTGAATGGCTTGGTCATGTTAATCCGTCGGCAATGATCTGAGATATCTCCTTTAACGCACTCAAATCCTGTACTTCTCCGGTCCTGACGCGCTCACTCTCGCGCAGGAGGGACAACCCAATCGAGATGAGGTCCGCCCGCAATTTGTCCGGGAGTTTGTTGTCGTCGCTGGCAAGATGCACCAGGAAGAATTCCCAAAGCCTGCGCAGGAATGAAAGCGCTTCTACCGCCTCGTTCGAATCGAGGCCGGATTGCTCCGCGGTTTCCAGGAGCCGGATGGAGTGGAGAACTGCCGCCCGCTCGTTGGACCGCTGGGTTTGCGGCGCATTTTCCAGCACTTCGCTGTAGGAACTCTGATACATCTGCCTTCTCCCCGCAATTCCGGTTTCTGAACCCGGCTTTACAGATAATTCACCAGCCCAAGCCTAGAGATCCTGCTCGTCAGGCTGTACGCGGTCTCAAGCTGAGTTGTGAGGTTAGTGAGCTTTTCGGCGGCCTCGTAAGGGTCCACGCCATCGAGTTCGCCAACCGTTTCGTTGATTGTGTTGATCTGGGTATCCAGCGACTTGTTCGCGCTCGTGATCTGCGATTGCGAAAAGCCAAGTTTCGCCTGCATGGTGCCGATACCCTGGATCGCTCCGCTGATTTGCTCAAGCGCGTTGCCGATGACGGCTTGCTGGGCCGCGCCGTTCAGATTGTCCAAGCCCAGATCGGCGAGGCTTGTGTAGGCGTTGGCAAGCTGGCGGAACGCGGTCTCATTCGCGGTGACGGAGGTGGTTATGCTCTGCCCTGGCGAAATGACCGCCGTTGTTTCGGTGCTCGATGCTTGCGACCAGTCCGTGCCCCAGGAGGGGTCGGCGAAAAGGCTGGCGTACCCTGCCGATAGGAAGCTCTCCATGCTGGCGGCGGTAATCGAGCTTACCTGCGAGCTGGATTGCGAAAAGCCGAATTCGGTTAGGAATGCGGCGGCGACGGCGGTCTGCGGCGCTCCAGAATAGCTTGCGATGGGAGTCGCGGTCGCGTTGGTTCCGCCGAAAACGTAGGCGCCGCCCGACATCGTGTTCGCGGAGGCTGTGAAGGTATCGAGAAAGGACCGCGCCTCCTCTGCAAGCGAGCTCACGTTCCCCGAGCTTTTCGCCGTTATCAGCGTGTTCATGAAGCTCTGGGCATCGGAGGAGATTTTGGTGAGCGCGTTTTGCGACGCCGTAAGCGCGGTGCCGATCACGGCATTCGTGCTCTGCAAATTGGTCAGAGTGTTTGCCTGGCTGCGAAGCGCTTGGTCGAGCCCAAGCCGGTTTCCAAGCGTTTGGACATGGTTGGAGATTTCGCCGCTCGTAATCTCCGCTTCGGCGCTGGCGAGCTTAGACTGTAAATCGGCGACGGCAAGCCTGGGGATTGCGTGCAGGGAATTGGTCGATATTGGGTTCAACATGGCGGCCACCTACTGAATCGCCTGGAACAACGCTGCGTAGAGCATACTGACTGTGCTCATGAGCTTTGCCGACGCCTGATAGGATTGCTCCAGCGCCAGCATGTGGCTCAGCTCCGTATCCAGATTCACTCCTGTCGTGTTTGAAAGTGCGCCGGAAGCGCTGCTCTGGACGGCGGCGCTATAGCTTGCTGCGGCTGAGGCTTGGTTTGCCTGCGTTCCGAGCCATGAGGCGGATGCCGCCGCGTAGCCGGTGACGCTGGCCTCAGTGCCGGCGCCGGCGCTCGTGTCGAAGGTAAGAGGCTGCGACAGGTTCGAAACGAGTTCGTTCAGACGGTCCGAGTAACCGGTTTGCCCTGAGACTGGATTATAGACGTAAGGGGCAGCGCCGCTGCTCGAAATACCGCCATCCCGCAGCAGGCTCGGGTTTCCCGTGGAGATGTTCACGGAGGACGCCACCTGGATGTTCGCCGCCAGGCCTGGGGTCACGGTCGAGGTTGGCGGTACGATAAGGCTGCCGCCGTTCGTGAACAGGCCGGCCTGCTCGGGCAGTGTGGGGGTGGCGCTTTGATCCGTCTCCTGGAACGCCGTGATCAAGCCGCTCGCGATTTGATCGAGCTGCGATTGGTAGGTCACGGCTAAGCTGTCACGAACCGCCACCAAGCCGGCAAGCGCTCCGCTTTGGACCATGAACGGGGAGTCCTGAACCGTGACCGCGACGCCGTCCACATACACCGCATTGCCTTGCGTTGATGCGGCGAAGGCGGGCTTTTGCTGGAACGTGACCTGCATCGGCGTCTGGTCGAAGAGCGTAAGGCCGCTGCCCGTATAGATTTTAAGGCCATTGTCCGGCCCCTTGACCGTCGAAATGCCGATTTCGCTGCTCAGTTGCTGGAGCAGGCTGTTGCGCTGATCCAGGTCATCGGTGATGTCCGCGCCTGTCACAGTCCCGGCAATGATGGTCTGATTGACCTCGGTGAACTGGTTGAGGAGGTCATTGATTTTAGCCACGGAGTCCGCGATGCCGGCGTCGGCTTGCGCCCTGACGTTTTGGACCGTGGTGCTAGCGCTGTTGAGCCCGTTGGCTAGGTTCGTAGCCGCCATGACCGCGGCCTGCGCGCTTATTGGGCTCTGCGGGGAAACCGCGTAAGTCTGCAGCGCATCACTCAATTGCCCGATGAGCGCAACCGGGGACGTCGCGCTGCTCGCCGACGTGCCCAGCGTGCTTTCCAGCTGGCTCATTGCACTCGAAACGGCCGATTGCTGAGCATGACTTGAATTCGCGGACAGAAGGCTGCTCAACAGAGCCGAATTCGACGCCTGGGAAACCGAAACCAACGACGGCATGCCGTTGGCGGTGGCCACATTTGCGATTTTGCGGCTTGCGTTCGGGTTGCTCTGGTTCGCAATGTTGCGAGATACCAAGGAGATCTGCGCGGATACCGCAGATACTCCTGCTGTCGCACCATATAAGGCAGAACTAAGATTCATGACCTGCCTTCACTACTAATGGCTCAGCGATCAAGGGAGATAAGAACCTGCAATAGCTGAGAGCCTGTTTGGAACACTTTCGAATTGGCCTGATAGTTGTTCTGCGCCGCGATCATCTGTGCTAGCTCCGAGGCGAGATCGACCGTGGAAGACTCGAGCGCATTGGACTCGATCGTGCCCACGCCGCCTAGTCCGGCCTTACCAATCTGTGCGGCGCCCGAATTTGCGTTCGCCTGGAAGGCGTTGCCCGTTACGGCCGTCATGTTGTCGGGGCTTACCACCGTTGCAAGCGGTATCTCATACTGCGCAACCGTCGCGCCGTTTTCATAGACGGTCGAAAGCACACCATCCGCCGCAATGTTTACGCTGGCAACCTGGCTCGGCGCATTACCGTTGGTGTTGGCCTGCAAGATGGTATAGTCGGTCGCCAGCTCCGTTGTCTGCGACATATCGAGCGTCACCGGCTGCCCATTAGGGAACGTGAAACTTACCGGGCTTCCGCTGGTGAGCGTGCCGTTCGCAGGGTTGAAAGTCAGCGTCGAGCTGGTAAGGGCGGCGCTTGAGTAGGGGAACCCGCCGCTAGTTGCGTCCGCGGCGTTATAAATGTCCACTTCCCAGTTGTTCGTCCCCGCATTACAAAGATAAACGTCAAGCGTGACTTGGTTGCCGACGTTGTCATAGCCCACGAGAGCGGATTTCTGCGTGTAGCTTGTACCGCCCGCCGACGGCAGGTTCGCCGGGGCGATGACCGCCGAATTCGCGGGAAGGTTGAGGTAGAGCTGCCCCTCGGTTGTGGGGGACGCCTTGAGCCCCAGGGTGCTCAGATTAACCGGCGCTAGGCCGTTAAACCCGTTTGCGGCGCCGGTTGTGCCTGCGGGATACCCCAACAGCGTATATCCCGCGGCATTCACGAGATCGCCGGTGGCGCTTTGGGTGAAGGAGCCGGAGCGTGTCAGCAAAGGCTGGCCGCTGGAGTCCTGAACGATGAAAAAGCCATTGCCTTGGATCGCAAGGTCGGTGGGGTTGGTTGTAGCGTTTATGTTCCCCTGCTTGCTAACCGAGATGTGCGAAGCCGCCAGGACGCTTCCCGAACCTACGCCGCCACCCGAGTCGAGGACCATGGAGGCGAATTCCGCCGACGCCCCCTTGTAACCAATCGTATTGATATTGGCGATATTGTCGGCAACGCTGCCCAACAGCGTGGACTGGGCGTTCATGCCTGATGCGCTGGTCGTCAGCAAACCGTAGAGGCTCATGCCTGTTTCTCACAACTTCATGTTGATTCCAGTGGTACAAACTACGGGCAGCGCCTTGTGCGGAACTGATGGCGGGCACCCGCAATTGGCCCAAGCGCCATTCTAGCCATCATCCCGTTAAGGTTGTGTAAACACGCTTGCTCTATCTTATGATACACCCTAAAATTGCGGTGAGGGCGTCAATGAAGTGCGATTTCGATGCGAACTTCGATGCAGCGTATCTTCAGCAATATGGCCAGGAGATCGATTCGCTTGCTTGCGCCGGGGAGGACGTTTTGCTCGATCTCTCCAATGTGAGCTTCATCGACAGCACCGGTATAGGAGCCCTTGTTGCGCTGCACAAGAAACTCGCGGCCAGGGGGCACAGGTTAAGGATATCGGGCTTGCGGGGACAGCCTCTGCAGCTCTTCATTAATCTCAAGCTCGTTCCGCTATTCTGCGATTGACGGCCACGGCAGGTCCGGGCCCCGCCCGCTTTCCGCACAAGCTTACTCACAATATGGAGCCGTTGACTGCTCAACGGCGCCGGCGGCCGCTTTCTTTTGGATGACGCGTCCGTGGCTGGCCACCGGCGAATTGCAAGGATTGCAAGACCAAGGCTGAATGTGCAAAGGTGCGGCCGGTCGCGACAGAGGGGGAAGACTTGTTCCGGGGCGTAAATTCGGCGGTTCACGCAGGTGTCGCGGCGCTTGCCTGGTGGGTGTTACAGCACTGGGAACAACTTCAAGCTGTAAGTGCGCAATACAAGAACTTGGCCGTCCCGGCTGTGCTTGCCGGGCTCGCCTTTCTATTCCAGCTGAGCTATCCGATTTCAACCTTTGTCGTTGAAAAGATCCCCGTTTTATCAAGGCTGTTGCGGCGCGCGCTCTTGGGCCGCGAGTTCATTGAGGGTGACTGGCCTCTGGTGGTCGCCGACATGGAAGCGCAACAGCTTCTCTATCTGGGCTTCCTGAGCATTACCTTCCGCAACGGCCAGCTTTACGTTCAGGGCGACGACTGGAACCCCGACGGCACACACGCTCAGGCTTTCCAATCCATGCAGTCGCTGTACCGTGACGGCGTCCTGCATTACTGGTACGAGCAGGGAGAATCGCTTCGCGCGCCCACCATGCGCGGTTATACAGAAGTGTATTTTTTTCCGGTTCATGGTCTGGCCAAGCGCCACGCTGGCAAGTTCCTCGATGTCAGGCACACGAGCGACATCCGCTTTTATGCAAAAAAGCAGCAATACCGGAGGTTTGAACGTCCATTCGGCGTGGACGGCAAGGACAGGAAGCTTGAAGCGGCGCGGGAGCTTTGGAATGAGCTGGAGCCGAAGCTTGCCGCGCTGCGCGGCCGTGCAATTACCGCCGATTTTGCTTAAGGGGCGGCGGTTGCGGAGAATAGGGCGGGAATGACGCCCTTTGGGCGCCACCTTGAGCCGTGAGGCGGGAGGAAGAGTAATGGACGTTATCCACTGGCTTGACCCAAGCGATATCAATTTCGGGGCGCTGACCGGCACCATTGTTGTGCTGGCGGTTGCAGTGACCGCCACCACACTGGTGAAGCGCTACATCGGCAAGCTGCTCGACGGCGCCAAACGCCACTTTTCCATTTCCTACGAAACCTCGCTCATTATCACCCGCTCAGCCAGGGCGGCCGTGTGGATCATCGCGGCCATGCTCATTCTGAACCTGTGGGGCATCGGCATGGGCGGCCTCTGGACCCTGCTCGTCAGCACCACGGCGGTGGTGGGCGTCGGCTTCCTCGCTGTTTGGACCATAATCAGCAACGTCACGGCGAGCCTGTTTCTCACCATCTGGCGGCCGTTTCATCTGGGTCAGACCGTCGAGATACTGCCCGACGGCGTGAAGGGCCGCGCCGTCAGCCGCGACATGATGTTCACGGCGCTCCACGAGGAGAGCGGCAGCACGCTGCAAATTCCCAACAACATCTTTTTCCAAAGGATGTTCAGGGTCTCCGGCACCCCTGGGCCATTGCGCACTGGACACCCGGAAAACGGCGGCGAAGCCAAGACCGGCGGGGCGGCGCCGGAGGCCTAACGGCCCGGCGCAAGTTTGCCGGCTGAAGATGACCACGCCGGCATTTACGCTCCTAACATCGCCATATTGTCCGCATAGCCGGCTTCTTGTACAGCTAGTGTAGCTTGCTGGCTTGTGAGCTTCTTGCGTGAGGGCATCTCCAATGTTTTTGCGGCGCTGCGCTATTTTAGCCCCGCTTTTCGCGATTTTGACCGTTATGGCCGCGGGCGCCTCGGCCCAGGCGCCGCAGGCGGGAGCCGCGCAATCCCCGGCCGCCGTTCAGACGGCGGCGCCAGCCGTAAAGCTGCCGCGCGTCAAGCCCGCCGTCATCGCCAAAAAGGCCAGAAAGGCGACAGGCGTTAATATCGACGCCAAGATCAAGCGCTGGCGCGAGGCCCTCGACCAGATCGAGCAGCGCCTGATGCACGATCCCAAGATCGGTCACAGGACCCTGGACGGGCTGAGGACAGAGCTGGTCAGTCTGCGGGGCGATACGGGCGCGCTTTTGAAGAAGCTCGAACCGGCGCTCGATACGGCCAGCGACAACTTGCAGGCGCTTCCGCCCGCACCAACTCAGGACCAGGAGCCTGAGCTGGGGCAGGCGGCGCTCTACCGCGCGGAAACCACCGCCTATCACGCTTACCTCAACTCCGCGCATGGATCGCTGGAGGGTATGCAGAGCCGGATTACCAAGCTGATCGGCCACCTTTTGGACATCCGCCGCTCGAAGCTCACCAGCAATCTGTTCCAGCGCACGCCGGGCGTATTCTCCCTGGAGACCTGGAGCAAGGTGCCCGGGCAAATTATGGAGGCCTTAAGCAGGGCGCGGCTCGCCGTGATGGAATGGTGGGACGCACAGGAGAACGATCAGATTCTCCCGCTTATTGGAGTGGCGCTTGCGATCTGGCTAGGCTTGACGGCTTTCGCGGTGGCCGCGGTGCGCAAGCTGCGCCGGTGGGAAGACGGCGGCGAGCCGCCTTTCTGGCAGCGGACATCGGATGCGGCGGGCATTATTCTGCTCAAGTCTATTCCAGCGATCCTGCCGCTGGTCTTCCTCTACAGCGCAATTGACAACGTTCAGGCATTTCCGGACGACATCGGCACGCTTTTCTACTCCGGCGCCCGTTCGATCATCGTAATCGTGGTTTTGAACGCACTGGTTTTCACGGCGCTTTCGCCGGCGGACCACCGCTGGCGGCTGATTCCCGCCTCGAATGCGGCCGCGGTGCACATTTCGAGGCTCATGCTGGCCATGGCGCTGGTCTATGGCGTGGCCACTTTCATGCAGACGGCCGTCTATCTCTTCAAAGCGTCCGGTTCGCCAAGGCTGGCGCTGATACTGCTGCCAAATGCGGCGATAGCCTTGCTGGCCGCCGCCATCCTGAAGACGCCGCTGCACGAGGATAAGACGGAGGAAGCGCCCCCGTCGACATGGCTGCATATCCTTAGGCTGACCATCTGGGTCATGGTTATCGCCATGCTCGCAACCGGTTTGGCGGGGTATGTCTCGCTGTCACGTTTCATCACGCAGCAGCTCATTGTCACCGGCACGATCCTGGCCATCGTCTATCTGCTGCTGCTCTGGGCGAACGGCATCGCGCAGGCGATGGGAAGCGATAACTCCGATACCGGCAGATGGCTTGCCGCCAACGCCAAGCTCAACAACGGCAACCGCCAAAAGCTCTCGGTCCCGGTCAGCCTGCTCTTGAAATCCGGGGTGCTGCTCGCGGCGATCCCGCTCATTCTCGTTCAATGGCGGTTTGGCTGGGCAGACATTTTCGAGTGGTACCGTCAGTTCTTCTTCGGTTTCGACGTCGGCAACATCCATGTGTCGTTCGCCGCGCTTCTAGCCTTTACCGTCATATTCGCGCTCGGCTATTTCGCCGCGAGGTTCTTCCAGCAATGGCTGGACACGCAAGTGCTCAAGCCCGCCGGCCTTTCGGGAGGCTTACGCGACTCCATTCGCACGGCCGTGGGCTACATCGGCCTTTCCGCGGCGGTACTGATCGCCTTGTCTTATGCGGGCTTCAATCTATCCAACCTCGCCATCGTCGCGGGCGCCTTCTCCGTCGGTATCGGCTTTGGCCTGCAAAGCGTTGTGAACAACTTCGTGTCGGGCCTGATCCTGCTGGCCGAGCGCCCGATCAAGGTCGGCGATTGGGTCGTTGCCGGCGGCGAGGAGGGCTATGTCCGCAAGGTCAGCGTCCGTTCGACCGAAATCGAAACCTTCGACGGCGCCAATGTGTTGATCCCCAATTCGTTCTTCATCAGCGAGAAAGTGAAGAACTGGACGCTCAGAAGCAATACAGGGCGGGTTACGATCAAAGCAAGCGTTTCGTCCAGCTCCAGCCCGAGGGAGGTGAAAGCGATTTTGCTCAAGGTGGCGCAAGATCACCCCGCTGTAACAGTTTCACCGGCACCGTTGGTTTATTTGGACGACTTCAGGGCTGGCACACTGGATTTCATTCTTTTCGCGTTCGTTTACGATGTGAACGCCTGCTATCGAGTTATGACCGAGCTTCGCATGGACATCTTCGACGCATTCCAAGCTGCCGGCATCAGGATCGCGTCGCATCAGAGCGACGTTACCTTGCGCGGCATGGACTGGCTCAAGGATGCGGTCGAAGATGGGCTTAAAGGCCGCACCGCCGGCGATGGCGGCGCTCTTCCGGCGAACCGCGAGAGCGGCACGCCAGCGCTTATGCCGTTCACAGACCCGGCGGCGAAAGATCCCGCTACCGCTTAGCTTGGCAGTCAAAGGGCCAATATTGGCGAAGGGGCCGCGCGCACCGATTCTCCGCGCTTCTGTGGCTTTCTAGCCAGCCCCCTAACTTCGAACCTTGCCAGCGTTGCATTCCGGCCCCACTATTAGGAGAAACCTTGGGGGGCCGCAGGCATGCGGCTGAGACCGCGCTAAGGTTTTCCGCTCCTGGCGGGCGAGGGAACAAAGCCGCGCGGCAACCCGTTGAACCTGATCCGGTTCGCACCGGCGGAGGGATGGTCGCTGCAAACAAGCTTCAAGCGCGCGCCGGTCATCCTCAGCCACGGCAAGAATGCACTAGAGGAGGCCCGGGATGAATGCGCCTATTGATCCGAAAACTGTTAGTCCGGTGCAAGTAACCACGGGCGGCCTTCCGGGCTCGCGCAAGGCATATTCCGAGGTGCCGGGCTTTCCAGGTGTCAAGGCGCCGTTCCGCGAGATCGCGCTGCACCCGTCGAGCGGCGAGCCGCCGTTCCGCGTCTACGATACATCCGGGCCATACACGGACGAGGCGCCGGCCATCGACGTCAACGCGGGCTTGGCGCGTATCCGCGAGCCTTGGGTGCGGGCGCGCGCGGTCGAGCAATATGAAGGCCGCGCGGTGAAGCCGGAGGACAATGGCCTTGCTGGCGAAGCGCACGCGGCGCGTGAGTTTCCGCTGCGGTATAAAGTCTATCGTGGCAACCCCTCACCCTGTCCCTCTCCCTCTGGGAGAGGGGACGCCGGCTCAGCGGGACTCACTCTCCCAGAGGGAGAAGGCTGGGGTGAGGGGGTACGGCCTCTATCAGGGATCACCCAGCTCGAACTCGCGCGCGCGGGCATCGTCACCGAGGAGATGGCCTACATCGCGCACCGCGAGAACCTGGGCCGCGTGTCAGCGCTTGAGCGGGCGAAGGAAGCGCTGGCCGATGGCGAGAGCTTTGGCGCCGATATCCCCGCGTTCATCACGCCCGAATTCGTGCGCAGCGAAGTCGCGCGCGGGCGCGCCATCATCCCGGCCAACATCAACCACGCCGAGCTTGAGCCGGTCATCATCGGCCGCAACTTCCTCACCAAGGTGAACGCCAATATCGGCAACTCCGCTGTCTCCTCATCGGTGGAGGAGGAAGTGGAGAAGATGGTGTGGGCGATCCGCTGGGGCGCGGACACGGTGATGGACCTCTCGACGGGCCGCAATATCCACACCACGCGCGAATGGATCATCCGCAACGCGCCCGTGCCGATTGGAACCGTGCCGATCTACCAGGCGCTGGAAAAGGTTGGCGGTGATCCGGTGAAGCTCGATTGGGAGGTGTTCAAGGACACGCTGCTTGAGCAGTGCGAGCAGGGCGTGGACTACTTCACCATCCATGCGGGCGTTAGGCTGCGCTACGTTCCGCTGACCGCGCGGCGCGTGACCGGCATCGTCTCGCGCGGCGGCTCGATCATGGCCAAGTGGTGCCTCGCCCATCACCGCGAGAGCTTCCTCTACGAGCGCTTCGGCGACATTTGCGATATCATGCGGCGCTACGATGTGTCGTTCAGCCTGGGCGACGGCTTGCGGCCTGGCTCAATCGCCGACGCCAACGACGCCGCGCAATTCGCCGAGCTTGAAACGCTGGGCGAGCTGACCAAGGTTGCCTGGGACAAGGGCTGCCAGGTGATGATCGAGGGCCCCGGCCATGTGCCGCTGCACAAGATCAAGGTGAATGTCGAGAAGCAGCTCGCGCTTTGCGGCGAGGCGCCGTTCTATACGCTGGGGCCGCTCGTGACCGACATCGCGCCCGGCCACGACCACATCACCAGCGCCATCGGCGCGGCCATGATCGGCTGGTTCGGCACGGCGATGCTCTGCTACGTGACGCCGAAGGAGCATCTGGGCCTGCCGGACCGCAACGACGTGAAGGCCGGCGTGATCGCATACAAGATCGCGGCGCACGCGGCGGACCTCGCCAAGGGGCATCCGGCCGCGCAGCTCCGCGACGATGCGATTTCGCGCGCGCGGTTCGAGTTCCGCTGGGAGGACCAGTTCAACTTGGGGCTCGACTCCGAGGGCTCCCGCACGATGCACGACGAGACGCTGCCCAAGGAGGCGCATAAGGTTGCGCATTTCTGTTCGATGTGCGGGCCGAAGTTCTGCTCGATGGAGATCACGCAGCAGGTGCGGGACTACGCCGCGCGGCTGAACGAAACGCCGGAGATGGCGGCGCAGGTGGGGATGGAGGAGATGAGCGGGAAGTTCAGGGAGATGGGCGGCGAGGTTTATGTCGAAAAAAGGTGAGGGCTTTATGCTACTTGCCACATCTTCAAGCTCTCCGAATCGGCAGCATAATTTGCCGGTTCCAATCGTGAGAGTGTGGTTATCCCGGGTTGGCCTGCCCTCAAGGCCCGCTATCCAGCTTGCGCAATATGGCGGGTTTTCCGATCTAGAAGTTTAATCCTTGGAACCTCCAGCCGCTCGTATTTGGGGGCACACAGCACATCCGCAAGAGGCGTCGTGAAATCCATAGCGGCTTAGGGCTCGATGCGAAATAAACGCGCCACCTTGCGTGTCTTTTTGCCCGTCCGCCGCGTTACGGAAAGGCTTACATACCCTGGGTATACGCACCTTTCCGCGCCTGGCGGGCGGACAAAAATCCTGTGCAATCTGACGCGTTTATTTCGCATCGAGCCCTTAAAGCTGTCGAGCGTTGTTGACAGGAATGCGCCCTCATCAAAGAGGAGGGCGACAACCGAACTGATGGCTAGCCAAATGCAAACGCTCGCGTGCCAGAGAAGTCTGTCACGGAAGGTTGCAGATAATCCAATAACTTAAGCATTCTGCGGCTACCAAACCACTCTCGCACCGAATACCGCAAGCAGCGGATCGGCGGTGACCAATCCCATGTCTTCGATCAGGGCCTGCGCGGCAAGCATCCGGTCGAACGGATCTTTGTGTTCGCCCGGTAGAAGTCCTGCGCGGTGACCGTGCTCTGCCGTAACGGACAAGCGCTTGAAGCCGTACCTATCGAGTAGATCGAAAAAACCCTCTACCAGAGGCGCCGCTTCTTGCAGCTTGCCGAGCCGGTATTTCGTCGCCAATTCCCACGCCGTGGCGGCACTTACATGGGGCTCGGCCTCTGGCGCATCGATTAGCTGCCGCGTGGCAATGGGCAGCCTCCGGTCTCCGGCAAACCACCAGACAAGAACGTGCGTATCGAGCAGCAGCCTCACGCGCCTTCGCCGTGCCAGCGTTTCAATTCGTCCTCTGGCAGCGGCCCGAACAAATCCTCGTCCGCGACCTTGATCTTGCCTTGCAACGCGCCAAAGCCTCTCCGCGATGGCTGGCTCACGGGTTCAAGCCGCAGGCCAGGCTGCCTGCCATCGGAAATTACGATCTCCTCGCCCGCGCGCGCCCGTTCGAGGAGCGCCGCCAAATTCTTTTCAGCTTGCTCTACAGTAACTGTCTGCATGTATTGAAGTTAGTGCATTTTGCCGGCGGATTCAACCTTAGAAGCCCAAAGGTCCTGGTGTCTGGCGGTCCGCGCAATGTGAGACGCTGCCCAAGGAGGCGCATAAGGTTGCGCATTTCTGTTCGATGTGTGGGCCGAAGTTCTGCTCGATGGAGATCACGCAGCAGGTGCGGGACTACGCCGCCCGGCTGAACGAAACGCCGGAGATGGCGGCGCAGGCGGGGATGGCGGAGATGAGCGGGAAGTTCCGCGAGATGGGCGGCGAGGTTTATGTTGACGCCCCAAAAGCGTGACATGCTGAACCATCGAAACCAACCGGGTCTATGAAGACGGAGCAATCCTCTCTCAGCCGTTTTCCACCGCGCGGGCAGGTCGAATTGGCGAAGCCGGGCTGGCGTTGCGAACTGTTGCACAAAGGGTCGGCAATTCCTTCGTAATGGCTTCGGCGCTATGACAGGCCATCTTCTGCTTCAGGAATACGACGAAGCCAGCGATGGGCGTGAGGATTGGACGGAGCTGTTTTTGCACCACAACGGCCCCGCTCAGCGTCCCACCTTCTGCCCCTCCAGCGCCGCCCATAACGAGCGCGCCTGCTTCGCGGTGTCCGGCGGCAGCTTCGCCAGCAGCTCTTCACCCAGCATTCCCGTCTCTTGCGCCTTCTCGAACAGCGCCTGGATGCTGGCGAAGCGCTCCCGCTCCTCTTCCGGCACAGCGGAATTCCCGATGGCGCTGACCTTGGCCCGTTCGATCACGGCCTCTATGCGCTCCACCAAACCGGTGTTCCCGTCCGCGTCCGCGAGACTGCAAGCCACCGCATAGTCACCGATCAAGCTCTCGACGAGCCGCCAGAAAACCTCAGGCGTCTTCTCGAAGAAAGGCGCGACCGCCGCGAGCGCTTCCTCCAGCGCGGCCATGGCTTCCTTGTTCTGCCCCTTGCCCAAATAGGTCTGGCCAAGCCCGCGAAGGCTTATAGCCAGATCCGGTGCGTGGGAGTCGAAGCGGCTCTTGGCCAGGTGCCGGTAGATCCTCGCCGCCTCAAGGCTCGCGGACAGAGCCTCGTCATGCTTTCCAAGCGCGGAGAGGCGGCGGCCAACAGAACTCAGAGCATCACCAATGTCCTTGAGCGCGAATTCCAGCCGGCCCGCATCCGCTCCCTCCGACCTGAGTTTGGAGAGGGCCGAGGTTGCCTGCGCGGCATGGCGCGAAGCGGTTTTGTAAGCGAACTCCAGCAGTCCGGGGGGCGATTTCGGCAGCGCGAGATCAAGGGCCCGCAACGCCTCGAAATCAAGGGCGCCAAGCAGAATCTCGATGCGGCCCTTGAGCGGCCCCGGAGTGGAGATCAGCACCGCTGCGAAATCGGCGGCAAGCTCGGACAGGTGGTACAAAATGAGTCCGTCGAGCACAATCGCAGCCTTGCCCGCCTTGACGCCATGCCCGGTGTCCGCCGCGCGCTGCAACATGGTGATGAGATGACGGCTGCGCGCTTCCCGTTCCGCTTCGGGCCGCACGCCGATCCATGCGAAGCAGCCTTCGATCAGTTCGGCATCCGCCGTGGCTGCGAGGTGATGCTCGCCCAGAAGGTCCGGCTCGATGGGAACGATGCTGCCATCGTCACGCCCATAGAGGCAGGCGAGATTGTACAAGGCGGGCTCTACATCTATATCCCCGGTGCGCCGTTCTTCGTGGAACTCGTCCGCTAGAAGCAGCGCTTCGGCAGCCGACTCCGATGGCGCCCCGCCCACTGCCGTCACCTGGGCCGTGGCGTGCTCCAGATCTTCGAGCGAACCGCCGGTAAGCGGGCCAAGCAGTTTTCCCCAACTGGCGAGTTCCAGGTCCCGCACCTTGCTTAGCTGCTTGCCGATGCCGTCGCCGGCCGCGGGCGGCGTGGCGCAGAGGTAGAGCAGAGCTTCCATCATGATGGCGAGCGGGCGCTCGAAACCGTCGCCCCTGGTGATCCGTTCCAGCCTCTCCCGGGGGGGCGCGGCGGTGGGCCTCGCATAGCCTTGCGCCTGCAGAATGGGCCAGAACCGCACGGTGCTTTCCTTGAACAGCGCCTGCCGCGCGCCCACGCTTGACATCAAGTTCAGCGCGAGCGGGTCCGGCGCGCCGGCAAACAGGCGGGCGATCCCGTCATTCTCCTCGCGCAACCGCTCCCACCAGAAAGAGGCATCGCGGCACAAAAGGACGAGACGCAGCGGCCGGCTGGCGTTCGCGCGTTTCCGCAGAAGCAGCCGGGCTATTTTCCCGGCCTCGGCCTGGCGCGCCTCGGCATGGTCGAGGACGATCAGCACGCCAGCATCCTTGCCGCGCAGCACGCGCCGCTCCAGCGCTTGCCATGCTTCCTCGCGCTGCGCTTCCAATTCGCCGAAATCGCGATTGAGGAAGCCCGCCGTCCAGCCCGCCTCGCGAAGCCCGGCGGCCACCTCGATCATGAGCCGCGTTTTGCCGGCCCCGCCCGGCCCGTGATAGAGGCGGCCGGCCGCGGGCTGGGCGGCGTCCTGGCACCACGCGAGGCACTGCGCCTTGGCGCGGGCCGCGTCGTTGAAGGGTACGGCCGCGTACCGGGCCTGCAACAGCTCCGAGGGCAGGATTTCGTGCAGGCTGCTCCTGAGGGTCTCCTGCTTCGCGTCCAGAAGCGGAGCACCGTCATCCTGGAAATCGTCATCCTCTCCGGGCGCGGCGGTCTCAAACGTCTCTTCTGCGGCGGCGTGAAGCGCGGCGCTGTGACCGGGGGCGGCATATTGCTCCAAGGGCGCG
This sequence comes from Rhodomicrobiaceae bacterium, assembly GCA_050298295.1. GTDB lineage: Bacteria > Pseudomonadota > Alphaproteobacteria > Rhizobiales > Rhodomicrobiaceae > Rhodomicrobium. The sequence goes on from JBNKTW010000054.1 coordinate 27,130, forward strand.
GTAGCTTCAGGCTTCTCCTCCACTGTGGCGGGGAACGCGGCGCCGTCATCGAGGGCAGGAGCTTCCGCAAGCGGGGCAGCCTCCCCAGGCTTCTCCTCCAGCGCACTGGCAAACGCCCCGCCGTCATCAAGGGCAGGAGCTTCCGCAAGCGGGGCAGCCTCTTCAGGCTTCTCCTTCAGCGCATTGGCAAACGCCCCGCCGTCGCCGGGGGTAGAGCCTTCCTCCAGCGGCGCGGCCTCTTCAAGCTTCTCCTCCGCCGCGCCGGTAAACGCAGCGCCGTCAGCGAGGGCAGGGGCTTCCTCCAGCGGCGCGGCCTCCTCAAGCTTCACCTCCAGCGCGCTAATAAGCGTACCACCGTCGCCGGGGGTAGAGCTTTCCTCCGTTGGCGCGGCCGCTTCAGGTTTCTCTTGCCCAATGCCGGGAAGCGCATCCCCGCGCCATGGAACAGCGTCTTCCTCCAAGGATGCTGCCACCTTGGTCTCGCCTTCCGCCGTCCTGGGGAGCGTGCTAGCTCGATCGCGGGTAGCATCTTCCTTCGAGGGCGCGGTAGCCTCGGGTTTTTTCTCCGCTATGCCGTCAAACGCGCTGCCATGATCGAAACCGGCATCTTCCTCCAAGGAAGCGGCAGCCTCCAGCTCTTCCTGCATTACCCTGAGAAGCAGCTCGCCATCATCGTAGGCGGCGTCTTTCGCCGATGGCCCGGCAATCCCGGGCTTTGCCTCCTTGACTTTCGGAGGCGGACCGGCCTCGCCGTGAACGCCTGCTTTCCCAAAAGGCGCAACAGCCTCAGGCTTCTCCCACATTACGTCAGGAAGCGGAGCGCTATACAGGAAAAGGCTGTCTTCATATGGGGACGGGCCGGGCTCGAACTGTTCCTGAGCAACGCCGGCGAGCGAATCGGCAACGATACCGGCGCCGCTGTCCGCCAGGGAAGCGGCGGTTTCGAGCCTCTCCTGCACCGTGCTGGAAAGCGGTCCGCCGTAATCGCGGGCATCGTCTTCTTTCGAGGAGCCAGCGGCTTCAACTTTCTCCAGCTCAACGCTGGGAAGCGGTTTGCCGCCATCGCGGGCATCTTCTTCTTTCGGCGGAGCGACGGCTTCGTGCTTTTGCTGCGCCGCGCCGGAAAGTAGGCCGCCATCGTTTGGGGTATCGTCTGTTTTCGAGGGGCCGGCGATCTCAACTTTCTCCAGCTCCACGCCAGGAAGCGATCCGCCGCCATCGCGGGCATCTGCTTCTTTCGGCGGAGCGGCCGCCTCGCGCTTTTCTTGCGCCGCGCCGGAAAGCAGGCCGCCATCATCTGCGGTATCGTGTTCTTTCGAGGGGCCGGCGGTCTCAACTTTCTCCGGCTCCACGCCGGGGTGCGATCCGCCGCCATCGCGGGCACCGGCTTCCTTCAAGGGAGCGGCGGCCCTGGCTTTCTCCGGCGCCGCATCTGGAAGCTGGCCGCCAGGATCGCCGCCACGGTCTTCCTCCCCGGATACGGCGATCTCAAGCGGTTCACCCGCCATCACCCCGGTGATGCTCTCCAGGATGCCCTCGATGTCGCTTAGGAGGCTGATCCGGTAGATGCTGTACGGCATCGGAATTTTGCCAGCCGGGAAGCCGTCCATGGCGACATTGACGAGCTGCCCCTGCGCAAGAGCGGTTTGCGCCTCCGACTTGATCGAATCGGAGGCCGCGGCGTCTTCGTTCCAGATCACCACGATGACGCGCGCGGCTTCGGTCTTGGCGTGAATGTTCCCCTCGAAGCTGCCCCAGCTTTCGAGCTTGTTGTCACACCAGACGGAGTCGCGCCCGAATTTCGCCTCGATGGCTTTCTCCAGTTTTCGCGTCAGCCCGCGGCGCTTGGACGAATAGCTGATGAAAATCTCGTGCATGCAAGATCCGGATGCCCTAGTTAGCGGCCCGATATTTGAAAAATGCGCCGTGGTGAAGGCAAGGCGGCATCGTGCCGCGTCAGACCCGCGCGAAGATCGCGAACGGCAGGCAAACCGGCTTGTGCGGAAGGTTCGGATTGCGCCCGCCCGCCGCCACGCGATCCGGCGGGGGAGGCGGGCCGCTTTTGCCGCGTAAGTTACTGCAACGCTTCAGGTAAAAAAATGGCGCTCTCCGGACCGGAAACCGGCGCGAAATGTCGCAGGCGTCGAAATTTGATGGTCAGTTTTTCCGTGCGCCATAAACGCGCCCTATAATAATAAGATTAAATTGCACGTACTTACTGGCGTAAGGTTTCCTTATGGGGCGGATACCGTATCCGAAGGGGCCTTTGTCCGGTAAGGCGATCCTGTCAGCTGCCTGTGCTGGCGGCACGGTGAATGATCGTATTCGCGCGCCAAAGGGAGACAGCACAAGCTCACATACATCACTGTAACTGCAAACGGGGGGGAGCGGTTGCCATGACGAACTCCAGACTTACATCTGTAATTCTATCTGTATTTGCCGTCCTGCTTTCTGTATTTGCCGTCCCGCTTTTTGCCGGACCGCAAGTTTTCGCGCAGGCGAGGGTCGCCAGCCGCGACAATAATCCTATCCGCTATGAGGAAAAGCGGCGGCAGGTCAACAGCATCACCGTCTCGATCATGACCTCTGGCATGACCTGCACCTGCGCGCGTTTCGCCGAGGATATCCGTAATGTTGTCAACGACCTGCGGCCGGGCGGCCTGCGAGTCCTGCCCATCCTGGGCGTCGGAGGGCTGCAAAACATAAACGACGTGCTGTTCCTGAATAACATGGAGATGGGTATTGTCGATCAGGACAATATGATCATTCTGAAGCAAAAAAACCCAAAGCTCTATGCCGGGATTGAAGACCGTATCCGTTACATAACAAAGCTGTATAACTCCGAGCTTCACGTCCTCGCCCGCAACGAAATTCGAACTTTCGCCGATTTGCAGGGTAAGAAGGTCAATTTCAACCTTAAGAATAGCCAGACCGACGTTACCGCCGACCGTTTGTTCAACTTGCTGCACCTTAAAGTGCATCGGTATTACGAAGACGTGGACACCGCCCTTGCCCAGCTGGTGAAGGGCGAGATCGACGCGGCGATGATGCTGTCGGGCGCTCCGCATTCGACCACGGCAAAACTGAAAAGCACGGACGGCGTGCACTTCCTGTCGCTGGACGACGGCAGCCTGCCGGGGTACAGGCTCGCCCCGGTCTTCGCCGAATATCTGCCTGGCGAGCTAAACCACGAGCATTATCCGAACCTGATACCGCAAGGGGCACCGGCGCAAACCATCGTCAACCGCGCGTTGCTCGCCACCTACAATTGGCCGGAAAACTCCGGGCAATACCGCAGAATGGCGCATTTCGTGAAGGAATTTTTCAATAGAATCAGCTGCTTTAAGCTGCCCGGGCGGCACCCGAAATGGGGCGAAATCAATCTCTGGACTGACATGCCCGGCTGGACCCGCTTCAAGCCCGCCGCAAAATGGCTTGCCGCCCATCGCAAGACGGGAGCGCCGGTTTGCCCCAGCTTGCCGCACGCCCCCGCGGTCAAAAAAGCGCGCAAGGCCGCCGCGGGTTGCTGCGGCAAGGAAGAAGGGGCTTCCCGTTCCACGGCGGCTGCGGGAGCGCCTGCCGTGGCGGCGGGAACGCGCCCGGCCGTGGCCCCATAGCTGCCCAGCAAAGAAGAATTTCGAATATTTGTGATAACTGAATGGCGGAACCACGAAATGTCCGCCCAAGAAGAAGCAAAATGGCGCCGCCGCGGGCGGCGCCAAATCCTGCTGGGGTGGTTCCCAGTCCGGCACAAGTAATGCGTATGACGATGAGGAATTCCATGCCGGTTGCGCGACTTTACATACCCAGACGCATCGTAGTCCTTGTAGCGGCCGCCGGTGCGATCCTATTCTTGCACTCCGCTATGTTCGTATCCCGTGCGGCCCCCCTGGAAATTAGGCAGCAAATCGCCGGCGTGCCGGGTGCGGATGTTCCGCTCCGCTTGGAACTGCCCGCGCAGCAAAACCAGGGTGCGGCGAACCACTTGGGCGTCATCCGTATTCTTGGCCTTCCGCCCTCGTTTTCGTTGAATCGTGGTTTCGCCGCCGTCGGCGCCTGGGCCGTTTCACTCAACGACGTGCCCACGCTCAAACTGGCCGCGCCCACGAATTTCGAAGGCACCCTGATGCTGACCATTGAGCTGGTGACTGAGGACAACACGGAGCCGCAAAGGTGGCAGGTGCAATTGACGCTGGTGTCGAAGCCTGGCGCCTCTCCGCGCCAGCCCACGATGGCCGCCTTGGCGTCCACCTCGCCTGCCGCCCCGCAGGAACAGAAGCCGGCGGAAAGCATCGGAACCATGAAGGCCGCCAAACCGCTCCGCGCTGCAAGCCGTGCGCAAATGGATCGCGGGAAGCAACTTCTGCAGGAAAACGATGTGGCGGCCGCGCGGCTGATTTTCAAACGGCTTGCTGAGTCGGGCGTTGCGGAAGCTGCTTTCGCGATGGCGCAAACTTACGACCCGGATTTTCTGAAGAAGATCCCCACTGCCGGACTGCAGCCCGATTTGCCGGAGGCTCGCAAATGGTATGAACGCGCCGCGGTAATGGGCAGCACCGAAGCCGCCACACGCTATGGGGAACTCTACCCCCGGTGAGCTGTGATGGGGCGCTCACTTGAAGCCAGTTTGCGCAAAGAAATTAGAAGCTCATTACCCCTGTTCCTCTTCCCGCCCATTCGTTTGGGGCGAGTTTGCGTCCTGGAATATCAGCATCTGCAGGTAGATGCTAGAGTGCTAGCCTGCGTTAGGCTTGTGCACACACCGTGAAAGCTGAGACAACAATGCCGGGCAGTAGCCCGGCATTGTCATGGTGGAAAGTGATTGTTCCAGCTCCACAAGAGCCGGCCAGCGTGTGCTTCTTATTTCGCTTCCACCGGCATTGTCTTTTCAACGATATTGCCCGTTGGGGGATCAATCGTCGCGAAGACAAGCCCGGCTGCTTTCCAGGCACCCAGGCCGCCATCTATATGAAGCACTTCGTTAATTCCTGCCGCGATGCACTTCGCGGCCGCCGCGGTTGAGCGCTTGCCCGTGCCGCAATGGAAGACGATGGGTTTGCCGTTCTGCAACGGCAGCTTAGCGGCGCTCAGCACCGCCAAGGGAAACAGCATCGCGCCCGGAATGTACTCGAATGCGTATTCGGCGGGAGTGCGCACGTCTACAATAACGACTTCATTGGCGTCGAAGCGCTCTTTCACCTCTTGCGGGGTGAGGCTTACAAGTGTGCCATTTTCCAGAGTTTCATGCTTTGCCATGATATACGCCTTTCACAATTTCGGCTCAGGATCAGAACTTCAGTTTATTGGGCTGCACCGCGGGAATTCCACTGGCGCGGATGGATCTGCGAACAGCGTGCGCAACTCGCCGCCCAAGCGGTTGATTACAGCATTAGGTTGAATGCTGGACTGCCCGCTATTGCGCGCATCGAATAGAAACGAAGTGCAACCGAGGAGGACTACCCTCAACAGCCTCAGTAATCCTCGCGGATGTAAAAATTAAGGCAGAAACTGGTGGACTTGGCGAATTGCGCCAACGCGTTGCACAAAGGCTGTTGCTCCATGAAGACAGAGAAAAAGCCAAGCGCGGAACTAGCCATTACCCGCGCGCCCGCCTAGCGAAGGTTAAGCTTGCGTAAAGCCGGATTATGGTAAATGCGAATATGGTAAACGTACGCATCCGCAATTCACTTTTTCGGAAATCAGGCAAGTTTTTCCGGTTTTTGGGCCGATTTTTGCGGTTGAAAAATACCGTTAAATATACGCACAGCTTGTCCGTTAACCGGAGTTCGAGCCGCCACCCGCCGCCGGGTTCTGCTATAATTTGTTTGATATCAATGCGTTAGCGTTCAAAAAAGCCGCCTTAACGCTTCGGAAAAAGATCCATGCTATATTGGTTCAATACCGAAAAACGCCTCCAATCGCGAAAAACCGGGCAAACAGGGTTAACGCTATGTTACTCAAAGAACAGCGTCGAGACGGATTTTTCGCTTGAAGTTCGCAGGATCGCCTCGCCGATCAGGCCCGCCAGCGAGAGCACCTCTATATTGACCGCGACCCGCACGGCCTCGGTCGGCACGATGGTATCGGTGATGAGAAGCTTCTCGATCTTGGACGCCATGATCTTGGCGACCGCGCCTCCCGAAAGCACGCCGTGGGTGATATAGGCAACCACCGAGCTTGCGCCCCGCTCGGCCAGCGCCGCAGCAGCGTTACAGAGCGTGCCGCCGGAGTCGATGATGTCGTCGATCATGATGCAGTTGCGGCCAGCCACGTCACCAATCACGTTCATGACCTCGGACTCGCCCGGCCGGTCGCGGCGCTTGTCGATAATGGCGAGCGGCGCATCTATGCGGCTGGCGAGCCCGCGCGCGCGTACCACGCCGCCTACGTCCGGCGAAACCACGGTGATATTGCCGTTGCCGAAGCGGGAGCGAATGTCGCGCACCATCACCGGCGCCGCGTACAGGTTGTCGGTCGGGATGTCGAAAAAGCCCTGAATCTGCCCCGCGTGCAAATCCACGGTCAGCACACGGTCCGCGCCTGCGTGGGTGATCAGGTTGGCCACGAGCTTGGCCGAGATCGGCGTGCGCGGCATGGTCTTACGGTCCTGGCGCGCGTAGCCGAAATAGGGGATCACCGCCGTGATGCGCCGCGCGGAGGCCCGCCTCAGCGCGTCGATCAGGATCAGCAGCTCCATGAGATTGTCGTTGGCGGGATAGGACGTCGACTGAATGATGAAAATGTCTTCGCCCCGGACGTTCTCCTGCACTTCGACAAAGATTTCCATGTCCGCAAAGCGCCGGACGATACATTGCGTGAGCGGCGTTTTCAGATAGGCGGCGATGGCGTGAGCCAGCGGGCGATTGCTATTGCCGGCGACCAGCTTCATGACACGTGACAGTCCATGTCTATACACAGGTTGGGAAAAACGGTACGAGCGCGCTTCTAACAGCGCGCCCGTCATATGTAAACCAGCGAATGTAAGTGCAAGGCAGCGTTTGCCGCTGCGCTTGGATATTGTTAGCCAGCCGAACCACTACCGCTCCGGTGCGCCTGACCCGCCACGGGCTGATTCAGCAGCTTGGAGACTTCGGAGGCGGCGGCTCCGGCGGCCTGGTCGGCCACCTCACCCCAGGCGCCATCCAGGCTCCCGGCGACGATCTTGTTG
>JBNKTW010000055.1:0-1924 GCA_050298295.1 Rhodomicrobiaceae bacterium
TCGCCTCGGCCCAAGCTGCAGTCAGCCGCAATCCCATCGAGCCGAGGCAATAAGCCAGCGTCAGCCGGAGAAGATCACTGGCACATTTGAGGGCGCGAACCCGCCGGAACACGCCCAGGGCGCGCTTCATTCTCCAAATGCTCCGCCCCGCCGAACCTGGCGACCGCAGCATCCCAATCCCTGTCGAGCAATGATTCGTTTGTCATCCCAACTGGGAATCACAGACGATTCTTGGGGTCAAGAACATACGTTAGCGCGAATGGGGCGGAGACCCCGAGCAGGCTGCCGTGATCGGGGGCGCTCAGGCGTTGGAGACCGCGGCAGAGGATGTTTCCCCCAAGTCCCGCTGCCGATCAGAGGCCGCTGACGGCTAAATAGGCGCCGTATTTCCGCGACATCCCCAGCGGCAGGTGTCGACCCACCGCGAATGATGGGCGGGTGCCGACCCGTCAGGCCGACTTCCGACATTTGAGCTTCGGGGCAAACCTTCTGTTGGCATGAGCTAAGCGGCGGTTGGAGGGGCTGCCTGCAGCTGGCCAAGCATGATGGAGGGGTAGAGCGTCACGCGTACCACCGAAGGATGCAAGCAGGCTTGTATAATGCGAGGACTCTGTTCAGGATCAGGCTGGGGAGCGACAGCCAGGATAGACTTTGAAGGAAACGCGCGATGCACAGCCCCCTTGATCCGAGAATATGCAATATTGCCGTCGACGCCAACGCATTGAACCGGGACGGCAACGGTGAGCTTGTTGATCGTTTCGAAGAACTCGTCCAGAGTGGCAAAGTCAGTGTCGTGCTGGCCGGTGGCGTTAGGAAAGAGATCATGCATCCGCGGGCGCCACAAGCCAAAAAGAATGCGCTGCTTCCCCAAATCTTTAACCTCAGACCAGAGCTGACCGTTTCGCAGATGCATAACCGAGACGCGATCAGGCTCTGTCTTCAAGGCAACGCCAAGCCTGGAAAACACGATGCGGACGCGTATCATCTTTCGGAAGCTGCCGAAACGGGGTGCGGGTTCTTTATTACCAATGACGGGCGAATGCTGCGTAAGCGGGTTGCTCTTGCCGGGTTGCTTCCTCCGTCGCTCTTCATTGTGAACCTGCCGGAATTCCTGCAGATTTACGACAATTACGACAGGCGTGATGCGCAGGGGCCCTGTGCGATCCCGCCTTCGCCGAGCGATCAGATGACAGATGCCGAAGGCGCCGCCCGAGAGAGCAAAAAACAGCATGCCATGGAAGCCGTGCAGGCCGTGTTTTCGCGTTTGGAGGGTGAAGGCCGTAACCCCGATTTCTGGGAGTGCCGTTGTCTGACTGAAGCGATAGGTGCCATTTACCGGGGCATATACGAACTCGGGGCAACCGAGGCGTTCCTTGCATTGACACCGCCGGAACGGCGCGCCGCACCAAGCAATCCGGCCACTGAAAGGCAACAGTACAATCTTCCTACCCTGCGGCAGGCTTTCGATACCGCTGTGAAGGCACCGCTGCGCCGCTTTCCCCATTTTGGCCCAATCATCTTTACGGACGCCATTTAGAGAGGCGGCCAACGGCTCCTAAGTCTCTTCTGTGCTCGCCGCTGTCGTATTCTACGACTGTTCTCTTGGAAGGCAGTGATGACGAGGTGCTTCAACGTGTTACGATTCTTGCGCGCAACGCTTCTTACCGAGCGACTACGTATCTCGGGCAAATCAAGAGAAGAGGGCGTGGTGCCGAAGAAGCAATACTACCGGATTGCAAAGGACAAACATCTGAAAGGCCATGTGTTCAGAGGCAGCGGTTCGCCCCATTCGCGCTAACTTATGTTCTTGACCCCAAGGATCGTCTGTGATTCCCAGTTGGGATGACAAACGAATCACTGCTCGACAAGGATTGGGATGCTGCGGTCGCCAGGTTCGGCGGGGCGGAGCATTTGGAGAATGAAG
>JBNKTW010000056.1:0-35577 GCA_050298295.1 Rhodomicrobiaceae bacterium
GCGGAATGGCGCCCCTGGCTCGCCCAATTGGTCGAGCACAAGCTGCGCCCCGGCGAAGTCCTGGTCCGCGGTGTAGCCGTTGACCGTGACGAGCGCCGGAACGCCCGCGCCCAGCGCGGCGCGAAGCCCTTGCGCTGAATCTTCGATGGCAAGGCAGCTTTCCGGACCGAGACCCAGTTCCCGCAGCACATAGCGGTATATGTCCGGCGCGGGCTTCTTGGCGGGGACGATATCGCCCGCGCAGATCACATCGAACCAGGAAGCGCTGCCCGGCAAATTCGCCTCAAGCAGCGCCGTGACATTCGCGGGCGTTGTCGTTGTCGCGATTGCGAGCCGGAGGCCCTTGTCCCGCGCCTCGCCCAGAAGGCGCTTCACGCCGGGCCGCAACGGTATCCCGCCTTCTTCAAGCAAGCGAATGTAATGCCTGGTCTTGGCTGCGTGCAGCTTCGCCACCAGGTTCGAAATATCACCACTGGGAATCCTGGGGCGGTAGCGGCTTATATAATGCAGGATGCGCTCCTTGCCTCCGGTTACGGAAAGCAGTTCGCCGTAAAGCTCCTCGGTCCAGTCCCAGCCGAGTCCCGCAGCCGCGAAAGCGTGGTTGAACGCGATGCGGTGGCCGTGGCGCTCGGTGTCGGCCAAGGTTCCGTCCACATCGAAGATCAGCGCTTCGAGCTTTCTCATTCCGCCTCCCGCCACCGCCGAAAAACTCCCACGCACGGGGCCGCAAATCCAGGATCAAGTGCCGGGCGATGCGAGCCGCGCTGGCGAGGGACGTGCCGCCGCATAGGGCACACACACCCCTCTCCCATGCCGGCGGCACTGGATATCTCCGGATGGCGCGGGAACGCTCAAGCCTGCGCTGGCTCCGCAGGCGTCTGCGGCTCAACCGGCGCAGCCGCCTCCGCCTTCTCCTTCGGCGCGCAGACCGCGTGCGCGAACGCCTCGCAGCCCTCGCGGATGCGCGCCACCCCCTGCACCACCGTCTCGGCGCGCCGCAAGCGCTTGTCGAGCGCAGCCATGGTGGCGGCGAGCCCCGGATCGTCATCACCAAGCCAGGTGGGGAAGACGCGGGCGAAGATGGCGAGCAGGCCCTTCATGCGAATGAGCCCGCGCAGGCCCTCGCCGTTTATGCCCGCGGCGTTGAGCATCCAATATTGCGAGCGGAGCGCGGGGCAGAGTTGCGCCAGCGCCTCTCCGGGGCTCATGCCAAGATCGCAAGCGATGCGGCGGAGCGCGGGCTTATAGGGCTGCAAAGCATCGAAGCGGCTCATCATCACGTCGAACAGCCGGTCGCGGGGCGCATCGGCGCTGGGGGCCGGGAATTTGGCGATCACGGCGTCGTCCACCGCACGGGTGAAGGCGGCGAGGATTTGCGATTTGCATTTGAATTCGCGGGCCAGCTCCGCCAGCGGCACGCCCGCTTCGGCCGCGATTTCGCCGAGGCTAAGCTCGCGCCAGCCGCGCGTCTCCGCAAGTTTTAACGCCGCAGCAATGATTTTGTCGCGAGTGGTTCCACTATCGAGCATGGCCGCGCTCCTGTTTGGTTAATTATCCCTTCAATATATGTGTATATGCGCCGGTTGCGGCAAGCGTTCAACCGTAGAGTGCATCCGCCAACAAGCTGCAGCGTGCACGGGATGCGCTCCGCGCCATTTTAGCCCGGATTTCTCACAAGATCGCGCGATCTTGTGAGAAATCCGGGTTGGGGCCGCATGTATTTCGCCTTGACTGGGCCGCGGCCGAGCGCGGTCATGAGCCGTTCCATCTGGCTGTCGTGCACACCTAGCGCGCGCAAATGCTCAACCGTATTAACGACATAGTCGATGTTCCGGCCCGCGCCGCCCACGCTCCTGCGCACGATCCGCGCCTGCCGCTCGACGGGCAGAGCGCCCGCATATTGCCGGTGGTCCCGGTTCACGATGAAGCACAGCGCTTCGGCGAGGCCGGCGCCCGCCAGCTTCACGGGCCTCATTACGGCGGAATAGGTGTGGGTGGCGTTCTCGCGCCGGTGCAGGTAGGCGCGCGTGTGCATCACGAGCGGGGCGGGCACGCGGAACGCCAGCCCCTCGCAGCACCCGCCCTTGTCGAGGCCCAGCACCAGCCCCGGCGCGCCGGGCGTTCCGCGATACACGACCGAATAAAGGCACAGCGCCCGGTGCGCGCCTTCGAGCAGCGCGTGCGCCGCCTCTTCGTAATGGAAGCCCGGCCGCCACATCAGCGAGCCGTAAGCGAAAATCCAGAGGTCCACGTCTTACTACCCAGTTTCCGCAACGGTTTCCAAGGGCCGCGCCGCCGTCCCCCGCGAAATCGGGCGCCCATGCAAGGTCTTGTGCCAACTTGAAAAATAGGTTCCCGCTTTCGAGCGTGTGAAGAAATCGGCAATGTTCTCCGCTGTCATGGCCGGGCTTGACCCGGCCATCCAGAGCCATACTGAATTTATTGGATTTTGCATGGATAACCCGGTCAAGCCGGGCCATGACAACCGGGTATTGGATGGCCGTGCCAATTTTCCAAATGCTCTTTCGCGGGGCGTTACGGAGCACACGCGCTGTCCTATGCCGTCTTCTTCCGGGATTGCCTGGCGCGCGGTGCCTTGGCGGTAGAAACCGGCGCGGAGGCCTTCTGGCCCGCCTGCGCAGGGCCGCCACGGGCAGGCTCGATGCTCGCGATCTTCGGGCTGGAACTGGGAGCCTGCGCCGCCGGCCCCGGCTTGCCGCCGGCTGCCTTGCGGCCGAAGTCCGGCGCTTCGGTGTCCTGGTGGGCGTCGATAATACCGCGGCGGATGGCGCGCGTCCGCGTGAACAGGCTGAACAGCGCATCGCCGTCGCCCCAGCGGATGGCTTTCTGCAAGCTCGCCAGGTCTTCGGTGAAGCGGCCCAGGATTTCGAGCACCGCCTCCTTGTTGTTTAGGAAGATGTCGCGCCACATGGTCGGGTCGGACGCGGCGATGCGCGTGAAATCGCGGAAACCTGAGGCCGAGAACTTGATGACCTCCTTCTCGGTGACGCGCTCCAGGTCGTTGACCGTGCCCACGATGTTGTAGGCGATCAGGTGCGGCACATGCGAGGTTACGGCCAGCACCAGGTCGTGGTGCTCGGGGGTCATGATCTCGACCTGTGCGCCGCAGGCTTCCCAGAAGCTTTTAAGCTTTTCAACCGCGCTATCGTCCGCGCCGGGCAGGGGCGTCAGGATGGTCCAGCGCCCGTCGAACAGCCCGGCAAAGCCCGCTTCCGGCCCGGAAAACTCCGTTCCGGCAATAGGATGGCCGGGGATGAAGTGCACGCCTTCCGGCACATGCGGGGCAACGTCGCGCACCACGGCGGTTTTCACCGAACCGGCGTCGGTGAGGATCGCGCCCGGCGCCAGATGCGGCGCGATTTCAGCGGCGAGCGCGCTGAAAGTGCCAACCGGTGTGCAGAGAATCACTAGGTCCGCGCCCCGGACGGCATCCGCGGCGTGCTCGCAGACCTCATCGGCGATGCCGAGCCGGCGCGCGGTTTCGCGCGTCGCTTCCGTGCGCGCGGCGGCCGCAATCCGGCCGGCAAGCCCCGCCCGCCGCGCCGCGTGGCTGATGGAGGAGCCGATTAAGCCGATGCCGATCAGCGCGATTTTTTCAAACATGGGCTTTGTCATGGCGCCGCCGTCCCCGCGAAGGCGGGCGTCCACGTAAGATATTGTTCCATATTGAGAAATAGACTCCAGCTTTCGCGGGAATGACGGCCACGCATGTTGCAAAAGCTCCTCATCCGGTTTTTCACACGCCCGCCTTGAATTCGCGCAGCGCGTCAAGCACGGCGCGGTTTTCGTCTTCGAGGCCGATGGTCATGCGCAGCGCGCGGGGCAGCTTGTAGGACGCGAGCTGGCGCAGGATGATGCGCTTCGAGATCAGGAATTCGTCGGCGTCCTGGGCTGTGCGGCCCGGCTCCGCGCCAAAGGGGATCAGCACGAAATTCGCTGCACTATCAGGTACATCGTAGCCCATCTCGCGCAGTTCATGCGTGACCCGCGCGCGCCATTCCGCGTTGTGCGCCTTGGCCCGCGCGATGTGTTCCATATCGCCAAGCGCGGCCACCGCGGCGGCCATCGACGGCCCGGCCAGGTTGAACGGGCTGCGGATCTGGTTCACTGCCTGGGCCACGGCCAGCGGCGCGTAAGCCCAGCCGACGCGCGCCGACGCCAGCCCGAAAATCTTCGAGAAGGTGCGCGTCATGATGGTGTTTTCGCCAGCCGCGACCAGCTCGAAGCCGGGCTCGTAGTCGTTGCGGTCCACATATTCGGCGTAGGCCGCGTCGAGCACGAGCAGGACGTTGTCCGGCAGCGCGTTCCTCAGAAGCCGCACCTCATCGGCGGAAAGATAGGTGCCGGTGGGGTTGTTCGGGTTCGCGATGAAGACCGCGCGGGTGCGCGGTGTGACGCGGGCAAGGATCGCGGTCACGTCGGCCGTGAGGTTCCGCTCGGGCGCGACGACCGGCGTGGCGCCCGCCGCCAGGATCGCGATGCGGTACACCAGGAAGCCGTGCTCGGTGTAGATCGCCTCGTCGCCCGGCCCGAGATAGGCCTGCGCCAGAACGTGGAACAGCTCGTCGGAGCCGTTGCCGCAGACGATCCGCGCCGGGTCGAGCCCGTGCGCCTTGCCCAGCGCCTCGCGAAGCGCGGTGTGCGCGCCGTCGGGGTAGCGGTCGAGATGCGCCGCCGCCTCGCGGTATGCCGCAACCGCCTGCGGGGACGGCCCCAGCGGCGTTTCGTTCGACGACAGTTTGATAACCGGCCCTTCGCCCTTGAGCTTCGACCGCCCCGGAACGTAGGGCTCGACCTCAAGCACGCCGGACCTAGGCCTTGGAGCCTCTCCGCGCACCGCTATCTCCTTGGAAATGAAACAACGAGCGGCACTTATAGCCCCAACTTCAAACGCCCCGCAATATGGTGTTCCGGCCTCCTTCTCTATTGTTGGCCCCGCGAATGCAGGTATTCATCTATACACCTGCGCCGCCGGCCGGCCTGGACGGTTCCGAGCCGCCATCCCGTTAACGATTGGCCTCGCCCCCATGCCGCCCTGCCCGCTTGCTTGATGATGCCATTGTCGCCGATGCGCCTTGCCAAAGCCTTAAGTTCTGCTTAAGTTTCAGATATCAATGCGATATTTCCGCACTACCCGCCGGCGCCGGCCCGGCAAAATGCACCGTTTCATGGTTAACCGGCGAATTGGTTTTGTATTTAACGGACATTTTGAATCGTGAAATTCGCGCGAATACACGTTCTTCTCGCGCGAAAACACGTCGAAATGCATTAACGGCAGCGGCGTTTACCATGTCCGCGTTAAGCATAACCGCGCCGTAAGCCGGCCCCCTTGACAGCATGGCGCGCGCCGGCTGCCGCAAGGGTGTTCTCTGATTGTTCGCATCCTGAGCTTACGCCGGCCTTGCCGCGCGTCTTGCGGGACCGGCGCGGCTCATCCGGCCTCCGCGCTCCCTCCGCCACGCCTCCCGCCCTGCTGCTCCAGCGCCACGGCCGGCGATTGCCAATGCAAGCAATTTTGGGCTAAACCTACGCGTGTAGCATGGAGCGTGCAGCATGACGCGAGACGAGACGGTAGCGCTGTTTTTGGAGTGCGAGGCGAAGCGCCGTAACACGCACAAAGCAGCTTTAGCGCAAGGCAAATCCGATAACGACGCGGAGATAATCGCGCACGAGGCTGCGAAAGCACACTGGAACGCCTGGGCTGCGAACCTAGTTGCCGAGCGTAAGGCTCTGAAGACGGAGGAACGCTGGGCGGTTGAAAGACAACCCTGGGGTAGCCTTGATCCCCAAAACCCGGAAACGCAAGCTTGGGTGGATAAGGCTGCCGCCAATTTTTTCCGCTGCTGCTTTCTCTTGCAGAAGAAAGAGCGAACTATAGAGGCGGCAGGAAGGGGTAAGATAGATGATCCCGAAGCCAAACTGCCTATCAAATTGATAGAGCTTGGGGGAAAAGGGGTCCGCCTTGACGGCTTCGTTTTTCCTGGCCGCGCCGATTTCCGAGGCGTCGTATTCTCCAGCAACGCCGATTTTCGAAGCACCGCCTTCTCCGGTGACGCCGATTTCCGAAACGCTAGATTCTCTGGCATTGCCTTTTTGGGAAGCGCTACCTTTTCCGGTGCAGCTGATTTCCGAGACACCATCTTCTCCGGCGGCAGCTATTTTGGAAGCACCGCCTTCTTCTACGACGCAAATTTCCAAAACGCCAAATTCTTCAACGATGGCGATTTCCGAAGCGCCGCCTTCTCTGGGACTGCCGATTTCCGAAGCGCCCACATCTCCGGCGACGCCTTTTTCGGATGCGCCACATTCTGCTGCGACACCCTTTTTCAACGCACCATCTTCTCTGGTAACACCGATTTCCAAAGCACCACTTTCAAAAGCAGCACGGGGTTCGGCGAGGCAATCTTCAAGGCCAAAGCGAATTTCGCGGGTATCAAAGTTAAGCGGGCTTTCGATATGATGGGCGCGACGTTCGCGAGGGTGCCAACGTTCAGCCAGGGCGATTTCAAGCAAGCACCTGATCTGGACGATGTGGAGTTTCCATTGCCTTGCTTCTGGGGCAAGGGCAATCCCAAACTCATCCCACTTTATCGCGCACTGCGTCGTATAGCGATCCAAGCCGCCGATCACGAGCGCGAGCAGATGGCCTTCAAAGGCGAGGTTCGCTGCAAGCGCCGGAACGAGCACAAGCCCTGGCACCTAGCCTTTTGGTTCGGCCTAGCCTATGACGCGTTGTCGGATTTCGGCCGGTCCATCGCGCGACCGCTGGTCATCGGTGGCATCTCATGGGTCGCCTTCGCCGCGATCTACTTATGGAACGCGGGCATGTGCAATCTCGAATGGGGCGCAGCTTGCGCAGGGGACGGGGCGTTGAAGGCATTGAAAGCATTGACGCTCTCTACCGCGAATTCGCTGCCGTTGATAGGCTCCAGCCGCAGCGATATCGCCAAGGATTTTTACACTGGGTGCCTGAAGCTCTCGCATACGCCAGCGTGGAGCCCCATCCTCCAAATTGGGCAGACGGTTTGGAGCGCGGTGCTAATCTTCCTTTTTTTGCTCGCGCTGCGCAACCAGTTCAAGATCAAGTAGCCGGCGGCGGCCAGCAATCGCTATGAGGCCACCTGTACGCGCCTGCATTGCGGGTTAACGAGCTTCCCTTGCCACGGCCCTCGCTTTTACGGCGCGATTTTGATATATCTATCCTCCATGGATAAGAGCAAGCGACACAAAATCTCCTCCTTTGCGGCACCAACCCCGCAAGACAAGGCGGCGTTCGAGCAGCTTTCACTTGAAGAGAAGCGCCTGCTCCTAGCCGCCGAGATCGAAAAGGGCCTGGAGGGCGCGCCGCGCAAGGTTTCGGCGGAAGACATCATAGCTGCGGTTCGCGCGCGTCTGGCTCATGCCTGATTACCGGCTCTCTCCAAAAGCGATTGCCGATCTTGAAGATATCTACACCCAGGGGCTTGAGCAATTCGGCCCCGCGCAAGCTGACCGCTATCAGCACGAACTGCACGGACGCTTCCAGCTTCTCGCCGAATTCCCCGGCATTGCTGGCCGGCCGCTGAAAGGCTTTTCCCCGCCGGTCCACCGCTTCCCGTTCGGCGCGCACATCATCCTGTTTAAGCGCGAGGAAACGGGCGTGGTTATCGTTCGCGTTTTCCAGGCCCGCATGGACTGGCTCCGCACCTTCCGCGGCGACTAGCGCCTTGCTGCGCAACTAAGCAATTCTGGGCTAAGCTCTCCTGCACGGCGACGGAGCGGGGGCCATGAACCGGGAAGAGACGATTGCGCTGTTTTTGCGGGGCCGCGATGCCTGGAACGCCTGGGCGGAGAAGATGCCCGGCGAGCGCCAGGCTCTGGAGGCGGACGGCGGCTGGGCTGCGGAACTGGATTGGCGCGGCGTCCTAGAGCCCAGGAGCGAAAAGACCCGCGCCTGGATGGAAGAGGCGATGGCCGATTTCTCCGAAGCCGCGTTCGAGACGGCTTCCTGGCCGAAGCTGAAGCCGGGTCCCCGGCAGGCGCTCGCGGTTATGGTTCCTCTGCTGGCTGCCGGCCGTGTCCCGGCCCGGCCTCGCTTCGAGTTTAGGAGATTTTCTTAGGAGACGTAACCAGCGGGATCTCAGCAAAACGCGCAAACCGCGCGATTCTACACCAAACGCGAGTACAAACACCGGCAAGAGCCTAATTTTCGCCCAAGCGCAGGGCTACCCCGCCGTCAAGTTCCCACGGGAGAAAGCCATGAAAGCCATAGCCGCGTTACTGCTAGCGTTTGCCCTTCTGCCATCTGGAGCGCAAGCTCAAAGGATGCGTGTTCTCATTGAATCCGTCTGTAAATGGGACCTTCAGCAATATTGCAAGCACGTGAAACGGCGCCGTATCCGCGAGTTGAAAAAATGCTTAGCCAAGCATGAGAGCGAGCTGTATCCGCGGTGCCAGGACCATTACAAAGAAGCCAGATAGCGGGCGGAAAATGTCTGTGTCCGCCTGCAGGCGCGGATGGAGAATGGAAGGTGTTGCAGCCTTTGTGCAGACGCCGCCTCGCCCGCAGGGGTGGAATAGGGTGCGGGGTTGCTGCGGGCTAGCCCGCATTTCTCACAATCCGCGCGCGCCCTGGCTTGATCTTTGTTCCAGCATGTCTTTTCCGTCCCCGGCAAAACGTCCTGTATTGGCCGCGGTCTCAAAAGCCCAGCTGAAACAAATCTCTGCGCCATCATCACGCGATCTTGTGAGAAATACGGGCTAGATGCGTCACGCCCCTTTGAGGCCGGGCGTAATGCCGCTCACGCTTTGCCGAAATTATCCCAGAATGCCTTGATTTTGTTGAGGAATCTTGCCGTTTCCGGGTGAGTCGAATCGGTGGAGGCCTTCTCGAACTCCTTGAGCAGATCCTTTTGCCTGCGCGACAGGTTCTGCGGCGTTTCCACCTCGACTTGCACGTAAAGATCGCCTGTGAGCTTCGAGCGCAGCACGGGCATACCTTTGCCGCGCAGGCGGAATTGCTTCCCGGTTTCGGTGCCCTCGGGGATTTTCACCCGCGCGCGGCTGCCGTCGATGGCCGGCACCTCGATCTGTCCGCCCAGCGCCGCCGTGGTCATGGTGATGGGCGCGCGGCAGAACAAGTCCGCGCCGTCGCGCTGGAAAATGCCGTCGGGCAGAACCGACATGAAGATGTAGAGATCGCCTGCGGGGCCGCCCCTGATGCCCGCTTCGCCTTCGCCGGCCAGCCGGATGCGCGTCGAGTCCTCGACGCCGGCTGGTATGGGCACGGACAGCACGCGTTCGCGCGTAACCCGGCCGCTGCCGGAGCAGCTATGGCACGGCTTCTGAATAATTTCGCCGCGTCCCTGGCAGCTTGTGCAGGTGCGCTCGATGGTGAAGAAGCCTTGGGACGCGCGCACCTTCCCGAAACCCTGGCAGGATGGGCAGGTGATGGGACTGGAACCCGGCTCCGCGCCGCCGCCGCCGCAAGCCTCGCACGTCACCGAGGCGGGTACGCGGATTTGCGCGGTCTTGCCGGAGAAGGCTTCGGCCAGCGTGATTTCCATGTTGTACTTGAGATCGGAGCCGCGCTCCCTTCCGCCCCGGCCGCGGCTGCGGCGGCCCCCCATGAACTCGCCGAACAGATCGTCGAAAATTTCCGACATGGAGGCGGAGAAATCGTGGCCGAAGCCGAATCCTGCCCCGGCCGGCCCCATCGATCCGTCGAAGGCGGCATGGCCGAACTGATCGTAGGCTGCGCGCTTTTGCGGATCTTTCAGCGCTTCGTAAGCCTCATTGACCTCTTTGAAATTGACCTCGGCCGTGACGTCTCCCGGATTCCGGTCGGGATGATACTCCTTCGCAAGCCGCCGGAAAGCGCTTTTGATTTCGTGATCGGCGGCGCCCTTCTGAAGGCCGAGCACTTCATAGTAATCGCGCTTCATGGTTTGTTCTTGAGATCCTTCGCCATGCAGGGTACCGGCCCATTAGATCAGCTTAGGCTTTTGAAGCATAAATAATGCGCGCTGTATGGTTACTCAACAAGCGCGCGAAAAAAGGGAGAGCCCCCCGGCTCTCCCTCCCAAGCGTGTTAGGCAGACCGCTTCTTGCCTTCGTCGTCTTTGACTTCCTCGAACTCCGCGTCGACAACGCCATCGGTGGAAGCCGAAGCCGCGTTGCCGGGCCCTGCACCGGCTCCCTCCTCGCCCTGGCCTGCTTCCGCGCCGCCAGATTGCCGGTAAAGCGCCTCGCCAAGCTTCATAGCGGCCTTGGCAAGCTCGTCGGCCTTGGCGGTGATCTTTTCGGCATCATCGGTTCCCGACGCGGTTTTCAGCTCAGACAACGCAGATTCGATGGCCTTGCGGTCGGCATCGGAAACCTTGTCGCCAAGGTCTGTCAGCGTCTTCTCTGTCGAATGGATGAGCGCCTCGGCCTGATTCTTCGCCTCGACCAGTTCGCGCTTTTTCTTATCGGTAGCCGCGTGCGTCTCGGCTTCCTTCACCATCCGGTCGATCTCGCTATCGCTCAAGCCGCCCGACGCCTGAATGCGGATCGACTGCGCCTTGTTCGTCGCCTTGTCGAGCGCCGACACGTTCACGATGCCGTTGGCGTCGATGTCGAATGTCACCTCGATCTGCGGCACGCCGCGCGGCGCCGGCGGGATGCCCACAAGATCGAACTGCCCAAGCAGCTTGTTGTCCGCGGCCATCTCGCGCTCGCCTTGGAAGACGCGGATGGTCACGGCGTTCTGGTTATCCTCGGCGGTCGAGAAAACCTGGCTTTTTTTAGTCGGGATGGTGGTGTTGCGGTCGATCAGGCGCGTGAACACGCCGCCCAGCGTCTCAATGCCGAGCGACAGCGGGGTCACGTCGAGCAGGAGAACGTCCTTGACGTCGCCCTGCAGCACGCCCGCCTGAATGGCCGCGCCCATGGCTACCACCTCGTCCGGGTTCACGCCCTTGTGGGGCTCCTTCCCGAAGAAGTTCTTCACCATCTGCACGATCTTCGGCATACGCGTCATGCCGCCGACGAGCACCACTTCGTCGATCTCGCCGGCTTTCAGAGAAGCGTCGCGGAGCGCCGATTCGCAGGGGCCAACCGTCTTCTGGCAGAGATCGTCCACAAGGCTCTCAAGCTTGGCGCGCGTGAGCTTCATGGTGAGATGCTTCGGACCGCTCTGGTCGGCGGTGATGAAGGGCAGGTTGATCTCGGTCTGCTGCGCGCTCGAAAGCTCGATCTTGGCCTTTTCGGCGGCTTCCTTCAGGCGCTGCAGCGCGAGCTTGTCCTTGCGCAGGTCGATGCCGTTCTCGCGGCGGAACTCGCTGGCGAGGTAATCGACCAGCCGCATGTCGAAGTCTTCACCGCCGAGGAAGGTATCGCCGTTGGTGGACTTCACCTCAAAGACGCCATCGCCGATCTCAAGGATCGAAATATCGAAGGTGCCGCCGCCAAGGTCGTAAACCGCAATGGTCTTGGATTCTTTCTTCTTATCCAAGCCGTAGGAGAGCGCGGCCGCCGTCGGTTCGTTGATGATGCGCAAAACCTCAAGCCCGGCGATCTTGCCGGCGTCCTTGGTTGCCTGGCGCTGTGCGTCGTTGAAATAGGCCGGGACGGTGATGACCGCTTTCTCCACCTTCTCGCCGAGATAGGCTTCGGCGGTTTCCTTCATCTTCTGCAGGATGAAGGCGGAGATCTGCGAAGGAGAATATCTCTTGCCGTGGCTTTCCATCCAGGCGTCGCCGTTGTCGCCGCGGACGATCTTGTAAGGGACAAGGCTGGTGTCTTTCTTCACCATCTCATCGTCGAAACGGCGCCCGATCAAGCGCTTGATGGCGAAGAACGTATTCTCTGGATTGGTGACGGCCTGACGCTTGGCGGGCAAGCCGATCAAACGCTCGCCGTCATTCGTGAATGCCACCATGGATGGCGTCGTACGCATACCCTCGGCGTTTTCAATTACTTTCGGATGGCTACCTTCCATCACGGCCACGCATGAGTTGGTCGTGCCCAGGTCAATGCCAATCACTTTCGACATCGTTTAGAACCTCGTGCTGCTGCTCACCCTAGCTGCGAGACGCTTCTGGCAGCCAGCGGCCCCCGTTTTTTTAACTTAGTTACGTACGTCCCGCGGCGAGATGGTTATCTCGAATTTTTGATGATATAGGGGAGCGTGGAAGGGCGCGCAAGCGGCAGAGACGCATCAACTTTGGCAGATCCCGTTTCACGAACAAGATATTGCAGGCGCTGGAGCTACTTCGCATAGCAATATTCAACCATAGCGGGCACCTTGAGAGTCAGTTTTCAGGGGGCTGCCGGAAGCTGGCATCTTCACCGCGTACCGAATCGAGCAGCGTTCCAGCCTGAAAATTGGCGGTTTCGAAAATGTCCTCATCCTCCGCAAATACGGGGGCCGCTTCTACTGCCAAAGCGTGGGAAGCTTTCTTCCGCGGCATTTTCAAACGGTGCGCAGCCATCCAGGCCGGAGGATAATGAAGCCGCCAGCGGTATTGCCGCCGCCTGCCTGCGGCGGTATGGCGCGGACCGGCCTGTTTGCCGGCCGGAGCCTTGTTCTCAAGGGGGCACTGCAAAACGTATGCGCCCGGCCCTTCCAATCTCCCTTTGTTCCACCGCCGCGAAGCGCCCATTCCACAGCCGCCGCAGCGGCGGAGCATGGATACAGATACCCCTGCGGTTTTGCGGTGATCCGGCCCGGTTTTTTCCTGTTTTTTCCTTGCGCCGCTGCTGACAGGGGCGCAATCTTTAACGATTGTTACCGGCTCTGGCGAAGGAGGGTTCATGGACGATATCTTGCCCAGCGCATCCGGCCCGGCGGGCCAGGCCGCGAGTATCGCGCAACGGCCTGCCGGGCTTCCCTGCACCAGCTTCTCAAGACATGAGCTCAGTGCGATTTTTTCCCTTTACGGCGCGAAGGTTGCCGAAGGCGAATGGCGCGACTACTCGATTGACTTCCTGAAGGACAGGGCGGTTTTTTCGGTTTTCCGGCGCTCGGCCGAGTGGCCGCTATACCGCATCGAGAAGAATCCCAAGCAGAACAGGCGCCAGGGTGCTTACAGCGTGGTCGCGATGACCGGGCTCATTCTGAAGCGGGGGCACGATCTCGCCAAGGTGCTGCGCGTGCTCGACCGGCTGCGAATCGTCAGCTCCTGACCCCGGGCTAGGCTAGCGGCTTGAGCGGACGTATCTCCGGACAGGCCGGGCGTGATCTTGTGCGCTAGGCGGCGGCGGGTCCGGCCTGAGGATACCGCGGTGCACTGGTCCGCCGGGTGCTTTCCAACCGGGAACTGCCGCGGCGCCACAGCTATACACAACCTATAGTAGCGCTGTTGAAAAGATGCTACGGCCTGCTTTCGCGGGGGACTGGCGCTTGGTTTAGCCTCGATGCGATGTGCTTCCGGCCGGCCCCGCTTAGCGCCGGGACTACGCTGCAGCATCGTTACAAGTGCCGGTTTTTCTTACGCTTCCGGACACGGGCATGGAAAAATGATGCCTGCCGGCCAGCCCCGGCCGCTGGACCTGTACCTGCCAGCCGCGCTGATAAAAACAGCGGGCTCGCACAGGCTGCGAGCCATGCCGCGCCAGCCCCAGCGCCGGCGCCACCAGCCTCCCCCCAGCTACAAATCGTAGTGCATTTTCCGGAAACCGGACGGGCTCCGTTCACACCCGGCTAAGCACGGGTTGCTCGCGGCTAACCCCGCTGCTCCTGCCCGGACATCGAGGAGGAATGCACATGCTGATATCTCTTGCGCCGGTAACCCGGAGACTTGCTAGAGAGGGCAATGTCTATTTCGACATCACCGACATTGTTGGCCATGCGCTCAAGAATAAAAGTGTGACCGGCATTCAGCGTGTAGCAACAAGAGTCCTTGAGAACATAGTCAGGTTCGATGAGGAAGACAGATATTGGGGGCTTGTAAGAGATCCCATTTCAGGAGAGTTCGCGGCCGCGGACCTGTCGTTTTTGCGGCAGGCGTATCATTACTCGGATTTTGCGGCTCGATTCGGATATGCAGCTTGTGGAGATGAGCGGGGGCAAATGGTTTCCCAGCAAATCTGGCCCAATCCACTAATCGCGCTGCTAAGAACGATGCATTTGAAGTTGCGGCAGGCACGATCGAAAAAGCTGCTGGCCGGGCTGGAAATAGAGGCGCGGCCAGCTGAACCATGCTGCCTGGCTCCGCTGAATCTGAAAAAGGGCGATACCATCGTCACGATGGGGGTAGGCTGGAGCACGAAATACCGTGAAGTTCACGAACTGGCCAGGCGCTTCTCGTGTAAGACGGTGTCTGTTGTTTACGACCTCATCCCAATTACACACCCCCAGTTTGCCCCAGGCAGGAGCAAACGGTTCAGCGCCTGGATCGACCACGCCGCCGCGAATTCGGACACGATATGCACGATTTCCGAGTATTCAAAGCGGGAGCTTCTCTCCTATCTGCACAGCAAAGGAGTGCATCGGGATATTTACGTCACCGGTCTGCCACATGAATTTAAGAACGCGGCGGAAAATTCCGGGCCGGGCGTCAGCGCGGAAGTCCGGCGCTTGGCCGGGACACGGTTCATGCTGTGCGTTGGCACCCTGGACCGTAGAAAGAATGTTGTAGGCTTGTTGCGTGCCTGGCACGAGCTTTACAAGCAGGGGGTCCCTGTGCCGAATGCTGTCATTTGCGGAGCTGCGGGGCGGGGAGCAAGCGAAATAGACGAGTTCCTGCACCAGATCGCCCGTGATGCAGGCAAAGCCGTTACAATTATCCACAGCCCCAGCGACGCGGAACTGGAGCTGCTCTACCGGGCTTGCCAATTCTCCGTCTTTCCAAGCTTCGTTGAGGGATGGGGGCTGCCGGTCGGAGAAAGCCTCTGGTTTGGGAAACCGGTCCTCTGCGCCAATTGTTCGTCCATGCCTGAGGCAGGCGGTAAATTCGCCGTGTATTTCGATCACAGCAAGCCCGGCTCATTCCAGAATGCCTTGCGCCAAATGATCGAAAACCCCGTTGAATTACCGGATAATATCCGCGAGCAACTCACCACTTGGGAGGATACGGCCGCCTCGATTTGCGCCATTGTGCATTCCGGCCACACTGCACTTGCATGTGCTTAAATATCTTGACCGTCGAACCAGTTGCTTTTATGCCCCTCAAGCGGCATCCCATTGCCGCGTTGTCTCGTGGAAATTACCTATGGCGATCTTGAGCAAGAGCCGCTTCTCTATATTTAAGATCTTCGGCGATAGCGACTTCCGGATATTCGTTTCCATTTTCAGGGATTACTTCCCGCTCTATAAGTACAAGTATGCTCTCATCTTCGTCCTCATCCTTATCGCGGCCAATACAACTGCGGCTGCGGCGTGGCTGGTCCGGGACGTCGTTAACGATTTTTTCGTTAAAAAGGAGGGGGCGTTCCTCATCCCGCTTTTTCTTCTGATCGTCGGCCTGTTCATCGCGAAAGGGGCGTCGTCTTATTGGCAGGCCGTGCTTTCGGCGCGCATCGCCAACGACATGGTGGCGCGCACCCAGGAGCGGATATTCGCCCACATTCTTTCGCAGCGCGTGCGCTTTTTCGAGCGCTACTCCTCGGACGATCTGACCATGCGCGTCAATATGGGCGCGGCCTCGTTCGGCAATATCCTCAATCAGACCGTGCTGAACGGCGCCCGCGATGGCGCAACCGTCGTCTCCCTGCTCGCGGTGATGATGGCGCAGGATCTGACACTCACGCTCATTTGCTTTCTCGCGGTCCCCATCATTTTCCTTGGCATCACCCGGCTTCTCAAGCGGATAAAATCCCTCATGGAGCAGGAGATGCTCTCGGTCGCGCTGTTGAACAAGCATGTGCGCGAGGTTGTGCAAGGCGTGAAAGTCATCAAGGCTTACAACCTTGAGCCCATCATCAAGTCCGAGGCCGGTTCGGTCATCGAAAGCATCAAGGACCGCTCCAACCGCGTTTCCGCGTTGCAGACCGCGCCCGTGCCCATTATGGACACCATCGGCGGCGCGGGCATCGGCCTGACGATCCTATACGCTGGATACCGCTCCGTATACGGCACATACGATCCGGGCACCTTCCTTTCTTTCGTCACGGCTCTTCTGCTTATGCTCGATCCGGCACGCCGGTTGAGCCAGCTCCGGGTTTCGCTCAAGACCTCGCTCGTTGGCGTAAGCATGGTGCACGCCCTGCTGGAGGATAACGAGCCTGACCGGGATGAAGCTCCCGCCACGGTTCCTGCTTCGCTAGTGCCTGCCCTACCAGCTCCAGGAACCGGTATGGCGATCAGGTTCGAAAACGTTTGCTTTTCCTATGCCGAAGGTGCGGACGTCCTGAAAAGCCTGTCGCTCGACATCAAGCCTGGCGAGATGGTCGCGCTCGTGGGACCGTCGGGGGCGGGGAAATCCACGGTTCTGTCGCTGCTGATGCGCTTTCACCGCGAGCAGAAGGGGCGCATCCTGATTGGCGGCCGGCCGGCCGGGATGATCCCCGTGCCCGAACTGCGCAACCTGATCTCCTATGTCGGCCAGTCCAACTTCATATTCAGCGGCACGATACGCGATAATCTGACGTTGCGGCATCCAGACATCCCGCAGCCGGTGATCGACGATGCGTGCAAAACGGTTGGGATGAGCGAATACATAGCCGGGCTTCCGAAGGGCTACGACACGGATGTGGGCGAGCTTGGCGCGCTGATCTCGGGTGGTCAGGCGCAAAGGCTCAACATTGCGCGCGCCATCATCAAAGATGCGCCCATTCTCCTTTTCGACGAGGTGACATCTGCCCTTGATGCCGACAACGAAGAACTCATTCGCGCCTATATGCATGCGCAGGCTGGGAAGAAGACCATTATCGTCATCGCTCACCGCATCTCCACGGTACGTCAGGCCGGCAAAATTGCGCTGATCGAGGATGGCGTGGTCAAGGCTATAGGAACGCATCACGATTTGATGCGCGGAAGCACTTATTACGAGCGCGTCGCATCGCTGCAGCTCATCGCATGAGCTTTGCAAGCGAAATACCTGTGCGCTCCGCGCACCAGGTGGAAACACAACAAAACGCCGGAAGAGCCACATCCGGCCCCCGGCGTCCTGTATGCTAGCCAAGAAAGGAGCGCAAGCCGCGGCCCGCTCCCTGTGCTATTTCCTTGCGCCCTTGGCGGCTGTTCCCGTCCGGCGGCCCCTTGCCGGCTTGGCGCCTAGCTGCGCGGCGCCGTTCAAACCTTCGGCCTGGGCGCGCCGCCCCAAGCCCATGCTCTTGGCGAGATTTGACCGCGCGGTGGCATAGGCCGGCGCCACCATCGGATAATCGCGGGGAAGGCCCCATTTCTCCCGGTATTCCTCGGGGGACATATCGTAGTGAGTCCGCAAGTGCCGCTTGAGGGATTTGAACTTTTTTCCGTCCTCAAGGCAGATGATGAACTCCTGCGACACCGACTTCTTGACCGGCACGGCGGGCTTCAACTCCACCTTCGGCGGCTCGGCGCCCTGCGTCGAAGCTTTGCTCAATGCCGCGTAGACGGAAGTGATGAATTCCGGGAGTTTCTCGCCGCTGATGACGTTATGCGCGACATAGGCCGATACGATGTCAGCCGTCCATGAAGTTAGATTGGGTTCGTTACCTTCCATAATCCTATTCCATACTGCTTCTGGGGACGCCAAGCCAAATACAGGAAACGCGCCTGCCCTCGGTGATATCGTTTACCTGCTATATCCGCAAGCTGGTAACTTATGATTCATGCCCATGAAAAGAGCAAGAAGTCTTTTTCCACCGTAATTCACGTAATAAATAGTTTGCTATGCGTACACGCTGAACTGAAAAGATTTAGGGCACCGCACGGCCTGATATTCAACGAAGCGCCGGGGTACCTTGAAACCCGCGCGGGCGGCATGTGAAAGCAATGAGCGCCTTCGTGTCCGGCCGCCCGCCCGGCGTGTCACATTACTTCCATGTACCGGCGGGAAGGATATTGCCCGGAACCAACGTGAGGAGGAAAACACTCGCTCATGCTTGAAGAGTACATCCCCGGACAGACTTGGCTTTGCGCTTATCCCATAAAATACGCGGGCACCAGATTCGACGCCCGGATGCCCCTCATCCGCCTGCGTGACGGCAAACTGATGCTGTATTCCCCTTGCGAAACTGGCGAAACCCTGAAGCGCGCGACGCCAAGGTCAACTGCCGGCTTAGGATGATTGATTTTCATTCCTGAAGGTCAAGCTGCCGCGAAATTTCTAGGCTGCCATTACCGGCCCAAAAGAAGCATCTTTTCCATCATCTGCCGGAGGAAGCGCCCGCAATGCGAGCGCGCATGTACTGGCCAGTCCTGGGGTGTCCGCCTAGCCGGATTCCTGCTGCGGCGCACAGCGGCCAAGGGCGAACAGCCCCACCGGGCCTTCGGTGTGAAAGCCAATCCCCGTCAGCTTCTCGAAATTGTCGATGTTTACGAGCCCGATCGCGCACCCGCCCAGGTCCATCGCGGTGGCCATCAAGTACAGGTTCTGCGTGAGAATGCCCACGTCCTTGAGGATGAGCGAATAGGCAAGCGCGCTATACTTCCAGGACACACGCCCGAAACGCGCGGCGATGGTGACCAGAACTTGCGGCGCGGCCTGCGTGCCCATCGCATAGGACGCCCGCTCCAGCATCGACTTGAACTCCTGCGCCGGCACCTCGATGGGCGTCAGCGCATGGGCGCGGAAATCGTAGTGATAGAAGCCGCGGGGAAGCCCTTCGCAGACGCTGACCGCGAGATATAGTTCCAGCTCGTAGCTCGCGCCGCCGGTGGCGTAGGGTGGGAAGAGGCCGGGCGGGAAGTCCGTGTCGCCCTTGCCGCCGAGCTTGCGCATCACGGCGCGCGCGGCCCCGTCGAGAAACTGCGAAAGCTCGGCGAGCGTGACCGGCCGCCGGTCGTCGAAACTGCGGATCGAAACGCGCTCCCGCAGGAGCTTGACGATTGGCGGCGCGGCTTCGGGGCCGGGCTTCAGGAGCGGGCAAAGGTCGATCTTCCCGCCGGGCCAGGAAGGCCGCTCGGCCGGCGGCTGCGGGATCATGCCGCCATGCGGATAAGTCCCGCCCACCGCGTTGGCGTGCCGCCCTTCGGTGCTGCGCGTGTGGAACAGGAGGTCGTGGAAATCCCACAGCGCCAGATCGTGATCGCCTTCGGCCCAGCGCTGGCCGCTTCTCGCGCCTTCCTGCGTCTTGAACGCGAGCTGGCTGCCAACCAGAAGGCCAAGGAACTCCAGGCCCGGAAACCCTTCCTGCTTGCGCAGTTTTCCAACCTGCTGGGGTGCGGACAGCATCGCCGCGAAGCTCGCCGCTTTCGAGTCGCAGATCCGGAACAAAGCGCTCGCGCATGGCGATTCCAGCACCATCGCGGTCTCGCGGCGGTGCATATAGGCGAAGCGCGAAAGGATGATCCAATCGGCGTCGTCCAGCTCCGCGATTTGCGGCCAGTAGCCGGCAAGCTGCGGCTCGATGACGAGCACATCGTCCCCGGCCTTGAGCGAATAGCCGGCGCGGTATTCCAGAAGGCCGGCGCCTCCCAGCCGCCGGACCAGGACATCCACTTCCTTGGCCGTGCTTCCGCCCTCCGGCGTGAGCGAGGCCAGCGGCAAGCCTTCCGCCAGCCCCCGCGCCGCGCTCCACGCCGCCTGGCTGAACGCCCCCAGCTCAACCGTATAGCCGTCGATGAAAGCGACAATTGCGCCGCTTCCATGCGCTTCCAGCTTCGCCCTGCCGCTGAGCCGGGCGGACAAGCTCAGACGCCGGGATTTCCCTTGAGAAGCCCTCACGGCGCGTTCCTTAGGTATGGGGGAAGACCGGGTTCAGGTTCTCTTCCTTCACCGGCTTCTTGAGCCATCCGAGCTGCACCGGCACATCGTAGAGGCGGCCGGGCGCGTAGCGGCGGTAGAAGTGCCGCAGGCCCGGAACGATCACCCGCACCACAGGCACCTCGATATCCGGGCGCGTCTGGTTGAGGACGAGGAAGTCGAGCCCCGCCTTTTCAACCGTGCGCACGCAGGCCAGCACTTGGTCGCGCGGCTCAAGATGGCCGAAATCGGGGTCGAAGGCCGATTCCACCGCCGGTCCCTTGCCTGGCGAGAGATATGGGAAGTCCGCCAGCCGCAAGGGCGCCTCGCCATCGAGGCTCCATTGCATCCGGGCTTCTTCGTGCACCAGCCCGAGCGACATGAACTGGTTCAGCTCCGTGAGCGCGCGCAGCATGGCGATGCGGGAATCGAAATGCGAGCCCGAGCCGAAGTCGATGAACTCGGCGCCGTCTTTCAGCCAGTGCGCGATCGCGACAAAGCTCGGGATGCCGAGATCGGTGGTAATGTCGAGCACCCAGAGGCGCCGGCCGGTTTCGCCTAGCTGGTTGCGCAGGTCATGCACATAGGAGTCGTCGAACTTGGCCAGGTCCACCTCGGGACGCGATACCCGGTTGTACCACCAAAGCGCATAGGCGTCGCGTTCGACCAGCTCCAGGAAGCCTTGCACGATGGCTTCCTCGACGGTGTTGCCAGCCGCGCAGCCGTTCGAATCCGCCTGAAAGCCCGGAAGCCCCCGGTAGTTGAAGTAAAGCAGGCTTGTCGGCAAATACCTGAACCGCTTGGACGACAGCGACCAGACCGGCGTCCAGTCGACCTCGGTTTTCTCGTCGAACAAAACCGCGCTTATGGGCTCGTCGTCGGGGCCTGGCACCGGTGCCGAGCTTTGCTCGATCTGCTTCTTGCTCAGCAGCAGCATGTCGTTGGGGTGGATGGCCTCGCCTTTAGGAAAATCCACCAGCCGCCGCGGCGTGCGGATCTCGTCGCTCTGGTAGACGCCGGAATAGCGCTCGATGGCCTCCATCAGCGCGCTGGCTTCGCCCTGCTCGCCCGTGCTGCCCTTGCCGAAGCTGTAGCTGTTGAGGTTGCTTCGAAGCTCGTTCACCGTTTTCGCCGGGGCCGAGAAGCTGTGCGCGGCGGCGTAGGTCGCGTTCAGGGGCAGGTCCGCCTCGACGCGTTCCAGCTCGGTTACAACGCCCGTGAGCGGGCTCACATGCTTGCGGTAGTGCGCGACGGTGGCCCGCGACGCAACGGTGCGATAGCCGCCGCTGGTCATCACCGGCTTGCCGCCCGCCTGCAATTCCAGCGGCACGGGCGCGCGGGCCGGGTTGTGCAGCTCGTCCTTGCCGCAAACCGGGCATTGCGGGCGCATGGGCACATAGTGCTTGACCATGGCCGCGCCAAGCAAATCCTGGCTGACGATGTGCTGGTTCAAGTCGGTGCGAAAGCCGGTGGCGATGGCCTTGGCGATCTCGTTGGCGGCAAGTTGAACCCCGATGTGGCCAACCGTCTGCCGGGTCAAGGGCGAAAGCCTCAGGCAGCGGGCGTCGCCGTTGCCGCCCAGCATCGCCTTTACCTCCCTATTGCGCCGCATACGGTGGGCAAGGCACTGCCAGCAAGGGCCGCCGCCTGGCCGCAGGATTGGCCCAACCAGCGGGAAAATGCCCGAAGGCTGCGCAAGCACCCAGGGCGCGCCGCTCGAAACGTGCCGGCGGTTCACATCTTCAAGCTGCCCGTCGAGATAATCGCTCACCAGCGCCACGGTGATGCCGGCGTTGCGCTTGACCACCCGTACACCCAGCTCGCCAAGCGCTTCGCCAAGCTCCTGCTCGCCTTGCACATCGAAAGCCTGGACCCGGACGCGGCAGTCATGAAGGTTTTTCTCCGCGTCCTCCGGCGTCATGCCAAGGCTCGCCCAATAGGCGGCCGCGGTCCCTTTCAGGCGCGCGGATTCGGCGACGATGTAGCGGCGGGCAATCAGCCTCTGCAGCGCTTCCTCTACGTGCTCCCGCGGAAAGTGCGGCTCCAGCCCTTCCACGATATCGTCGAAGCTTACTCCGCCCTCCGCGATTACAGCGCCAAGAGTGCAAAACACTTGGCCGTACAGCAGAAACTTCCGGTCCTCGGAGTAGAGGCACAGAGTGTCGGGCGATAGCTGGAAGACAGTAAAATTCGGCGAGAATTGCGGAATTGTGTCGCCGTTATAGGGCGCGAACGCGCCAGCGGATTCAGTTGTCATGAGGCCGGTCCAAGGTCCTTCTGGCGCCAATGGAAGGCGTACACCCCGGCTGCCAGAACACCGTTAGTTGTGTCAAACCAAACTAGCCGCTTCAGCAATTCCCACTGCCAAGCGGCCGCATACCCTCGCCGTTTCCAATAAGGCCGGAACGTTCCAAACGCCCTGTGGGGCGCAAAAGCGCCCCACGCCTTATATCTGACCGGGCCCCAAAACTGGCCTGGCCATAACGATAGGCGCCACTAGAGCGCCAGAGTAGTGCGCCTGCTCAGCACCAAGGCCTGCAGCCGCCCCATGACAAGCACCAGCCGCCCCAGCAGCCGCAACCGCCGCAACCGCAGCCGCCCCATCCTCCACGGCACCCGCGGCCACGGCATCCGCGGCAGCCACGGCACCCGCGGCAGCCACGGCATCCGCGGCAGCCACGAACGTATTGCAACAGGGAATCCGACTTCGCGGCCTTTTCCTGGTCCAGAAGCTGGAATGTAGCCAGGGTGACACCGGAAATCTCCTCCTCACCCAAAGGCATGGCAGGAGATGCACCCGCCGGGCTCAAGACCGCGGCCGAGCTAGCCGCCGTGGCCGCCAACGATGCGCCCGCGACGCCAAGAACTGTCAATGCCTTATTCGAACGCTTCACTCTGGAAGCACGCTTGATCTGCGACATGTAGTGGCTCCTCCTTCCCCCCCTCTTCCAACCTGCCATGTTTAGCACTTTTCGTATGCCTTGAACAGAGCATAGCCACAGATTATCTAAAAGTGATCAGGATATGAAAAGCTTCTAAACCGGCACACTCAGCTCAACAAAAGCAGGCATTTACGCCGCGCCGCCACCTCTGCGGGTATTGCCAGGCCAGCAAATATGCACATTCTTTTTTTTCAGGATGATGCTTTTCCAGCACAGTGAAAAATCCCCTCCGGGCGCTGCTGAACATCGTACGGGCGGCGGACGCATCTCTTTCCAGCCTGCCGCGCTTCGCGTCCTCAGCCAGCACCCAGGACATACTGCCGCAAATCAATGACTTGCGCTAAAGCGGCCTTGGCTGCGGCGGGCCGCGCTGGCATTCTGAAAGGAAGCGGGATTCGAAAATCGCGGCGGAAGGCTTCTCGCCCGCCGGCGCGAAGGGGGACACCGTGAGCGGAAACAAAGACCTCCTCCTGGCCATCGACCAAGGGACGCAAAGCGTTCGCGCCATGATCTTCGATTCGCAGGGCGAATTGCTGGCCAAGTCGCAAGTGCACATCCAGCCCTATTACTCCCGGCAGCCGGGCTGGGCGGAGCAGGATTGCGATTACTACTGGGCCAATCTGCGCGAAGCCTGCCAGAACCTCTGGCGGACGCACCCAGGCTTGAAAGAGCGTGCCGCCGGAATGTCCGTCACCACGCAGCGCTCCGTCGTGGTGTGCCTCGGCGAAGACCGCAATCCGCTGCGCCCCGCCGTGAGCTGGCTCGATCAGCGCCGCACCGCGAAATACCCGCGTTTGCCGCTATGGCTGGACCTGGGGCTGCGCGCGGCGGGGCAGGGACAGGCCGTCCACTATTTCCAGTCCCGCGCCGAATGCAACTGGCTGGCCGCCGAAGACCCCGCGCTCTGGGCCAAGACGCGGCACTTCCTGTTCCTTTCGGGCTATTTCCATCTCAAGCTGACCGGGCAGTTGCGCGATGCCGCCGCCGCCCAGGTGGGCTACGTTCCTTTCGATAGCAAGCGGCAGCGATGGGCCGGCCCGCGCGACTTCAAATGGAAGCTGTTTTGCGTGCGGCGCGAACAGTTGCCGGAATTGGTGCCCTGCGGGCAAACCATCGGACGCGTCACCGCTGAGGCGGCCGGCGAAACCGGCATTCCGGAGGGGCTGCCGGTCTATGCTTCGGGCGCGGACAAGGCCTGCGAGGTGCTTGCCGCAGGCGCTTGGACCCCGGAGGTGGCGGTTCTAAGCTACGGCACCACGGCGACGATCAACACCTGCAACGCCCGCTACGTCGAGCCGGTCCCGTTCATTCCGCCTTATCCCGCGGCGGCTCCAGGGCGCTACAACAGCGAGATCATGGTCCAGCGCGGCTACTGGATGGTCAACTGGTTCAAGGAGCAGTTCGCCGCTTGGGAGGTGATCGAGGCGGAGAAACAGGGCATCGCGCCGGAGGTGCTGTTCGAAAAGATGCTGACGGCGACCCCGCCTGGGAATTTGGGGCTCGTCCTTCAGCCGTTTTGGAACCCCGGCGTCCGGTTTCCGGGGCCGGAAGCCAAGGGCGCGATGATCGGTTTCGGCGGCGTGCACAACCGGTCGCATATGTATCGCGCGATCATCGAAGGCATCGCTTACGCGCTGCGCGAGGCGGCGGCGCGGCTGGAGCGGCGCAACGGCGTGAGGATCGAACGGTTGAAGGTTGCGGGCGGCGGCTCGCAAAGCGACGGCGTTATGCAGGTAACCGCCGGCATTTTCGGCATTCCCGCAGAGCGCCCGCATACCTTCGAGACCTCCGGCCTCGGCGCCGCCATGAATGCCGCCGTTGGCGCCGGCATCTACGCCAGCCATGCGGAGGCGCAGGCGCGGATGAGCCGGCCGGGCCGCATTTTCGCGCCGCAGGCTGAGAACGCGGAGCTCTACACCCGCTTGTATTCCGGTGTTTACGCGCGCATGTATCCCCGCCTTGAGCCGCTCTACCAGAGTATCCGCCGCATCACCAATTATCCACGACTGGACTAATGCGGAATCTTACCGGTTTTCACCGCCTCACCCCCCCGGCGGCCTTAACTTTTTCCTTCGATCACGCTTGATTTTGGGTGGCTATATCGCCTTGGTTTCCACTTGTACGCGTACACGGGATTTTAAAACGTTGTTGCGTGCGTGCACTTGTGTGCCTTGGAAGCCTCATGCTATTCCCAGACGTATATAGATTTGACTGGGCTTCTGGGGGGCGGAACCGGGCATGAAAAGAGTTGTGGCGTATGCGCTGGCGTTTTCCGGCTTTGCGGCGGCGGCGAACGCGGGCGATTTGGGCAATATCAAAGATCCTCTGCCGGATACGCTAAGCTGGCATGGCGTCACGCTCTACGGAACCGTCGATATCGGCTTCGGCTACCAAAGCCACGGCGCCCCAGGGAATGGACAGGTCCGGCAGGGCAACAATTACAACATCTACGGCGCGAAGTACGCTGACAGCGCGTTCTGGGGACTCGAAGTGCACGCGCGCGAGCAGTCGAAAATCGGCCTCAAGATCGAGGAGGAGATTGGCGGCGGCTGGACTGCGATCGGCAGATTCGAAACGTCGTTCAACCCGCTCTACGGAACGCTCGCCAACGGGCCGGAGTCGGTGCTCGAAAACACAGGTATCCCCCTTTCCAGGCAAACGGCCAACGGAGATTCCGGCCGCGCTGGGCAATTCCTCAACGGTGTAGCCTATGGCGGTATCAGCAACCCCGCCTTTGGCACGCTTACCGTGGGACGCCAATCCTCGCTGCAGGCCGAAGCTTTTTCCGCTTACGATCCGCAGGGCAAATCCAACGCCTTCTCGCTGCTCGGCTGGTCGTCGTCGCTCGCTGGCGCCGGTATCACCGAATCCTCCACCGCGGATAACTCCGTGAAGTATGTCTACCGGTACGGCCCCCTGCACGCCGCCGGCTTGTATGCGCAGGGCGGTGATGGCAGGGGCTTCTTCGGCCCGGTCTATGGTGCCAATGTGGGCGGTACATACCGGGGCTTCTCGCTAGATGCTGTATACCAGAAAGTGAATGCCGGGGTCATGCTGTCGGCATACACCAGCACGGTCCTGAAAGGCCAGATTGCCGACGGCGAATCCTGGTCGGTGCAGGGCAAATATACCCTCAGCCTTGACGGCGATTTGCAGGATGGAGGCGCCGGGGAAAAGCTCACCTTATATGCGGGCTATGAGCATATCTCGATGGACAACTCCTCGCAGACCCGCTCTGCTCAATATATTGGCCGCACCGCCATCGGAGGCTACTTGATCGGGGCGGCTTCAAGTTCGTCTTACCTATCGGCCAGGGTCCGGCACCTTGGATGGGCAGGCGTGAAATATGAGCTGCCCTCGGGCTGGAGCTTTGCGGGCGCCTATTATCATCTGGATCAGAACCCTTATCAAGGAACGGCCTCTACGCCTGCTTCCGGGTCGCCAAACCAGCAAGCCGGGAATCTCGCCGGCAGCTTCAACCAGGGCTCGTTCGTGGCCGGTTACAGGTTCAACAAGCACTTCGATGTGTATGCCGGGGTGAACTACTCGGCGATCGATGGCGGCTTGGCGTCCGGGTACCTCGCGAACGGACAAGCCAGCGCCGTGTCGGGCGTGCGGTTGAAATTCTGACGTTCACAGTCACTGGCCCAGCGCTTGCCGTCCGAAATATCTTGAAGCAGCGGCCGCACCGCTTCTGCCTTCAAAACTTGCGGGCGACCACGAATTCCGCGGCCTCAGCCAATACGCCGCCGCGCGGCTTAAAGGGAGCGAGCGCCGCCAGCGCCTCCTGCTTCAGCTCGTCAAGCTTCACGCGCGCGGCCTCGACGCCGAACAGCGAGACCAGCGTGCCCTTGCCCGCTCCGGTGTCCTTGCCGGTCGCCTTGCCGACAAGCGCGGCGTCGCCTTCCACGTCGAGGAGGTCGTCCGCGAGCTGGAAGGCCGCGCCTAGCGCATCGCCATAGGTGCGCAGCGCCGCGACGCCGGCTTCCGGGGCCTCGCCCAGTATGCCGCCGGCGACACAGCCGAAGGTGATCAGCGCACCGGTCTTCATCTTCTGCAGCAGCCGGATTTCGGCCTCGCTCAGCGTTTTGCCCGGCGCTTCGAGGTCGGACATCTGGCCGCCCGCCATGCCGGAAACGCCGCTCGCCCGCGCCAGCTCCAGCACGAGATTGGCCCGCACGCCGGGGTTTGGATGCGTATCCGGCGAGGCGAGGATCTCGAAAGCGAGCGTTAGAAGCCCGTCGCCGGCCAGGATCGCCGTTGCTTCGTCGAAGGCCTTATGCACGGTGGGCCTGCCGCGCCTCAGGTCGTCGTCGTCCATCGCGGGCAGGTCGTCATGGACCAGCGAATAGCAGTGCACGCATTCGAGCGCGGCCGCCGCGTTCAACGCGCCCTCAACCGGCACGCCAAACAGCGCCGCGCTTTCGATCACAAGGAATGGCCGCACGCGCTTGCCGCCGCCAAGCGAGCCGTAGCGCATCGCTTCGAGCAGGCGCGGGGCGGCTGGCCCAACGCGCACAGGTGTCAACCATTCGTCAAGATGGTGTTCGAGACGGGTTGCGTGGGCTTCCAGTCGTTCGGTAAAGATCATGGCGGGTGGATCGGTCTTTGGTGGCCGGAACGGATTTGCGTCCGCACCATGGACCAAGTGTGTTTCAGGCTCAAGTTAGTTTTACGGGCACATTATGACAGAAACAACCGGCAGCATTCCGGGGCCGGACGCGGGAGCGGGGCCACGCTTCACCGTGCGCCGCGTGCTGCGCTGGGCAGGCTTTGCGGTGATAGTCCTTTTCTTCCTGCCCTATTACCTGACTTGCCTCTATATATTGGTGGACCCGCCTGTCTCGGCCCTCATGCTGCGGCAGGCGCTCATGTGGCGAAGCGTCGAATACAAATGGCGCGATCTCGATGAAATCTCGCCGAAGCTCGTCCGGCAGGTGATCGCTTCGGAGGACGGGCGCTACTGTCAGCATTGGGGAGTGGACTGGCGCGCGCTCGACAACGCCGCCGATGCCTTCGCCGAGGGCCATGCCAAGGGCGGAGGCAGCACGATTGCGATGCAGACCGCGAAGAATCTCTTCCTCTGGAACCGGCCCGCTATTCTACGCAAGCCCTTCGAACTGCCGCTCGCCATGTATATGAACTTCGTGCTGGGCAAGCGGCGGCTGATGGAAATCTATCTCAACATCGTGGAATGGGCACCGGGCATCTACGGCGCGGAAGCCGCCGCGCGGCACCATTTCCACAAGTCCGCGGATGACCTTACCCGGCAGGAGGCGGCGCAGCTCGCGGCGGCGCTGCCGAACCCGAAGCGCCGCAACGCCGGCCGGCCGGGACCGCGCGTGTATGCGCTTGCCGAGCGGCTGCGCGCCCGGGCCTGGCGCGCGCGCGGCGCCGCGAATTGCGTCCTGGGCAGCCGCGCCGGCGATGACGGGGACGATGACGAAGGTAAGGACTGGGACCTCTGGTTCTTCGGTTAGGGTCCGGAATCCATCGTCATGAACCCGCCTCTTCCTCAAGGTGTTCTGGCCCGGCTTGCGCGGGTTGGAAGTCCAGCGCGGCGCCATTGATGCAATAGCGCAGGCCCGTGGGCCGCGGGCCATCGGGGAAGACATGGCCCAGATGCGCCTCGCAGCTTGCGCAGCGCACTTCCGTCCGGCGCATCATGTGCGAGCTGTCCTCATGCTGGGACACGGCCTCGTCCCCGGCGGGCCGGTAGAAACTCGGCCAGCCGCTACCTGACTCGTATTTCGCGCCGGACATGAACAAGGGCTCGCCGCAGCACACGCAAGCGAAAACACCTTCGCGCTTTTCATGATTAAGCGGGCTCGCGCCGGGGCGTTCGGTGCCGTGCTCGCGGGTGATCCTGTATTGCTCCGGCGTCAATTGCGCGCGCCACTCGGCCCCGGTTTTCTGAATGCGCTTTATCATGATAGGTAAACCCTCTGGATTCTTACCCGGTTCCTAGTTATTGGGTAGGCTCGCGGGGTTTTAAAGAGACCCAAGGCCCGCGCCCAATTCTCAAATCGGCGTCATTAGGGGATTAACCGTCTTGTCCGAAGGCAACATCAAGGCCCGCCGCGTGTTTGCAGGCGCCGGCGCACTTCTCGCAGCCGTGCTCGTGTCCAGCAGCGCTTTCGCGTCTCAGGCCGGCCCGGTTGACGGCGCCAAGCTGAGCCTTTTGTGGGGACTGCCCTTCGTTGGCGTTTTGGCCTCCATCGCGCTTCTGCCAACAGCCATGCCGCATTTCTGGCACCGTCATTATGGCGTTGTGCCGCTGTTCTGGGGGCTCGCGTTTCTTGTGCCGTTCGCAGCCGTTTTCGGATTTGGCTCTGCGTTCCACGAGTTCGCCCACGTGCTCCTTCTCGAATACATTCCTTTCATCACGCTCATTACAACGCTGTTCGTCATTGCCGGCGGCATTTATGTAGGCGGAAGCTACCGCGGAACGCCGCTTCTGAATTCCGCGATCATGCTGGTTGGAATGATCCTCGCGAGTTTCGCGGGCACGACCGGCGCGGCGATGATCACGATCCGTCCGCTCATTCGCGCCAACAGGGAGCGCGAGCACAAGGTTCACACGATAATTTTCTTCATTTTTCTGGTCTGCAATATCGGCGGGGCGCTCACCCCCTTGGGAGATCCTCCGCTTTTCCTCGGCTACCTTCAGGGGGTGGAATTCTTCTGGCCGCTCAAGTTCCTCTGGCAGCCGACAGTCCTGGTGGCCGCGATCGTCCTGGCATCCTACTTCGTTCTCGATTCCTTCTACTACGCGCGGGAAAACATAAGGGAGGCAGACCTGGATCAGCACCAGCCGCTCGCCGTACACGGCCTGGTGAATGTGCCATTGCTGCTTCTGGTGATACTGGCGGTCATGCTTAGCGGCCCGAACGGATACGGTACGGTGGAGATACTCGGGACGGAGGTGAGCTGGGCAAGCCTGGCCCGCGATGGCGCCCTCATCCTGCTCGCGGTTGCATCCCTGGTTCTGACGCCGCACACTTGCCGCAAGCACAACGAGTTCAATTGGGATCCCGTGCTGGAGGTCGCGGCGCTGTTCGCCGCGATTTTCATTACCATCATCCCGGCGATCGCATTCCTGAAAGCAGGCCCCCAAGGCAGCCTCGCGCCGCTATTCACCCTTCTCGATGGTACGGGTACGCCGAACAACGTTGCGTATTTCTGGCTGACGGGCCTGTTATCGAGCTTTTTGGATAATGCGCCGACCTATCTGGTGTTCTTCCACGCTGCAGGTGGCGACGCCGCCACGCTCATGGGGCCGATGGCGCAGACGCTTGTGGCGATCTCGGCGGGCGCGGTGTTCATGGGGGCGACCACCTATATCGGCAACGCGCCGAATTTCATGGTCAAGGCAATCGCCTCGCATCTTGGCATACGGATGCCAAGCTTCTTCCATTTCATGGCCTGGTCCACGGTCTTTCTCATGCCGCCCTTCGTCCTCGTGACCCTCATCTTTTTCTGGTAGGCTGGCGGCAAGGCGGACAGGGCCCTAAACTCATCGTGGCGATGGCTTGGCAGCCCGTTTCTGGACTGCCAAGCCCTCCCTTTGCCCGTGGAGAAATGACACAGGCCGGGCTTGCAGGCCGGACCGGAGTGACGCGTCAGCACAGGCGGTCATCGCCATCGGGTAGGGCAGTTCGCGCCCACTCCGGAAACCGCCTTCCTGACCGGTGGAGCGTCTGGTGTTCCGCCCGGCGAGGTGTTTCAATACCCGGATGGTGAAGAGGGCGGACAACAGAAACGGCAGGGCCGGGTAATTTTGGAGGTGGTCATGAGCCAAGGGCGGCATGTTCGCAGGCACTGGCCCGTGCAAGATCAAAAAGGCGGCTCTCAATATCGCCTTCCTGGCCGGGCTCCTGCGCTAAAAATCCGTGCGGGAGCCCTGAGATCCTTTCCAGAGTTCCGGTTCTGATTCGTTCACCCTTTGTTTACCAATTATTGAG
Source organism: Rhodomicrobiaceae bacterium (assembly GCA_050298295.1). GTDB lineage: Bacteria > Pseudomonadota > Alphaproteobacteria > Rhizobiales > Rhodomicrobiaceae > Rhodomicrobium. Next base: position 30,718 of record JBNKTW010000056.1, read on the forward strand.
ACAGTAATAACCAAAATCGCATTTCTGGACCATCGCATCATGATCGGGCGCGCCTCACCGCCAATCGAATCGCCGGTCCCGCTCGGCGTGGCCGGCGGACAGCGTATCGTCATGCCAGGATTGGACCCGGTCCTGGGCTGGATCGGCGCCGAGAACTCCCGCCCCGCCCAGCCTCTCGTCTTCCCGCAATGGCTGCTTGAGCCGCGCCCAACCGAAAACCTCGCTTATGCCTGCAATCTGCCGGCCCCCGCGCCGGAGGCTCATCCGGACCGGAGCCCGCCGCAGACCCTGCCTCACCCGGCCGTATCCGCCGCCGAGGCCCAGTTCCTGGCGGCGTCGCTCCCCGGCGGACAGGCCGCCATCGTCACCTCCGGCGGCAAGCCCGCCGCCCTCGTCTTCCGCTGGACCTGCGTAAGCGCCAACGCCTCCATCGGCATGGTCTGGCGCTGCTTCACAAAGCTCTGCACGCCGTCCGCGGCAAGCCCGTGGACAGCCACCGGCTACGACTACGTTTTCGAGGCGCCTGGCGGCTTCCTCGTCAACGCACCGGAAAGCCACAGAATTGCGGTGGGCGGCAGCACGTTCAAGCTCACCCACCCCGAGGGAAGGCTCACCTGCTTCCCCGCGCAGTCCGGCCGGGTGAAGATCACGCGGATGGCGGCGGACGGCTGGGTCAAGCGCGAGCTGCTGGGCCTCTGGCTTTGCCCGGACCGCAGCATCGTGGCGCGGTTCTCGGATGGGGCGGAGTTGCGCATCGCAACGGCCGCGCCCGCCCGCTCGGCTTTCCTCGCGGCTTAGCGGGGCGCCGATGGCATCTCATGCGTTGGAGGCAACGCTTCGTCGCCCGGTATCTGGTTTGCGGGCACACATGCCAGCCCGGGTTGTTTCGGCTTCTAAAAGCCTTTTGTGCTGATAGAACAAGAGCTACCTTGCCAAAACGAACGCGTGGGTGGAAGAGCATAGGCGCGGAAACGCAGCGGGCCGGAGTTCGCATTAAGGAGCCCCCAAAGTGCAAAAACCCAAACTCCTCATCACGCGCGTGCTGAGCCCGGCGGTCATCGAGCGCGCGCGGCGCGATTACGATGTGGACCTCAACGAGGCGGACCACATCATGGGCGCGGACGAGCTTGTGGCCCGCGCCCAAGGCAAGGACGCGCTGCTGGTCACGCTCACCGAGAAGCTCACGCCCGAAGTCATCGCCAGGCTGCCGGCCAGCGTCCGCATCATCGCGACCTATTCCGTGGGCTTTGAGCATATCGATCTTGCGGCGGCGAAGGCGCGCGGCATCCGCGTCGCGAACACGCCGGACGCGGTTACGGTGGCGACGGCCGAAATCGCGATGCTCTTGATCCTTGGCGCGGCCCGGCGCGCGCAGGAGGGCGAGCGGCTCTTGCGCGAGAAGAAATGGGGCGGCTGGCAGCCCATGCAGCTCATCGGCCGGCGGCTCGACGGCAAGCGGCTCGGCATCTTGGGGCTGGGCAAGACCGGCCAGGCGGCGGCCAAGCGCGCCCGCGCCTTCGACATGGAAATCCACTACCACAACCGGCGCCGGCTCCCGCCCGCGGAGGAACAGGGCGCGGTCTTCCATGAGACGCTGGACAGCCTGCTTGGCGTCAGCGATTTCCTCTCCATCAGCGCGCCGTCCACGCCGGAGACGCGCGGCATTATAAACGCCACGGCGCTGGCGAAGCTGCCGCGCGGCGCCATCGTGGTGAACACCGCGCGCGGCGACCTCGTCAACGATGACGATCTGATCGCCGCGCTGAAATCCGGGCAGGTGGGTTACGCCGGGCTCGACGTGTTCAAGGGCGAGCCCCGCATCCATCCTGACTATTACAGCCTCGATAACGTGTTCCTGCTGCCGCATATGGGCACGTCGGCCATCGAGGCGCGCGACGAAATGGGCTTCGCCGCGCTCGATAATATCGGCGCGGTGCTGGCCGGCCGCGAAGGCCCGTCGCTGCTGGTATAGGGGGCCGCTCATGTCATCAGGGTTCGCGGCCACACCCGAGCCGCCGTATTTCGCCGTCATCTTCACCTCGCAGCGCAGGGAGGCCGGTAACGGCTACGCGGCCGTGGCGGATGCAATGTTCGAACTTGCGAAAGCGCAGCCCGGCTTCCTCGGCGCCGAAAGCGCGCGGGGGCCTGACGGCTTTGGCATAACCGCCGCCTATTTCGAAAGCGAAGCGGCAATCCAGGCCTGGAAGCAGAACGCCCGGCACCTCGCCGCCCAGCACCAGGGCAAGGCGGATTGGTACGCGCATTACCAGGTGCGGATCGCCAAGGTCGAACGCTCCTATTCTGGCCCGGAAGGGCGGTGACGCCAAGCCCGGCCCATTGCTCCGGGTGCTCCCGCGTCAGCTTGAGGGACGCCATTTGCTGCCGTTTCCGTAACGCCACATTTACCATCCTGGCTGCCCTGCCGGGCCAATTTTCGGGTGGGCGGGCGCATATCGCGCTCTTGAAGTAATTTAGCAGAAACGCGTTGAGGTAGCGTTAAGTGTGGAAAATACCTGGTATGTTATTGATATTGCCATGTTATTATGCGGCGCGTATCCGCTGCGAACGGTGCTGGTGCGCCTCCGTTTTGGTTAATTTCAAATATTGTGTTATATTTAACGGGATTTTTCAGACGTAAAAATCACGAGAAACATAGCAAAAATCGCGGAAATTCGCCAGGATGAGCGCATGGCGCGCGCACGTTTACCATATCCATATTAACCATGATGGCCGTGCAAGCGAAATATACTGTCCTTCAAGGCGGGCACCCGGGAACTGCCCCTGCCAGGGAACGCTTGGCGCCGGCCCCGCCGGGTTCTCCGCCGGTATGCGCGGGCTGGCGGCATCGAAAACGGGGCCGTTACCCGCTGGCGGAGCCCGGCTTCGCGGTAACGTGTTCTGGGGCCAGCGCAAAAATGCCCGATTTGGCGCATTGCTGTTGCGCCGGAAGTTTCCCCAACCCGCGAAGGCCCATGAGATTGCACCCGCCCGCAAAGCTTGCCGCCGCCATTCTGGCGGTACTCCCTGCCCTGGCCGGCGCCGCCCACGCCCATCCCCATGTCTGGATCGACGCCGGGACCGCGATCCAGACCAGCCCCGCCCAGGAGATCACGGGCTTCCGGCACAAATGGACCTTCGACGGGATGTATAGCGCGTTCGCGGTCAATGGACTCGATGCCAATAACGACGGAGTTTATAGCGACGGGGAACTGCGCCCGCTCGGACAGACGAATATCGAGGCGCTGAAGGAGTTCGAATATTTCACCTTCGCCTTCCTTGGCAAGGACAAGCTCCGGCTCAAGGCGCCGCCGCCCGATTACCGCCTGGAATACAAGAACAAGCTTCTGACGCTCCATTTCACGGTGCCGCTCGCTAAACCCGTGCCGCGCGCGAAGTTCAAGGACTTCAACTTCGCGGTTTACGATCCCGGCATGTATGTCGCGATCACATTCGACAAAGAGGCGCCGGTGAAAATCATCTCCGCAAAGCCGCTGCCTTGCACCGCCCATGTTGGCAACCGCGCCTCGGACCTGGACCCCAAAACCGTCCAACTCGGCGAGAACATCGACCCCGCAAGCCATCCCGGCCTGCGCTTCGCCGAACGCGTCACGATTGATTGCAAGCAGGAAGATTAGAGGGCAAGATCCGCAAAAGCACACGCGGCTACAAAATGCGAGGTGAGGGAAAATGCCTGGGACCGCCACCAAGAACCTGCCGGTAAAGGCCTGCGTATTCGACGCCTACGGCACCCTGTTCGATGTACACGCGCCCGCCGCCGCGCTGGCTTCGGAGCTTGGCGGGCGCGGGGCGGCGATTTCGGCGCAGTGGCGCGGCAAACAGCTCGAATATACCTGGCTCCGGAGCCTCATGGGCCGCTACGCCAGCTTCGAGCAGGTGACGGCGGACGCGCTCGATGTTGTGCTGGAAGCGAACGGCCTTGCCGGTTCGCCCGTGCGCGAGCGCCTGCTTTCGCTCTACACCTCGCTTGCCGCCTATCCGGACGCCGTGGCGTGCCTGAAGGCGGTGAAGGCCGCCGGCCTGCGCACCGGCATCCTGTCCAACGGTTCGCCCTCCATGCTGGCGGCGGCGGTGGATTCGGCCAAGCTCGGCGCGCTCCTCGACTACATCCTGTCGGTGGATATCGTGCGCGTCTACAAGCCGGCCCCGGAAGTCTACAAGCTCGCGCCCAACGCCTTTGGCGTGGAGCCGGTCCAGATCGCCTTCGTGTCGGCCAACGGCTGGGATTGCGCCGGCGCCGCCGCCTCCGGCTTCCGCGTCATCCATGTGAACCGCTTCAATCAGGTTGCGGAGCGTCTTGACGGCGGCCCCGAAGCGCACGCGGCGGACCTCGCCGGAGCCGCGGAAGCCGTCAAGCGGATGCTGGCTTAGGCATCGCCCCCGGCGCCGGGAGAGCGTTGAGCCTCCGCGCCGTCTCCGTAAAACCGGGCAACGGTTTCAATGGTGCCCACAATTGCGGCGTTGAACGCGGGCAAATCGTCCGCTGGTATCCAATATTCGAGGTGCGCTTTCCCTCCCGCCGCTTGCGGCGTGTAGCGGTCCAGAAATGACCGCTGGACCTGGAACCTCAGCACAAAACCCGCACCGGAAGCGGGCACATTCCAGTCGCGCGCGATCTTGATCGCGTATTCCTCAGTGAGCACCGGATAGAATATTGGCTGCTCTGGCAGGCGTGGCGGGAAAGCGCGCATACCGCTTTCCCCGATCAGTTTCAGCTCCTCCGGCCCTACTGGCCGCCAAAGCGTTACGGTTCCGGCGCCTGTTTTCATATCACCTCCCCAGGGCGGGCATCCGCTCCGGACGCTGATACGGCACCGTAGTCCACAGACCGGCGGTCAGTGA
>JBNKTW010000057.1:0-3799 GCA_050298295.1 Rhodomicrobiaceae bacterium
TGGTTCGGACGGAACCGCCGGCTTGCCAAGGATTATGAAAACCTCGCCGGGACCCTTACGGCCTTTGTCTCGCTGGCCGCAATCCAGCTGGGTATCAGGCGACTCGCGCGGAGGTAGCTTTTGAGTCAGGTTCTTAGTTGATTCAGGCCACTAGCCGCCCCAGCCGGAGCCGAAATCCGGTCCCTGTCGTTCATCACGGTGATCCATTTTCCGGTAATGGTTCCAGCCTGAGCCATGGCTCCACCCCCGGTGCTTGCGCCAGCCATAGCCATGGCGCGGCTCGTCATAATACACGGGACCGTAGTGCCGCTCCCCATCATCGTCAGCGCCGCTATCTGAATAGGCGTAGGAAGTGGGCCGGTAGCCCGGCCTGTCATAATCATAATCGGGGCCGTCATCGGGTTGTCCGGAGTATCCGGCGCTTTGGGCGGCATCTTCGAAAGCGTCCGCCGCAGCGCCGTTCAAGGCGTCCGGAAGGCCAGCGAGTCCCAGCCCGCCGTAATAGGGATCGGAATCGGGCCGGTAGCCATACCAGTCCTCGTACGCTTGAGCACGCTCAACCTCGTCCGCGGTGGCGATCACCTTCGGCTGGCCGGGGAGGTACAAAGTGGGCCAGCCCCAGAAAGAAGGCCGCACGGAGCTGTAGCCGGAATTCCAGCTCCGGCTGGCGTGATTGTAGCCGGAGTAATAATAGTCGCGATGGGCAGCCGCTGGAGCGGCGCTTGCGGCCAAGGTAATGGCGGCGAAGACTAATCCCTTGTAAGACATACGTTGAGACCTCTCGGCTGCATCAAGCAAGCGTCGCCGCATGTGCGGGGCGGCTCCTTTTCCAATTCCGGGAATTGAACCACTTATGCCGTGCCGCTCCAAGCATAGCCTTTTATTATGATTAATCTAAAATTGCCGGAGTTTATCCTCCAGACGCCGCCGCGCCGGGGAAAATCTGGCAAAGCGCAAAGCGGCGCCCGGCTTGACGGCTTGGCGTAGTGCGGGCGGCGCGGTATCTATCCCAGTCATGAACTGGCTCGCGCACGCATTCCTCTCTTGCCCCGATACGGACTTCCGCCTGGGCAATCTCCTGGCTGATCTCGTCAAGGGGAGCGATCTCGACGGTATGCCGCCGCACTTTCTGGCCGGCGTGCGCTGCCACAAGGCCATCGACGCCTTCACGGACAAGCATCCCGTTCCGCGCCGCAGCCGGGAGCGTATCAAGGCCGATTGGGGCCGGTTCTCTGGCATCCTGGTGGATGTCTTCTTCGACCATTTCCTTGCGGTGAACTGGCGCCGCTACACAGACATGCCGCTGCCGGCATTCACTGCTTCGGTTTACGGCGCGCTTGCCAGCCGTTCGGCTCTCCTGCCGGAGCACGCCCGCCGGGCCGCGCGCATCATGACCGCCGAGGATCACCTCAGCACCTACGCCCGGATCGAAGGCGTCGAAACCGCGCTACGGCGCATCTCGCGCCGCCTTCAGATGCGGACGAATAGAACCATTGCGCTCGAAGGCGCCGCCGCCAGCCTCAAGACCCATTATCAGGGGCTGGGCCAGGATTTCACCGAGTTCTTTCCGCAAGTGTGGCAGCACGCGCGCGGGCATTATCTTGACGCTGGCCGGAACGCGGAATTACCTGGGATTTGCCGCCCATGACGCCAGAAAAGAAATATCGCGGCCCTTGCCCTTGCGGCAGCCTCAAAACTTATGAGGCGTGCTGCCAGGCCTTGCATGAGGGAGGATGGCCGGTGGACGCCGGGGCGCTGATGCGTTCGCGTTACTCTGCCTTCGTGCTGAAGCTTGAGCCCTATCTGCTCGCCACCTGGCATCCGCGGACAAGGCCGGAAAGCCTCGGCCTATCCCAATCGCCACGCCGCTGGCTGGGCCTCAAAATCCTGCGGCACGAGGAAGGCGCTGACGGTACCGCGATTGTCGAGTTTATCGCCCGGTACAAGGCGGGCGGACGCGTGCGGGAGTTGCGCGAGGCAAGCCGGTTTGCCCAGGAAGATGGCCGCTGGCTTTATGTTGATGGGGAGGTTTCGAGCTGAAACGAAACAAACACAACCCCTGTTTTTCCCTATGGGAAGGGGGATACTCGAACAACGGGCGCGGTTGAACCGCGCTTGTCAGCAGCTTTGGCCCTGGTCCTCGCCGGCCGGGTCTGCCACTGGCTCGAACCATTCGCCCACCGCGCCGTGCAGAACCTCGCCGCCGCCGAACTGAACATCGATCTCCAAGTCCTGGGCGGCGTACTTATGTATCCCAACAACCCTGCCGATATCGGATACGGCGTAACCCAAGCGTATCTGGCTTGTGTGTTTCCACTTCACCTGGCTTCCGAGTTCAAACCTCATCGAATTCCCCGATTCTATTGCCCAATATTGGCACCCAAACTGATTCGTGAGGAGAAATTCGGGCAGCTTGAGCACTGGTGCGGGCGCTGATAAGCTCCGGCGGGTATTTAGGCGTAAATTTCAACGCATGGACAAGGTGGCCAGCATGGACGGCGTCATCCTCAATTACGATCCCAAAAGCGCAACGGGCATTATCCGGGCCGACGGCAAGATGTATCCCTTCAAAAGGGCCGATTGGCAAGAAAGGCGGGCGCCGCGGACTGGCGACAAGGTCGAATTCGAGGTGGCGGACGATAGCGCCGTACAAGTATGCCACCAGCTTGAGGAGGACAGGCTTCCAACGGCTACGGAAGAAATCGCCACGAGCTTTGATTTCGGGCTTATAGCGGGCGGTTATGCTATTGTATTTTTCTTCGTATCGATCGTAGATAGTCTCATTAATGTTATAAGACTTGATGCAAACGACATGGCTGGCCTGTTCGTTATACTTGACATACTTACCCTGGTGGCCTGGATACGGGGTACAAACTTCAGGATCATGCGAACCATCGCCACCGTATTCGCCGTCGCCGTAACCGCCCTGGCTGCGTTCATTTTGCTCCGGCACTTGGCCGGAGGCGAGGCGTAACGCGCTTAGCCGCCGCGCCCGGCCCACCAGCGTTCGAGCGCTTCATCGTCCGGCTCCACCCATTGCGAAAGCCCGCCGGCGAATTCGAGAAAGTGCCCGGCGAACGGCGGCTTGATGCCGGCCACGCATGGCAGATCCGCTTCGGCCGCCGCGCGGAAAGCGTCCAGCAGGCCGCCGCCCTCCGCCTCGATCTTCCCGAACTTGCTCAGCACCACGACATCCGCGCCCCGTTCGATGCCCGCCAGCACGGACTGGCAGGCGGCGGCAAGCCCCGCGGTGTCGATATTACAGGCGCGCGACCCGGAGCCGAGATTTTGCGTGATCGGAACGATCATGCTCCCCGCTGCCTCGCGCAGCACCAGCGTTTCGCAATGCCCGCAGTTTTCGTCTAGCGCAAGCTCCTCGATCACGCCGGCGACGCGCAAGCCCTCGCGTATCCGCCGCTCCGCGAAGCGCGCGAGCAGCCTTTGGACTTCGGCGCTCGCAACTCCCCGCAGCGCACCGATCCGGAAACCGGCTGCGAGCGCCTTTGCTTCGGGTCCGGTTATAGTCTGCATTGCGGCATGGGCTCCCTCTCCGCGCGAAGGCTCGCACGAGGCGATCATATAGGAGTTCCAGAGGCGGCCGCCACCCCTGCGGAAACGCGGCGCCGCTGTCTTCTAAGTGTTGAAACAATTTAGCATAGGCGCCTTTACGGAGCGTTACATGGATAACACATTGAAGCGTCACAGAAAACATCGCGAGAACATGGTTAATCGGCGATCCGCGGATATATTTAACGGGATTCCGCAAGCGTGAATTTCGCGCGAAATCACGTAAAATTCG
>JBNKTW010000058.1:0-27219 GCA_050298295.1 Rhodomicrobiaceae bacterium
GGCTGAAGGGCTTGAAGGGACGTCCCAAGCTCAAGCCCAGCGGCATGGAGCATGCCCTCGGGCTTGACCCGAGGGAAGGCAACGGAAGGTTCCTCAGCCCGGAGCGCCAGGCGCAAAGGCCGCCGAGGTGCCAAGCGGACACCTCGATCTGGTGCTGGCCAACGGCTATATCGCAAGACTGCTTGGCAATGCGCGAGTGTTGAAATTCCTGGCTCAGCACTATTCGGAGTTCTTAGCGGAATTTCAGAAACTTACCGGAGGAACTGCCGTAGCACTGACCGCGCGTGCAACATGATCGCGAGTTAGGAGATTTGGGGACCCGGCCCCATAAGCGCGGGGACCGCAGGAGACGCCGCACTGTGGGGCGGATCAATCGCGGTGGTGGGGATGGCGGGGAACCCGTTCGGAGCCCACCCGGCACAGGCAGACAGGTATGTTGCTGTCTGTTCTGCTGCCGAATTCCGCACGCGCGGAGGTACCGAATCAACCCAGAAGCCGCCTCATACGGACCAAGCATAAATAGGCATGTTGCCCCCTTCCATCATCGCGCAGCTTGCCGGTTCCTCTCCATGCTCTTTATGCTTAGCCAATAGCGTGCCGATTTGCGCTCGCCCGTGCGGACAAGGGCGCCCATCGCTGTCAAACTTCCGAGATCGCGCGTGGCCGTCGCGCGCGATGCGCCCGTGATACTGATGTAGTTGTCGGCACTCAGTCCACCTTTGAAGCCTTCGAGCCCTTCCCGGAACATGCGGGCCAGAACTTTTTCCTGCCGGGGGTTCAAGCGTCCCCGCACGCTATCGTAAAGCTGGGTTTTCTCGATCAGGAAATCCACCATCCGCTGAGTGTAATCCCGAGCATTCAGGATGACCGCCGCAAAATAGTCCACCCACTCGTCGATGGTGTTGTCCTTATTGCTGCGCTCCAGCATGTCATAATAGGTCTTCTTCTGTTTTTCGATCACCTGGGAGAGCGCAATCAGAACCGGCTGGCCGAGTGACTGCGACAGGACTTTCTGGGCCAGACCACGCGCGATACGGCCGTTCCCATCCTCGAACGGATGGATACTGACGAAATAAAGATGAGCGATGCTCGCGCGGATGAGCGCCGGCAAAGGAGCTGCGCTCCTTGGCGCCGTGCCGTTGAACCAGCCTATAAAACACGCCATTTCGCGCTGCATGCTTTTCGAGGGCGGCGCTTCGAAATGTACCTTCGGCTTGTAGTCCGGCCCGGAGACGACCTGCATGGGCTCGTCATGGGTGCGATAACGGCCGATGACGGTAACATCGGTCCGGCCGGCCATGATCATTGTGTGCCAGGAAAACAGAACCTCGTGGGTTAGAGGTTCCGCCGGGTTGCGGTAGAGATCGACCATCATATCGGCGATGCCGCGTTCGGCGGGCGAAACCTTCCGCGGCCCTGGATCGAGACCGAAATGCCTGCGGATGGAGGAATGAACGCTGTCGCGGTTGAGGATTTCGCCTTCAATCGCCGAAGTCTTCATGGCTTCATCGCTCATGAGTTCGATGGCGAGAACCGCCTTGTCATGCTCGCGCACATGCCGGTAACTGCCGAGCAGAACCCCGGACTGGCGCAGAAACTGCGCTTCCAGCTCCTCAAACCGGGCTCTGCTGTAAGTGAAGTCCGGCCAATCCGGCTGCTGCCAGTTCCAGTTCATGAGCGATAAACCGTCCTCTTATAGCTCAGAGTATAACACATTTCTGAGTTATAAATCCACCTTTTATGCCTCACGGCCAGTGTGCCGGGGCTTGAAAGGGAACTGCTGCGACCAAAAACACCGTGGACTGCGGGCTCATCCCAATAACCAGATTCTGCTGGCGCATATAGCAACTCAGCATCGAGGTGCTGTCCCTCGGGAGAGCGGAATTGCCTCACCGAGAGAAAACTCTAGTACAAACAATGATTTATTGGGTGAATCTGGTGGACACGACAGGGAAAGCAAGATGACGAAGTATCAAAGAGTTAGCGGAAGAAGTGGGACAATTTCCTCCCACAGGATTGCATAGCTTTTTGCAGAAATGTCCCACCAAAGATTGCCTGTCCTGGCGAAAGAGAACGGCTGGTTTTGTTGAGACGTTTGGACGACAGACGGGAGCTGTTCATTTCGTAGCCACAGCAATATTTGCGAGCCGTAAAAACTGGCGGTCAGGACCATGAGCCACCTTGTCTGAGCCAACCTTGCTGGGGTGCAGGATTATACCGGGGCACCTTGAGTTTCGATTTTGCGGTGAGCCAAAAGCCGGTCGAGGCCCGGGCGGTCGAGAACCTGATAACCGAGAGAACGGTATCCTGCTTCGCGTTTCCCTGCGATCTTAGCCAGGAGCGGTTCGTTGGCATCGACATAATCGAAGACGATGACTTCTTTTTTCGTTGCATAGAGCCGGTGCAAGCGGCCCGCATATTGCGCTAGCGTTCCGCGCCACGAAATCGGCATGGTAAGGAATAACGTGTCCAGTCGCGCATCGTCGAAGCCTTCGCCAAGATAGCGGCCTGTGGCAATGAGAAGGCGCTCCTCGCTCTCTGGGATTGCTGAAAGAGCTGCCGCCGTCGCACGCAATTCGCGCGCGCCCATTCCGCCCTGGAGGACCACCACATTTTTTGCGAATTTTGACAATCTGTCCGCAAGTTTGGTCAAATGGTCTTTGCGCTCCGTGATCACGACCGGGGAGCGCCCGGCTTCAAGTGCCGCCAGAACATCCTCGAAAATGAGATCGTTCCGTGCCTCATCCGCAGCAAGCTGGGCGTAAAGCTCCTGAATGGCGACTTGCTCCCCCGGCATACTGCGTGCCGCCCGGAATTGGGTCTGCCTGAATGCGACCTTGTGCTCGAAGGGCCGTTCGGCGGCTTGCTGCTTGGCGTCAACGCGATAGCGCACCGGGCCGCATTGCATGAAAATGATGGGGTGATGCCCATCTTTTCTCGCCACGGTCGCGGATAGACCAAGCACATAGCGGGCCTTCGCCTCTCTCGCTATGGCCTCGAAGCTCACGGCGGAAAGATGATGGCATTCGTCGGCGACCAGGTGACCGTAATTCGCAACGAGATCGGACACCTCGCCTTGGCGGACCAGGCTTTGCATAAGGGCGATGTCGATGATGCCGGTTGGCTTCTTCTTGCCGCCATGGACAACACCGATTGCTCCAGCAGGAACTTCGAGAAATGCGCTCAGCCTTGCTACCCATTGGTCGAGAAGCTGCCGGCGATGAACCAGCACCAGTGTATTGCGCCCACGCGCCGCAATCATGTTCGCGGCAACGACGGTTTTGCCGAACGCAGTGGTTGCCGCCAACACGCCTGTTTCGTGCTCAAGAAGTGCATCGGCGGCTTGCTGTTGTTCATGCCTCAGCTCTCCACAAAACGTGACGCCGATTGACGACCCGTACTGGCGTTCGTCTCTCAGGCTTGTCTTGACGCCAAGCCCATCAAGTTCGGCGCGAACATCGTCGAAGCATCCCCGTGGCAGCGCCACATGCTTTGGGAACAGCTCCGCGCAGGAAATGATGCGAGGCTTGCCGAAGGTCGGCAGACGCATGGCTTGCGCCGCATAGAACTCCGGATTCTGAAACGCAGCGATGCGGATGAGGCGGCTGACCAGCGCAGGCTGAAGGCTCGTGCGGTCAATATACACGCAATTGCCAAGGACGAGTTCGATGGTGTCCGGCAGCGGACCGTCAATCGGCGGTTCGCTCCGTTTCCGTGATGGCGGAGCGGCCCATGGTTCGTCTTCATTATCGGTTATGGGGATGCGAACGCGCAAAATGCGTCCTTGATCGGAAGCTATAGCGACCAAAGCCGCCACATCTTTGGCGGGCATCCGCCGTATCGAGGACAGGTATGCCCATTGATCGGCAAAGGGCACGAAATCGTCGTCGACAAATACGCTGTTGCCACTTTCACGCGGTTTGGCCTGAAGGGGTAACGCGATCAGATTACCAAAGCCGCCAGCTGGCATGGTATCCTGGCTTGGGAAAAAGCGGTCGTAGGAATCGAACCCCATATCTGGGCTGCGATCCATTGCCGTGGTGATGAGCAGGGCTCCGAGCCGCCGGGCTTCAGCAGCGTACACCGGTTCGGCAAAGAAAATCCAAGCATGAGCACCGTTCCCTGAGCGTGACCGCTCTATGGCGACTGGTACTCCCTCCGCATGGGCCGCGTTCCGGAAGGCGGCAATATCGGTCATCCAGGATTTCTTGTCGAAATCGGCGGCGAGGAACCAGCAGTAAAACCGCCTTGCAGGTGCGCGCGGATGATCTCGTCCGTAACGGGCTTAAACGCTTGGCTTGGGCACTCACCGCATTTCATGTGTGGTTTGCCACAGACGCCACGAACCCATTCATTGCCGCATACGGGTGAATAGCCCGATTTCCCGGTCTTTGAATTGTCCCAGCGCTGCGGGAAGACGTCTTGCCGGCCGCGGAACAGGCTCCGGAACAGAGCGATCTTGGCCGCCGTCGAAGAATTCATGGTCACATGCGCGGAGGATAGACCGGTCTGAGCAGGAAGGGGGGACGGCGTTCCGGCAAATTTCTTGAGTTTCGCCAACCGGTCAACAATCTGCTTACGTTCTTCATCGAGCGCGCTGAGCCGGCGTTCGAGTTTGGCAATCTCCCCGTCGATGTCGAAATTGATGATCATGAGTTTTTAGACGGCCTCTTTCAGAGGAGGGTACCGCGTTTCCGTCGCCTGTTAGGGCCGCTGGCGGCTTACCGGCCTCTCGCTGTGAGCACAAGCCGCACCGAATCTGTGCATAGATAAAGCCTCTGGCGTTATCCCGAAAACGCTGCCACAACTTACTTTGAGCCGCACCTCGATGGAACCGCGAATGCCGCGCAAACGGTCAGATGTTCCCGCCGATTATGCCGCCTTGCTTGCGGAACTCAAAGAGCGGATCGCGGGCGCGCGTCTGAAAGCGGCGCTTGCGGTCAACGCCGAACTGATACTTCTATATTGGCAGATCGGGCATGACATTCTGCGGCGGCAGCGCGACGAAGGATGGGGCGCAAAGGTAATCGACCGCCTCGCCGCGGATTTGCGTCATGCCTTCCCGGAGATGACGGGGCTTTCCGCCAGGAATCTCAAATATATGCGCGCTTTCGCGGAGGCTTACGCGGATCGCGAATTTGTGCAGCAGCTTGCTGCACAATTGCCGTGGGGGCACACGATGGTGCTACTCGACGCGGTGAAGAAGCCCGACGAACGCGAGTGGTATATGCGGCAGACCGTTGAAAATGGCTGGAGCCGAAACGTCCTCGTTCACCAGATCGATAGTGGATTATACAAGCGCCAAGGTAAAGCGCTAACCAATTTCAAGCGCACGCTGCCTGCGCCGCAATCCGGTCTCGCGCAGCAGATCGTCAAAGACCCGTACACCTTCGAATTCCTATCCCTGAGCGCTGACATGCAAGAGCGCGACCTTGAACGCGGCTTGCTGGAGCATTTGCGCCTGTTCATTTTGGAGCTGGGAAAGGGCTTCGCTTTCGTTGGCAGCCAATACCATCTCGAAGTTGGCGGGCAGGACTACTTTCTCGATCTACTTTTCTACCATCTGCGCTTGCGCTGCTTCGTGGTTTTCGAGCTCAAAATCGAGGAGTTCAAACCTGAGTATGCGGGGAAGATGAATTTCTATTTGTCCGCCGTCGACGATCAACTGAGGCACGCGGACGATCAGCCTTCCATTGGCGTCATTCTTTGCAAGGGCCGCAACGCTGTTATCGTGGAATATGCTCTCCGCGACACCAGCAAACCCATGGGCGTTGCGGCATACCGGTTGACCTCAGCGCCCGCTTTGCCGGCCAAGCTGCGCCGCGAGCTTCCCACAACCGACGATCTAGCGGGGGAGTTTGGCCTGCTTACCATGGCCCGCTTGCGTATGGACATCGAGCACGCCTTGCGGGAATTGCTGGAGCAGCGGGGCGCTACCGTCGCGCCGGGTTTGGCAATCGCGTCGATGATAGGGATGCTTGAGGAATTGAAGCGGATGCCTGAAGCTGAAGAATTCGCAGCTTCGGTTCGCGTCCTTGCTTCACCTGTTCGCGGCCAAAGCGCTGGCACCGTCCAGCAGACATGTAGCACCGCGCAGCGCTTGCTTGCCGAGCTTCAAAAATTGATCAGGGACTTTCCGGAGCGCGCGAAGGTCTGATTGTACCAGAAATGGACGCGATCAAAGGGGCGCAATATGGTGCGTTCGCTCCCATCGAATCATATGGAAATAATTGGCGCGCAGAAGCGCCCTACGATCAGGTGCTGTCCCTCAATTGTCCCACCAAACAAAAACGGCAATTAAAACAATATCTTATGCCGGTGGTCTGGTGGACACGACAGGGATTGAACCTGTGACCCCTACGATGTCAACGTAGTGCTCTACCGCTGAGCTACGTGTCCAGCTAGAAGCAGCTACATAGCACGCGCCGGCACAGGCTTCAAGCGGCCAATGCGCCGGTAGCGGGCCAAATGCAGCCCGCTACCGCTCCCTCCGGCAAGCCGGTGAGGCGCGGGCTCCGGAACCCCCGCCCTTATGCCCGGCCGGACGGGCGCGCCCACTTAGCAGGCGTGCGGCCTGCGCCTGCAGGGATGGAAGGTCTGCAGGTTGGGGCAAAAATCCGGGCTTTCGCCTTCCATCGCGTAGCCGTCGAGCCAGCGGAGGCAATCGCCAATCGTGGTGCAGCTTAGGCACCTCGCCCGCGCCTCGGCGTAAACCTCGCCGCCGCGCAAGCGGATGAACATGCCAGGGTCGACATCGAGGCGGCGCATCATCTCGCGCATACGAATAGCCTGCCGTTCCACCGAGCAATGGGTATGCGTTCTCATACCACGCCCTCTTGCACTTGCCCGTCTCCCCATCGCATCTGTATTTTTATATATTCCAAATATAAAAGGAGCTTTTGAAGTAACGCTTCCTTGATTTGGATCAAGGCGCGCGCAATGGCGCGGAATTTGATCGGCGGTCCAGCCTGCTTGAACCGGCGGCGGATGTGCGGAAGCGGTGTGCCGCGGGGCAGGGCGCGCGCGAGGATTGCATTCGTAGAAAACCGGTGTGCCATGCGGCATCGTGATAAAAGCCGCGGAAGATGAAACGCAAACCGGGCCAGCCTGGATCATGTCCCGCAACCGCCTGCAAAGGTATTGCTCCAACCATTACAAGCAATTGCGGGACGCCCCGTCAGCCCTGGCGGGAGTCCTCATAGATCCGCCAGCCAATAGCCACTCCATTGAAGAGGCTAACAATCCCCAATACTTGCAGAGTTTCCAGCACAGCCACGTCCTCAGGAAGGGTCCCCTAGCCTCTTGGGGTGGCTAGGGGATAGGAGACGGTTTCTATTAAAGCGGAAACAGGCTACAGGGCAATGTTTAGGTTGTATTAACCTTTACACGCACGCGTTCTTCATTTGGACCTGATCGCGACGCAACACCGCCGGCCGCGAGGCCGCCGCGTCAATTCCCCAGATGTAGCGGCGTTCGCGTCTTACGGAGTGCCTCGAAAGCGAAGGCCCGGCGTCACATCTCAGGTATGGCGATGCCCCGCCGCGCGCAGGCCGCCTCCACCGTGTTGCGCAACAGGCAGGCCACCGTCATCGGCCCAACACCGCCCGGCACCGGTGTTATGGCGCCCGCCACCTCCTTGGCGCTGGCGAAATCGACATCGCCCACCAGCCGCGTCTTGCCGTTGGCGGCGGGGATGCGGTTCATGCCGACGTCGATGACAATAGCGCCGGGCTTGATCCAGCTTCCCTCGATCATTCTTGGCCGGCCCACCGCGGCGATTACAAGGTCCGCGCGGCGCACCACGGCGGGAAGATCACGCGTGCGCGAATGAGCGATGGTGACGGTGCAGTCCTCGCGCAAGAGAAGCTGCGCCACCGGCTTGCCCACAATGTTCGAGCGCCCTACCACGACCGCCTCCATGCCCTTCAAGGACGGCGCCACAGTCTTGGCGAGGATGAGACAGCCGACCGGCGTGCACGCCACAAGCGCGCGCTGGCCTGTCGCCAGCCGCCCGGCGTTGACCGGATGGAAGCCATCCACGTCCTTGGCGGGGTCGATGGCCTCCAGAACCTTGGTGGCGTCAATATGCTTGGGCAGCGGCAATTGCACCAGAATGCCGTCCACGGCGTCATCCGCATTGAGCCGCGCCACCAGCGCCAGCAGCTCCGCCTCGCTGGTCTCCACCGGCAGCCGGTGCTCGAAGGAGTTCATGCTGGCTTCGACCGTCTGCTTGGTTTTAGACCTGACATAAACCTGACTCGCGGGGTCTTCTCCAAGTAGCACGACCGCAAGCCCCGGCGTGATGCCGTGCTCCTTGAGGCCGCCCACCGCCGCCGCCACGCGCGCCCGCAGGTCCGCGGCGATCTGTTTTCCATCTATGATTCGTGCTTCCGCCATATAACTCCGCTCCGTTCCACCGCTCCAGCCAAATCCACCGCTTGCTTCCGAAGCCCCCTTACCCCTGCCCCTCTCCCGCGAGGGCAGAGGAGAGCACCTTCTCAAGGGGCGCTGACTGCCCCTTCTCCCCTTGGAGAGAGGGCTGGGGTAAGGGGGCTTTTTGCCGCCTCCGGCAGGAAACAACCAGTGGACTGGCGTCACGTCCAATAAATCTTCCCGGCCGCGCAGCAATTTGCCGCCGGTCCGCTCCTGGGAAGCCTTATAGGCCGTTGGAACGGGATTGTCTTCTGGCGGCAGTGCACATTTGTTCGAGGCGGCCGCAAGGCGCGTTACGGGAGTCCCGCCCTTGCGCATGAGCGTCACGCCTTCCACAGGGTAGACGGAGAGGAGCAGTGCGCCGGCTCTGTTCATCTTCCAGCCGCACGCTCCAGTCGCTCTGGCGCAACTCGCGGCCGTGGAGCGCACATAGCGGCCTGCCTTGCCGAGCGGCTCTCAGATCTTCTGATTGTACGCGCCGATTTCGGGATAGGTGCTCAGATGCGCGTCGATGTCCGCGAAGATGGCGCGCATGTTGGCCTCCGAGACCGGGCTTTCGACCACGACCACCAGCTCCGGCTTGTTCGACGAGGGCCGGACGAGCCCCCAGGTGCCGTCTTCCAGCGTGATGCGGATGCCGTTCACCGTGACCACATCGCGGATGCGCTGCCCGGCCAGTTCGCCGCCGCGCTCCGCCAGCTCCTTGAAATGCGCGACAATGCGCTCCGCCACGCCGTATTTCACCTCGTCGCCGCAATGGGGCGACATGGTGGGTGACTGCCAGGTCTTGGGGAGCGCCCGGTAGAGATCGGCCATGCTCTTGTCCAGGTTGTGCGAGAGCATGTCACAGACCGCAATAGCCGCCACGAGCCCGTCGTCATAACCCCGGCCCAGCGGCGGGTTGAAGAAGAAGTGCCCGGACTTCTCGAAGCCCACCAGCGCGCCGGTTTCGTGGCTGTAGCGCTTGATGTAGGAGTGGCCGGTCTTCCAATAGGCGGTGTGCGCGCCGTTCGCCTGCAGCACCGGATCGGTGGTGAACAGCCCGGTGGATTTCACGTCCACCACGAAATGCGCGTTGGCGTGGGCGGCCGAGAGGTCGCGCGCCAGCATCACGCCCACCTTGTCGGCGAAAATTTCGTTGCCCTCGTTGTCGACGACGCCGCAGCGGTCGCCGTCGCCGTCGAAGGCGAGCCCCACATCAGCGCCGGAAGCCCTCACCGCATCGCAGATGGCGTGCAGCATTTTCAGGTCTTCGGGGTTTGGATTGTGGTTCGGGAAATTGTAATCGAGGTCGATGTTGAGCGGTACCACCTCAAGCCCGAGCTGGGTTAGCACCTGCGGCGCGAACGCGCCGGCCGTGCCGTTCCCGCACGCCACCACGGCCTTGATCTTGCGCTTGAACGGTGCACGGTTCGTGAGATCGTCCATATAGCGCTGGGCAAGATCGGCGTGGAAACGGTAGCTGCCGCCGGGATGCGCCTTGTAGCGGCCTTCGAGCACCATATGCTTGAGCGCGGCCATGTCGTCCGGGCCGAAGGTGAGCGGGCGCGCCATGCCCATCTTGATGCCGGTCCAGCCATTGTCGTTGTGGCTCGCCGTCACCATCGCCACGCCCTCGACATCAAGCGCGAATTGCGCGAAGTAGGCCATCGGCGACAGCGCCAGCCCAATGTCGTGCACCTCCGCGCCGCCCGCCAGCATACCAGCCATCAGCGCGGATTTGATGCCCGACGAATAGGAGCGGTAGTCGTGCCCCGTGACGATGCGGACGGGCACGCCGCGCTCGCGCATCAGCGTGGCTAGGCCCATGCCGATAGCCTGCATACCCATCAGGTTGATTTCCTGGGGGAACAGCCAGCGTGCGTCGTACTCGCGGAAGCCGGTGGGCCTGATGTAGGGCAGCCGCTCGAAATCGGCGGTGTTGGGGGCGAGATCGGTGTGCGGCGCAGGAAAGGCAGGGGCGGTCATGGCGGCTCCGGGCTGTAGCTTATAGTTGCATAGCTTGGCGCCGCGCGAATGCCAAGGCCGTTGGCTTACTTTACCCTGCGCATTTCGAGGTTATGCTTCCGGTTTGGACTTGGGAGACACCGCCAAGCCCAAAAAGACAAGCATAGCGCGTTTGAGGCGCAGGACATCTTCGCGTGTAAGTAACTGGCAGACCGTGAGTTCTGGATACGGCAGGAGCGAAACACAAACGTTGCAGAAATCGCAGACTGCGCATAGCTTTGACCAGCGCCGCCCGCGGGATTATGGTCGCTTGGGCTCTGTGGCGCGCTTGTGCGCGGGAGGCGGCTGGACTCCTCCGGACGTATTTCTAACCTGGACTTGAAATGGCCGAAAGTTTTCAAGGCGAGCTGCCTTATCTCATGCGGCTCCTGGCTGCTCCGTCGGGCGTGCTGCCGCTCGGGTTCCTGCTGACGCGCTCCCTGCGCGACCTGGCGCGGCGCAAGCCCCATCTGTTCGAGCGGCTCGGCGAGCATTGCCAGACCCCGTTTTTCATCGATCCCACCGACCTCAATTATGCCTTCGTGATCGTACCCGACGCCGCAAGCGCGGATGTCAAAATGGTAGGCAAGAAGGACACGGAGTTGGGCGAGGTTGTGGTGCGCGGGCCGCTGCTTTCGCTCCTTGGCCTGCTGGACGGCACGTTCGACGGTGACGCACTCTTCTTCAGCCGCAGCATCGCCGTCAGCGGCAAGGTCGACGCGCTACTGGCGCTCCGCAACGCCATCGAGGACGCTGAACTCAAGCCCTCCGATTTCATCGGCCTTGGCGGCAGCATCGGCTCGGTTGCCGACAGCATTGTTTTGAACACGGTTTCGTTTGCCCGGCGGTTGGCCGGCACGCCTTCAGGGTCTTCTCATGAGCATTGAACTGGTATGCCCGGCGGGAACGCCGGCGGCGCTGCGCTCGGCGGTAGAGGCAGGCGCGCACGCGGTCTATTGCGGCTTCCGCGACGAAACCAACGCGCGCAACTTTCCCGGCTTGAATTTTTCTCCGCAAGAGCTGCGCGATGGCGTGCGCTTTGCCCATGAGCATGGCGCGAAAGTGCTGGTGGCGATCAACACATTTGCGCGCGCGGGCGCATTCGAACCCTGGGCGCAGGCGCTTAAAAACGCGGAAGACGCCAAGGCCGACGCGGTGATCCTGGCCGATGTCGCGGTGCTCGACTATTGCGCCGCGAAGCACCCGGGCCTGCGCATACATCTCTCGGTGCAGGCCGCCGCCGCGACGCCCGAGGCAATCGGCTTTTATGCTGGAACCTTCGGCGTGAAGCGCGTGGTGCTGCCGCGCGTGCTTTCGGTCGAGGAGATCGCGGCGCTGAATAAGGCCATCGGCATCGAAACCGAGGTGTTCGTGTTCGGCGGCCTGTGCCCAATGGCCGAGGGCCGCTGCGCGCTTTCCTCATACGCGACCGGGCGTTCGCCGAACATGGCGGGCGTGTGCTCGCCGCCCGAGGCGGTCGCCTATACGCAGGACCGGCGGGGCACGGCGGCCACGCTCGGCGGCTTCACCATCAACCGTTTCCAACCCAGCGAGCAGGCCGGCTACCCGACGCTGTGCAAAGGCCGCTTCGTGGCCGGCGGCAAAACCTCCTACCTATTCGAAGACCCGACCAGCCTCAACGCGGCGGGGCTGATCGAGAGCTTGAAAAAGGCCGGCGTCACCGCGCTCAAGATCGAAGGCCGGCAGCGCGGTAAGGGCTATGTTGCCGAGGTGGTCAGGATGTTCCGGCGCGTGGTGGACGCGGTCGAGGCCGGCAAGCCCCCGCTTGAAGCCGAGCGCGCGCTACAGGCGTTTGTCGAAGGCGGACGGCAAACGTCCGGCGCTTATAAAAAATCGTGGAGGTGAGCGTGAGCAAGATCGGACTGACGCTCGGGCCGGTGCTCTTCAACTGGGACGCGGACCGGCTCCGTGCCTTCTACAAGGGCATCGCGGAAAATTCGAAATTCGACCGCGTGCATCTCGGCGAGGTGGTGTGCGGCAAGCGGATGCCGTTTACGGATGCGGTTTGGATGGACGCTATCGGGTGGCTGGAGGATGCCGGCAAGGAGGTCGTGCTTTCCACGCTCTCGCTGCCTGCTTCCCCACGCGAGCGCAAGACCATCGCGGACTTTTGCCAGGGCGATCATCTCATCGAAATGAACGACGTGACCGCGCTCCCCGCCCGCACCGGCCGGCCGTTCGTGGTTGGGCCGCTGGTCAACGTCTATAATGAGCGTGCGGCGCAGTTCTTCGCGGCGCGCGGGGCGATGGCGGCCTGCCTGCCGGTCGAGTTGCCGCTCGCCGCAGTTGGGGTGATCGCGCGCGCCTGCCCGGAGCTTGAGATCGAGGTATTCGCCTTCGGCCGCCTGCCGCTCGCTCTGTCGAGCCGCTGCTATCACGCGCGGCTGCATGGGCTGCACAAGGATTCCTGCCAGTTCGTCTGCGAGAAAGACCCGGACGGGCTCGCGGTCGATACCATCGACGGCCAGAAATTCCTCGCGGTGAACGGCGTGCAGACGCTTTCGCAGGATGTGCAGGCATACTGCCCCACGGCGGATGAGGCGGCCGCCCACGGCATCCGGCGGCTGCGGATTTCGCCGCACACTGCCGATATGTGCGCGGTCAGCGCGATCTACCGCGACCTGCTCGACGGCGCGATTGCGCCCGATACGGCGGTCTCCAAGCTCCGGGCCATGAACCTGCCGGGAGCGCTCATCGATGGCTATATGCGCGGCAAGGCCGGCTGCGAGCCCGTTACCGCGGCTTAGGCGGTGTGCCCATGCAGGGGATGAACCGCTATTCCGGGCCGGCGCTTGCCTATCGCCTGGAAAGCGAACCCCAACATAATATTGAGCGGCAAAGGAAGCTGTCCATGAACCAAGGCTCGTTTAGCGCATCGCTGTGGAGCAAATGGACCGCCTGGATAATCGTTATCGCAACTGCGATAGTCTATGCGTTGATGCTTCTTGTCACCATACCGCATCTTACGGCATTAAGCGGTGGGCACGCCATTTTTGACATGCGTCCTGCCGGGTATTCTTTCTCCGAGGCTATGGATTTGCTAAGCGCTCTTGGCGGCGAAGAACGGCTATATTATCTTAACGTGCAACAACGCGTGGATACTCTATTTCCCCTTCTAGATGCCGCAACTGTGGCCATTGGCCTGACAACTTTCATACCTGGCAAATCGAACCCTGTACGGGGGGCCGCAATCATTCTTCTCGCTGCACCTTGCGCACTTCTGGACTGGGGTGAAAACTGGGCGGTTGCCCGCTTGCTGACTGGATACCCCGATGCCGTGACGCCAACTGCCGTTTCACTTGCTAGCGGGTTGTCCATCGCCAAATCGATTTGGGTGACGGTAGCCTATTCCACGTTGCTCATTGCACTCGTGCTGTGGATGCGGCGGAAATTCCGTCAGCGCAAATCATAGCGGTTAGTTATGGAAATGCTGAGTTATGGGAGCTTTCCGCATAGCGGGAAGGACAGCCGCAAACAAATGAAGATCACCCAGGCATTCACCTTTGAGGCGGCGCACATGCTGCCACACGTCCCGCCCACGCATCGCTGCCAGCGCATGCACGGCCATTCCTACCGCCTCGAGCTAACGCTCGAAGGCCCCGTCGATCCAGTGACGGGCTTCGTGATCGACTTCTTCGACGTGGAGGCCGCCTTCGCGCCGCTGCTCGCGCAGCTCGACAAGAACTGCCTCAACGAAGTGCCGGGCCTCGAAAACCCAACCGCCGAGAACATCGCCGTCTGGATCTGGGAGCGCGGCAAGCCAGCCCTTCCGCAGCTCGTGCGCGTCACCGTCTACGAGACGCCCGATTGCTGGGCGGAGTACGACGGGACATAAGCACCACGCACCTTAAACGGTGGGCCAGGCCATCCAGGGAAACGGCTTCTCGTCCGTCTCCATGAAGACGTAGCGCGCCACCTCGGCGATCCAACGGCCAAGCGACACCCCGAAACGCTGCAGGTGCGGGTTCGGTTCCTTGGCTACAAGAAACCAGATTATCTGAATGATGGCAATGATTTGGAACAGGGTTTGACCGCAAGCGAACAGTAAAAGGAAGATAACTGAAAATCCAGCCCGGGGCCAGTCCCGCGCACGCTCCGCCGGAATCTTCTGCGCATCGCTCATGGCACGCTCCTTGTGATTCGCACATTCCCAAATATCCCGGAATTTTGGGGCGTGAATTAGGTTACTGCCAAAACGAACACGGGCGAGTCCGCCTTCCCTGTCTCAAGGTAGTCAGCCGTGAGCGCCGCCATCGCGGGTGCCAGCATGAAGCCGTGCCGGTAGGCGCCGTTTACGCTGATGGTGCGGCCGCGCACGATGATCTTGGGGATGTTGTCGGAGAAAGACGGCCTGACGCCCGCCGACATTTCCAGAATCTGTGCTTCGCCGAAGGAGGGAGCCAGAGCATAGGCGGTGCCGAGCAGATCGAGCGCCGAGCGCAAGCGCACCGGCCCGCCATCCTGGCTTTCGATCTGCGTCGCGCCGATCATGTAAACGCCATCGCCCCAGGGCACCACGTAAAGCCGAAAACGGGGATGCAGCAGGCGGACGGGCCGCGAGAGGCGCACATCGGGCGCGCTCAGGATCGCCATTTCGCCGCGTACGCCGCGCATGTCCGGAAACTCGCTTTGCGCGGCAAGCCCCCGGCAGTCGATGACCGCTTCGCCCGCGCTTGCCGCAAGCCAGAGCGGGCCGGCAACCGGGCTTTCGAAATGCAGCGTGGCGCCCATCCGGCGAAGCTCCGACACAAGGAAATCGAGTCCGCGGCGGGGCACGAGGTGCGCTTCGTGCGGAAAAAACAGACCCTGCGAAAAGCGGCCGGAAAGCTCCGGTTCGAGCGTGGCGATGCGCTTCGCGCCGGCCGGCTCGTGCCCTTGCGTCTGCCGGGCGAAATGGGCGAGATCGGCCTGGTCGCGGGGGGCCGCGACAACCAGCGTGCCGGCGGCCACCACCTCGGGGGATGCCTCGCGCCACAGCTTGAGGCCGGCGAAACCCAGCTCGCGGATGATGGGCTCGGCCCCTTCCGCCTCGCAATCCGGGGCGAGCATCGCGCCGGCGAAGCGGCTGGCGCCGCCGGTCTGCCGCTCCGGCATGGCCTCGCGCAAGGTGACGTTGTGCCCGCGCCGTACTAGCTCGTAGGCCTGCCACAGTCCGAATATGCCGCCCCCAACGACGAGAACGCTAAGCTTTTCCATGTGTCTGATGTGGTTATTGTTTGGGAGGTGGGTGAGACTTCTTGAGCGTTCAACCCCTCACGCTGCCCTCTCCCTATGGGAGAGGATACGCCTTCTCAGTGGGCGCGCCCGGGCTCCCTCTCCCACAGGGAGAGGGCAGCGTGAGGGGTTGCAACCTCCGCTATGCCCCCTTCGGCCGGAAGGCCACGCATTTCTTCGGGTCCGTTTCCAGGCGCGCGGCGCCGATCAGGTCGAGGCAGTAGGGGATTGCGGGGAAAACTGCGTCCATGCAAGTGCGGATGGAGGCGGGCTTGCCGGGCAGGTTGACGATCAGCGACGAGCCGCGAATCCCGGCGGTCTGCCGCGACAAGATCGCGGTCGGCACCTCCTCCAGGCTCTTCTTGCGCATTAGTTCGCCGAAGCCCGGCATCATCTTGGCGCACACCGCCTCCGTCGCCTCGGGCGTCACGTCGCGCGCCGCGGGACCGGTCCCGCCGGTCGTCAGGATCAGCCCGCAATTCTCCGTATCCGCAAGTTCGATCAGCATTTCTTCGATCGTGCGCCGCTCGTCCGGGATGACGCGCGCCACCGCCTCCCAGGGCGAGGCGAGAATTTCAGCGAGGTACGCGGCGATGGCCGGGCCGCCCTTGTCCTCATAAACACCGCGGCTCGCGCGGTCCGAGACGGTCACTATCCCGATCTTTGCCGTTACCATAATTTCTCCACGAAGCAGGCGGAACTGTGTATGTGCTTAGTCAGCCACAGGCAAGGACGATAGGAATAATGTTTGACCGCCGTCAAGGGATGACGGCCTGGAATGCCTAAGAGACCAGGATAGCTTGATATGGCACGCCGTTTCTCCGCTCCAGGAGCTGCGGCGGAAAGGTGTTTTATGTCTGAACGGAAGCTCCGCGCCCTGGAGGGTGCCCTGTTTATGTCTAAAGTTGTTGTGCGTCCTAGAAGCCATGTTTCATCCGGGCGCGGCGAAGGCGCCGTGGCGCGCAGCTTTAGGGGAGCCAATGGCTGCACCGAGCATTTCTTCATGATCGGCGCGCCCGAAGGGGGCAGTTTCGCCGCGCAAACAGCGGGCCTGCAGGAACGCTATAAGGCAATCCTGAAGGAGCGGGGCCTGACGCCGGAGACCGCGATTTTCAGGCGGATCTTCCTGAGCGATATCCTCAACCAGGCCGACGCGGTATGTGATTGCCCGCTTATCGAGGAGATCGCGGAAAACCCCGTGGCGACATCGATCATTCAGCAGTTGCCGCTCTCCGGCTCAAAAATCGCGCTGTTCGCCTACCACATTGAGAGCCCGGAACCGTTCGAGAAGGAATTCATCGGTCCCCGCCACATGCTGCTCAGGAAGAACGGTATGCGGCATTTGTGGAGCGCCGGCCCCTGGGTGGACGGCAAGCCGCCGATGCCCGCGCCCGCCGCCGAGACGCGCGCGCTGTTCGACGAACTGACGCAGGTTCTGGAGACCCAGGGCGCCAATCTCGCGGACCATTGCGTGCGCACCTGGCTGTTCATCAAGGATGTGGACATCTTCTATCAGGACATGGTCGACAGCCGCCGCGAGCTGTTTGACCGCAACGGCCTGACGCAGAAGACGCATTACATCGCCAGCACCGGCATCGAAGGCACCAGCGCCGACCGCTTCGACACGGTGTGCATGGATGCGCTGTCGCTGCTCGACCTGCAGGATAAGCAGATCTTCCACCTGAACGACTTCAGCCGTCTCTGCCCGACGAGGGATTACGGCGTCACCTTCGAGCGCGGCACGCGCGTGGCCTTCGCCGACCGGATGCACTATTATATTTCCGGAACGGCCAGCATCGACAATCGCGGCAATGTTCTGTATTTGGGCGACGTGCTAAAGCAGACGGAACGCGCGGTGGAGAACGTCGACGCGCTGCTGAAATCCGGCGGCGCGTGCATGGATGACATGATGTACTTGATCGCCTATTTGCGCGATCCTGCGGATTTTCAATGCGTGAGCGGCTATCTGCGCGATAACTTTCCTGATTTACCGTGTATCGTTGTGCAGGGGCGCGTATGCAGACCGGAATGGCTCGTGGAGCTTGAGGGCATCGCAGCGGCGCCCAATAGCGATCCCACGCTGCCGTCATTTTAAAGCGAGGAGGAGGTCCCATGAGCATGAGCGCCACAGCGGGGACGCAGCCGGAAAAGGTGGAAAAGCCTTTCACCTATCTAAACGAAGAGGCCATCAGGGCTTCGGTCCTGAAGAACGAGCCTTACGATTTCACGTTCGTCCCGAACGCAATCGAGGAGCGCTATAAGGAGGAGGTTCTCCTGGATGCGCCGGTGATTCCGCACCGGGGCAGCTACGGTTTGCCGTCGCTCCGCCGCGGCCCGAAATTCGAGGCCGTCATCCAGGATCTCTTGAGCGACCGATTCCGCCACATCGTGGAGGAGAAGTTCGACATCGACCTTTCGAAAAACCCGCCCGTGATCGTGATGATGGGCCAGACGAGCGGCGCCTACAACGAGGGCTACGCGCATCCGGATTCGAAGCACAAGATCATCACCGTGCTCTTGGGCTTCTCGCGCGAATGGCCATACGAGCGCGGCAAGCTGCGCATCCTGAATGGCCCGGACCGCGAGGACTACACCTTCGAATATGCGCCGGAGTTCGGCAAGATGCTGATGTTCCGGGTCAGCGACAAATCCTGGCACGGCTTTTTGCCGCAAAAGGGCCAGCGTATGAGCTTGCAGCTCTGCTACTGCGATTCCGAGGCCTATGTGCGGAGCGAGTATCTGCGCCACCGCCTCAGCGCTTACGCGAAGTCGATCCCGGCATTGCGCAAGGTCATCGGCCTGATACCGCGCCAGAACCCGGCCGCCGCCTACGAAGGCAAGCTGAAGCAAGAGTAAGCATTGCGGAAGCGCCGGCTTCCGCCGGTGCGCATTCATGTAGAAACCGCCAGATGCACGGTAAGGCCTGCTCAGAGCATTTAACCCCTCACCCTGTCCCTCTCCCTACGGGAGGGACAGGGTGAGGGGAGATTCCCTCAGCGCAAGGCACGTACCGCTGAGCACAGGCAAGCAAGGGCGCGACCATGAGTTTCCCAAGAGTTCCCGAGCCCGCCGCGATCGCGGAGCATTTCTGCGACGCGCTTAGGGGCTGCACCGTCAAGGAGGAGTATTACCGGCGCTGGGTCTTGAAGGACACCTTGCCCGAGGATCTATGCGTGGGCGTGCTGGTGCTGCCGATCAAGCCGCCGCTCATCGACGAATGCGGCGGCGTTCGCGACCTCAACGATAACAATTCGAAACGGTCGTTCTTCACGCCCAAGCTTCAGGAAGATTTCCCCGCCGTGAAGGCTTTCGCGGAAGCATTCCAGCGGCCCGAGGTGGCGCGCCTGTTTTCTGAGACGCTCGGCATCCCCGAAATCGACGGCAGCTTTCTGCGCATCGAATACATCCAGGATACCGATGGCGCCTGGCTTGAGCCGCACCGCGACATTAACGAAAAACTCTGCTCCATGGTCATTTATTTGTGCACCGGCCCGGAAGCGAAGAACTGGGGCACAGATTTCTACGATCATGACAAGAAATGGGCAGGCCGGGCCACGGCCGAATTCAACTCCGCGGTGATCTTTACGCCGGGGCCGCATAGCTGGCACGGCTTTGACAAGCGGCCGATCATCGGCGTGCGCCGCCTCATGGAAATCAACTACGTCCGGCCCACTTGGCGCGACCGCGATCAGCTTTGCTTCCCGGACAGGCCCGTCACGCTGGGCTGATGCCAGCCGCCAGAAGTGTTGACCGCTTTGCTGTCATTCCCGCGAAAGAGCGTATGAAGAAATCGAAACTGCAGGGAATACCGGGTACTCCGCAGCGTCTTCCCCGCGAAGATGGGAATCTATTGTGTGCCAGGCATGGCGTTGATCTTGGAGGTGGAAGTCCTCTACGGGCCGATTGGCCGGAACCGTTAGCCGGAGGCAACTGCGCCCCTTGTGAGTCCCGCTGCACAGGTGTGCCCGGCGTTTTGCCTCTATTACCAAGACAGCCGGTTAAGCCAGGAGCGTCCCGTGGCGCGCCGGGTCACGCTTCACCCGCGGGGACCGTTCCGGCAAATGCGGCCATTGCCTCGCCCACGAGGCGTGACTCCTCCCCAGCATAGCGGGGAGAGATGTGAAACGGTTCTATCCGGCGCACGCCTGCCTCGCGGGCTATGGCTCCAGCCGCCGCCGCTGTCAAATGCTGCCGCCCGGCCGCCAGCGCGGCGTCTGCTTGCGCGAAGGTGGTTTCGATGAACAGGATGTCCGCGCTTTGAACGAGCTTGACGATGGCGGCGCGATTGGCGGCCGTATCGGCGCAGTCGGTGACATAGGCGATTTTCTGGCCGGGCGTTACGGTGACAAGGCCGCGCAAGGCTCCAAGCGGCATTTCGCCTTCGCCGCGCGCGCCCTCCAGCCGGCGGATGCGAACGGGGTGGTCATCGGGCTTATTGTCTACGATTGCGCGCTTCAAATCGGTAAGCCAGGGGCCAACCTGCAGCCCCAGCTCCAAAACCCGGTTTTTCCAAACGTTGACATGAGCGGATTCCCCGGCCGCGAAGGCGAGGCATGGCGTGCCGTGATCGAGAACCGCGGTTGAAACCCTGAAACGCGGCTCGTTGCAAATCACGCCTGGGGCGCCGGGACTGCAAGGCTGCGGTTCCAGCGCGAATGCGTTCTTGAGGCGGAACGCCGCGGCGCGGGTTTCCAGGGTGGGAGCCACCTCGGTCACATGGAAAACAAGGTCGTTGATGTAGCGGCCCACGAGGTTCCAGCGATAGGCCTGCAGCTTGTGCTGTACCTGACCGATAAAGTCCGGCGGGCCGTAGAGATTTAGCTGCTGTTCCCGCCCGGTCAGCACCCGCAGAAGCCGGTCGAAGCCGATGAAGTGATCGATATGGGTGTGCGAGACGAATACATGGCTCAGGCGAAGGATCTTCCTTGGCGGCAGCTTCGATAGGTCGCCCAGGTCGAACAGTATGGTCTGCTTCTCGAATAGAGTCTCTACGTAGACTGCCGGGTCGCCAGTGCGTCCATTCACCAGGCTGGGATGCAAATATGGGCGCATGATGGATGAATATCATCCCTTCCATTGCAGTGCACAAAGCAGGGTGAACACCCGGCGCGCCGTGGGTACGTCCATGTTCACCTTGCCGTGCAGCCGTTCGAGCAAAAGCTTGCTGCCTTCGTCGTGCAGGGCGCGCCGGCCCATGTCGAGCGCTTCGATCCGGCTTGGCGGGGCCGTTTTGATCGCCTCGAAGTAGTTTCCGCAAACCATAAAGTAGTCCTTCACCACCTTGCGGAACGGGTTGAGCGAGAGCAGGAATGTCACCGGGGGCTTCTTCCCGTCCACGGCCGTCACGGAGAAAGCCAGCCGCTCCTCCGCAATGCCGATGCGAAGCTTGTAGGGGCCGGGCGGCCCGCCCGCGAGCTCGAAATGGTTTTCTTCAAGCAGATCGAAGACCGCCACGTTGCGCTCGTGCCCGGCCTCAAGCGTATTAGCTCCCATGGAGGTTTCGTCCACCTCGACTTCCACGAGCCGGGACCGCTTCTGCGCCTGATCCTTCTTGGTCATAATGCAGGCTTATACCGCACCGCGAAGGCGCACCGCAACGGAATGGCGGTGCCCGCCAAGCCCTTCGGCTTCCGCGAGCGTCATTGTCGCCGCCCCGAGCGCCGCAAGGCTTGCCTCGTTGAGCTTCAGGATGGACGTGCGCTTCATGAAGTCGAGTACGCCGAGGCCGGATGCGTAGCGCGCGGCGCGTGCCGTGGGCAGCACATGGTTCGAGCCGCCGGTATAGTCGCCCACCGCCTCGGGCGTGTGATGGCCGATGAAAATCGCGCCCGCATTGCGGATGGCGGGGATCATCTCCTCCGCCGCGGCGCAGGCCAGCTCCAGATGCTCCGGCGCCAGCGCATTGATGAGGGCCGGCGCCTCCTCCAGCAGATCGGAGACGACGATTACGGCGCCGAAATCAGCCCAGCTCTTGCCCGCGATGGCGCCGCGGGCCATCGTTGCGATTTGCTTCTCAACCTCCACCGCGGTGACATCGGCGAGCGCCGCGTCGTCCGCGATCAAGATTGGCTGCGCGGATTCGTCATGCTCGGCCTGGGCCAGAAGGTCCGCCGCGAGCCACTCCGGGTTCGCCTTCTTGTCCGCCACCACAACGACTTCGGACGGCCCGGCGATCGTGTCGATGCCTACCGAACCGAATACCTGGCGCTTAGCCTCCGCTACATAGGCATTGCCGGGGCCAACGATCTTGGCGACGGGCTCGATGGTCTCCGTACCGTAGGCAAGCGCCGCGACGGCCTGCGCGCCGCCGATGCGGTAGACTTCGGACACGCCGGCAAGATGGGCGGCGGCAAGCACGGCGGGGTTGATTTCGCCGCCGGGCGCGGGCACAACCATAACAAGGCGCGCGACCCCCGCCACCTTCGCCGGAATGGCGTTCATCAGCACCGAGCTTGGATAGCTCGCCTTTCCGCCCGGCACATAAAGGCCAACCGAGTCGAGCGGTGTCCAGCGGTGGCCAAGCTCCGCCCCGATAGCGTCCGTATAGCGCCCGTCCTGCGGAAGCTGGCGGCGATGGTGCTTTTCGATGCGCTCAGAGGCAAGCGCCAGCGCTTCCCGCAGCTCCGGGGCAAGCCCCTCGTGGGCCTTTCTCAGCTCCTCCGGCGGGATGCGAAGCCCGGTTTTTGCCAGATCGGTCCTGTCGAAGCGCTCCGTGAACTCGATCAGCGCCGCATCGCCCTTCTCTTGCACCGCGCGGATGATTGCCCGCACCGCATCCTGCACATCGGGCGGCTGATCCCGGCGGGACTCGACCAGCGCCTTGAACTGACCCGCGAAGCCAGGGCCGGAAGAACTAAAAAACTGTACCAATGGATAAATCCTACTTGGAGTTCTGGAGGATTTTTTCGGGCGGCGGCATCGCCTCGCCCTCTATGATCTTGTGTACCGGTTTGACCGAAGCCCGCCAGGTCTGGCCAGCGTCGTGCAGTTCCGCTTCGATGCACTCCACCTCAAGCCGCACGGCGCCGCCTCCCGCGAAATGCAAGATTATGTATCCGGCGGGCGCTTCCAGCTCCTCGAAGGTGATCGCCAGCAGCTCCGCGACGGCAAGCGGGTCGCCGGGCCGGATCTTCTGCACCTGCGCCCGCTTCACCCGGTCGAAGCGCAGGGCGCACCGGCAGCGGCGCAGATCGGACTGTTTGCCATCGGCGTTCTCAGCGGCGAGCCAATCGAAACGGCTCAAAATTGCCGCGAAATGCTGCTCGGCCGGCAGGTAAACCATGTCGGCCAGCCGCAACACGGCGTCTTGCAAATGAGCGGACAGGATTTTGAGATCATCCTGATCGAGAGCTACGAGTTTGAGCGGTTCAGAGCGCATGATCAGCGCCTCGTTATCGAGGTTCGGAGAATTGGATTGCTGTCATGAATGAAGGCGTTCAATGCGCGCTCCGCAAGACCCAAGCTTCTCTTCAAGCCGCTCAAAACCGCGATCTAAATGATAAACACGGTTAACGACGGTTTCACCTTCGGCCATGAGCGCGGCGATGACAAGGGAAACCGAGGCGCGCAGGTCGGTCGCCATCACCTCGGCGCCGCGCAGCGACGGAACGCCGCGCACCCTGGCCATGTCGCCCGAAACGCTGATATCCGCGCCAAGCCGCGCCAGTTCCTGCACGTGCATGAAGCGGTTTTCGAAGATTGCCTCGCGGATTTGCGAAACCCCGTCCGCCCGGCACATCAGCGCCATGAGCTGCGCCTGCAGATCGGTCGGGAAGCCTGGGAAGGGCGAGGTCGTGACGTTCACCGGCTTGAGCGCCGCGCCGTTGCGCGCGACCTTGAGGCCCCGGTTGGTTTCGGTGATCTCGATGCCAGCCTCGCGCAAAACGTCGAGAGCCGAGGGCAGAAGATCGGCGCGGGCGCCGTCGAGATGGACCTCGCCGCCCGTGGCCGCCACGGCCATGGCGTATGTCCCGGTCTCGATCCGGTCCGGAAGCACCGTATGCGTGGCGCCCTCCAGGCCGTCCACGCCCTGAACCGTTATGGTGGGCGTGCCCGCCCCCTCGATCTTGGCGCCCATTTTGTTGAGGCAGCTCGCCACATCGGCCACTTCCGGCTCGCAGGCGGCGTTTTTCAGAACCGTCTCGCCCTTCGCCAAGGTTGCGGCCATCAGAACATTGTGCGTCGCGCCCACCGAGACCTTAGGAAAGGAAAACACCCCGCCCTTGAGCCCGCCCGGCGCATTTGCCACCACATAGCCGCCATCGAGGCTGATCTCCGCGCCCAGCGCCTGAAGGCCGGCAAGATGCAGATCGACGGGCCGGGTGCCGATGGCGCAGCCGCCCGGCAGCGATACGCGCGCCTTGTGTTCGCGCGCAAGCAGCGGACCCAGCACCCAGAAACTCGCACGCATCCGGCGCACCATGTCGTAGGGCGCGGTCGTGTCCACGATATCGCGCGCGGTGAGATGCAGCGTGTCGCCCTGATGCCCGTTTGCGTTCGCGCGCTTGCCATCGAAGGCGGTATCCGTGCCGTGGTTGCGCAAAATGCGGATGAGCAGGCCCACATCCGCCAGATTGGGCACATTCTTGAGCGTAACCGTGTCTGGCGTGAGCAGGCTTGCGATCATCAGGGGCAGGGCCGCGTTCTTGGCTCCGCTGACCGGAATCGTGCCTTCGAGGCGCTCGCCGCCAATTATGCGAATTCTGTCCATCTTTTCCGCCAGGATGAAGGAGCTTTGCGCTTACCGGAAGCGCGGGCTCTGCTTTCAATCTGCTTTCAATAAGCTGTAGCCGGGCTACGCCCGCGCCGCAAGGTTTTGCGCTAGCCAGGCGCCGATTTGCCGCCTGGGTTGGCCGGTTTTATGTCTTTGCGCTTGGCGAGGTTGCGCCGGAGAGCCTCGGCAAGCCGCTGTTTGCGCTCCTGCGCGGGCGCGCGCCGGCTCTTGCCGCCGCCGGTTTCAACGGTGCTTGGCTCTTTTCCCATGTTTCCAGCCACCTCAAAGCTGACAGCCGCGAGCCGCCCGCCGGCAATGCCGCGGCCCGGCCCCAGTTCCAGCGCGTTCATACCGCATCGGGGCGATGCCGTCACCCGTCCGCGCCGGCTCACGAACCCGTGTTGCGTGTTGATTGACGTATACGTCAACTTCCTCTTGTTAAAGTTAACGGGATACGCTACATACCGCGCCGTTGGAAACCAACCAAGGGAGCTCGTAATGAATTTAGCTGAGGTGGCCGGCGCGATGACGGGGCGTTTTGCAGGGGCAGCGCCGCTCGGTGGGACAGTGAAGTTCGACCTGGGTAGCGATGGCACGCTTTTCATAGATGGCACTGGGGCGGAAAACACCGTCGCCGTCAACAACGGCAGCGACGCCAACTGCACCATCTCCATGAGCGCCAGCGATTTCGACGACATGATCAATGGCCGCCTCCAGCCCACCATGGCCTTCATGACGGGCAAGATGCGCGTCGAGGGCGACATGGGCCTCGCCATGAAGCTGGGCCAGCTCGTTTAGAACCGTTTTCGAGGAATGCGAAGCGGCCGTAATCGGGGCTCCCGCGAAGGGCGGAAGCCAGCGCCCAGTACCACGGTGACGGCGCCGTCCAGGATAAACCCTTGAAATCAGTTTCAAAATTAGCCCCGTCAGTCCAATCCGATATGGAAAGGCTTTATGGGATCGCCGAACTCGCGGAGGAGTTCGGCATCAGCACGCGCGCAATCCGTTTTTACGAGGACAAAGAGCTGCTCGCTCCGCCCCGCGTCAATAACGGCCGCGTCTACACCAGGCGCGAGCGTGCGCGGCTGAAGCTGATCCTGCGGGCGAAGTCGATCGGTTTCTCGCTGGCCGAAATCAAGCAATACCTCGACCTTTACGGGGATCGCGGCGAGGGGCGCCCGCTACAGGCGGACTTCCTGGCCGAGCGCTCCGCGGCTTTGATCGCGGAGCTTGAGGAAAAGCAGGCGAACATCGCCGCGACGCTCAAAGAGCTGAGGGATATCCGCAGCCAATGCCTGCAGTACTTGGACGGAAGCGAAACGCCCGGCGCCGGCGCTGAAGGCGGCGCTTCAACCAAAACACGCCAATAGCCGATGTAACGAGGAATGCCCCATGCTGCCAC
This sequence comes from Rhodomicrobiaceae bacterium, assembly GCA_050298295.1. Taxonomy (GTDB): domain Bacteria; phylum Pseudomonadota; class Alphaproteobacteria; order Rhizobiales; family Rhodomicrobiaceae; genus Rhodomicrobium. The sequence continues at coordinate 25,770 of JBNKTW010000058.1, forward strand.
GGACGCTGTTTTCTGAGGAGCACGAGCTTTATCGCGACCAGGTACGCAAGTTTGTCGAGCGCGAGATCGCGCCGCATCATGCGCAATGGGAGAAGGACCACATCGTGCCGCGTTCCGTGTGGCTGGCCGCGGGCGAGGCCGGGCTGCTCCTGCCGTCGATCCCCGATGAATACGGCGGCTGTGGCGGCGACCGGCTCCATTCGGCAATCGTGATGGAAGAACTGGCGCGGGTAGGCGCCTCCGGGCCGGGCTTCTCGCTGCATTCGGATATCGTGGCGCCCTATATCCTCGCCTACGGCACCGAGGAGCAGAAACACCGCTATCTGCCGCGCATGGCGAAAGGCGAGATCATCGGCGCCATCGCCATGACCGAGCCGGGCGCGGGCTCTGACCTGCAAGGTGTGCGGACAACGGCGCTGGCCCGTGGCAACGGCTACGTTCTCAACGGCCAGAAGACCTTCATCACCAACGGCCAGAACGCCGATGTGACGATTGTGGTCGCCAAGACAGATCCGGCGGCCGGCGCGAAGGGCATCACGCTGTTTCTGGTGGATGGCGGCCTTCCTGGCTTCTCCAAGGGGCGCAATCTCGAAAAGCTCGGTATGCACGCGCAGGACACCTCCGAGCTGTTCTTCCAGGATGTGGAACTTCCGGGCGACGCGCGGCTTGGCGCGGAGGGAGAGGGCTTCAAGCTCTTGATGCGGGAACTGGCCTGGGAGCGGCTGCAAATCGCGATCACGGGGGTAGCCGCCTCCGAGGCCGCCCTGGGCTGGACCGTCGATTATGTGCGCGAGCGCAAGGCTTTCGGCTGCACCATTTTCGATTTCCAGACCACCAAGCATAAGCTAGCCGAGCTTAAGACCGAGATTCAGATCGGCCGGACGTTCGTGGACCGCTGCCTCCAGCAGATGATGGAGTCAGAGCTGGACGCCACCACAGCGGCGATGGCGAAATACTGGATCACCGAGTTGCAGGGCAAGGTGATGGACATCTGCCTGCAATTGCACGGCGGCTACGGTTTCATGCTGGAATACCCCATTGCGCGCGCCTACGCGGATGCGCGCGTGCAGCGGATTTATGGCGGCACGAACGAGATCATGAAGGAGCTGATTGCGCGCAGCCTTTGACGGCAGAGGCCGCAGTACCCACGCATGAGTGTGTGAAAAGATGCAGGTTCCAGGCGATATCTCCGCAGCGTCATTCCCGCGACAGCGGGAATCCATTTCTGCCGTTGGAACAAGCGGTTATATAGGTTCCCGCCTTCGCGGGGACGACGCTGCGGAATTGAAAACGGGCGCTGAACGGATTAAACCGGAGGAGTGAAGGATGGCTGACGCCTATATTTTCGATGCCGTGCGTACGCCGCGCGGGAAAGGCAAGAAGGACGGCTCGCTGCACGAAGCGACGCCAATCAGGCTTGCCACGCAGATGCTACAAGCGCTACCCGCCC
>JBNKTW010000059.1:0-2692 GCA_050298295.1 Rhodomicrobiaceae bacterium
TGCTGAGCGCCGCAAAGTTGGTGGGCACAGCGTGGTAGGCGAAATAGCCTCTGATAACCTGCGCCAGCCAGTTCCCTTGCTCGGGGATCGGCTGGTGCATTCGCCGCCGCAACTCTTCCTTGATTTCCTTGAGCTTGGGCCTCACGCGGTCCCGCCGGGATTTCCGCTTGAGCAGAAAAGATCCCCGGCGGCTGCGACCACAAATGAAGGTGAACCCGAGAAAATTGAAGGTCTCCGGTTTGCCGAGCCCGCGCCGTGCGCGCCCGGCCGCCGCGTGGCGGCCGAACTCGATCAGGCGGGTCTTGTCCGGATGGAGTGACAGCGCGAATTCCTCGAACCGCGCTCGCAGCGCATCGAGTAAGCGATGGGCATCGCTCTCATGCTGAAAGCCCAGCACCAGATCATCGGCGTAACGCACGATGATCATGTCGCCGGTGGCCTCGTGCCGTCGCCAGCGTTCAGCCCAGAGATCGAAGACGTAGTGCAGGTAGTGACTTGCGAGTCAGATCTTGTCATTTCGTGCACAGAATCCGGTGGCACGAAGACGGGTTTCATGCGACGCTGGCCGCGCCATAAGTGGCTCGAACCTGTTGGGTTCCTTGTTCTTTCACCCGCGATGGCGGGAACATCTGGGCGGATGCGGATCGGCGGATCATCCACGAAAGCCCACACGGCCGAGGGTGGCGTGTGCCTGCTCGCCCGGGTCCCTGTTTGGTTCCGGCTCCGCCGGGTTAGGTATTGGCAAGCAGTGGCGATGCCACTGAACCCTGCCCGGTTCCCCTGTCGCTTGCCGTCACCGTCCCGTCTTCCAGAATACCCGCCCGAAGCCATTTCTGGATCAGGCGGATGATGCGCTTGTCGCCGATCCGATGTTCGACGAAACAGACCAGCCAATCCTGGCTGACAGAATCGAAGGACACCACCACGCACTACCCATCACCGCAAGTTTTCGGGATCGGCGACGATTTTGCGCCGGCATCATCCATTTGAAGGACAGGCCTTGCCCATCATGAGGGGCATGCGGCGCGGCGGCACCCAACTGCTGCTGCTCATCCTTCCCGATGGCAGCCGCTCGCTGATTCCTGCGGCGTGGACGGATTGGCAGGCGGAAGACGCGGCCGGTCCCCCTACCACAGAAGAAGCTCGGCCCCCTACCGGTTTCGTCACCTTCGCCGGTTTGCTCCATATCCGGGTTATCGCCGACGCTCTCCTCAATCGCGGGCCGATTCCCTGGCCCGCAGCTCAGAGCCATGAGGAAAGCCATGCAACTGGCCCTTGCCCTTCCCGAACCTCCTGCGCGGCCGCAAAAGTCAACGGTGGCGATCGAGCCCCAAGCCCGCCGGACAGCATACAACATTCTGGTGCGCATTCTGGCTCAAGCCGTCGAGGCCGCAAAGCCGAAGGAGGCCGGTCATGAATGATGCCGCCAAAATCACCGCGGAGCACCTGCGCCGCACCGCCTACGTCTATTTGCGGCAATCGAGCGCTGCACAGGTGGAGCACAATCGTGAATCCACGAGAGCGCAATATGCCCTGGCCGCCAGGGTGACGGAACTCGGCTGGCCGCAGCAGCAGATCGTGATCATCGACGAAGACCTCGGCCTCTCCGGTTCCGGTGCCGTCGAGCGAGCCGGATTTGCCCGGCTTACCACCGAAGTGGCCCTCGGACACGCCGGCATCGTACTGGGCATCGAGGTTTCGCGCCTCGCTCGCAACAATGCCGACTGGCACCGTCTCATCGAACTCTGTGGTCTGACCGATACCCTCATCGGCGACGCCGACGGCCTCTACCATCCCGCCATGTTCAACGACCGCCTCTTGCTCGGCCTCAAAGGGGCCATGAGCGAAGCCGAACTCCACATCCTTCGCGCCCGCCTCAACGGCGGCATCCGTAATAAGGCCGCCCGCGGCGAATTGCGTCGTGGCCTGCCCATCGGTTTGGTATGGGGTGAAGCCGATGGTGAAGTCCGTTTCCATCCCGACGAAGCCGTCTGCACCGCTATCCAAACGATCTTCACCCGTTTTGCCGAATTGGGCTCGGCACGCAGCGTCTGGCTTGCTCTGCGCTCGGAAGGTCTGAGATTCCCCTGCCAGCACCACTATGGCGCACCGATCCGCTGGATCGATCCGAGCTATCACGCCATCCATAAGGTCCTGAGCAATCCGGTTTACGCTGGCGCCTATGTCTACGGCAAGACCCGCCATGAGCTTGTTCTCGATGGCACCGGCCAGCGCAAGAAGCGCACGCGCAAGCTTGCGCCTGAACAATGGCAGGTGCTTATTCGCGATCACCATCAAGGGTATATTGATTGGGATACCTATGAAAGCAACCGTACACGGATGGCGTCAAACACCAAGCCGCAGCCGCATCAGCCCGGGAGCGGCGCCGTGAGAGAGGGCAGCGCGCTGTTGCAAGGTATTGCCGTTTGCGGACATTGCGGACGCAAACTGCGTACCCATTATACCGGCCGCACGGCTTCGCCCGGCTATCACTGCTCTAGCAGCCAGTTCGTGGAAGGACGGGGCTGCCATTGCCTGCGCCATGTTCAGCCAACTGCCGTGTTTTGGGAGCTATGCGGGAAAGTTGGTGACGGCCCCGGAAAAGGAAGGCGGCGTATCGTGGCGGCAAAGGGCTGCCACACATCCCGAAAGGAGCGATACGCCATGAAAACCGATACCGTCGTCACCTTGC
>JBNKTW010000060.1:0-8499 GCA_050298295.1 Rhodomicrobiaceae bacterium
GCGGGGACACCGTTCTGCCCGCAAGCTGCAAGGACGGAAACGGCTGCTCGCAGCATCGCCCCGGCAAGAGGCAGCCGTGAACTCAGACGCATACCGGCCGCGCTTTTGGAGCCGGTCCGAAGTCATTCAATGGCATATGCGGGTCCCCAGTTGTATAGCCCGCAAGGCTCGCGCTCTATATCCGGCTGGAGGGAGGCCTTCTCCGCTGCTTCCAGCCTGTAACAAGCTATGTTTTTTACATTAACCGTAGAAGGATCAAATTGGCAATTGTGTATGTAAAATTGCAACGGCCTGCACGCGCAACCGCACTCAGCTTACGCTGCGAATTTATCGCGCCAGGACAGTTAGTTGTGGAGCTGGCCAGCGCAGCGTTGGCATCCGGCAGGTGGGGCAAAACACCCCACGGCTAACAAGGGTGGACTTGCCGCGGGAGGCCTCTGCAATAACGCAAACAAGCCATGTGGCTTCCAAAGCGGACCTGCGTTGCTGGACGGTTACAGAGTCTGCTTTTCATGACCGCCAGCTTTTCGCGGAATTTCGATGGCCCGCTGCGCCTCGGATTGCCGAAGCAATTGCTGCACCTGCGAAGAAATGAGGGGTTAGTAGCGCCGACGGTAGAGGCCGGGAGCCGCCATCGAGATGGCGGCTATGGGTGGCGGAAAGTGGGGGTGCTGCGGCCATTTCCGCATGCCCGCGCTGGAGCAGAACGAGGTGTGGCATAACCCGCATTTAGGGCTAATGCCGTAGCCTTCGTCCGGCCTGACTGTGTAGAAATTCTAGATCTTTGCGACAACGCCTTGCAGCATCTGCTTGACCTGCCCCGCCAGGGATTTCAGCATGACGTTGTCAATGGCGGCCATGGATGCCACCGGATCAATAGCGCTGACTTCGACAGCACCTCCGCCAATGGTGCGCACAATGACGTTACAGGGAAGCATCGCGCCAACACGCGGCTCGATCTGCATCGCTTGGTGCGCCATGCCCGGATTGCAGGCGCCCAGTATCAGATAATCATCCACTTCAGCGCCGAGCTTCTTCCGCAGCGTTGCCTTCACGTCGATCTCGGTCAAAACGCCGAAGCCTTCGCTTGCCAGCGCGGCCCGGGTTCTCTCCACAATGGCGCCGAATGCCTCGCCTTGAAATGTCCTGTCGATGGTGTACCCCATGTCTTGGCCTCCATGTACATTGATGCGGCAGATTTGATCAAATGGGAGGGTCACACGGCCGGTTGCAAGGGGGCGCCCCAGGAACGCACAGCTCGCGCGCTACGTCTTCACTGACATAGCAGGCCGGAAGCAGCTGTTGGGGGCGAGAAGTGAAAGGTAGGTGTTGGGGGTATCGCGACCCCTTGATTTTGCGGCATTACGCCGTCAGCCATTTGGCGTTTTAGCGCCTTTCGAATACTTGCGCGCATTTCGAGGGCCGTGTGACGGAAGAGCGGGATACGCTTCAGCCGGGAGAGACGGCGGCAATCTGTGCCCTGAACGGCATGGGCGGTGTGGAAGAAATTGATGGCCTTTCTATTCATAGATCTGCCTGGCTTTTTGAAGCGCCTTGATGGTCGTTGTGAATCCCTGAGAGGTCTTCGATCTGCAAAGAACGGTGACGCTTAAGCCCAGGCCGCTCTACGTCATTGAGCGTTGCTCAAATGCGCGTCGAAGGTTTGGGAATTTCAGGAAATCCTCTATGGAATTCAACGACTGGTTTTTTTATGGTTTGGGAAGCCTAACACATTGATATTATTTAAATCTGGCAGTCCCCTAGGGAGCGCCAACTGGCTTGTGAATGCTCCACCGGCCAAAGCCGTTGGTTTCTGGTTACGGCTAAAGCCGGATCGGCCGGCCGCGTTACCGTTGCGAGGCCACGAGCGATACCGGAACCTCGACTAAAAGTCCCGCAAACACGGTCCTTTGTAGCCTTCAACCAGGTTCTTTGTTTCTCTATCCCCGGATGCTTCGCATCCTGCCGCCTAAAGCCGGGGGTTTACTGATCCCTTGCCGGGGACTCTAAAACCGGAAATCGCGGTGAAGCTGGCCACGCCGCGCTATGCGCCCGGCCTGACGGACCGGGTGGATGTTCTCGCTGCCGCCAATTCAGGGGGGCCTTCTCCCAGGGGGAGAAGGACAGGATGAGCAAGGGGTAGCTCCCCAAATTCAAGGCGTCATACCTCACGGCGGGTACGGCCGCCGCCGAGCGGCGCGCCCTCCTGCAGCGGCTCGATGGAAACAGCCAGCCCCGTCGCGCCGTCCGTCTCGACCAGCACGCCGCAGATCGTGGCCGCGCCCATCGCCGGCGTGAACCGGCTCGACGGAATGCGCGTCAGGAACCGGTGCACCGGCTCGCTTTTCTCCATGCCGATGATGGAATCGAAGTCGCCGCACATGCCCACATCGGTCATGAAGGCGGTGCCGCCGGGCATGATCCGCGCGTCGGCGGTGGGCACATGCGTATGCGTGCCGATAACGGCGCTAACCCGGCCATCAAAGGCCGCGGCGAACGCCTGCTTTTCGGATGTCGCCTCGGCGTGCATGTCGATGAAGATGGCGTCCGCGCCCTGCATCAACGGGCAGGCGGCGATCTCCTGCCCGGCGCGCTGGAAGGGATCGTCCTTCGGGTCCATGAAAATCCGGCCGAGCACATTTATTACCAGCACTTCGGCGCCGTTCGCGGCCCGGAACAGGCCCGCTCCCGCGCCGGGCGTGCCCGTGGGATAGTTCAAAGGCCGCAGCATCCGGTTCTGCCGCGTAATGAACACCAGCGCCTCCCGCTGGTCCCAGACATGGTTGCCCGTGGTGACAACGTCGGCGCCCGCGTCGATCAGGTTCTGGAAAATCTGCTCGGTGATGCCGAAGCCGCCCGCGGCGTTCTCGCCGTTGACGATGACGAAATCCGCTGCAAGCCGTTCGCGCATAGCGGGAAGCCGCTCGCAGACCGCGCTTCGCCCGGTCCTTCCGGACACATCTCCAAGAAACAACAAACGCATATTACTCTCCGCAGGCGATGATGCGCGATGGCGTCAGGATCGTGTCCAAGGGTTCGTCCTGCGATTCCTGGGGAACTTCGGGAAACTCCTGCTCATCGAAGGCGATGCCGATGGCGATAACCGGACCCTGCCGCCTCATCCGGCGCAGTGCTGCGTCGTAATAGCCCGCGCCATAGCCAATCCGCCCGCCCTTGCGGTCGAAGGCGAGAAGCGGCACTAGCACGATATCCGGCGCTAGCTCCGGGCTCTCCGGCTGGGGCTGCCGCAACCCGAATTTGCCGCGCTTCAGCGGCGCGCCGGGGCTCCACTCCCTGAAAACCAGGTCCGGCCCAGCCCGCACAACGGGCAACGCGGTGCGGAGCCCTTGAGCGCGCAGCGCCTCAAGGAGGGGAACGGGGTCGAGTTCGTCGTGGACCGGGAAATAACCGGCGGCGGAAGTTGCTTGCATGGTTCCAATAAAGGCGGCGCCGCGAGCGGCAAGAGCCTGGCTCGCCCAAGCCCCTGACTTCAGCCAAACCTCGCGCCGGACTGCCGAAGCCTGCGTCCTGAGGGCCGCCTTACGCTCCGCCAATGGGGTCCGCCGGTCTATCGCCTTTGCCCGCACCAATCCCAGTTGAAATTCAAAAAGCCGCGAAGGCCGTCGGGGCGGATCGATCCCCTGGGTCCCTGGCTAGCAGGTGGGCGCCGAATGTCCAAGGCCACGGCCCTGGGCAGGGTCAGCTCCCTTAAGGATCTTATAGGGCCCGGGTATTCATTGAGCCCCTAACGCACCCCGCAGCGAAGGTTTCATATAGACGATTTGGGCGAAATTACCAGCCCCTTGGCAAGGGCTTCCCCCGCAAATATGTTTCATGGAAAAGTAAGTATGCCGCTGTCTGGCGGCTTTGTTGTTTGGATAGCAGGGCAACGGAAGCGGCGGATCGGGCGCGGCGACAACCGTCAGTCTGTGCGCCGGGGCTGGGCAGTTCCACGGCTTCGCCAACGAATGGAAAGCATCGTTTCGCCCAGTGGATTAAGTTCACCATTCTCCCGCCTTGGGTCGATTCCCGCCGTTCACGATGTTCGAAGCAATTGCCGGAGAACCCCAGCAAGCAGAACTGACCTGCCTGAAGTGGCTCGCTGACAGCGGCGCCAAGTTCCAGGCCCGTCATGAAGCTCATGCACTCGCTGAGCGAGAGCATTATCCAATGTGTCATACGCGTCGCAGATCGCACGCTAAAAGAGCGTCTCGTGGATTATGGGTTGCGCTCGCGAAGCGCGGCGACGTTCTTCTGTGACAAGTCAAGCAGGCGCTTGATGGTGCTCTCATCCGTCAATTCGGCCTGGAAATACGAAGAAATTGCCTTGCTCTTGATAAGTGCGGTTCCCGCGACGATAAATTTTGTGTAATCGCGGCCCTCAAAGTTTCCTTTCAGTATTTGACCGAAATAGCAGGCAGAATCGTCCTGCGCGAGCACGCCGTACATCGTCATGGTTCCAGGGATCATATCGATGGCGCGCTCTTTGAGCTTGTTATAGGCTGCGGCCGCATGTTTCTTAATTTCATCAGACAGTTCAGGGGCCTGCTTGCGGAAGGAATCGCATAAATCCCTAACGGCGGACGCGGAAAGAATGCGGTCTTTGACAACATGCGATACCTGGTATTGCAGTGCATCGTTCATGGCCACGAACTTTAACTTGCTCTCCCGCGCAGCGTCGAGGGCAGCGCAAGGCCAGAACACGCCAAGAACGGTATTATGTCCTTCGAGTCCGATCTGGGCGGCGGTAAGAACCTGCGAGTCTAAGTTGTGCTTGCGGTCGAGCGCACAATAGCCATCGGGTGCTGTAAGCTCGATTTTTGTTTGCCCCACGGTCACTTGAACGGCGCCAGGGCGGGGAGGGGGCGGTGGCAGCAAGGAATAATCGCAAGTTCTCATAAACAAATTGAGACCGTTAAAAGCCATCCCAATATACAACAAGGAGAGCATAGAACCCAAAAATACGAGCCCGGGCCAGAAACTCTTATCTTGGTGTTTCCATCCGGCAACCCAAATGAAAATCGGAATACCGAAAATCGGCATTACCGTATCCACCATGAGTACTCTTATTTGTTTGTAAGCGCCCAAACCATTGTATTTCGCTTGACACTGAGTTGCGTAATCGACGTAAAAGAATAACGCCGTAATCAAAACAGCGCATCCGAAACCTATAAAGGGCAACCAACGCGCGACTTGCCTGATACGCTGCATAAGCACAACAATACCTGCTTTGGTTGTAAGACGCCAAGTATTCTCCGCATATTGGACCGGAGATACATGCGGTTAGAGCGCAAGCGTGTACGGTTGTCAATTGTGAATGACGGAACGCTGATGACTATGCGCGCAGCAGACAATTGTCGGCAGCGGGCCGGCATTTCCATCGTAGATGGCGTACCCATCGCTATGACAGGGATCGATCCAGACGCACCGCCCATGACGTAAGGGGCGTTTCGAGTTGCCGGCCGAGGCCGCGCGGGAACGGCGCTTATCCACAAAAAGCGGGCACTTTCGGAAAATGACCCGATGGGCCGCTTCCGGCCTTTTGCGCGAGTTTAGTCATAAATACAATGCAGCTATCCCGCGCGCCAGCAACAACAGCGCGAAGCGCCGAAGCGCTGGGGATGCTCGCAAACCTCACTCAAGCCGTTCCCTTGGCCCTCGGCATCGCGGAGCCCCCATCCATAGCCTTGCCAAGCTCGCGCTGCATCGTCTGAACGCCGCCGTCGATCACCTGATAGCCGCGCGGATCAAGCGCCATGCGCTGCAAGCGCTGGATTTCCTCGCGCGCCTCCCAAAGCTGGTCCGCCATCATGAGCGCCGCCATGAGAAACAGCCGCTCGTCCTGCACGGCCTTCGAACCGTCCTTGATTTTCTGCACATGGCCGTCGATCTCGGCCGCGAGGCCCTGGACGCGCGTCTCCTCGCCGTCCATGCATCCCATCCGGAATGTGCGCCCGTTTACAACAACCTTTACTTGGGCCATGGCCCAGCCCTCCTCATCCGCGACGTGGACGCGCCGGCCAAACGTAGCCGCATCGGCCCGCACGCACGCATTGCGACACTTGCGCGGCAGTCATTGCCGCATCTGGTCCCACAAATGCGATTTTTGGCAGATGGAGGTGAAGAAGCGGTTAAAGCAGTGCTACAGTTTATCGATTTTTTTCAGCTGAAGGCTGAGAATTACTCCAGCCGGCGCAACCTGTAATACATGGTTATTCTTACTTTCCTGCAAAAGTTGCGGACAATATTGTTTGCAACAAAGCTCGCACCCCTCTCGCCGCGGCAGGCAAGAGGAGCGCCGCGGCTTAGAGGCCTTCGCTAAGCAAAGCGATCCGCACCGTGCCTGGCTTCATCTTGTAGAAGATGTGGCCGCCGATCCGCGCGACCCTGATCAGCTCATGCCGCCAGTTCGGGTGCACATAGGTGGCGTGATAATGCGTGGCGTAACCCACCTCATTGATCCAGACCTGGCCGGCGATCACCTGCTTGGCGAGCTTCACCGACGTCCTCCATTCAGGCTTCTCCTTTATCGACCGGTGCTTGCCCGTGCAGGTGAACGAGAACTGGCAGCCATGCCGGTTGCGCTCGCCCTGATAGACCACGCCGCAAATCGTCTTGGGATAGAACGGGCTGCGGATGCGGTTCATGATGACCTGTCCGACCGCGACCTGGCCTCTGACCGGCTCGTCGCGCGCCTCGAAGTAGATCGCGGTGGCCATGCAGCGCAACTCGCGCTTGCGGAACTCGTCCTCGGTCAGGCCGCCGAACAGGGTCTGCGGCTGCTCCGGCGAGAGGCTGGCGTTCTTGAGAAGCCCGGCCCAATTGCCGCCTGGTCTGCGGGGCGGCGCGGAAGCGCCCTCAAGCAAGGGTTCCTGCGGATTGAATGCCGACAGGAACAGCCCGGCTCCAGCAAGCGCCGCGAGCTGCGCCGCGGGCTGCGGCCTTATATGCAGCGGATTGGTTTTGGTCCGTCGCGTCACGATGTTGCGTCCGAAGCCGGACTTCATCGCGTACGCGAGTTTGTCCGCGCGCGGTCCCTTCTGGTTTCCGGCAAAAAGATGGCTGGCGTAGGCCGGCAGCGGCTCCGGGCTGGCCGCATTGCTAGCGGCGCTTGGGCTTACAGCCGTGACGCCGGGCGCCGTGAGCATTGTGAGGCGGTAATCGACCGCGCTGCGGACGCCGGCATCGCGATAGGCGTAGCCGCAGAGGCCGGCGATTGCGGCTAGAATGCCGTATTTGGTGAATCTGGCGAATGACCGCCTTGCCCTGAAGGAAAGCGGTATTGGACGCGGCGGGATAACGGCAAGATCAGAACGGCGGACTGTTGTCAGCGAGCCGCTTGGCTGCGGGTGCTGCACAACGAGGGCCCGGCTGCGTTCCCGATCCTCAGTCATCGTACGCATACTTGACATTTACGCTCCTACTACAACCCAACACATAGCGTAAATTGGTTAACCTCTGGTTTCGGGACGCCCAAAGGTTTTACTGCCGATAGCTATACCCTTTTTTGCGTCGAAAATGGGGATGCCAGCGGCGGCAACCGTTTAGGAGTTCGCCTCAGGCTTAACGGCGACCGCGAGGCGGCCCAGCGCACACCTCAAGCTTGTAAACGGACGGTTGCGGGAAAGCGTTATAAGCCCTTGTTTTGCAAGCTCTAACCCGCCACGCCCGAAGCCGGCCGTAAGCTCGGCTTCCATCCATGCAAGCACCTTCGCTTCCCTGGCTGCGGCAAGCCGTCCCCCCTCTCCGAGCCAGGCCCCGTGCCGGCCAAACGCGGCGAAAAGCGGGCGGAGGCTCTCCCTGCTGGCGCACGAAACGGAGAGGCATTCGGGCCGCCACGCTCCGGCCTCGCGATGCGCAAGGCTGAGCGCGCCCTTGAGATCGGCCAGCGCCCGGCTGGCGGCGGCGCCCATGTCGGCCTTGGTCACAACGGCGATATCCGGGATCTCGGCGATGCCCGCCTTCATGAATTGCAGCGAGTCGCCCGAGGCGGGCTGGATGCACAGCACGACCGTGTCGGCCACCGTCGCGATATCGGTTTCGGACTGGCCCACGCCCACGCTCTCCACGATCACCTTATCGTAGAGCGCGCGCAAGAGCATCGCGGCGGGGAAGGCGATGTCCGCGAGCCCGCCCAGCCGGCCCCGCGCAGCCACCGAGCGCACGAAAACGCCGCCGTCCTCCGGGTCCGTGCGCATCCGCACGCGGTCGCCCAGAAGCGCGCCGCCGCTCGTCCGCGAGGATGGATCGGCGGCCACAACCGCCACGGTCTGCCCCGCGGCGCGCCATTCCGCGATGAGCGCGTTGATAAGCGTGGACTTGCCGGCGCCGGGCGGGCCGGTGATGCCGATGACCAGGCCCTTCGGGTTTGCGTGCGCCTCGTCCAGGAGCGAGGTAACGGCCGGATCGGCGAAGTTGCGCTCCGCCTCCGAAAGCGCCGCCGCGACCTGCGCCTTGCCGGTGAGTGCGGCGAGCGTCAATTTGGGTGCCTGGGTCATC
>JBNKTW010000061.1:0-25381 GCA_050298295.1 Rhodomicrobiaceae bacterium
GCCGGGGCCGATGCCGGCGGGGTCGCCCATTGTAACCGCGGCCGGCGCATCTTTTGGGGCGGCTTTCTGTGGGGCCATGCTCATGCAGCCGGTTTCTGCGCATATGCGCTAGGATAACGCTAAGTAGCGGATTACACTTAGGGATTCACCCCTCATTCTGTCCTTCTCCCTATGGGAGAAGGGACGCCTGAATAACCGTGGCGGCAGTTCGAGGGTTCCCTCTCCCATAAGGAGAGGGACAGAGTGGGAGTGAATCCTGTGAATAATCAATGACCTGCCGGCTATCTTAGCACCCATGGGGTTTCCGTGGGGCTACGATCCCCGGTAATCGATCATCGCCTTTCGCTTCAGGTCCTGCAAATAGCTGCGGGAGAAGCGCTCGTACTCGGCCTGGCGCGGGTCTTGCTTCGGCTTCGCCTTGGCGGCCCGCTTTTTCACGGCCACGCTCTTGCTGCACACGGCATAAGACTCCACGGCTTTGCCTACTAGCACCGGCGGGGTCATCTGACCCTGGCTGACACGCTCAAGCAGAGGCCGCACATCTTTCGGGAACGACGCAAGCTTCGCCTTTTTCATGGTCTTTACGCTGGCGTTCGCGACGAGCTTTGCCTCCTTGGGGAGCTGCGCGCAGGAGCGGAATTTCCCCTTCAGGTTTTCCGCCTCCAGCATACGCCTGCCGATGGCTTTCTGGTCGGATGTGTCCTTGATCGCAAGTCTCAGTATCTTGACGTCGTAGTGCACGTCGCCTTTCGCGGTGCCGGTATCGGGAAGCGACGCGGTCATGGCGGCGATCCTCTGCCCGTACTTCCGGCCGATGACGTTGCGCCATGCAAGCTGCGCGCGGAAAACCTCCTTGATGGTTCTGCTGGAGACGCCATTGGATTGGAACTCTTTAAAGAAGGCTTTGACCTTCACCTTTTTGTCCGCCCCGCCGCCGCCGACGCGCTTCTCGATGGTTTCATTAACCTCGCGGTCGCTTACCTTGACTTTAAGCCTTTTGGAGGCCTGCACTTTTAGCTTGTCCTCGATAAGCTCCTCGATCACCTCCTTGCGTGACGCGCCGCCGCCCCGGGCCAGCACCCGGCGCCTAGCGTCCTCAACGATCTTCTTCTTGATCCGCTCGGCTGCGGCCATGGCTTCCTGCTGGGATTGCGGATTGGCGGCCATCATCATCCGCTGAAACTTTTGTTTCACCGCTTCCCCGCTGAGCGCGGCCTGCATTTGATTGCCGAAATTACGCGTGAGCGCGTTCCAGCGCATACGCTGCTGGATATCCAACGCCGTGATCGGCTCGTCGTTGACAACGACGACGATGCTTTGGGCGTATCCCTGGCTGGGCGCCGCGAGCAGCATGGCCGCGAACGCGGCCAGAAGCAGGGCTTTCAGGCGGTTGTTCAATGTGTCGACTCGCATGATGGGAAGTTGGCTTGGATTTGCGGCAACAGTTTGCCCCGCAACCTAATGGCGATCCGGAGCTTCTGGATGCTAGCGGCCGGCGCGCAATTCCGCAACAGCCGCTTCTAAAACCCACGCGGGCTAGGCGCCGCTTAGCGGTACGACGCGGCTTCCGGCGACAGGTCGTAAATCGACGTAGGCACCGTTTGCTGGCCGAAGCCCTTGAAGCCCACACGCAGCACGACGGCGGTATCGGGCTTGATGTCCTGGATCTGAACGTTGGTTTGCTGATACGCGAGCGAATAAATCACACAATCGTTGGCGTATTGGATACCGGCGCTGTTGCGAATAAAATCTCCGGCCGTGAAGTCCCAGCGTGCATCGCCGAATATAGATAGCTCGTCGGTTATCTTAAGGGCACCAAAGCCCGACAGTTCCTGCCGCGTCGTCAGGAAGCCCAGGGTTGGCTGAGCCGCGATGGCTTCATAACTCGCGCCTGCCTGCAAGAAGCCGAGCTTCGTTTGCACGGTGTAGGACTGGTTGTCGACGCGCCCATCTTTCTCGTCGATGCGAAGCTGGGCGATGCCGCGGATCATGTTCTTGTAGTCGATATAGCTGCCGACCACGTAGTCCGAACGCACCTTGTCGAGGCCCGTGCCCTGATAGATGGTGTTGAGCGAATAGGCGTTCGGCCCGCTCACCTGGATGCTCTGGCCAACGGTCGTGCGGACGCTAATCCCGCTGCTGCTGCTAAGCGTGTATTGGATGCCGTAGTTCGCCCGGGTGCCGGTTTCGATCTGGTCCCAGCCGGAGAACTTGTTGATGTCGAATAGCAGGGTGTCGTCGAATACAAGGCTCTGCGCATCGGTGATGGGCACTAGCTTGTTGTTCGCCTCGCCAACACGCGCGACGATCTGGCCCACGGGCTCGATCACATGCGCTATGCTTCCCGTGTGCGCGATGAAGGGATAGCGGTAATCGAAGCCCACCCCGGCAAGCTCACGCGTGAACGTGTTCGCAGGACCCGAGATGTTGTTCTGGATGAACGAATTCACGTTATAGACATCACCGCGCACGAACACGAACGGCGTATAGACCTGCCCCAGGCCGTCCTTGAACGTCCGCCGCCATTGGGCCTGCGTGGCAACGTGCTCGGTGTTGCTTTGCACAACGTTGGCGAGGTTCGGAATCGAGTACGAGTGCGCCGGATCGTTGATCGACAGCACGACCGCGTTCACGTCGAAGCTCAATTCGCCGCCGAGCACCGGCTTGTTATGAACGTAATTGTAGTCGATCGACGGGTAGGCCGTCGTGGTAACGGACTCTGTCGTGTAAGTGTAGGACTGCCAATCGAAGTTCTGCGAGCCGAGCAGGTTGCCATACCGGCTCACGGACACGTTGAAATAGTTCCGGTCCCCCATGCCCGTCAGATACATCGTGGAAATGCGCTGATAGGCGTAGATGCTGTCTATGTTGTAGAAGCGGCGGAAGGTCTGGTCGCTCTCGATAATCGCGTTCCAGCCGAAGCGCCAATATTTGTTGATCTCGAAATCGCCCTTGGTTTCGGCGCTGCCGCGCCAGTTCCGGTCGCCCCAAAAATCCTCGGCGGTTCTGTCATACGAGCCGTACAGCTTAATCTGGTAGGCGCCGTTCCATAGCCTCTGGCGCCAATCGGCCTCCAAAAGGTAGCCGGCCTGAGTGGTGACGGTCGGCGTCAGCGTTAGGTCGTAATTGGGCGATGCCGCGTAGTAGTACGGGATGCCGAAAGAGTAGCCGGTGGTTGCGGAGTGATAGGAGTATTGAGGCGCCAGGAAGCCTGAGCCTTGCGACGTGTTGTCCGGTATATAAAAATAGGGAACCCACGCCACGGGAATTCCATAGGCCTCGAATACCACATCTTCGAAATAGAACTTGTGCTCGTCATGGTCGCGGATGACGCGGCCAGCCTTGACGCGCCAGGACGGCGGCACATCCGGATTGGCTTCGCAGGGCTTGCAAGTGGTCAGCACGCCCCTTTCGTAGACAGTTTGATTGCCCTTCTTGTAAGCGTTCGCGGCGCCAACGCGGGTATCGTCCTGGGTGAGGGCCGTCAAGGAACGCACAAACCCATCGCGGAAGTTGGCCTGAAGCTGGAGCCGCTCGGCGTTCACAACCGAGCCGTCCGCGTCCTTGAGGCGCACATTGCCCACCGCGCTCAGCGTGTTTGCGGTCTTGTCGTAGATGATCTCGTCGGCAAGCAGGACGTTCTCGTCCTGGTAAATCTCGACATGGCCGCGGGCGACAACTCTGTTGTTGCGGTTGTCGTAAATGAGGTCGTCCGCTTGAAGCATCAAGGGCGCGGCTTTGTTTGGAGAAACCGATTTCGCGATAGCCGACTGATCCGCCGGGGACTGCTGTCCGGCGGCCTGCTGTTGCGCATACGCAACGCCCGCCAGCCCCGGCAAGCCCGCTACAAGCGCTATGACAACCTTGCTAAGCATCCGCCGAATTTTCCCCTGCCGCCGCCAGCACCACTTAAGACTCTTGCCCCAGCATCCCCTGAGCCCGTCTACCCATCCTCCTGGTAAAGGAGAACTGTAGCCGAAAGAAGGAGCGCCACAAGCGCAGGCCCCCATGCAGCGACCGTTACCGGTACCAAACCCGTTGCGCCAACCTTCCTCGAGAACTCAGAAAAGATGAAAAAGCCAAACCCCCCGCTTAAGCCCGCCAGAACCATAGTTTGGATTTTGCCAAAACGGAAGGGTTTCAACGAACTGGTTGCAGCGATAAGCACCATCGCGGCCAGAAGAATAGGGCGGGCCAGAAAGAGCTGATACTGAAGCTCGTAGCGTGCGGATGGTATTCCGGCTTTCTTTGCAAAATCGATGAAGCCCGGCAGTTGCCAGAACGAAAGTGTTTCCACCGAGCCTAGACTGTCCATGATCTGCGCCGGCGTGAGATAGGTGCTTACGAAATACTCCTTGTAACGCCTCGGCGCTTCTCCCGCACTTTGAGCTATGGCATTCTCTAGCCGCCAATACCCTTGCCGCAGCTCAGCCTTGTTGGCCTGAACCTGTTCATAAAATCTGTTGTTGAGGTCAAATTGCAACAGGGTCACGCCGCCAAGCGTAAGCCCCCGGTTGGCCGCACTTTTTGCGTGCAGGATCGAAGGTCCGTCAACGCTTTCCTGGCGCAGCCAGGAGCCAGTACCCTTGGAGGCGGCGAAGGTTTTGCTGGCGTCGAAAAGCTCGGTCATGATCCGCTCGGACTCCGCCTTGGCCGCAGAGGCGAGCGGGTTGTACGCAACGGTCGCGAGTGCACCAAGGAGCAGGGCCACCATCACGGCCGGCCGCAGGAACTGCCAGACCGAGACGCCGGCCGCCCGCACGATGGTGAGTTCGGAGCTTCTGCTCAAGCCAAGGAAGGCGCCCATGGTGCCGAACAGCACCGCGAAGGGGAGGGCGATCTCGGAGAATATCGGGACGCGCAGGAGGGAGATCATCACGAGCGTGCCGGCGCCCACATCGTCGCGCCTGGAGCCGATACGCATGACCTCAATGAAGTCGATGAAGAAAATAAGGAGCAGCATCAAAGAAAAGACGCCCAATATGGTTACGGCGAAGCGCTTCGCCATGTAGAACCTGAGCGTCTTCATGCGGCGCCTCCCGCAACGGCTTTAGCTCCGCCGGACCAGAAAGGCAGCTTGATGCTGGGCAGCGTGATGGCGGGCGCTGGAATATCGAAGTGCAGCATGAGCAGGCAAACAAGGCCCAGCCCGCCGGGCACGCCATAAATGATCCAAAGCGCCCACAATTGCTTGCCCACCATGTTGATGCCCGCGATGCCCGTGCCGAAGACGAGCGCGCCGATCAGGAAACAGGTGAATAGAAAGCCGGTACGGCCTTCGCGCGTGGTGCGGGGCCGCCCCAGATAGAGCACGGCGAGCAGGGCGAAGACCAGAGGAATAAGCGGCGGGGAAAGCCGCTGATTGATTTCCGAGCGGAAGTGGATCGCGTTCTTTTTGTAATAATCGCTTTCCGGGTCCATGGTCAGAATCTCGGTCATGGACAGTTCGCCGAGCCTGGGCTCGCGCTTGCCTGCCCTGGCCGTGAAGTCGCCCATGTCGAAGGAATAGGTTGAGAAGGCGATGAATTGCGCGTTGGGCTTGCCGTCCTGCTGCCTCAGGATTTGGCCGTCGAAAAGGTCCATCTGGGCCCGCCCGGCATTGGTCCAGACCCGGCCGCGCTTGGCAACGACAGTGTTGACGCTCGTCTCGTCGCGTTCGTCCCGGACCACCACGCCCAAGAGATCGCCGTTATCGGCCCTGGCGCGCATATGGAAGGTCAGCCCGCGCTGCAGGTCCGTGAACTGTCCAGGCTGAAGCACCTGGGACAACACGTCCGCCCTGATCTGGGAAATGTAATCGTTGAACGCCTTCTCGGCGGGCGGCAGCACGAACAGGTATGCGCCCAGGATCGCCCCGGAAACCAGCCCCGCCAGCGCCATGAAGGGAACGAGAAGCCGCCACGGCGACGATCCGGACGCCGAAAACACGATCAGCTCGCTATCGCCGGCAAGGCGGTTGAGCGTGTGCAGGCTCGCAATCAGAAAGGCGATAGGCGCCACGATGACGAGGAGCTTGGGGATCGCAAGCGCGGTGATCTTCAAGAACAGGAAGAACGTGCTGCCTTGCGAGGTCAGGAGCTTGATGTCGCGGAGCAGCATGGTCAGCCAGACGATGAGCGTCAGCACAACGAGGATCATGACCAGCGCGGACGCCGTCTGCCGGAAAATGTAGCGCGCGACAAGCATGATGCCTCAACTTCCGCCGGGATTCCGCCAGCGTCCCCCGCATCTGCGGATTGCCATGCAGGCCCTGGCGAATGGGGCCTCCTGAGATGGTACGCTGGTTCCGGCGCTGCTTGGATTTTCACGCATTCATGGCGCATTTCGGGCCGGCCGCCTACACCGGTTGCACACAAAGGCTCCGTTTGCAATCCCCGGGCTTTTCTGTAGTCTGCCCGCCGCCCATATTAATTCGAGCTGACGCTCCCAAGCCTGGTATTTGCATCACATGACAACGCTTCCAAGCATCTCCTTCGCCTCGCTTGCCCCGGAGCCGCAGGCGGATACCCTCATACATTTTGCGGCCGAGGGCGAGGGCCTTTCCGATGAGCTGAGGAAACTCGATCAAGCCTCTGGCGGCGCCATCTCCAAGGCGATGCAGCTCGCGGATTTCAAGCGCAAAAAGAAGAGCGTCCTGGAAATCCTGGCGCCGCACGGCATAAGCGCCGGACGGCTGCTGATTGCGGGCGCGGGCGATCTCAAATCGCTCACCGCGCGGGATTGGATGGATATCGGCGGCGCGGTGCGGGGCAAGCTGCACGCCAAGGTGCGCGAGGCCGATGCCATCTTCGCGGGGCTTGAGCCGCTTGGCGAGGAAGCCCCGCTGGCTTTCGCGCTGGGCTTTGGCCTGCGCAGCTATTCGTTCAAGAAGTACAAATCCAAGTCTGCCCCCAAGAACGGCGAGGAGGACGCGCCGGAGGATGACAACAGCCCGGCTCCGGCGCTGAACATATTTTCGGCGTGGGGCGAGGACCTTGACGGCGCGTTTCAGGCGCAGCGCGCGATCTGCCAGGCGGTCCATTTCGCCCGCGACCTCGTCAACGAGCCCGCCAACGTGCTGACCCCGCCGGAATTCACGGACAGGCTCAGGGCGCTTGAGGCGGACGGGCTCAAGGTCGAGGTGCTGGACGAGCGCGAGTTGAAGTCGCTCGGCATGAACGCGCTGCTTACAGTAGGGCAGGGCAGTTCGCAGCCTTCCTCGGCCGTGATCCTGCGCTGGGACGGCACCGGCGGGGAGGCGCAAGCCGGAAACCTCGTATTCGTAGGGAAGGGCGTCTGCTTCGATTCCGGCGGCATATCGCTGAAGCCCGGCGCGGGCATGGAGGACATGAAGGGTGACATGGCCGGCGCGGCGGCGGTCGCGGGCGCGCTCCTGTCGCTGGCGCGGCGCAACGCGCCAGTGAAGGCCGTGGGGCTCGTGGGTCTCGTCGAGAACATGCCCGGCGGCACGGCGGCGCGGCCCGGCGACATCATCACGTCGGCCTCGGGGCAGACAATCGAAATCCTCAACACCGACGCGGAAGGCCGCCTGGTGCTCGCGGACCTGATCTGGTACGCGCAGAAACACCTTGAGCCGCGATGCGTCATCACGCTGGCGACGCTTACCGGCGCGATCATGGTGGCGCTCGGCAAGGAGAATGCCGGGCTGTTCGCCAACGACGACGCGCTGGCGGCGCAGATCACAGGGGCGGGCCTCGACACGGGCGAGACGGTTTGGCGGCTGCCGCTGTCGAAGAAGTACAACAAGGCGGTCGATTCGAAGCTCGCGGACATGAAGAATATCGGCGGCCGCGATGCGGGCTCGATCACGGCGGCGCAGTTCGTGCAGCGTTTCGTCACCAGCGGCACGCTCTGGGCGCATATCGACATCGCGGGCACGGCGATGGGTTCTCCGGCAACGGAGATCAACCATAGCTGGGGGTCGGGTTTCGGCGTGCGTTTGCTCGACCGGTTTGCCGCGAAATTTTCCGAGGGTTAGACGCCCTCCCCGGCGCTGAGTTTCCATAATGCATCTTATGCGAATCGTTTGAAGAGGACGATTTTGCGATTTTGCGGCAGCTTTGGAGCGTTCGCCGCGCCGGTGATTTGCGAGCTGTCTTCTGGGTTAGTTTTAGGTTAAAATTTCAAGGCTTTCAGAACATTAACGGAACATATGGCGAACAAAACGGCATTCTTCACCGGAATCCAGGCAATAACCTACCGTTCGCACAAAAAGTGCGTTCAAATTTTGGCAACACCCAACTATTCACCTAATTATGCCTTATTTGGCCTAGGTGTCTTAGGATATACCTCACCATTCCCGCTTTCACGAGATTATGGCTAATCAGATTTTCATTTTGTGAGGATTGCAGTTGCGGTTTGCGTCCGGCCTGCTTGTTCCTGGTCCCGGAAAACCCCGGAAGCGCATCGGCGCTGCTTCCTGGTCCGCGATTCCGCGCCGGCTGAAGGGCCCCTGCCCTACTCTCCGGCCGCGAAGGGAAAACACCGGCAAATCCCGCTAGGGAGGCGCCAAAGTTTTCCTTGGCTGGGGCCGGTTAGGGAGGTCCATTGGCATAGGGTCCAAGGCGGAAGCGCTCCAGAAGCGAGTGCGCCAGGAGAAAGGCTCGCGGCGCGGCGCATTTGGGCGCTGGCCTGGGTTTTCTTGGCGCGGGTTGCTGGAGCGCATGGGCGGGCGGCGCGCTGTAAGCGCTCAGGATGAGCTTACGGATGTAGGAATGCCGTAACATCGCTCGAATTCCGGTTGCCGCTGCTTGCCGCATCGTTAGGTTAGAGGTATGGCGATCCGCAACCGCGCCAGGCGCAATGCCGTAAAACCCCTATTGCGAATCTTCATCAGCTAATGCCAAGGAAGGTTAAGAACTGGTTAACGGCGGGCCGCGGAAGCCCCGCCAGATGGAAATCTCTTCGGCAAGGAGCAAAAAAATGAGCCAAGGCCCCCAAAACGGGAGCGCGCCCGGCGTTTTGCAGGAGGCGGAGCAGCGCAAGGCGGCTTCGGAGCTGGAACGGCTCCTGGCCATCATGGTCAGCCTGCGCGACCCGGAACGCGGCTGCCCCTGGGACAAGGAACAGACTTTCGAGACCATCGCTCCCTACACCGTCGAGGAGGCGCACGAGGTGGCCGACGCCATCGAGCGCGGCGACCTCCACGACCTCAAGGACGAGCTGGGCGACCTCCTGTTTCAGGTCGTGTTCCATGCGCGCATCGCCGAGGACCGGGGGCATTTCGCCTTTGCCGACGTTGCCGGGGCGGTCAGCGATAAGATGATCCGGCGCCACCCCCACGTCTTTGGCGATGTCAGCGAGCCAGCTCCCGGCCAGTGGGACGCCATCAAGCGCGCCGAGCGCGAGGCCAAGGCCGCCAGAACCGGCGAAAGCCTTGAGCCGGGCATGTTCAGCGGCGTTCCGGTGGGGCTCCCTGCCCTCCTCCGAAGCGCCAAGCTGCAGCAGCGGGCACGGCGGCTGGGCTTCGATTGGCCAAGCGTTGAACCGATCTTCGAGAAGCTCCAGGAAGAAGTCGAGGAGCTTAAGGCGGAAATCGCCGCGCCCGCCGGTCCGGAAAAGCACAAGCGGCAATTCGAAGAGTTCGGCGATATCATGTTTGTCATCGTCAACATCGGCCTGCATCTGGGCATCGACGCCGAATCCTCGCTCCGGGCCGCCAACCTGAAGTTCATGCGGCGCATGACGTTCCTGGAGACCCAGGCCAAGGCAAGCGGGCGCGAGCTGAAGGACATGACGCTCGACGAAATGATGGTGCTTTGGGACCGCGCGAAGGAAGAGGAACGCGCCGGAACCTGAGTGGCGCCCTGTCCGGCCTGCCGTCTGCCAGCGGTTCCGGGTTAGGGCCATGTTAACTCTCCAAATTAACGCGCCAGGCGGTTCGCGGAGGCCGGAACGGTGCGTCCTGTATTTTAAAGCAATGTAGCACGAATGTTTTGATTAAGCGTAAATAATGCAAGATATTGAAATGTATTGATAAATATGCGGATGCGGCGACGGGAAGCGGGGGCGTGGCGGCTCCTGCTTCCGTTAACACAAAATATTCGATTATATTTAACGGGATTTTCGGATAGTAGAATTCAGGAGAAGAGCAGTAAAAAACGCGAGAAATTGCGGTGAAAATCGAAGGCGGTGTGCGTGTTAACCACACTCGAATTAACCATGATAGAGCCTGTGCGATATATACCGCTTTTTAACAGGTGACGTTCCGGCGAAATGCCGCGGCCGCTTGAGCGGGCCGCACCTTCCGCGCGGCATCGCTTCCGCTGCTTCATCCACCGGAGATCGCGCCGGTCTTTCAGCCCAGGTCGTCGAATTCCCATTCCTCGCAGAGTCGCTGGAACGTTTCCTCGCTGAGCGTCGAGAGGAAGAGGCCCGGATCGGGAACTCCATCTTCGTGCAGATACCAGACCAGCACCTGATCGCCGGCGATGAAGATTCGCAAGCCGTCCGAATCTACAACTTGCCGCCCGCCGGTTTCGCCGATGAAGTCCAGAACGGCGGCGGGGCTTGAGAATTCGTCCGCCGGTATCATGCCGCAGGAGGGGTATCCTCCCTGCGCCATCTGGTAATACAGCAGCACCCGGAGAAATTCCCGCAGCCCCTCCACCTCTTCGTGCCATTCGGGCGCATCAAGATCAGTTGTCTGATACACCCTGGACTGGGCATCCGCCGCCCAATAGCAAACGCCCTGATTTTCTTCCAGAAAGACGATTTTGTCTCCGCTGACCGTCCATTCGTGCGGTCCCGCGAAGCGCTCGAACGATCGTGTAATGGCTGGTTGCCGCCCTACCGCCCGGTGGAATTCCCTTAGCGCCGCGGGCAGGGCGCACCCAAGCCGCTGTTCCGCCGCCGCTAAATCCGCTTCGGGGACGGCATCCTCTGGGGTGAGCGGGCGGCCGAGAAGCCAAGCTGCGATACTGGCGAAGCTTTCCGCGTCAGGAATGTTATGAGAAGCCATACACCAACCTTTTCTTGAGTGTTTTTCCCTGCTTCCTCTCCCTCACGGAAGAAGGTGGCCGCGGCGCGGCCAGGTGAGGGCGCAAATCCGGCGCCGCGGAAGGCCAAGGGTCCATTCAGAAATGATATCAACCGCCAGAATAGATGACCGCTTTGGCGTCGTCCCCGCGAAGGAGCGTGTGAAAAAAATGGCGCGGCCATCCAACAGCTGGTTGTCATGGCCCGGCTTGACCGGGCCATCCATGAAAAATCCAATGAATTCAGTATGGCTCTAGATGGCCGGGTCAAGCCCGGCCATGACAATCGAAGGCGTTGCCGATTTTTTCACACGCTCCTTCGCGGCCAGCGGCGCGGAGCATCCGCGTTAGCCGGATCGCTCTGCCGGAGCTTTATTCCCCGGAACCGCCCTGCAGAGGCATGGTCACGCGAAGACGGCCGCTTTGAATTTCCCCTGCCCCGTTTTGCAGCGACAGCTCGTATTCGCCCGATAGCTTGATGCCGTCAAAGACGTAGCCGCCAACGCCGGCCTTCAGGAAGAAGCCGCGGCCTTCCACGGCCTCGTTGATGGTGACGGCGCGCGCGGTGTTGAAGGCGAGCTTGGCCTGATAGCTATCGCTCGTGTCGAATAGCCCCTCATAGCCAACTTCGCCCCACAAAATGGCGCTGGGCTGGCCGAACAGGCTTGTGGCCGCGCGCAGGCGCGCCGTCCAGAAGCCGGTGTTGATGTCCTGATCGCCATATTGCAGGGCGAGAAGCGGGGCGGACTCGGTGAAGCCATCGATATTGACCGAGGCGTAGCCAACGCGCGCGGCGGGCGTCAGCGTGATGCCGCCAGCCTGGAACTGCGCGCCAACCGTTGCGCTGCCGCTGTAGCTTATGCTTTCGGTGCTGCCATCAGCTGTGACTGTGGGGAAGCCGGTCGCGCGCCGGATTTTGCCGTAGTTGCTGAAGGACGCACCGCCTTCGACGCCCGCGAAGAACATCTGAAACCGCCGCAGCGCGTAGGCGTCGAGCTGCGCCGTATCGATATTTGCGCTGAGCGCGCCGCCGGAAAGGCTGCCGCTCTGATAGGCGAACGATGTGCCGAAGGAGACCGGGCCGGAATTGCCGTCAACGCCCACGCGCACGCCGCCGAGCGAGTAGTCATAGTCCGTGCTGCCGTAAACCGCAGTATTGGTGCCGTTAAAGGATGCCGTTGAGCCGATAATTTCGGCGTAGGCCCCGGCTGGTTTCGGCGCACCGGGCGTGGCGCCCCTGCGGAAAATGATGTCCGAAGCGTCGAGCCTGTTGGATAGCCCGGCCTGCCCGAGCGCGCGCACGGCTTGGCCGGTTTGCTCCGTGGAGAGGAGCAGCGCGGCGTATCTTGCCAAAAGCTTCTGCGCGGCCTCGGTGGGGTGGACGCCATCCCAGAACAAGTAGCTGTCGGGGTTCGCGCATACCGAAAAGGTGCCACTATCGAAGCAGGGCTCCGTGTGGTTCGAGAACCCGAAGGCCTGCGGGTTCGCAGCGATAACGTTCAAGGCCGAATACCAGTCCATCTGCACGAAATTGGTGCCGGCGAAGAGCGGATTCGCCGCGAGCGCCTGCACGCCCTGGTTCAGGACCGCGTTGTAATACAGGGTAGCAAGCGCCGCGCCGGCGTCGCCATAGTTGGCGGGCGTGGCGGCGAGATTGGGCAGATTGGAAACGAGAACCGTTCCTGCCCCGTTCGCGGCCACCACCGCGATATTGGCGAGATCCGCGCTGGCGACGCCGGCGGGGTCGGTGCTGCCGTTGAAGAAGTCGTTCGCGCCGCCCTGTACGCTAACCAGATCGTTCGGGCCTAAGGTTCCGCCCGCACCCAGATATGTCTGAATTTGTGTGTCGACCCCAGGAATGACGCCCACATCGCCAGATGCCTGCGCGCCGCCAACCGCCGCGTTTACGTTTCCCGTGATGATGTACGAGGTGCCGGTAAAGGCGGGGCCGGTATTGGCCCAGAAACTGTTCATCGAAGTAGCTGGGCTGGCCGGATTTGTCAGGATTTCGATCCAGGTCGGGCCGTTCGAGAAGCGTTGAGCGTATGGAGGTGAAGGCGGGAGGCCCACATTGCTGTGCAGGTTGCCATTGTCCTGCAGGCTGTCGCCGAAAGCGATAAAGCGGTCGAAGCTGCTTGGGTCCGCGAACGCGGCCGAAAACGAGCACAAAACGGCAACAGCCGAAGCCAGAACACGCATTACATCCCCCCATTGACGCTGGGCAGCGCCAAGACCCTGTTTTTACGCTGCTACTTTGAGTGGCGGGTTGCCCGGCAGTCAATGATTGCCGGCCACAATTGTCCGTGTGCAGCGGAGAAAATATCAGCGCTGTGCTGAATCTGCCACGAGTATGCGCGGTTGTGGACGGCTGACAGCAAATCCGGTTGAGCGCTTCACAAGCGTCATTGCGAGCGGAGCGGCGCAATCCCGTATTCAGGCACCGGCGCATCCAGATCACCAAGGCGGCTTCGCCGCCTCGCGATGACGTTCGTATGAGACACGTATTGTGATCGCGGCGAATGCGCCTGGTTCTTCGCCGTGTCCAGCGCCCTGGTTTTGAGCGGACGGCCGCTAATGCGCGGCGCGGCTCAGATGCCGGTCGAGATCCCCTTCCCTATCCTGGGGAACGCGTACCTCGAACTCCACGTTACCGCCTGGATCGTCGCGGCGGCTCACGACCTCGGTGTTCTCGTAAAGCCAATGGATGAGCGGGCCGCCGGCGGGGCTCACCACCACCGTGCGCGTGCGCATCTGCTTTTGCAGCCGCTGGCGGATCAGCGCGGCCAGCGCCGCAAGCCCCTCCCCTGCCGCCGCCGACACCAGCACGGCCGAATGCCCGCCCCTGCCCTGCCCTGCCAGCTTCGCCAGCCGCCCGTGTTCGTCCGGCGGCAGAAGGTCCGCCTTGTTCCAGACCTCGATGACGCGGGCATCCTGCTCGTGGGTGCCGATGCCGATCTCGCTCAAGACCTTCGCCACCTCTGCGGCTTGCGCCTCCGAGGACTGCGAGGCGATGTCGCGTACATGCAGGATCAGGTCGGCTTCGAGCATTTCTTCGAGCGTCGAATGAAAGGCCGCGATAAGCTGCGGCGGCAGTTCCGAGACGAAGCCCACCGTGTCCGAGAGGACGAAGGTCTCGCCTTCCGGGAATTTCACGCGGCGCAGCGTGGGATCGAGCGTCGCGAACAGCATGTCCTGCGCGAGCACGCCCGCACCGGTCAGCGCGTTGAACAGCGTGGACTTTCCGGCATTCGTATAGCCAACCAGCGAAACCACTTGCTGCTGCGTCTGCTTGCGCCGCTTCCGGTGCAGCGCGCGCGTGCGCTCGACCACGCCAAGCTCGTTCTTGATGACGGCGATGCGCTCACCGATCGCGCGCCGGTCCGCCTCGATCTGCGTCTCGCCGGGGCCGCCCAGGAAGCCGAAGCCGCCGCGCTGCCGTTCCAGGTGCGTCCAGGAGCGCACGAGCCGGCTTTTTTGATAGGTCAGCCGTGCCAGCTCCACCTGCAGACGCCCGGCCTTGCTGTGGGCGCGGCCGGCGAAGATTTCGAGGATGAGGCCGGTGCGGTCGAGCACCTTCGCGTTCCAGGCTTTTTCGAGGTTGCGCTGCTGGATGGGGGTCAGCGCATGGTCAACGATGACCACCTCCGCCTCCTCCGCCGCCACGATGGCGCCGATTTCTTCGACCTTGCCCGAGCCGAATAGCGTTGCGGGGCGCGGCTGGCTCAGCGGTACCGTGCCGGCGAAGCAGACCTCAAGCCCGATGGCCTTGGTGAGGCCCGCCGCCTCCGCAAGGCGCTCGGAAGGTGTCAGATGGCTTTGCGCCTGCCCCGCCGCCGGCGCCTCCGCTTGCTTGCGGACGGGCACGGTGACAACGGCCCTTGTGGGAGTGGCTGGCAAGGCCGGTGGCGGAAGGTCCGCGCCTGCGGGCCTGCCATGCGCCCGGCGCTCCTGAGCGGTGAGCTTCTTCAAATCTGCTAACGGTCTCCGTTCTGATCTCCGTCCAGGAACGAGATGGGTCCGCCCGGCATGATTGTCGAGATCGCGTGCTTGTAGACGAGCTGCGAATGGCCATCGCGCCGCAAAAGGACGCAGAAATTGTCGAACCAGGTCACAATGCCCTGGAGCTTCACGCCATTGACCAGAAAAATCGTAAGAGGTGTCTTATTCTTTCTTACGTGATTGAGGAACGCATCTTGTAAGTTTTGTTGTTTTTCAGCAGCCATGACCTGTCCGTTTTTCTCCCGCGGCACTTGCGGCCGCTTGTCGTACTCGCTGTTTCGCCCCAAAAACCGCGCCCGAACCTCCCGGACCCGGCTGCAAGAACCGCGCGGTTTTCCGCCTTCCTTCTTTAATGCGGAACTTTGCCGTTTATGTTAAATGCGCTGCCGTTGACGAGATTTCGGCCACGGTGTGGTAAACCTGCCTTAATCCCAGCGCCACTTCCCCCGCCTCGCCGGTGCCAACCGGCTCGCCGTCGATCTTCACCACCGGCATCACAAGTCCCCCGGCCGAAGTTTGGAACGCCTCTCTCGCCGTCTTCGCCTCGTTGACTGTAAACGCGCGCTCCTCGAAGCTCAGTCCGTTCCGGCGCGCGATGTCCATCACCACCTCCCGGGTGATGCCACGCAGAATACCAAAATCCGCGGGCCGCGTCACCAGCTTGCCATCAGCGGTTACAATCCAGGCATTGCAGGATGCGCCTTCGGTGATGTAGCCGTCCCGGTCCACCATCCAGGCCTCGTCAGCGCCGGCCTCCTTTGCCTGCTGGCGCGCCAGCGACTGGGCCAGGAGCCCCGTGGTCTTGATATCCACGCGTGCCCAGCGGATGTCCGGCAGGGTGATGACCGAAATGCCAGCCGCGGCGCGCTTCTCGCCCTTCGCCCGTGACAGCGGCCTGGCGAAACAGACGACGGTGGGCGCGATGTTTGCCGCGGGAAAGCCGAAATCCCGGCGCGCCACCCCGCGCGTGACCTGCAAATAAACGATGCCGTTCTTCACGCGGTTGCGCCGCACTGTTTCCCTGAGGATCACGCCAAGCGCGCGCGGGCCCATGGGCTCGGCGATGCGCAGTTCGCCAAGCGAGCGCTGAAGCCGCGCCATGTGCCGGCGCTCGTCAACCAGGCAGCCATCGCGCACCTCGCAGACCTCGTAGACGGCATCGGCGAATTGGAAGCCCCGGTCCTCAACATGGATGGCCGCTTCTGCATAAGGGGCGTACACCCCGTTGACATAAACAACCCGCGTCATGCCGCCTCCGTTCGCCGCTTTGTGCCCCTCGCACGGATTTTAGATGCTGCACCGGCCGCCAATGTCAACCGCAGGCCGCGCGGGGCTGGTATCCGCTGTTGCGGAGGGAAGTGTTCCGTTCGAAGCGCTGTAACCCCTCACCCTGTCCCATAGGGAGAGGGAACGCCTTCTCAACGGGCACAGCCGGACTCCCTCTCCCACAGGGAGAGGGCTGGCGTGAGGGGTTACAGCGCCTTGTGCGGACTGCAAACCGCCGGCTCAATGCCGCAGGTCGCCGGTGCGCTCGTTCGAGTTGACGCCAAGCGCGCGCAGCTTGCGGTGCAGCGCCGAGCGCTCCATGCCGACGAACTCGGCCGTGCGGGAGATATTGCCGCCGAACCGGTTGATCTGCGCCATGAGATATTCGCGTTCGAAAATCTCGCGGGCGTCGCGCAAGGGGAGCGACATGAGGTGCTCACCCCCCGTTCCGTTTGATGATAAAGGGACGTTGGCGCCTATATCGTCAGGCAGCATATCGGCGGTGATCACGCTGTCGGCCTCGCCGCCGGACATGATCATGACGCGCTCGACGATGTTGCGGAGCTGGCGCACATTGCCCTGCCACTCGTGGGATTGCAGCACCGCCATGGCGTCGTCGCCGACCTGGCGGGGCTGGAGCCCGGAGGAAGCCGCGATCTGCTTCACGAAATAATCGATGAGTTCCGGGATGTCCTCGCGCCGCTCCATCAGCGCCGGCACGCGCAGCGGCACGACGTTGAGGCGGTGGTAGAGATCCTGCCGGAAGCGGCCCGCCGCCATCTCGCGCTCAAGGTCACGGCTGGTCGAGGAAACGATGCGCACGTCCACGGCCACCTTGGGGCCGCCGCCGATGCGCTGGAACTTCTGCTCGACGAGCACGCGCAGGAGCTTGCCTTGCGTATCGACCGGCATGTCGGCCACTTCGTCGATATAGAGCGTGCCGTTATGCGCTTCTTCGAGCGCGCCCACCTTGCGCGCGGTCTGACCGGTCTCCTCGACGCCGAAGAACTCGTTTTCGACCCGGTCGGGCGCCATGGACGCGGCGTTGACGGCCACGAACGGGCCGTTGGCGCGAGCCGAGCAGGCATGGAGGTAGCGCGCGGCCAGCTCCTTGCCCGAGCCCTGGGGGCCGGTGATCATGACGCGGCTGTTGGTCGGCGCCACCTTCTGCACGCTCTGCCGCAAATGGTTCATGACCGCCGACTTGCCGATCATGTCGGAGCTGTAGGAGCTTTTTTCCTTCAGCTCCTTGTTCTCGCGGCGCAGCTTTGAGGCTTCGAGCGCGCGCGCGGTCACGAGCACAAGCCGGTCGGCCTTGAAGGGCTTTTCGATATAGTCGTAGGCACCCCGCTTGATCGCCTGGACGGCGGTTTCAATGTTGCCGTGGCCGCTGATGATGACCACCGGCAGCTCGGGATACATCTTCTTGGTGCGGGCGAGCACGTCCAGGCCGTCGAGCTTCGAGCCTTGCAACCAGATGTCGAGGATCACGAGCGACGGCCGCCGCTCCTCGATGGCGCTCAGGGCCTCGTCGCTGTCCTTGGCAAGCCTCGTCTTATGGCCTTCGTCTTCGAGAATGCCGGAGACCAGCTCCCGGATGTCGGCTTCGTCGTCCACAATAAGGATGTCGGACGCCATGGCTATCTCCCTCTTTCCGCGCTAGGCCGCCGCACCGGAGGCGCTTGCGCGCTCCAGGCCATTCAGCTTCTGTTCGCCGTTTTCCGCCTCCGCGCCCGTGGTCCGGAGCGTGACCGGTATCGACATTCTTATCCAGGCGCCGTGCGCGTAACCTTCCTCTGCCGGCGCGTCTTCAAGCTCAAGCACGCCGCCATGCTGTTCTGTGATTCTTTGCACGATGGCCAAGCCCAGCCCTGTTCCTTTTTGCCGTGTGGTGACGTAAGGCTCAACCAGCCGGTGCCGGTTTTCCTTGGGCAACCCACAGCCATTATCGATTACACCAATGACAAAGCGATGTTCGCTCGTCTGTAGGCGGATGACGATGCGTCCTTTCTCCGGCTCCTTGCCGTTGGAGCTGTGATAGGATTCGACCGCCTCGCTCGCATTCTTGACCAGATTCGTCACGGCCTGGGTCAGAAGCCTGCGGTCGCACAGCGCAAGCAAGTGCCCTTCCGGCAGCTCCAGCTTATAGTCGATGTCGTGCCGGCTCATCTGGAACAGGATGACCGCCTCCTTGACCAGCTCGCTGATATCCTGCTCCTCGAACACCGCGTTCGGCATCCTCGCGAAGGACGAGAACTCGTCCACCATGCGGCCGATGTCGCCGACGTGGCGGACGATTGTCGCGATACACTTGTCGAACACCTCGCGGTCGGTGGTGATGGAGTCCCCGTATTTGCGGCGGATGCGCTCGGCGGAAAGCTGGATCGGCGTCAGCGGGTTCTTAATCTCGTGCGCGATGCGGCGGGCCACGTCGGCCCAGGCCGAGGTGCGCTGCGCAATCGTCAGTTCGGTGATGTCGTCGAATGTGACGACCACGCCGTAGCCCGGCTTGTCGCCCTCCTCGCGCGTGACCTGAACGGCGAAATTGTGCTCCCCGCTCTCCCGCACAATGGTAATCTGGGCGTGCACCGGTTTGGACCGGCCGTGCCAGCGCGATTTCTCTATGATTCCGGCGAACTCGGGAACGGCGGCGGTCAAGGGCTTGCCCAAGAGCTTCTGCTCCTTGAGCCGCAAAAGTTCGCGCGCGGAACGGTTGATCAGCGTGACGCGGCCCTCCGGATCGAGCCCGACGACGCCCGCGGTGACGCCCGACAGCACCGCCTCGATGAACCTGCGCCGCTCGTCGAGTTCCGCGTTGGCGCTCATGAGCCCGGTGTGCTGGGTTTCCAGATCGACAGTCATCTTCTTGAAGGTGGCGCCCAGCCTGCCGATGTCGTCGCGGGCGAAGCCCTCGTCGAGCTGTACCTTGAGGTTGCCCTGGCTCACCTCCTGCGCGGCGGCGATCAGCTTGCGGATCGGCATCACTAGACGGTTCGCGAAGGCAAGACCCGCCCAGATGGCCGACGTGAGCAGCGTAAACGCCAGAAGCAGATACATGAGCCCAAAGGCGAACTCGATGCGTCCGCGCAGCTTCTCAAGCAGCTTGAATTCCACGAGGTTGATCTGGGTGCGCTGCAAGAGCCTGTAGACGTTGGGATTTACAGGCCGGACGACATAAAGGAAGACGTCACCGAAAGCGGTCAGCTTCTTGAGAGCCGCCATGCCGTTCGACAGATCCCAGCTAAGCGGAACGATGCCGCCGCCCGCGGCGCGGGCGATATCCGGTGGCGGCGGAACCCGGTAGTCGGCCCCGTCGCTTGCCGCCGACGTTATTAGTTTACCCTGGGAATCGATGAGGAAGGCCTGCGGCAGATTGCGTGTTGATACAACCGCGCTGAAAAGCTTGTGGAACGCCGCCCTATCGTTGTGGAATGCGGCGGTGTTCTCCTCAAGCTCGCGCGCGATGCCCAGCATGTCGGAGCGGATGACCTGCCCGCTCTCCAGCAAATAGGACTGCGCGACCTCAACGGAGTTGTTCACGATGCCCTTGACGCGGTTGGAGAACAGGGCGTCGAAATTCCGCTCGATGGAAACCGTCGCGAAAATCGCGAACAGAACGCCGGGGAACAGCGCCACGAGGCTGAAAATGCCCGCCATCTGCAAGTGAAGGCTGGCGCCCGCGGTCTGCCGGTTGCGGGCTCTGAGAATCTTAACGGCTTGAAAGCCCAGGATGCCAGTGATGACCAGCACCAGTGTGGCGGTCAGGCCAAGCGCCGTGAGCACGACCCCGTCCGTCGGCACGATGGGCGTCAGGCCGTTCAGAATGAAAAAGGTGCCGATACTCGACGAAAGCGCGGCAATGATGATCGCAAGGCTGACCCAAAAGCGCGTTCTCTCGCCGAAGGCCGGCCTTGGAATTGCGGAAATCGAACTGGCGGCGCGCCCGGCAGCCTTGCGGACGGGCTCTGGAACCATACCGGCGACAGTTTTGCCAGCTTTGCGGACGGGCTCTGGAACCGCGCCGCCGATGGCTTCGCCAGCCTTGCGGACCCGCTCTGGAATCTTTGCCCGCGGCATAGAGCGGGCAAGTTCTCGGGCTTTGGCGCTTACCGCGGTCCATGCTTGAGCCGCAGCCTGTCCTGCGGTCTTAAGTTGCACCATAAAGCGTTCTCTAACCTCGTCGAAGTAGCCCAAGCAGAGCCTCACCCCTGTTGCCAAGCAGCATCAGTGTACGCCGAGTTTGGGAAAATTGTGGCATAGGCAACACATTTCCATGTGGAGTTTGTGTCAAAACTGCTTCTGAAGGGCTTCACATGTATTTGAAACGTTTTTGCACACAGAATTCTCACAACGGGTGCCAGCAGCCGGTTCCGGCCCGCAAGCATAGAGCTGTCCCGGAAACAAACGGCGCGGGCGAAATGCGGGGTCATACATCCAGGCGCCAGAAATAATGGCCGTATTACCGGCATTCCCGGCCCCGCCTTCGCGCGCGTGAAAAGATTGGTGTGGCTATCCAACACCCGGTTGTCATGGCCCGGCTTGACCGGTCCATTCATGAAAAGTCCAATGAATTCAGTATGGCTCTGGCCATGACAGCGGAGGGCGTTGCCGTTCTTTTCACACACGCCTTCGCTGGTACGGCGCTGGAGCGGTCACGCCGGGCTGCGCACCACGCGGATTTTCTGCTCGCGGACCTTCTTGCGCAGCGTATTACGGTTGAGCCCGAGAAGCTCGGCGGCCTTGATCTGGTTTCCGCGCGTGGCCGTCAGCGCCGCGGTGATGAGCGGCGCCTCCACGTCTCGCAGGATACGGTCGTAAAGGCCCGGCGGCGGAAGCTGGTCGCCGTAAGAGCCGAAATAGTCGGAGAGGTAGGCCTCCATCCACTCGTTGAGCTTGGCCTTGCCGGGCGGCGGCGCTTCTGGCGCGGTGCTGGAGCTTGACGACAGCTCGTTGTCGATGATGTCGGCGGGGATCGTCTCCTGCGGATAAAGCGCCGAGAGGCGGCGGACGAGGTTTTCAAGCTCGCGCACATTGCCCGGCCAGGAGTGGCGCTTGAGGCGGTCGAACGCCTCCTTGGTGAGCGCCTTCGAGGGCAGCCCGCTCTTTTCCGAGAGCTTTAGGAAATGCCGCACGAGATCCGGGATGTCCTCCAGGCGTTCGCGCAAGGGCGGCATACGCAAGGGCACGACGTTCAGCCGGTAGTAGAGATCCTCGCGGAACAGGCCCAGCGAGATCTGATGCTCCAGGCTTTTGTTGGTGGCGGCGACGATGCGCACGTCCGTCTTGATCGGCACGCGGCCGCCCACCGTCATGTATTCGCCTTCCTGGAGCACGCGCAGGAGCCGCGTCTGCGCCTCCATCGGCATGTCGCCGATCTCGTCCAGGAACAGCGTGCCGCCGTCGGCCTGTTCGAAGCGCCCGATCGAGCGCGCCGCCGCCCCCGTGAACGCGCCTTTCTCGTGGCCGAACAGCTCGGACTCGATCAGCTCGCGCGGGATGGCGGCCATGTTGATGGCGATGAACGGGCCTTTGCGCCGCTGGCCGTAATCGTGGAGCGCGCGCGCGACCAGCTCCTTGCCCGTGCCGGATTCGCCGGTGATGAGCACGGTAAGGTCGGTGTGCATCAGCCGCGCCATGACGCGGTAGACGTCCTGCATGGAGGCGGAGCGGCCGATCAGCGGCAGGTTCTCGCTCTCCCCGTCCGCGGCCAGGGCGGATTTGTTGTGCTTGGGCTCGCGGAGCGCGCGGCCCACCACCGCCACCAGTTCCTTGAGGTCGAAGGGCTTGGGCAGGTATTCGTAAGCGCCCCGCTCGGCCGCCGTGATCGCCGTCATGAAGGTGTTCTGCGCGCTCATCACGATGATGGGCAGATCGGGCCGGATCTTCTTGATGCGCGGGATCATATCGAAGGCGTTCTCGTCGGGCATGATCACGTCGGTGATGACCACGTCGCCCTCGCCTTGCGCAACCCAGTTCCACAGCGTGGAGGCGTTGCTGGTTGCACGCGCGCTGTAGCCGGCCCTGGCCAGCGCCTGGTTGACCACGGTGCGGATGGCCGCGTCGTCGTCGGCGATGAGGATGTTGCCGCGCCCCATGTCAGACCTCCCCGCCCCTACGCGCCGATGGGTGGTACATCGGCAGCAGCGTCCGGAAGGTTGTATGGCGGGCACGCGATTCGCATTCGATCACTCCTCCATGATCCCCTATGATCTTGGCGACGAGCGCGAGGCCCAGCCCCGAACCCTTGGCCTTGGACGTAACGAACGGCTCGAACAGGTGCTGCTTCACGCCAGGAGGCACCCCTTCTCCATTGTCGGACACGCAGATTTCGAGCGGCAGGCCCTGCGTCGCGTCGGAATTCGCAAGCCGCATACGCAGGCCGGGCCGGAATGCGGTGGACAGTGTGATCTGCCCGTCCGGCCGGTTGCCAATGGACTCGGCGCTGTTCTTCACGAGGTTCAGGAACGCCTGAATGAGCTTGTCGCGGTTGCCGGGCACCTCGGGGAGGCTCGGGTCGTAGGCTTGCACGATATGGATGTTCCGGGCGAAGCCCGCGTGGGCGATCCGGCGCACATGGTCGAGCACGGTGTGGATGTTCACCGGCTCATGGCCGAGCGGGCGCTCGTCGCCGAACACCTCCATCCGGTCCACCAAATCGCGGATGCGGCCGGTTTCGTCCACAATGAGCTGGGCAAGCGGCCGGTCCTCCTCGGCGGCGCCGGCTTCGAGGAGCTGGGCCGCGCCCCGGATGCCGGAAAGCGGGTTTTTGATCTCGTGGGCGAGAACGGCGGCCATCGCCGACACCGAGCGCGCGGCCCCCCGGTGGGAAAGCTGGCGCTCGATCATGTTGGCCATGCTGCGCCGTTGCAGCATGAGCATGACCAGGCCGCTATCCTCGGACAGGAGCGAGGCGAACACGTCGATCACCTGGTGCGCGCCGCCAGGCATTGAAAGCTCAAGCTCGTACTCGTTCACGGCCTGCCGCGTCTCCCGGACCTGATCGGCGAGCCCTGTCAAGGGATGCGCGAAAGCCAGCACCGTGTGCAGCGCCTTTTTTTTGAGCACCGCCTCGCTCATGCCGAAAAATTCCTCGGCGGCCAAGTTGGCGAAAACGATGCGGTTTTCGCGATCGGCCACGACGAGGGCATGGGGAAGGCCCTGAACGAGCGCCTCAAAATTAAGCGATGTGGCGCGTAATGAGGCTTTCTTTTTGCTTTTTTCGTTCTTGTTCATCAGGCTTGGCAAAATGACCTCTACCGGTGGCAGGCTTCCTGCCTTTGAATGGCTATTTGGTACGCATTCTGCCCAAAAAACAGGCACCGATTCAGGGCGGTCAATCCGGAGGCATTGTATCAAAGCGATCCCCGTCTCAGCAAACGAATTAGGCCTTGTGCAAAAGCGCTTGGCGGTGGCCAAGGCGCCCTATAAGGTCTGTGCCCGGGAAGGCCCCGGAGCCCATGTAAAGGCATGTGCAAAAACTCTATGCAAAAACAGGACCAAACCCGCGGAGCCAACGCCGCCGTAATTGTGGCGGGGGGGAGCGGCGTGCGCGCCGGACTCGCCCAGGGACGCCCGAAGCAATATTGCGGCATTGGTGGACAAGCAGTCTTGCGCCGGACTGTCTGCGTATTTGCTGAGCACCCGCAAATCGATCATGTGATCGTCGCCTTGCGCGTGGGCGACGAGGCGCTTTACGGAGAGGCGCTGGCGGGGTTTTCCTCACCCAAGCTGCTTGAGCCCGTGCCAGGCGGCGCCACGCGCCAGCTTTCGGTCGCGGCGGGGCTTGAGGCGCTGGAAGCGCTTTCGCCCGATGCGGTGCTGATCCACGACGCCGCGCGGCCTTTCATCAGCGCGGACTGCATCGCGGGCACCATCGCGGCGCTCGATCTGTTCGACGGCGCCATCGCCGCCGCACCCGTGACCGACACGCTGAAGCGCGGCGAAGGCGGCGCCATCGCGGGCACCGTCTCGCGCGAAGGGCTTTGGCGCGCGCAGACGCCCCAGACCTTCCATTACCGGAAAATTCTCGGCGCCCACCGCGCGGCCGCCGGGGCGGGGCGCACGGATTTCACCGACGACGCCGCTATCGCGGAATGGGCGGGGCTTTCGGTTGGGCTCGTCGAGAATAAATCCGAGAACATGAAGATCACCACGGCCGGGGATTTGGCGATGGCGGATATGATCGCGGGGGGCGGCGCGGTGCCGGACGTGCGCTGCGGCAGCGGGTTCGATGTGCACGCGTTCGGCGAGGGCGGTCACGTAACACTCTGCGGCATCGAGGTTCCGCACACCCACGGCTTCGTGGCGCATTCCGATGGCGACGCCGCGCTGCACGCGCTCACCGACGCGCTGCTCGGCACTATCGGCGCGGGCGATATCGGCGATCACTTCCCGCCGTCCGACCCGCAATGGCGCGGCGTGGAATCGGGCGTTTTCCTGCGCCACGCGCTGAAGCTTGTGACGGAGCGCGGCGGGCGCATCACAAACGCAGGCGTCACCATCGTCTGCGAGCGGCCCAAGATCGGCCCGCACCGCGAGGCGATGCGGCTCAAGGTGGCGGAGATGCTGGGCATCGAGCCGGAGCGCGTCAGCGTGACGGCCACCACCAGCGAGGGGCTTGGCTTCACCGGGCGCAAGGAAGGCATCGCCGCGATGGCTACCGCAACGGTGGTGTTCAGCCGGTAAGCCTAGTAACATGGATGCAGGAATCCGCCCGGGTTGCCTGAAAATTAAGGACGCAACCCCTCACCCTGTCCCTCTCCCTCTGGGAGAGGGGACGCCATAACAACGGGCACGCCGGGACTCCCTCTCCCACAGGGAGAGGGCTGGGGTGAGGGGTTAGAGCGCCAAATGCTGGGCATACCGGCTTGAGGCTTTGCCATGACGGAAGACACCCTCACTCTCGCTGAACAAGCTCTGGACCGTGCGCGCGGGCTGGGCCTCATGATCGCCACCGCCGAATCCTGCACGGGCGGGCTCGTGGCGGGCGCGCTGACCTCCATCGCGGGCTCGTCCGATGTGTTCGAGTGCGGCTTCGTGACCTACTCGGACGCGGCCAAGGTAGAAATGCTAGGCCTCGACCCGGCGCTGATTGCGGCGCACGGGGCGGTTTCGCCCGAAGTGGCCATCGCCATGGCGGC
>JBNKTW010000062.1:0-12074 GCA_050298295.1 Rhodomicrobiaceae bacterium
TTCAAGAAGCCTTCGAACTTCTTCTTGAACCTGCTGACGCGGCCGCCGCGGTCCACGATCTGCTGGTTGCCGCCGGTCCAGGCCGGGTGCGTCTTGGGGTCGATGTCGAGCTGCAGCTTGCCGTCTTCCTCGCCGTAGCAGGAATAGGTTTCGAACTGCGTGCCGTCCGTCATCACGACGGTGATGCGGTGATAATCGGGATGAGTATCCTTTTTCATGGCGGGTTCCTTCCGCGCGCCGGTATGCGCTTCGAATTCGTTGGATCGAAGTTGCTATACAGGACGAAGCGAGACAATGACAAGATCAACCGTCGCCGCTCCGCGCCAATTTAGGCGAATCCGGCGCGCGGCGAGGCTGCCGGCGGGAATTCTACGAAGGGGCCGGATCGCGGGGAAACTCCAGGCATCCCAGGATTTTTCCGGCACCACGTACTTTTGGCCGCTTCAGGAGCTGCGCCGGCGTCAGGCCCAAGACGGGGTGGTGCCAGAACGGGGCGGCATCGGTGAGCGGTTGCAACACGAAAGCCCGTTCATGGGTCCGTGCATGCGGCAATATGACGCATCTTGCCTTCATGCGGCCGCCGCCCTTCCAGTTGCGGACGACACCCTTATAGCTCACTATGTCGAGGTCTAAAGGACGGGGCCGCCAGTGGAAAAAGGGCTGGCGCCCACTTTTTTGCATACACCGCCCAGCTCGTGCCTCAATCCCTTTCAAGACTTGCAAAATCGCTTCTGCTGGTAGAGGCGTGGCGGCGGTGACGATAGCGTTGTAGAAATTGGGCTGACTCAGGTAAGCATGAGCTTTTGTAATATAGATTTTGGAAGTACGTAATATTCTAATACCGGATGCCTCCAACTCATTAACCGCTTTCCGAAGCGCCTCTTGAGGCGGGCCGAAGTTACCAGTTAGATTGGACCCAAGCGCTATGACGACAACCATGCTCTTGAAATCTCACGCGATGTTTTGATATTGTATGGTGTATCGCTATATTTTGGATGATTCTTGAAGTGGGGTACAGAAGCGCCAAAATAAAGATACAAGCTGGCACAGACTCAACCCAACCCCTAAGGATTGCACTAAGGTAACAGGATGAATTTCTACCCAACGGAGCGAATCGCTCTTTTCATCGACGGGGCAAATCTTTACGCCACTGCCAAGGC
Organism: Rhodomicrobiaceae bacterium; assembly: GCA_050298295.1. Taxonomy (GTDB): domain Bacteria; phylum Pseudomonadota; class Alphaproteobacteria; order Rhizobiales; family Rhodomicrobiaceae; genus Rhodomicrobium. The sequence goes on from JBNKTW010000062.1 coordinate 1,161, forward strand.
TCTGGGCTTTGACATTGATTATAAGCGGCTTTTGAACCTCTTTCGCAATAAAGGCCAGCTGCTGCGGGCGCTCTACTATACCGCCCTGGCGGAGGAGCAGGAGTACTCCTCGATCCGTCCGCTGATCGATTGGCTCGACTACAATGGCTACTCCATGGTCACGAAGCCCACCAAGGAGTTCACGGACGCCTCCGGCCGGCGCAAGATCAAGGGCAACATGGATATCGAGCTTGCCGTCGACGCGATGGAGCTAGCCGAGCACCTCGATCATATCGTGCTGTTCTCCGGAGACGGCGACTTCCGCACGCTCGTGGAAGCGCTGCAACACAAGGGCAAGCGGGTCAGCGTGGTCTCGACGCTTACGACGCAGCCGCCCATGGTCGCCGACGAACTTCGCCGCCAGGCCGATCAGTTCATCGATCTGTCCGACCTGCAGAAGGATATCTGCCGGACGCAGCGGGCCGAGAACGGGCGCGAGTATCAGGCGCATGTTCACGAGCAAAGGATGCACGAGCGCATGAGCGCCGCCGCTGTTGCGCGTGAAGCCGCGGCCGAAAACGATTAGAAACGCCGCCCATCAATGACCATCGGGATGGCTGCCGCGGATGCGCGTTCCAGCCCCCGCCAAACGGCGGGGTCTTGCGAGCCTTTGCGGGATTGCGCTTTTTGCCCAAGACTTGTGAGTTTCCGCGAGGAGAACCGGGCCAAATTTCCGGACTGGTTCAACGCGCCGGTGCCGTCTTTCGGACCGGCGGACGCGGAACTGCTGATCGTCGGGCTGGCGCCGGGCCTCAAGGGCGCCAACCGCACCGGTCGGCCGTTCACGGGCGATTATGCGGGGATTTTGCTCTACGAAACGCTGCTGCGCTACGGGTTCGCACACGGGAACTACGCGGAGAGCCCGGACGATGGGCTTGTGCTCACCGGCTGCCGGATCACCAATTCGGTGCGCTGCGTGCCTCCCCAGAACAAGCCGCTGCCCGATGAGATCGCCACCTGCCGCACCTTTTTAAGCGGTGTATTATCGGAAATGCAAAACTTGAACGCGATCTTGGCTCTTGGCAAGATTGCATTCGATACGGTGATTCGCGCGGCGGGCCTTAAGCCATCGCAATATAAGTTTGGTCATGGCGAGGCCGCCGTTATAGGAGAAGGCCGCTGGCTGTTCGGCAGTTACCATTGTTCACGATATAATACGAATACCGGACGGCTGACCCCCGCGATGTTTCACGGTGTCTTTGATATGATCGCAGCTCATCTAGGACGCGGCGGGCAAGATGCCAGAATTGAATGAATTGCTAGGAATTCCGGCCAATAAGGTCGCGCAAGTTATTGTCCATTCCAGGGAGGCCGGCGCAAGGCCTGGAGCTTGGGAAGAGGACGCCGGTTACGATGCTTATGACGATCCCGATCTTGAGACCGCCGGCGAAGAGGCGGACGATGGAGTTATCCTCGAAGACCGGCCCGGCGATATAACGAGGCCGGAGCTTCGCGAGTTTCTGGATACGCTTGACGGGGACGAGCAGGCCGCGCTGATCGCGCTGGCCTGGATCGGGCGCGGAACCTACGCGCCAGCCGAGCTTGAGGAGGCTGTCTCGGCCGCCAGGGCGGAGCACCGCGCGAACGCTTCCGCCTACCTGTTCGGTCTGCCGCTTCTGTCCGATTATCTGGAGGATGCCTTGGAGCAATTCGGCGTCTCCGCCAGCGCCGGGGAGGAAGTGATCGTGCAGCCGGCCAGTGCCTGACGCGCCGCTCGTGGATTGCGGGAGTTTTGCTGCCGGCACCGGGACCTCGCGGCGGGGCGTCGTGTTTTTTCTTGCCGCGAGTAGGACTCCTTCATGCTGCAACCCAGCCGCGAATACGAACTGAAGCTCGAAATGACCGGCAAGGAGCTTGACCGGCTGTCCCGGCATTCCAAGCTCCACTCCAAGACCGCCCCCGCGCCTACGCAAAAGAAACTCAGGTCCGTCTATTACGACACGCCCGATTACCGGCTGCATCGCCAATACATCGTGCTGCGTGTCCGCTTCGACGGGAGCACCTACACCCAGACCGTCAAGCTCGATAACGATCTGAAGGACGGCATCTCGAACCCTGTCGAGATCGAGGACCGCCTTGAGAACGGCGAGCCGGACCTTAACCGCATTCACGACATCCCGGTCCGGCGCAGGGTGCTCAAGGCGATCGGGGGCTCCAGCCCGCTGCCGGCCTTCGAAACCGTGATAACACGCACGGCCTACAAGCTGCGGACGCGCGGCAGCCTCATTGAGCTGGCCCTGGACAGGGGTAAGGTTATCGCCCAGGACCGCGAGAGCGAAATCTGCGAGGCGGAGCTTGAACTGATCAAAGGCAAGCCGGGCGACCTCCTTCAGGCCGCGCTGCCGCTTTTCGCCAAAAGCGCAATCCGGCTGTCACGCGTGACAAAGGCCGAGCGCGGCTATGGGCTCTTGCTGGAGGCGCCGCCCGCCAAGAAGGCCGGGCCGGTGCACGCCGTGCCGCCCGTCATCGGCAAAGGCCAAACCTGCGGCAAAGCGTTTGCCGCGATCCTGCGTTCGGCGCGGGAACAGATCGTGGGCAACCGGACCGAGGTGCTCGAATCAAACGATCCCGAAGGCGCGCATCAGCTCCGCGTGGGCCTAACGCGGCTGCGCAGCGCCCAGCGCGCGCTCGCGGAGACGCTGCCGGATTCGCCGCTACTGCGCCGGCTCGAAACCGATGCGCGCGCCATTTCCCGCGCCGTGGGACGGCTGCGGGACGCGGACGTCATGACCGGAGAGATTTACGCTCCCGTGGAGGCCAAAGAGCCGGGGCAGCCAGGCTTTACCGCGCTTCGGCACACGCTCAAAGCGCATCGCGACGCCGCGCAAGAGGAGGCGCGGCGCGTGCTTATGGGCGAGGCCTGGACGCGGTTGCTGCTTGGCATGACATTCTGGCCTTCGATGCTCGAACAGGAGCCGGGCCTGCAGGAACCTGTGGAGAGCCTTGCGGATAAGCTGTTGCAAAGCCGGTGGAAAAAGGCGGCGAAACTTGGCCGGTCCATCGACAGGCTGGAGGGTGAGGAACAACATAGAATGCGCAGATTGCTCAAGAAATTGCGCTACATGGCCGAGTTCCTGACCCCGCTGTTCCCCAAGGCCAAAACCAAGCAGTTCATCGGCCGGTTGAAAGAGCTCCAGGATGTCTTCGGCTATGTGAACGACGTGCGGATGGCGGGGGAGCTGCTTGCCATCGCCAGGGCGCATCGCAGCGGGCCAGAGGCGCTGGCTGCGGCGGGCGCAGTGCTTAGGCATCACGAGGCGGAGGTGGCCGAAGTGTGGAAGCGCGCCCCGAAGGCTTGGCGCCGGCTTAAGGCGCGCGGGCCGTTTTGGAAATAGCAGCGCCGAAATCGCCATCGTGCACGCCGCCGCCGGGGCTGTACTCCCGGCGTGCATAGTACAGGCCGCCGGAAGGCATGACGCCCATCGCGGTCATCGCGAGGCCGCCTTGGCGTCCGTGGCGATCCAGAAACAGGCGCTGCGGCTTGCGGATCTGGATTGCTTCCGGCTGCGTTCCACGCCTATGGCAGCATAGCTGCGGCGTGAAGCCCACATGCGGGTCAGAACTTCCTGCCGGGCGCCATAGTTTCCTACACCTGCTGCTTGCATCAAAGGCGGTAATCGGGCCATGGTTCCCCGGCGGCGCACTGCCGCTCATCCCGCCGCCTGAGCGCAAATTCATTACTGGATACTAACCCACCATGGAAATCGCCATCACCATTACCGCCGCCCCTTCGCGGGAAGATTTGCTGCTCGATGCCGCGGCGGCGCTGCAACGCGATTTGAACGGTGCGCTTGAGTTCCGCTGGCTCGCGCAGGGCGAAGCTATCGACTTGATCCTGCCCGCGCCGGAGAGCCCCCCGGATGCGCCGTCCGGCGCGGACCTCGGCCGGGCGGAGATCGCGCACATCAAGGAGATGACCGCCGAGGCCGTGGGCGAACGGCCCCTCGACTGGTGCGTGCAAAGGGCGGCGGGCCGCAAGAAGAACATGCTCGCCGCCGATATGGATTCCACCATCATCGGGCAGGAAACCCTCGACGAGATGGCGGAGCTTCGTGGCGTCAGGGCACAGGTTGCGGCGATCACGGAGCGGGCGATACGCGGCGAGGCCGATTTCGAGGCCAGCTTGCGCGAGCGCATCGGCCTGCTCAAGGGCTTGCGGGCCGCGGATGTGGAGCATTTGCTGCATGACCGCATTACGCTCAATCCGGGCGCGCGCACGCTGGTTGAAACCATGAAGGCCAACGGCGCCCACACCGTGCTGGTCTCGGGCAGCTTCTCCATCATCACGCACACCGTCGCTGCCCGGGCGGGATTCGCGAAGGAACACTCCAACGTGCTCCTTTGGGAAAGCGGCCATCTGGCGGGTATCGCCGCGCCGGTTCTGGGCCGGGAGGAGAAGCTCGCCGCCGTCAAGAAGGAAGCCACGGAGCACGGCATTCCGGCCGCCGGGGTGATTTCGGTGGGCGATGGCGCCAGTGATATCGATATGCTGCGATGGGCCGGGCTCGGCGTCGCCTACCGCGCGGCGCGCGCCGTGACAGCGGCGGATGCGCGGGTGAACCATACCGGTCTCGCGTCCCTGCTCTATTTCCAGGGCTACACCCGCAGCGCGTTCGCCGGTTAGCCGGCCGCACAAAAACCGGCCGGCTCACTTCCGTCAAAACCAACCGTCAGTGCTTGAACCGGAAGCGCTGGCCTGCGGACTTCTGGTTCTGCTGCTGCTGCTGCAGTTCCAGCTCGCTTTCGAAATCGAAATCGGTTGGCAGCGGGATATCTGTACGCTGATCCGGCGACGGCAAAGCCGATTCGGATAGAAAACTCCGCTCTCGCTGTTGCATACGCTGCGCCTGGTCAGAGGTCAGCGCCGGAGCCGCCCCAAGGCTAGCTCCAGTCAGGCTCGGCTGTACGCCGGGCGCCCACTGGCTGGCGCCGAACCAAACCTGGATGAGCTGGTGCTCGTCGTCGGTGAGTTTCACGCCGGCGTGGAGGCATTTGGCAAGGACGAAATCGCGGTAGGCGCGGGCCACGGCCGCGGGCGAGCGCGTGTGCTCCAGCCAGGGGTCGATCTCGTCCACGGCGTCTAGCACGAAGGCCACATCCTTCATGGCGATGCGCAGGCCCTCCTGATTCGCGCGCGCCACGACCGATTGCGCGGTTTTCACAGGCGCAAAGCCGCGCTCGTGCACCTCGGCCGCGATCATGGTGAACAGAAGCTGGTATTCGCTCGGCGGCAGAGGCGGCGCTTTGCAGGCCTCGTAAATCCGGGTGATGGAGTGCTGCAGCTCGGCCAGCTTGGACGAGTTGGTATCGGGCTGGCGTTGAAGCCGCTGCGGCTGCGGTTGCTGCTGCGGCGCGGCGGGCTCTTCCACGCGGTGCCGGCCCGGATCATAGACGAAATGCGGCGGCTTGTCGGTGAGCTTGATGCCTTCCGGCAGCGTGCTGTTGAGAAAATTCAGAAAGCCGCCCGAGCCGGCCCAGTTCGTGCCCAGCGTCTTGGCATGGCCCAGGATTTTCTGCGCGCGGTCGGCGAGGTAGGCGATCGGCACGGGCTTTTCGGAGGACTGCACGACATCGATCACCAGCCCCAGGATCTCGGCGCCGATGGCCTGAAAATCGTCCATTAGCGATTGAACAGCGGTGCTCGGCGCGGCGGGAGGCGCGGCTGCCGCCGGACGGCGCTTTGGCGCCTCGTCGTGGGCGGCGAAACCGTTGCCGAGGGGGCTGTGATTCGGCTGGACCACGCCAGGGAAGGCGGCGGTGGCCCGCTGGGTGACGCTCTGCGTGAGCGCCTTGACGCCGTCGTAGCCGAGCGATGGCCGCGAACCGCGCTGGTTTTCCAGCATGACCGGGTTCGTCTCATCCATCAGGAACGCAATCATCTCGCGCTCCTCGATCCAGCCGTCGCTGAAGGCTTTATAAATGTCGGCGGTGTTCTCGTTGGCGTAGACCACCGTGCGCCGGTCGTGCGAGCGAAGGTGATGGAGAACAGGCGTGAAATCCGCGTCGCCCGAGAGAATCACGAACTCCTCGAAGCGTGTCGGGTGTTCCAGAAAATCGCGGATATCGCAGGCGATCTTGATGTCGGTGCCGTTCTTGAACTGAGAAGACAGCGGCTGGCAGTCCACGACCTCGATGCCCGCGATCATGAAATTGGTGCGGACGGTGGAAAAGGCGTGCGGATCATGCGGACCGCCGCGGCTCACAAGTCTGCGGCCGGGATTGCCATAGCAGCGCGCGACCGCGAAACGGCGGCGCATCGCCGGATGGTGCGTCTTGTAGCGTACCAGCCCGCCTTGCGCGATGCGGCTCATCCAGTCTTGCGGGTTGCGGGCAAAGCGGCCGGCGGCCTCCTCGCTCTGCCGCCGCAGAGACAGGTACACGTTGTCGAAGTCGACAAACAGCGCGGAAAGGCAGACCTCCGCGGACCCCGAAATCATAGCTTTATTCCCCGCTCGGACCATCGCCTGCCTTCGCCCTCACTTGGCATTCGATAGTTTATTTAAAAATATGGTGTTTCTGCAAGAGCTCCTGCATAGCTTCCAGCATATTCCGGCCATTTTCTCAGTCAGCTTTGCGTCAATAACGCCAGTGTGGCAAAAATGTTTCCCTCATCATCCCGCTCCTGGCCGCAAATCAGGAGCGGCTCTGCCATCGATTCGGCGTAAAAAGGCAAGCCGGGAGCATTAAAGGGTAAACGGCCCCCTCGCGCAAGCTGAACCTCGCGGCGGGGACTTTATCCACACTGGTGAAGCATTATCACGCCTCCGTTGCCGTTTGTCCCCAGGGCTTTGCCGGTCAGGCGTTCACAATCTTGAGAAGAACGTCCTTCGCCTCGTTCACTTTAGAGGCGAGATAGGTCGTGCCGCCCTGGTCGGGATGGAATCGCTTCATCAGATCGCGATGCGCGGCCTGGATTTGCTCGCGCGTGGCGCCAGGGCTAAGGCCCAGCACGAGATAGGCTTCCTCGGCGCCCATGCCGCGCGGCGGCGGCGCTGCGCCCCCTCCTCCGCCGCTGCCCTCCCATCCCGGAAAGGCGCGGTCGAGATAAGCTTCGAACAGCCGCGCGCCCTGTGCGTCGTTTGAACGCAGCTCGGCCAGGCAATCCGCCCGCTCCGTCAGCGTGAAACTCGAAAGAGCCCGGCCCGCGAATCGCCCTTTAAGAATCCGGCCCGACATGATGCCCGTGGCGTGGTCGAGCGACATTTCGAGATAGGCGGTCCGCACGGCCGAGACGCCGCCACCGTTTCGCGGGCTTGTTTCGCCGCCAAACAGCCCGCCGGATTTTTGCGAAAGCGAATAGGCGAGCATTCCCGCGAGAATCGCGAGCCCGATATTCCGGGTGAGCGCCAGTGTGGCCCCGGCGGCCAGCAGAACCACGCTGTTTTTGCGGACCCACTGCCCGGATTTGCCAGCGTCAACCGCAGGCAGCCAGCCCATGAAGTACAGGATGGCCGCGAGCGCCAGCAGGGCTAGGATGACGGGTAGAATGGGCTGCCTCCACGCGCAAAGAAGCTGTAAGCACCGCCGCGGGCCGAAGCCTCCCGCGAGGCGTACTTAAGGCTTGGACATCTGTTCGAGCAGAAAAGTAGGGCCGGCGCGGCCTTTTGCATAGTCTTGAAGTGCGGCGCGCCCGCCGGCCGCGTACACGGCCACGGCTCGAAGCAGTTCGCGCAGCTCCGCCGCCGCCCCTGGCCCGAACCGGCAGGTCGCGCCGCGCGTCAGCCGCGCAATCTCTTTAAAAGTGACGCGCGTCTCGCCGTCGCCGCCCTCCTGGAACATGAAGGCCGGCACGGAGAGAAGCCCGAGCTGGCCCGCCAGGTTGCAAAGCTCGTCCGGCGCCTCCTCCATGGCGTCGCCGACATAGACGAGCGCGCTGACCTTGGCCGCCTTGGCCTCGCTGAGCGCGTGCTTCAGCACCCGTCGGATTTGCGTGTAGCCGCCCCGGCATTCGACGGCGGTCATGAGCCGCGCGAGCGCCGCCGCGTCGTTCACCCAGCGGCTGGCGCGGCATTCGTCGAAGCCGCGGAAGAACACGAGCTGCACATCCAGCCCGCCCGCGGCCTTCACCGCGTTGAACATTTCGGCCTGCACCGCCAGCGCCATGTCCCAGGCGGGGCGGCGGCTCATGGTGGCGTCCATGGCGAAGATCAGGCGGCCGTGGCCTGACGCCCCGGGCGCGGGCGAGCCGCGCACCTGTGCGAGGAAGGCGCCGATTTCTTCGCGGCTCGATTCGGCGGGCGCGATGCCGTGCTGTGTGCGTGCTTTCTCTGGCGGTTCGGGCGTCCTGGACATGGCTCCAAGATAGTGGATGCCGGAGAAATTCGCGACCCCGGCTGAGCGCGCCCTTGGGCTGGCATGGCGGCGCAGGCATCCTTTTCCCGCGCTGGCGGCGGCTAGTGCAATTGCACAGGCGGTGCCGCCAGCTCTGACAGAAAAATTTTCCGCAACTAACGCAGCAGTCAGCTATCTTGTTCTTTCTTGACTTGCCCCCCGGCAAGTCACAGCAAAATGCAGGCGGCAATTGCAAAGCGTTAGACATGAGAGCCGGACCCCGTTACGGTAAAGGTAAGCTCATGCTTAACCATTGTTGAGTTGGGCCAATTTGCCAATGTCTGGGCGTTCCGAGCCGAAGGTGTCCGTTGTGGGCTGTGCTGCAACTATCTCAAGGCCTGCCTTGCCGGATGCCGCGTCCGCTTCAGCCGGCGCGGGAGTTGGCTTGCGATCCCCCTAACCCATCCCCCTGCCGCGCTGGTAATCGGCCCGTACAACCTCCGAAATGTTGAAAATACCGGCCCGGCGGGATAAGCTTCAGCCATCGTCATGAAGGACTCTCCAGCACAAATGATGCCAACACGCGATATTCTTCCACATTATTTGCATTCGAAACGGTTGACACAGGAACCGTAACTCCCTGTAACACCTTATCTTGAATGCCAATTCAGCGATCCACCCAGGACAATATTGTCGAGAGGAGTAGAGATGGAAAACGATAACGCCTTGTCCCACGGAGTCATGTTCAACGCATATCCGGATAGCATAGGACATAAACTTTCAGACACAATTTCGTTACTTAAGGCGCCGGAGTTGCAGGGTGTATTCTCATTATTTTACATACTGCCAACGTTCTTCAATAGTGATCTCGACCGTGGGTTCTCGGTGGTCGATTATAATCTCAATGAAGAGCTGGTCTCCACTGCCGATGTGGACGAATTGAATAAGCTCGGCATTCAGTTAAAGTTCGATCTGGTTCTGAATCATCTCTCCGTCGGTTCCCCCCAATTTCAAGATCTCATCCGGCGCGGCGAGCAGTCGCCTTACAAGGACTTCTTTATCGACTGGAATGAATTCTGGCATTCGAAAGGTAAGATGTCCGAAGAAGGTTACATCATCCCCGATGATGAATACCTCAATAAACTGTTTATGAGAAAACCGGGGCTGCCGATCCTCATGATCAGATTCCCGGACGGAAGCGAACGGCCATATTGGAACACCTTCTACCAGGAAATAAGCTACCCTGAAATCACGGCGGCGGACCTGGCGCCATTGGCGGATCTTTCTCCATCGCAGGCGCAAAGGCTCGCCGAATTGATCAACGCCGCCATTCTAGACAAAACGAAACTCGGCGATATTGATTTCGGCGGCTTCTCTTCCGTTAAAGCCGAAGCGATTGCTTTGGTTGAAGCGCGGCGCAAATATCTGGGGCAGATGGACCTGAATGCGCGCTCGGAACTCGTCTGGGAATTCTATGACGAGACGTTGAAGAAGCTGAGCGGATACGGGGCCAAGCTCATCCGTCTCGATGCCTTCGCCTACCTTCATAAACAGCCCGGCGAGACCAACTTCTTCAACAAGCCCGGCACCTGGGAGTATCTGGGCCGCATCAAAGATAATGCGGACAAGTACGGGTTGGTTCTCCTGCCGGAAATACACTCGGAATACGGAAAAAGGCTCCATAACGAGGTTTCCGAGGCGGGATATCCCATATACGATTTCTTCTTCCCCGGATTGGTGATCGACGCGCTGGACCGCGGAACTTCCCGGCATCTTCTGAGCTGGATCGACGAGATTCAGACAAAAAACATCAAGATAATCAGCATGCTAGGATGTCACGACGGCATCCCGGTCCTTGATCTCAAGGGTGACGAAGCGGGAGACCACGAGCTGATAAGCCGCGATGAAATCGACGCGATGGTGGACCGGATTCTGGAGCGGGGCGGCCGGGTCAAGAATTTGTTCGGCCCCGACGGAAAAAAGATCGCCTATTATCAGATCAACGCGACGTTTTTCAGCGCCCTGGGCGAAGACGAGCGGAAGCTGCTGCTCGCCCGCGCCATTCAGATGTTCATGCCGGGAATTCCCCAGGTCTGGTATCTGGACTTGTTCGCCGGGGCCAACAATTACGCCGCGGCGGACAAAGGTGGAACCGGCGGGCACAAAGAGATCAACCGGACGACTCTTTACAAGGATGATATAGAGCGCGGCCTGAAGCGCAGTATTGTTCTCGATCAGCTAAAGATCATGCGGCTTCGCAACAATCTGCCGGCTTTTAGCGGAAGCCTGGAAACTGGCAAGACGGAAGATGACCGTCTACATCTCCATTGGAAGAACGGCAACTCCACAGCCACATTGGACGCTGATTTGAAAACGCACCGTTTCAACATTACTTATAAGGATAACGACGGCGCTGAACATACTCTGAACTATGCGTAATTTGCCGGTCAAGGAGAAAACGTTATGAGAATTCTAGCTACAGACCTGGATCGTACACTGCTTCCGAACGGCCATTGGCCTGCGGACCCTGACGCGATCGCGATGTTCAACGAGTTGACGCGTCAGCACGACACCTTGGTGGTTTACGTGACGGGACGCAATCTG
>JBNKTW010000063.1:0-3419 GCA_050298295.1 Rhodomicrobiaceae bacterium
TGGAGCTGGCCCTCGACGTAGACCTGCGAGCCCTTCCTCAGGTATTGCTCCGCGACTTTGACAAGGGCCTCGTTGAAGATGACAACGCTGTGCCATTCGGTCTTTTCCCTCCGCTCGCCGGATTGCTTGTCCCGCCAGCTCTCCGAGGTCGCAATCCTCATGTTGCAGATCGCGGTCCCGGATTGGGTGTGCTTGACCTCCGGGTCCGCGCCCAGCCGGCCGAGCAGAATGACCTTGTTAACTCCTGCCATGGTCTTCTCCTTCTGGCGCTACCGCGCGCCGTTTACGATTTGCTTGATTGCCGCCTCGTTCTTCCTGAGCCAGCGCAACGTCTCCAGCGCATGGAGCACGTTTGAGCAGTTGTGATAGGCCGTGTGCGGCGTCACATTCTTCTCCGCGACCGCCTCTTTCTGCCGGAGCTCGTAGAGGCGGAATGCCAGCGTCATCGAGGCGATTTGCTCATCGAGCGCCGGCGGCTGGCTCTTGAGGCCTGGCTCGATCCATGCGCGCGGCGGGTACTCTCCGGCAGACACCCGGTGTGAGGTCGGTTTCAGCCCGTCCGGGTGCTTGGCGGTGATGTGCTCTCGAAGCCCCCTGGAAGATTTGCAGACCTTCCGGCAGGCCGGGCAGATGTGGGTCATGGCTCTACCTCGAATAGGCCGAGCCGACCGCGCACGGGCTTGAAGGGCAGGGGCTCTGGGCTTTCGAGGACGAAGCCAAAGGTGCCAACGAACCACGGCGAGGACGAGCGCTTGACGCAATCGGCCAAGCAAACGCTCCCGATTATGCCGCCGCGTGGTAGCGATGCGAAGTCCGGCGTCTCGACGCCTGGGATGCCTTCGACGAACTCGCGGAAGCCGGCGTACCCATCCTGCGTCATCGCCTTGCCTGCGTGGATGAGCAGAGGACCGCGGTAGGATGCCGCCCAGGTGCGGTTCTCGATATCCTTGCCGCCGTAGATCACCGCCCAGGCCCAGGGTTGGCGGATGCTGAGCACCTTCATGATGACGCCCCCATGTACCTTCTGGCATAAAGCCACCTTCCCCTGTTCCGCTTCGAAGAAAGGCATGAGGCTGAAAGGCCGTCCCCACGGTTGGCATCAGCCCCAAAAGTAGATGTCGAATGCCACATTCTGTCAGGCTTCACCCGCTGCGCTGTCGAGAAATACCGGCTTTATCTCGACCTCTGCGGCGTAGGCGTTTGTCGCCTTGAGGACGTAGAACGTCGTCCCCGGATGGAGGCCAGCAAGCCGCATTGCTTCGGCCTGGGCGTTGGCTAGCGAGCCATGGCGGTGTAGTGGGAGGCCGTTCCTAACCCCGTTCCAGACGACCCAGAACTCTTTCCCGGCTTTATCTTGATCGCTCATCGCCTCGATCCTTTCCTAAACTGGACGACATTCGAGCCGCCCGCCTGGCCATCTTTCGGCTTTTCGACGAGGGTCAGAAGCTCCGCGATGCAGCGGACAAACTTTTCGTATGTCTCGGGGTCTATCTGTTGGGCTGGCTCTTTACGCATCAACTTGCTTCCTTGTGTAGTATTGCGCACCTCCGGGCCGGGGGAAGGAGCCCGGAGGTGGAGCGCGGCCGGTTGCCATGGGGAGAGCATGACGCGCCGCGCGGGGGGGGGGCTTACGTCCGGGCTATCTCAATCGCCCTGCTTCCTTTTGAAGTCTCCACGACACAGACGGAAACTGTTTGGCCTGGGAGGAGCTGAGTGAAACCGGCGTCCAACGCGGTCTTGATATGCACAAAAACGTCCTGGCCGCTCCCCAGGATCGTGACAAAGCCGTAGCCCTTGGTTAGGTGGAACCACTTAATGGTTGCCGTGTGCCACTCCCCAGGGGCCTCTGCGACCTCAAAGCCGCCGCCCCGAAACACTTTCGCGGTGACATACCGCTCGCCGTCTTGACTGGCGTTTAGGTTGCGGGCTCTCGTCACTAGGCATGTCCAAACATCCTTTGTTGGCTGCCCTTGGCCGCCCATCAAGGCCGGCGGCTGGGTGCGTGTGTCAACCAGTCCGAAGGCAACTACTTGTCCGCTCATATCTGCACTCCGCATATGCGCTTTTATACGCGCAGCCGGGCGCAACGGCCCGGCCAGTTGATTGCTTGCCTTATGCGGCGGCGCCTTCCCCGGCTTGAACTTGGCTCCAGGCGCGGCCGAGCTTTGAACGGAAGAAGCCGCGCTTGAATTCGAGGTCGGCGATCTCCTGCCGCTTCTTCTCTATCTCCTTCGCGAACCACTTCTCGACCTGGACATCATCGATGACGAATTCGTTATCCGAGGCGGCGGCAACGATCTCCACGTCCTTCGTCTTGGCGTTGTAGGCCAGGAATTTGAGCTCAAAGCTCGAATAGTTGAGATCGCCATAGGCGATGATCGCGGTCGGCAGCGCCTTAAACGGCTCGAAGCCAACCACAACACCGGGGTAGACTTTGTGCTCTGACGAATACGCCTCCTTGCGCAGTACCTTGATCTTGGTTCCGATGCGCAGCGTTTCGATCCTGCGCATCGCCTGGGGCTGAATTTCGAAGCTCATATCTCCGATGCTGACGGTTTCTGTGCTCATAGCCTTTTCCTCTCTGCTTTCGTTTGTTTCGCCGCATCCCGATGCACGCAACCGGGTGCGGCTACCCCGGAGGGCATGTGGTGTTAGGCCGCCTTCTCCTTCTTGCCCTTCGCCTCCTTCGCCGCCGCAGGCTCATCCGCGAGCGGGTTCTCGACAACCGCGTGCTCCGCGGTGACGCGCGTGTTGAGCAGCTCCTCAAGCGTCGTCTCGCCGTTCTTGAGCGCGGACGCCATGCCTTCGAGACGGACGATGTGCTCGGGCAGCACCTTGGATTTGTCTTCAAGAGCGAGGGCGGCGAGAAGCTGCTCCTCCTTGGCGCCCTTGCCGGCAAACCAGAGAATGGCCTGATCCAGGCGCTTGCCAGCGTCCTCCGGCTTGCCCGCGACGATCTCGACCGCCTTCTCATAGGCCGGCGCCCAAAGCACGCGAGGGACGCCGCCGAGGATCGCATTGCGAAGCGCAATGGAGCACGCCGCGTTTCCGGTGACGACGACCATGTCGTCCGAAAAGAGATTGCCTTGCTTTGTGCTTATCCGCCGTTGAACCCGCTTCTTGAGCGCGGAGTTCGTTTCCAAGTCGTGGAATATGCCCTCGGCCGTGAGAACCTTGTTCTTGCGGTCAACCTCGACGACGCGGGCCTCCATGCGGTTGTTCCCGAACGATTGGGCCAGCGCCTCGGCGAACCTGATGCCGGGGCCTTCGATGTTCTTCTCCGCGCGCGGTAGACTGTAGAGCATGGACGCCGCCCCATCCTTGCTCATCGTGGCCATTGCCATGATGCGCTTGCTTACCGTCGCAACATCGCGTGGGAACTGGCGGGCGGTTGCGATTTGCTGGTCAACCTCGGCGCG
>JBNKTW010000064.1:0-61238 GCA_050298295.1 Rhodomicrobiaceae bacterium
TGGTCACGCGCGAAAGATCACGGGGATTATGCGTAGTTCGATCCGTTTAGGCCGTCTGGCGCGGGCCTATCCACGGGCGATTCAGCACAGCGGAGTGCGGCAACTGCGCATAATCCGAACCTGCGCATAATTCCGGTTGAGAGCAATCGGGCGCATTGAACGCTCGACGGTATTGGAATCGATCTCGATCCGGCCATCGTCCAGGAAGCGGACCAGCCCATCCCACTGGTTCAGGCCGTAATTGATGGCGTCGCGTACTGGCGATGTCTTGGGAAGGCGCTTGAGACAGTCTTCGAACCAGGATTTCAACTCTTCGATTCCGGGCCGGGATTGCGCCTGGCGCACGGCGCGCCGCTGTTCTGGCGGCAGCCCGCGGATTTCCTCCTCGATCCCGTACAGTTTCTGGATGCGCTTCAGCGCCTCCGAAGCGATAGGCGCCGGGCCTTTGGCGGCGATTTCGTAGAAGCGCCGGCGCAGATGAGCCCAGCAATAAGCGAGCATCACCGGCCCGCCGCCGCGATCGGGACGGGTGAGGATGTTGTATCCGTCATAGCCGTCCACCTGGAGGATGCCGTTGAAGCCTTCCAGCAGCGTCTGCACATATTTTCCGCCGCGGCCCGGCGCATAGGTATAGGCCACGGCGGGCGGCGCCGTACTGCCCCAGGGCCGGTCATCGCTGGCGATGGCCCAGAAATAACCGGGCTTGGTCTTGCCGCGGCCCGGATCCAGCACCGGGCAGCGCGTTTCATCGGCGAACAGCTTGTCCCTGTTTTTCAGGATCGCAAGAAGGCGGTCATAAAGCGGTTCGAGTTCCGCCGCCGCCGCCCCCACCCAGGCTGCGAGCGTTGAGCGGTCAAGTTGAATGCCCTGGCGGGCGAGGATTTGCGCCTGGCGGTAGAGCGGCAGGTGATCGGCGTATTTCGACACAACAATACCGGCAACCAGCGCCTCGGTGGGAATGCCGCCTTCGATCAGCCGGGGCGGCGCAGGCGCCTGCACAACAGCCTCTTCGCATTCGCAGCCATATTTGGGGCGGCGGGTGACGATGACACGCAACTGCGCCGGTACCCGGTCCAGGCGCTCGGACCTGTCCTCCCCGATGACATGCATGGCCTTGCCGCAACAAGGGCAGACCGTGCTTTCGGGTTCGATGACCTGTTCGATGCGCGGCAGGTGTGCCGGAAGCGAACCCCGGTTGGCGCGGCGCTTTTTCGTGCGCTTGCGTTTAAGCTCCTCGTCTTTCTTCTCTTCTTCCGTCTCCGCCTTGGCGCTGGCGGTCTCCAGGTCTTCCAGCGCCAGATTGAGCTGATCCTCGCTCAGCCGCTCGGATTTACGGCCGAACTGCGCCCGCCGCAGCTGGGCGATGATGTGATGAAGCTTCTCGTTGGCGGCGGTGAGTTCGTCGCGCTCCGCCGCCAGCCCGTCGCGTTCCTCAAGGAGGCGCTGCTTCTCAGCCCGCTCCGCCAGCACCATCGCGCGCAACGCGCCGGGATCGCTGGGAAGCATATCGGGCAAAGCGGTAGTCATGACGTCACATCTATCTGATTTGCGGCGTGTTTTTAGCCAGAATTTCCAGTTTTATCCCCGGTACAAGCACCTATTGCGTCGCGGTTGGCCGGGTAACCCGGCGTGTGTGGACGCGGGTCCACTGCAGCCCTTCCAGAAGCGCGGACAACTGCGCGGGCGACAGGCGCATCACGCCGTCCTCGATCCTGGGCCAGTAGAACTTGCCGCCCTCCAGGCGCTTGATCAGCAGGCAAACCCCAGTGCCGTCCCAGAACAGCAGCTTTATTCTGTCAGCCCGTTTCGAGCGGAAGACGTAGATCACGCCCGAAAACGGATCGGCCTTGAACTCAGCCTCCACAATCGCAGCCAGGCCCATGGCGCCTTTTCTGAAGTCAACAGGCCTCGTGGCGATCAGCACCCGTACATTGGTTGGCGGCACGATCATGCGATGGCTTTCACGGCACGCAAAACAGCCGCCAGCGTCTTGGCGTCAACACCGCCATGCAGGCGGACCGTGGCTCCGCCAAGTGCGATTTCGACCGGGGCTGCGCCAGCAGCCTTCGCGGCGCCCGCTTCCGCCTTCCGCAGCCGCGGCTTTGGCGGCGTCTGTCCGGCGGCCAAAGGAGGGGCTGCCATCGCAGGCGCTTCAGCCGCCGCCACGGCGGCATGGGCGCCGGAGACCAGCACCGGTGCGAAGGCTGGGGTTCCATCACCATGTCCGGCGCCAGCTGTGCCGCCGCACAAGCGCCTGGCTGCCTCGCGCTTGCGGAACCCGTTCCGCCACGTGAACAGCTGCTGCGGCCGCAAGCCATGGCGCCGCGCCACCTCGGAAATCACGGCGCCCTCCTGGCAGCTCTCCGCGATGATCGCAAGCTTCTCCCCGTCCGTCCAATCCCGGCGCCGTTCCACGCCCGTGATCACTTCGACCCGCTGTACCGGCGCGCCCTTCGTTTTGACCTCACGGTCAACACTATGGTTGAAACGATCCTCTCTCATGGGGGCGCATCATGCCCCCGCGGGAAAAAACGCGGAAGATGCGGTCAGAGCACCGCTTACCCACCACGCGCCAGCAGGCTCATATAAGGCGGCGCTTGCCCGCTTCGCCCCGCGCTACGTCCTCGGCGTAACCGCGACGCCCTACCGGAACGACAAGCTGAAATTGCTGAACGTTTTTGAAAAGAACGTCTACACCAAAACGATCTTGGACCTCATCGAAGCTGGCTATCTAACCAACGTCGCAATACGCACCCTGCCGGTTAAAATCGACCTGTCGCAGGTTAGGGTTAAGCAGGGCGATTTTAGCGAAGATGACTTGGGAGCGGCGCTCGATCCCATGATTGCGGAATTGGCGGCAATCGTGGCCACGGAATACTCAAGCCGCAAGCTTCTCACTTTTTGCCCTCTTCGCGAAACGTCGAAGCGCTGGACGCAGGCGCTCCTCGATCACGGACTGCCCGCCGCGCACGTCGACGGCGATAGTCCCGATCGCAAACAAATTCTCAACGCTTATTCGAGAGGCGATATCCGGTTTCTCTCAAACGCCTCGCTTCTTACCGAAGGCTACGATGAACCCAGCATCGACACGATTCTCATCCTAAGACCGACCAAAAGCAGGGCTTTGTACAGCCAAATGATCGGCCGCGGCACACGGCTCTTCAAAGATAAGGACCGCCTCCTCGTACTCGATCCGGTCTTTCTGTCCGAAAGACACAACATCCTATCCGTCGCCGATCTCGTTGCCGAAGACGGCGAAACAAGCACAGCCATCGGCGAACTCATGGAAAACCGCGGTATCGGCCTCAAGGAAGCTGCTGGACTGAACGCCTCCCTGCAGCGGGCCAAGCTCGCCGCGGCGCTGGAGACGGCTTCCGGCCGGGAAGGCTACGAAAGGTCTCTGGCCGATCTTTGTCTCAATCTCGATCACCCAGCGCTCAAAAACTGGAAACCGGCTTCTGGATGGCAGGCGGAACCGCCGACGGCGTCTCAGCTTAGTGTCATCGCCCGTGCCGGTATCGCCCCCTTCCTCGTTGGAAGCAAAGGCTTTGCGTCGGAAATCATCGATAGGCTTGTGACGCGGCGCCAGCTTGGAAGAGCGACGGTCAAGCAGGTGCAGTTCCTCAGAAAAGCAGGACACCGGAATCCCGAAGCCCTAAGTTTCGAGGCGGCGTCAGCTCTCATCGAACAGCACAAAATATCAAGACTTGCAAAAACAGCTTAGACTTATCCTCACTCAGGTCGAAGAGCGAGCCGGAACTTGCGCATAAGTTGAACCCGATTAGAGTTTGCAGTCACTCACTTGGAAGACCCGCTTCTTCGTGCTCTACGGCACACAACGTTTAGCTAGAATCCTAGCCGCGCGGTTCATCAGCGAGGGCAATTCCCGCGGAACAGCAAGCTCTTTTGCCTCGCCAGCGCTGGCCCATTTCATGTTGGGGCGGTCACTCGTGAGACGCCGGGCTTCGTTATTGGCTTGGCAGAGATAAACAAGATCGATGTGCCAATGATGGCTTCCATCTTTATCCGGGATCTTTTCGCAAAGCGTGATCAAGGGTGCTGCGAGTTCGGCGGCCGTATCTCCGTTCAAGTCGAGAGGCATATCTTCGGCCACCCCGCAAGACAGAAGCGAGACCTCGATCCCGGTTTCCTCTTGAATTTCGCGCAACGCCGCGTCTTGAGGTTCTTCATCGGCCTCGACGTGCCCGCCCGGATAAAGCCATAACTTCAGCTTCTCGTGATAAAGGATCAGAAAGCGTCCCTGGTTTTCGATCAACGCCGAAGCCGTAAAATGCTTCCTTCCCTTGCGAGACACTGTCATGGCCGCTCCTGGTGTAAGATTTGAACCAGCCGCCCGATATGTTCATCCGTTATATTGGGATGCACGGGAAGCTGAATGACCCGATTTATGAACTCCTCCGCGACGGGACACGATGCGGAAAGGTGCCGGTAAACCTTGCGGCGATAAAACACGTCATACCCATACTTGATCTGATCGATCGCTATCCCGGCCGCGTTGATCGCCTCCATCGCTTTTCTCGCGGCGGAGGCTGCGACGCCGTTTATGCTAAACACCAAGTTATAATAGTTCGGACAGCTGTTTCCGGGCATATGGAGTTCCGAAAGCCAGGCATCCTCCTGCAAGCACAGCTTTATTTTGGACGCGATGGCGCCCCGGATGGCGATTTGCGCTTCGAGAGCGCCGATACGGGCCAAGCCAAGCGCGCACGCCAGCGCGTTCGGCTTGAAATTGACGCCGGCTTGTTCGCCGCCGAGAAGCCCAAGCTGCGTATAACTGCGCGCGGCGGCAGCTAGGTCTTCCCGATCTGTCAAAATAAAGCCGCCTTCGCCCGTCGCAAGCAGCTTCCTGTCATGCGTAGAAAAGCAGCCCAGTGCGGCGGCGGTGCCAACTTTTCTCCCGTTCCAGCAGGCGCCATGAGCGTGCGCTGCATCCTCGATCAGCGGAATTCCTGCCCGATTCAAGGTCCGCCGCGTTTCTTCAAGATCGATCGGATACCCCCAAAGAGGAACGATGATCGCGGCGCGCGTTCCCGGCGTGATTTTCTTGGCGAGATCGTCCGGATCGAAGTCAAACGAACCCTCGCGGATGTCAACCGCAACCGGAAGAGCGCCGTTAGCGGTGACCGGAAAAACGGTTGGCAAGGGCGCCGCGGCCGGAACAAGCACTTCGGCTCCGCCGTGCGCACCCACTATGTGCAACGCGGCTTGCAGCGCCGTGCTGCCGCTCGAAACGGCAATGGCATGGCGCGCGCCGAAGAATTCGGCCAGTTCTTCTTCATAGGCAGCAACGAGCCCGGATGTTCCGGAGAGTTTTCCGCCCCGCAAGGCTTTCATGACGAATTCGAGATCGTGACTTGAAGCCTGGATAAATTTATCGGGTACAGCTTCCATGGCGCCTTCCTAATAGGAAACCGCTACAGCGACATGATCGCGGTGCCCATTCAGAGTTTGCTCATAAAAATCCGGGAGGTCCTCAAGAGCTATGGAACGGGTGATGTGCCGTTCCGGACAAATCCGCCCGGTCGCAAGAAACGCCTTGGCGGTTTCTTTAAGTCTTTCGGCGTCCCATAACGGATAGCCGCGATGAGGACAGTTGTTGACCGACATCGAGCTGATGATTTCAATCCGGTTCCGGTGATATTCCTGGCCGAGATGAAGCGGCGACGCGCCTTGCGTGTAGGTCGATACGGTAACCACGCATCCGCCAACCCGGACACACCGAATTGCCGTGACCAAACCTTCGTAGGTGCCCGATGTCTCGATGGCGACGTCCACGCCGCGATATTTGGTGGCCTTCTTTACCGCAAGAGCGGGGTCTTCCTCGAAAGGATCGATGCAGCACATGCTCGATTGGGCCGCGTGTTTCCGGCGGAAAGCGTTTGGATCGATGCCGATGATTTCGGTTGCCCCGTTCAAGGCCAGCAAATCGAGGCAAAGCTGGCCGATGACGCCAAGCCCAACCACGGCGACGCTCGACCCAAGATAAGGCTGGGCATCATGCACCCCGGCGAAGGCAACCTTGGCGAGAACGCGGAAGATATAACGGCGCGGATCGATTTCGGTTTTGCAAAGGCCCGCGGCAGCTTCCGCCTCGGGCACGGCATGTTCGCTTCGGTGAGGCCGGTCCAGCCAGATCAGATCCCCTTCTTTCAGGCCGTTTGCACAAGCGTTGAGTTCGGCAACTTTGCCCACGCAGCTATAGCCCAGATCGGCGGGAAAGGTTTTGCTGGGTGCCGGCCCGGCGGTAAACAGCCGGAGCTGTTCCGACCACGAACATTGAAAACTCGCCGTTTGACCGCGAATGGTCTTTGTCTCAGTTCCCTCGCTTATCAGCGAGAATAAAGTTTGCACCCTAATATAGCCGGATGGTAGAGGCGGAGACGTTTCCATCTCCTGGATGGCGACTTTGCCAGGAGCCGTTGCGACCACTTTTCTTCCCATCGAGTTCTCTCCGAATTTTGGACGTTGCTGGAATAGCGGCCAGCCTCTTACAGGGGGGCAAAAACCCTGCACGGTGTCTTTTCTGTTGCATCGAATCCCGCCGGTACGGGAGCCGGGAGGCTGCGCCTGCACTCTGGCTGGATTAGCCGTGTTTATCAGTGCGCCAGGCCGGCCTCAGCGCAGGGGGGCAGGCCTTCGGTGCCGATGATGATTTCGACAATGGGACCGCCCAAAAGGCTCCTGGGTTCGATGCGTTCGACGGCCCAGCTGTTGATGGCGCGTTTGAGTGCAACGATGAAATCGATGTTTTCGGCGTCGCAAAGATGACCGATGTTGACGAGGGCTTCCTTGACGGAATCTTTAAGCTCACGCTGCGGCTCGAAATCGCAAGCAGCGATCGCCCGGCGTGCCTGAGCGGCCTGTTTTTCATTCGCTTGGTGCATGGACTGCCTCCAGAAAGAGCAAGCGGCCCGCCGTCGAGGGCAGCCCTTGCAGTTGCTGGACTGGAAAGCGCGCTTTTCTAATCCGGTGAAGCCGAATATATTGCAAAGATGTACATGATCGCTAGCCCTGCGGGTGGCCCGATTGCAGGCCCGGTTACGAACAATTATGGTCCCCACTATTGGCGAACGCATACGTCAGGCGCGGTGCCGAAAGGCGCTCAGCCAGCAAACATTCGCGCCCATGGCGCATATAAAGCTTGCCACGCTGAAAGATATCGAATCCGGCCGCCGGGTGCCCAGGTTTCAGACCATACGGAAACTGGCAACTGCTCTTGAGATAAGCCCGGAGGAATTGGTCGCCGAACTTGCGCACCGTTTGCCGGACCTGGCCGCGCATGATAAAGGCGGTGCGAGCGCCGGAAGACAGCTTCTCGCGGAGAACATTGCCGGCGAGGATGCGAGCCCTGCCGGCGATTGCGGCATTATCAAAAGCGCCGTCAATCCGCATGACCGTGTGGCGGACTACAAGCAGCTTTTCCTCGAAGCCCATGGAGACATCTTTGTTTCGGGGACTTCGATGATCTCCTTCTCCGAAGACTCCGCCAGCCTGATCCCGGCGAAGGTGCAAAACGGCTCGTGTATCCGCTTGCTGATTATCGATCCCCAATGGATCGAGGACAACTGCCACCTGCTGTCGTTCCTGCCGTCCGTGGCGGCGCGCCAGCACTTCCACCTCGAAGTGCTGAATTCGATTGCGAAGCTGCGCGCCGTCTACAACACGCTGCCGGAAGAAGGCAAACAGCGATACCGCCTGAAAGCCTATCGAACCGTCTTCCCCTATATAGCAACGGGGTTCCGCCATGCGGGTGGCGGAAAATGCGTGGTTGAAATCACCGATTATCTCCCCCAAAGAGAAAGGCCGCGGTTTACCCTGAGCGCCACCGGGCAGCGAAGCTTCTTCAATATGGTGCTTCAGAAATTCGAGACGCTCTGGAACAGCGATTTGGCGGAAACAGTGTTTGGATCATGGACGGCCCAATAAAATATATCCGTTATGGCTGGCGCTATAGCCAGCAGGATTTCAAATTCTGCCCGCGTTGCGGCGCACCTTTGAAACTTGAAGACCTGCACATCGCCAATCAGCCGCAACTGGTATGCGACGCTTGTGAGTTCATTTTCTACCTCGATCCCAAAGTGGCCGTTTCAGCGGTCGTCATGCACGAAAACAGGGTGCTATTGCTCAAGCGCGCCGAAGAACCGGCTCGGGGCAAATGGGGACTGCCCGGCGGCTATGTCAGCCGCGGGGAGCAGGTCTTCGCCGCGATCGCCAATGAAGTCCTGGAAGAAGCCGGAGTGCCGTTCGGCAATGAGGGTATTCTGGACTGTTTGGACCTTCCCGGCGGCCAGGGATTGCAAATCGTTTTCTGGGGGAAAACCACCGGCTCCAAGCCGGTGCCTAATATAGAAAGCTCAGAAGCGAGATTCTTCACGTTCGAAGACATCCCATGGGACGAACTTGCGTTCGACACCACGGCAGCCGCCTTGAAGCACAGCAGATCAATCCTGCCTGCTCCGCCTGCTTTGAGCTGAAGCCGTCATACATCTTTAACGGCGTAAGCCGTATCCGGCCCTCGCTGCAATGTTTGCATGGACACTCGACAGACAAAGCGGACATCGGCCCCTGCCCAGCCGGCGGTACCGGATGCACCGCCAGCCATGTCCGCTCGCTGGGGTATAGCACCGGTGCCGGCGCCTCGGATGCCGATCCGCTCACCGGCCGCAACGCAGGGCCGGAACGAAGCCTCTACCACTCAGCACCTTTTTGCGCTTCACAAAACGCTTGGGGTCGATAGCCGCCATGGTGGTCTCAAAAGGCACTGTCTCAAGCTGGGGGTATTGCCGACGTCAAGATCCTCGATCCCCAGCTCATGATTGGCGCATTTTAGTGCTTCACCTCGATCTCAGCCCTGGGCCAAGAGCCGAAGTTTCGCTTGCAAATACGGATTATGAGTGGTGCATAACCGCCACAGTAGTGACGAGCGTGCTCACTCGATTTGCGTACAGATACCGATGTTGGGCTCCGCAGCAGCGGCAGGATCGAACCAGCCGCCGCCAAACATGCTGTGCCGCAGCCTCCAAGTGTTCGCGTGCTTCGCATGAGCGATCCATGCGCCGGCTCTGGCGGTTATCTCGCGGTGCCCCACGGCTCCGGCCCGCCAGCGCTGCCGTAAGCCCCGCAACCGGTTGCGGAAACGCGCAACGTTTTCATCCGGAAGGTGCCGGCCGCCGTCCGGCAACAGCACCAAACCAAGAAAGGGAGCTGCCACATCCGTTGGCACAATGGCAGTCTTGCGCGGATGTAGCTTGAGGCGCCGTCCTTCGAGGAAGCGCGCGATTTGCGTCCGCCACGCTGCCAGTACTGCGGGATCCCGATGGAATAGCGCGAAATCGTCCACATAGCGCACGTAGGCTGCTTGCAAGATTTCCGTTACGAAATGGTCGAAGCGGTCGAGATACAGGTTCGCAAAAAACTGGCTCGTAAGATTGCCGATGGGCAGGCCGCGCAGGCGCTCGAAGGGCGTGAAAAGCGTATCGCCCGGAAAATGCAGGTGAACTGGTTCCTGCGGATTCGCGCCGTCCACGATCCGGTCCATCAGCGCGAGGGTCCTCTTGCAGGCGATGCGGCGGCGGAATTCAACCTTCAGAATTTCATGATCGACGGAGGGAAAGTAGCGGTAGAGGTCGCAGCGCAGCACATGCGCATGCCGGTCCCGGTAGCGCTCGTATGCTTCGATGGCCCGGTGGGTGCCCTTGCCGGAGCGGTTGGCGTAGGAGTTGCCGATGAAACCCAGCTCGAAAATCGGTGCCACGACGGCGCACAGCGCATGATGCACCACACGGTCGCGGAACGGTGCCGCCGAAACGATCCGCTCTTTCGGATCGAGCACCAAAATCTCGACATAGCGGCCCGGCCGGTAAGTGCCGTCTTGCAATTCGCGTTCGAGGCGCAACAATTCGCGCTCCAGGTTTGCGAAAAACGCAGCCGCGCCGGGCTTTTTCCGCTTCCCGAGCACAGCCTTCCTGGCCGCTTCCCTCAGCGCCTGGAAATTGGCGATGCCTCCGAACAGGCCGTCATGCAGCTTGGGCTTGCGCGGCATCGGCCTTCACCCAGCCGCCGATGAGCCTGCCGGTTTCGTCGAGCGAGCGGGCGGCATGCTCGTAACGGCGCTTGTCCATATACTGCATGTCCGCGGCGTGGCGGAAAAAGAAGCGCAGTTTTTCAAGGCCCAGATTGGCACGCGCAAGATGGCTCTTGCGCTCTCTTGTATATGTCGCCTCAATCAGCGCTTCGAGCACATCGAGCGCAGTCTTCTGCATACGGTCGTCAAGCAGGAATTTCTGATCGCGCGGAAATTTTTCGACCGTTGGCACGAGCCATTGCAGAAACTGGAAATGCGCCTCCAGAGCTGGACCGGTGCGGCGCGCGTTTTGTGCCATCGCAACCTCAAATCGAGAGCAGGTGCACTGTCATCCCGTGGCACGGCGCAACCGCTATGCACGGGATGACATAGACCTGAAGACTGCGCCCCCTGCCGCCCGGGAGCCAAGACAGGAGACGCAGCGGTATCGGGCGCAAACCACTTGCCCCGGCCATGATCGTCATGAACGGCCCTGGACGAAAAAGTGCACACCCTCCGGGTCCTTGAACGCCGAAGGTTCTGGCAATCCCTTGTGCCCTGCCCCAATGAGGGACAAGTTGTGGTAAGGGGCATCGTACTGGCCAGCCGGAAACCGGTATTGTTGTTCCGGTTGTCTGGAGTGTTCCTGTTGCGGTAGGCCGCGCGGAGGTTCTGTGGATTGTTGTTCCAGGAACCGCCGCGAAGGACACGCCGGCAGGGGGCCGTTCAAGGAGCGCGATGTCGCATCGAGGCTCGGCAGCAATTATCGCCCGATTCTCATCCATGAGTTGAGTGGGTTTCACGGATTCACAGGCAGTTCACAAGAAATTCGCCCGCCTACGGCGGGTCTCTTTCGCTCGCGGCGTATGACCACCGCTGGCATTTAAATGGTAAAGTAGTAAAGATTAAGGATTTAACGCCCTGGCCAGCCGGAAGCCGATACCGCTGACCCGGTTGTCTGGAGTGTTCCTGAAGCGGTAGGCCGCGCGGAGGAGCAGTGGATCGTTGTACCAGGAACCGCCGCGACGGACACGCCGGCTACAATCTCCGGATGTCCACGCTGTGCCATCGCCAGGGGCATTACGGTAACTGTCATGCCAGCAGTCCTCTACCCAGTCGTAGACATTGCCGTGCACTTGATAGAGCCCCCACGGGTTAGGAGCGAACGATTGCACCGGCAGTGTCTTGTTGCGGTATTCGCCCTTGCTGCCGCCACCGTAAGTGTAACGGCCATCGTAATTGGCCTGGTCCGTCGAAATTGAAGAGCCCCACCAGAATGGCGTGGTTGTCCCTGCCCGCGTCACATACTCCCGCTCAGCCTCGGACAGAAGCCGGTATTCCTTGCCAGTTTTTAATGACAACCAGGCAGCATAGGCTCGTGCATCCTCCCAACCGATACATACCGCTGGGTGATCGTCTTCTTGAGCAAAGCCCGGAGAGCGCCAGCTTCTTCCTTCATGTAAGCCCCAATCGCCCTTACCCGCTTCGCTTTCAGAATAGCACGCGCTCTTGCCCCGATACCCTGTCGCCGCAACAAAGCCTGCATATTCGCCGCGCGTCACGTTGAACCTGCCAACCGCAAAAGGACTTGAAATCGTCACCTCATGCTGAGGCCCTTCGTTGTCATTATGGCTTTTTTCACTTTCCGGCGAGCCCATAACAAACCGGCCCGCGGGCACCACAACCATTTCCGGGCAGCCGTCACAATCGCGAAAGGCAAGCTGGTGGATATGAGCAAGCGCCGCCAGCGAAAGATGTGCCAAGGGAGTGCCAATCGACTTCCAGATTCTTTTGCCAACACGGCTCAGGCTGCCGCCAACTGCCGTGCTCTGGATTCGCCAAGCGGCGTCAACTCTACTCATGCGCACATTGCCAGTAGCATCTATGGTGATCAGCCAGCGTCCATCCCGAACAAGCCGCGCCGCTACTACGGGCGCGCTGTGCCCTCGTATTGGGGCATTGCGCTGCTCCTTTGAAAACACGGACGCCGCCGCGTCTGGACCAGCAAATGCAACAATGCCGCTGGCAGCCATATCGGCGGGCCACGCCCGTTGCCGCAACGCCCCGGATGCAGCGC
This sequence comes from Rhodomicrobiaceae bacterium, assembly GCA_050298295.1. GTDB lineage: Bacteria > Pseudomonadota > Alphaproteobacteria > Rhizobiales > Rhodomicrobiaceae > Rhodomicrobium. Next base: position 12,162 of record JBNKTW010000064.1, read on the forward strand.
CATCATCGGGAGATCCACTGTCCTCGATTGCCAGCCGCGCAAAACCTTCCAGGCACACAACGATGAGCAACACTGCCAGCGTACAGCCGGCAAAAAGTCTCAACAGCCAGTATGCAAAGCGCCGGGACATGCAGGTGGCCTCCTCAAGCAACAGTTTGTCCTAAAATCGTTAGCTGTATGAATCAACCCCTCGGTTTCTATTCATATTCGGTTAGATTGCTTCCCTGTGTCTCAAAATTTGCGGGCTGGGTGATGGACCAATTCGTGCTTGTCAGTCATGCCGCCAAGGACAAGCCGCTGTTGAAGGAACTTGTTGCGGCTTTGATCGGCGCCGGCATCAAAATCTGGGTTGATAAGCCGTCGAAACTGGGCTTTTCCGTCCGCGATATCGAAAGGCACTTTTACCGCATCCGGGCAGGTGGGCGCTGGGAAGACGAGATTGATGAAGCCAAGCGTAAAGCGGCTTGCATCCTCGTGTGCTGGTCGAAACGCGCCGAAGGGCAGGAAGCTCTAAAAGATTACCCCGTGTGGTTCGAAGAGGCTGCTTTCGGCCGCACTGAAGGTAAGCTCGTAAGCTGCAGAATTGAAGCAATGAATGTTGCACTCATTCCCCGCGACTTTTCCCAGCAACAGATTGCAGACGTTACCAGCCCAACCGGACGTGAACTTGCTATCACCGACATAAAGCGAGTCATGAAGCGATCCTCCCAAAACGCCGCTCTAGAGCGTCAAGCTGTTGGGAAGCAGCGATCACCATTGCTCCCTTACCTGATTAACCGCACCCAGCAGGAAAGTGCGGTGGAAGATGGGCTTGAGGCAAACAAGAGCACCGGCGGCGTGCGGCCCTTTTTTTTGGCTGGCCCCGAGAATGAGTGTGTCGATGAGTTTCTCAAGCGTCTCGAAGAACATTCGAGCCGCCGATGCTTAGGTGGAATGGCCGGGTGGGAAGCCGTCAGTGTCTCTTGGCCTAGTGAGGAACCGGCCGGAAACTTCGCCGAGTTCTTCACCCGCCGGACTGCTGGTGCGCTTGGCCACCGGGGGAAAGCCACAACAAAACAGCTTGCATACCTCCTTTCCGCGCGGGTCCGCCCGGTCGCTGTAATAAGCAGGCTCACCAGCGAAGATTGGAAGCAGGACGAGGAAAAACGGGTGCGCGCTTGGCTGAGACTTTGGCGCGGCATTGCTACCCAGCCCGGTTTCCGTAACGTGGTGCCTATCCTCGCCGTAAAAATGCCGCGTGCTGCTCCAGGCTGGAAGGAGGTGCCAAGCCCATGGTTTCCAAGCGCGGAAGGCCGCAGAAATAGGCGGATTTGGGACGACATTGGCAAGCTTGCCGGCCTGCGCTTAGGTCTAGAGTTTGTCCGGCTTGAAATATTAAGACCGTTGCCCAAGCGCGATGCCCATGATTGGTGCAGCGAATACGTGTCATTGACAGATAGATACTGGAGGGAGGTTCAAATTATCATCGACGAGCTCTTTTCTTCGCGCGTGAACCGTAAGCATGGCGTACCGCATGCCGACTTTGTCGATGGAATGCAACCGCTTTTTGGGGGCGCAAGTTCAGGTGGAATCTGAGAGGAAACTGCACAGGATGGATTATCCATATTTCCGTAAGGATCTTATTGGCTCCGCAACACCGGGGCGGGCGGAAGCGATCCCAACCCTGAATCGCTTCCAGCTCGATGATCCCAAGCACTATATTCCTTCCGATAGCCTCATCGACGCTGTCAATGTGGCGCTGGTGCTTGGCATGCCTCTTCTGTTGACCGGCGAACCAGGTACGGGCAAGACACAGCTTGCCGTGGCGCTCGGCACGGCGTTCAATTGCCCTGTGCACAAATTCGAAACCAAGTCGACGAGCACAGCGCGCGATCTTTTCTACAGCTTTGATGCGATGAGTGCGTTCAAGGCTGGCAAGGATGCTAGCCAGCACCAGTTCGTTCGCTATCAGGCTCTGGGGCGCGCCATTCTCGATGCGTTTCCGGCGCAGCGGCTAGAGGGGCTTTTGCCTCCCCGCGGCTCATCGGATTACGTACATTCCGGGCCACGCCGCTCAGTCGTGCTTATCGACGAAGTGGATAAAGCACCGCGCGACTTTCCGAACGATGTGTTGAACGAAATCGAACGCCTCTATTTCCGTGTGCCCGAGTTGCAGAATATGGCTTCACCCGGCGCCGATGGCGAAAGCGAGGGGGTGCCGCATAACTACCGTCCTATCGTGGTTGTAACCTCAAACTCGGAAAAAGGCCTGCCCGACCCTTTCCTCCGGCGTTGCATCTATTTCGATATACCATTTCCAGATCAGACGCAGTTAGCCGAAATCGTTTGTGCGCACTTGGCAGGGCTGAAACCTGACGCACCGCTGCTTGCGGATGCGCTCGACCTGTTTTACTCATTGCGCAACGACAGCCGCCGCACACAGCTCCGCAAACAGCCCTCCACCGCCGAACTGCTCAACTGGCTGCAAATCCTCATTCATCGCGGACTTAGAGCCGAAAGCAGGCTCACCGCGCAAAAGCCGCTTGTCATTGCCACGATTTCGACGCTTGTAAAAAATGCCGAAGATCGCAAGGAAGCCGTCGATTTCATCACGCATCGCTGGGGCGTGCCCGGCTAAGCGCGCATGAAAGAGCGAATGCCATGGATGAAGAGGCGCTAGGCGCGGAGCGGTCCAGCAACGCGAGACTTGGGGACGAGCTCAATGGACTGCTCGAAAGCCTGCAGCACGCAGGTCTAAAAGTTGGCCCGCGCGAGTATGTAGCAGCTCATACGCTTGTGGCGGAACTCATTGCCCGTGGCCGCGTTCATGCGCTTGGCGACCTGCGCTTTTCGCTCCGGCCGCTGCTCGCACGCTCGGCTGAAGACCGCGAAACCTTCGATCTCGTTTTCGCGGCAGCGACGGATGCGCCCTCTCCCCCGTCCAGTTCTGATCTTGACCCCAGAAAACGGCGATTGCGGCTCTGGCCGGTTTACGCCGCGGCAGCTATTCTCGCGCTTTTGGCCGGTGTGTTCGTTCACAATATGTGGTGGCATATACGGAACCCTGTGGAGCCCATAATCAAGGGAAAGACGCTTATCCATCATGTTCTGCCTCCGGCGCTGCATATAGATTCCCCGCTCCCTCCCGTTACTAAGGTTGAGGCCCTTGATCGCATCGCCAAGGCTGCGGCGTGTTTTGGCAGTGCGCCCACGCTTGAAGAACTATCGCGTGGGCTTGCACGCGTGTCCGATCAGGCACCTCCCGCAGCACCCTGGTGCACGAAGAAAGAGGAAACAGGTCCAGCCAAAGGCATCGGCTGGCCGGCAGAGAGCTACGCCGTCAAACTGCACGAATGGACTGGGCTTCCGCTTTCCCTGCCGTTGGCAATTTATGGCGCCGCCGGCAAGGACGCTACCATGTGGGCTAGGCTGGCGTTAGCGCTGGAGCGCATTGAGGCTCCGGGCAATGAACCATCCTTTGCCAAATTACTTGAAAATGCAAAGGCCAGCATTACATCCCGGACGCCTGAGCAAACACCGCTAACCTACCGGCTAGCCGAGGCCTTTAGCCACGATGTGTCGAAGTTCAAGGATCTTCCGCACACGAAAGAGCTCATTAAAACTGCACAGGAGCTTGCGAAGATACAGAGACTTGGCGGCAAAGAGGGCACACCAGCGGCTGCCGATCCATTCTACGTGCTGCGCGCGCTCGCAATTACCCCTGGCATTAAACTGCCCGCGGATTTCTACGAAAGCGCGTCTTGGCGCCCTGCCCAACCTCTGTCCGGGGTGCATTACGCTCCCCGATGGGCACCGCTCGTTGCTTTCCTGTTTCCGCTCGCTTTCGCGCTGTTTTGGTTCGCTAACAGTCTCGCATTGCGCAAAGCTTATCTCCGCCGCCGCCCGCCTCATCTTCCCCCTTTGCATATGAACATCGTCTCGGAAATCCGCCATAGGATTACCGGGCACAAAGGGAAGCTGCTGCGGCTTGCTCAGCGGTTGCTTGTGCGCTCGCCCGAGGTGATCGGCCAAATCGATGTGGCCGCAACCATCGCCGCCACACTCGCAAAAGGCGCTGGCCATCTCACCCCGGTATACACAACGGTTTACCGGACGCCCGAATATCTGGCGCTCATCGAGCGATCCTCTGCTGCCGACCAGGAAACCGAACGCATGCGCGCCTTGATCCATAGGCTGCGCGATATGGTGCCGGTGGCGGTCTACACTTTCCAGGGCGATCCAGTCTTGCTCGATTCCGAGCTGGGTGGCCGGCCCATTCCAATCGAACAGGCCCTCGCGGCTCACGGCGATCACCGTTTGATTGTGTTTGGGTCCGGCGAAGGTCTTCTTGACCCTATCTCGCTACGTCCCCGGCCGGCCGCGCAACAGCTCATGCATTTCCAGCATCGCGCACTCTTAACGCCCATACCGGTGGCGGAATGGGGAAGGGAGGAGTTCGCACTGGCCCGGGAACTGGAAATGCCCATAGGCCGTGCGACAGCCGAGGGAATGGAACGGCTAGCCGAACTGCTTGGCCTCGATGGAGCCCCTAGTAGTGATCCGATAGACCCGGAAGGCGACGGTCTTGCCCGGGCACTGCCCGAAATGCTTCGCGTTCACCCAGACAAGTTTTTCTATTCAATGCCGCCCAGCGGTCTTGAAATCCCGCAGCTTCTGCGCGAGTTGCGCAATTTTCTTGATGGGCCTGGGTTCGAATGGCTGTGCGCACTCGCGGTGTACCCTGCTGTGCAATGGGATCTGACGCTTTATCTCGGCGTTAGTCTGGCTGAGGTACGGGGCGGAGAACCGGCCCGCCAACCTCTTTACCGCGAGGATCGCATTGCGGCACTAACACAATTGCCTTGGCTGCGCGAGGGGGCAATGCCAGTCTGGCTGCGCCGTGCACTCACCGGCGAGCTCGGCCGGGCTGGGCGGGCCGATGAGGTTCGCGACGCCTTGAAAGCGCTGATTGGCCGGGCGAAGGAACTTGGCGAGCGCAGGACTGAAGGCGATGTCGTGCTGAGTATCGCCCGTGAACAGCCTATCGAGGGGTTCGATCCCGAGCGGCTCTATGACGATGAAGTGCTGCTCGATTTTATGGCACGCGGCCGCGTCGAAGATTTTGCCTTGCCCCGGCGTAGCATACTCGAAGCGATCCTGCCGCGCGGGCTTCTGGATCGCATCGGAGTGCCAGGGCTTATCGCAGGCGCGGTGGCTCTAGTCTACGCTGCAGCCGCGTGGTGGCTAACGCCCAAGACGGATGGTTTGCCTTGGGGGCTGGGCGGTGAGGCGCCTAATCCCACAGTTGCCGGCGCATGGTTGCCGTTGATGTTGCTCACGCTTGCCGGGGGCATCGCTTTGGGACTCGCCAATCCTAGTGGCACTGCAAGACTCTTTCGGCAGATGCTATCGCGTGTTCCAGTGCTGGCGCTTTCCTTCGCGTTGCTGATGCTAATTCTTGCTGGGCTGACCTGGGTTCCTGCTGCACATATTTTAAGTTACCTGCAGGTTGGTTCTGAGAGCAACTATGGGATTTGGGCGGCCTTATCATTGGCAAGTTTGGCTGCGGCCAAAATCTTGCTCAGGCCTTTCTTGTTCGGGGATACCCAAGCGGGGTCTTCTTTCCTTTTGCGCATCGCCAGTCTTGGCTTGCAAACGCTGCTATTATGGCTTGGCACCCTTGCTTGCATAGAGGGTGTTCAAGGCTATTCAGCTCACCCGAGTTGGTTTTTTGCAACCGGCGGGCTCATTGCCTTGCTGATTAGCGGAGCAGCGCTTGCCGCAACAAAGTCCGCTTTCTACCAGGAGACCCATCGTCCGGTCCGGCCAGCCTTGAAGATTTGGGGAGGCTTAAGGCTGGCTGCGGCACTAGCACTCATCCTGCCTGCCGTGATCGCTGCCCGTATCGTCAGCACGGCTAGCGTACCGCTTTCCGCCACGGCGGCAGGGACGGGCGCCGTCGCAGAAACCCCGGACGGACGTTTTCTCGCCATTGGCGGCACCAATGGCAAGGTTCAGATTTACGATACAGAGTCCCCGGCGAGCCCCTTCAGAACCATCGGTATGGGGCCAGGTTTCATCGCGAGCCTAGCCATCGCTCACCGTGGTGGCCGTGTGGCGGAGCGCTCGCTTATTGTTGCCGCCACATACACCAGCGGCCGAGTGGCCGTCCGCCAAGCGGACAATGCCCGGCCAGAGGAACTCGCATGGGCCGAGCAAGACGACGTTCAATCCTACGGCCAGGTGCCCTTTGCCGCTCTTGGCTCCGGCGGACGGCTCCTGGTTGCTGTCGAGGGGCGCGATGGTCAGGCCCGGTTGATCGCCGGTCCGCGCGAAGAGCAGCGGCTAACGCTTTCCGGAAGCAGTCCCGTTACGGCACTCATCGCGCTTGATACCGGCCGTTTCGCCGCCGCTACCATGGACGGCGCCGTGTATGTTGTCTCCGTTTCTCATTACGGCCGGCTTGCCAAGCAATTTGGCCGGGCTGTGCTGCGTTTCGAGAAGAGCCGCACCCGCCGTTTGATATACGAAGAGGCCGGAGACCTGCTTACAGCGATTGCCGACGATGGCACGATCAAGAAGGTGAAGCTGGTGGCTGGCAGATTGCCTGCTCAGTTGAAAGGCGGGGCAGCTTCGCAGATGGCGTTGGGAGCTAGCGTACACTTGCGACCGCTTACATCTGCGCAGGAAAGATACTACGCTGCACATCCTGGGCAGAGCTTCCAGGAATGCGAGCACTGCCCGGAAATGGTGGTGGTGCCGGCGGGGAGGTTCACCATGGGGTCGCCAGATACCGAGCCAGGACACCAGAGCGAGGAAAGCCCGCAGCATCAGGTGCGCATTTCGAAGCCCTTTGCGGCCGGGCGCTTTTCCGTGACCTTTGCGGAATGGGACGCCTGCGTGGCGGATGGCGGCTGTGGCGGTTACAGCCCGGACGATCAAGGCTGGGGGCGCGGAGACCGGCCGGTCATCTATGTAAGCTGGGACGATGCAAAGGCTTACGTGAAATGGTTGTCGAACAAGACGGGCAAGGAATACCGGCTTTTATCGGAGGCTGAGCGTGAGTATGTGACACGGGCAGGGACAACCACGCCATTTTGGTGGGGCACTTCGATTTCGACGGACCAGGCCAACTACGATGGCACTTCCACTTATGGGGGCGGCAGCAAGGGCGAATACCGCCGCAAGACTTTGCCGGTAAACTCGTTTGCACCTAACCCCTGGGGGCTCTATCAAGTGCACGGCAATGTCTGGGAGTGGGTAGAGGATTGCTGGCATGACAATTACATCGATGCCCCCAGCGATGGTTCCGCATGGACCGCAGAAAACTGCAGCCGGCGTGTCCTTCGCGGCGGTTCCGGGGGCGTCTATCCTCAGTACCTCCGCGCGGCCTTCCGCTACAGGTACTCTCCGGGCAACCGGGTCAGCGGTATCAGCTTCCGGCTGGCCAGGACGTTAAATCCTTAATCTTTACTACTTTACCACTTACATGCCAGCGGTGATCACGTGCCGCGAGCGAAAGAGACCCGCCGAAGGCGGGCAAATATTCTGGCGGTACTCCTGGGCACAAACTGTGCCTAATTTGCAATTCCCGCCTCCATTGTGCAACACGTCCGCTCGGGGTCAATACCGTCGATTTTGAGAAACGCCTCGATGGTGTTTGTACCGTGTAAACATATCGGCAGGCTGAATTCCGCTCATTGAGGTCTTCCTGTATTTGGTTCGAAAATCTGGAACGGCAGCAATCGGCCTCAAGCGTGAGTTGTGGGATGCTGTCCATGCCCCGTCAAAAGGCGGCCGGGTGCCTGGTCAATTTCGCCGCCGGCACGGCGGCAGCTGTGAAATGACCCCGTGCGTCCTTCGACTTGGGGTGGCGCGGTAGATATTGAAGCGGACGCCGGCTATTGCTGCCAAGCGCCTGCAATGCCGCTTTTTGCAGTTCCGCAGCCGGGGGTGCTGCGGTCATGCCAGTTCCGCCGTGCCCTGCCCCGCGTTGGATCCGGTGCGGAGGCACCCGAGGGCATCGCCGCGACGGACCGGCACGGCATGCTAGCTGGTCACTGCCGTCAGCCATACTGGTCGAGGAAGCGGCGGCATGCCTGGAAATCCTGCGCGTAGCCAGCCGGCAGCGGCAGTTTCTTTGCCTTGGCAAGCTTCTCGGCATAAGCCACCATGCGCGCGGTGGGAGCGCGCGCTGCGGACGCCGGTGCTGGAGCGGGTTTCCGCTGGGCTACCTGGCTTCTTTTAGCCCGTTTGGACCTGTCCGGCGCGGCCTTGCGACGCGAAGGTTCCGCTGCGGCGGTCCCGTCCTTCGCCGCCTTTTCCGCCGCAGTCTTGCGCGAACGGCGTTTGCGTCGCTCAGTTTTCGTTGGCATAGCCTCAAGGTTCACCGCGCCGCTGCCACGCCGCTGCTGCAGCACCCCGATCAGCTTTTCCGCCTCCGTGGCGATAGCGCCGATCACTCGGAGATGGTCTGCCTTGCCGGTCACCACCGCATCGAGTTGCATCTCCCAGCCGGCGGTCGTCCCTGGATCGACGAGCGCTGGAGCCGCGCCGCGCAACAACTCGAATAATTGCAATCCCGCAGCTGTGGGCACGACCCATTTGCCGTCAGCCGCAAGCAGGTTCTGCTTCTTAAGCCCCTTGATGATCTCCGCGCGCGTCGCGGGCGTGCCGATGCCCTTGGCCTCCTTCAGCCGTTCCCGCATGGCCGGATCTTGGACAAAACGCCACGCGTTCTGCATGGCATCGATCAGCGTGCCTTCATTGTAGCGCGGTGGCGCCTGTGTGCGCTTGTCTTCGATGCGTGGTTCCGTGAGCCGCGCCAGTTCGCCATCGCTAAGCGGCGGCAGCGCCTGTTCTGTTTCATCGGGGGCGGCGTCCGGTTCGCTCGCGCCGTAAACGGCCTTCCAGCCCTGCACCAGCGGGATGCGCCCCACCGCCCGGAATTCCGCCGTGGCTTTGGCATGGTTGCCGTTCGCGGGCACGGGCACTTCCATGGTGACGGCCGTCTGGCGGTATTCGAAATCCGGAAGGATGGCGGCGAGATAGGACCGGCAGATGATGGCGAACAGCCGCTTTTCGTCGTCGTTGAGCCGCGCCAGCCGCTTCTCCAGATCGTCGTCGAGCACGTTGACGTTCGGCACCACGGCGTGATGCGACACGCCCTCCAGCGCCTTGTCGCCAAAATGGCCGGACTTGCCCTTGCGGATCACGGGCTTCGAAAGATCGAGATGGGCGAAGCCGCGCAAGGCTCCCAGCGCCGCCGCGATAGCCGGCACATCCGCGATCTGGTTTTCGCTCAAATAGCGCGCCTCGGCGCGCGGATAGGTGATGACCTTTTTGCCCGCGCCATCGTAGAGTTCCTGGGCTATCGAAAGCGTTTTGTCCGCCGTCCAGCCCCAGCGCTGGCCGCAGGTCTTTTGCAAGGACGGCAGGTCGAACAGCTTGGGCGGCCCCTGGCGGCAATTCTCGACCTTCACGCCGAGCGGGCCTCGATAGCCGTCCGCCGCGTGGGCGATAGCTTCGGCGCGGGCACGGTCCTTGATACGCTGTTTGACGGGCGGCGCATGACGGATGGCGAAGCTGCCGCCGGCCACGTTCGCCTGCGCCACGATCTCGAAATAGTCCTCGGGTTTGAAATCGCGGATCTCGAGTTCGCGCAGGCAAACGATGCCAAGCGTTGGCGTCTTCACCCGCCCGATGCCGATCACGCCGCGCGTGCCCGGCGCCAAAAGCGTCTTCGTCGCGGTGCGCGTCAGCGACAGGTTGAAGATTTGATCGGCCTGCTGGCGCGCCACGGCCGCGTCATAGAGCGGGCGCATCTCGCGGTTGGGCTTCAGCGACGCGAAAGCCTGGCGCAGCGTCTTGGGGTCTTGCGCGGTGAAGAGTGCACGCTGCACGCTGCCGCGATAGCGCAGATGCTCCAGGATTTCCTGACCGATGAGCTGGCCCTCGCGGTCACAGTCGGTGGCGATGATCACCATCTCGCAGGATTTGAGCGCCGCCGCGATGGCTTTGAGCTTGGCGGATTTGTTGCTGCCGGTGGCAGGCTTCGTGGGATAGAGGCCGTCCGGCTTTAACAGCGTGCAAGACCAGCGCTTCCAGGCAGGGTCCACCTCATCGGGTTCGGCGAGGCGCAAGAGGTGGCCTTCGGCGGGCAGGATTTTCCCGTAGCGGCTGCCAAGCGCAGCGGCCAAATCTTTCGCTTGGCTGGTTTTTTCGGTGATGATCAGCGTTGCCATTGCCCGCCATGTGGGATGATTCCGGCCGTGGCAGGGTAGCGCTTAAGGCTCGCTGGATAAAGTGTCGTCTGGACGGAGCAAGCCACCCATCCCAAAACAATCAGCTAGCATTGGCAAGTCAGCGGTCCTGGAAGCGGCAGAGCCGCCGGCCTCTGCCGCCACCATCAGATGTCAACCTTCACGGCAATTTCGATGGCGTCATCGATCTCGATCCCGAGATACCGCACTGTGCTTTCAATCTTGGAATGGCCGAGCAAAAGCTGTACGGCACGGAGATTTCCGGTCTGGCGGTAGATCAACACGGCCTTCGTCCGCCGCAGCGAGTGGGTCCCGAATTGCAGCGGATCAAGCCCGATGCTCGCCACCCAATCGTTGACCAGCCTCGCATATTGCCTGGTCGTCAACCCCCGCGATGGATTCCGGCCGCAGAACAAAACCTGGCCGGGCTTCCTGCCCGTCAGCCTCAGATAATCGTCAATGGCAGACCGGGTTTGGTCCGTGAGTTCGAACCGGACCGGCCTTCCAGTCTTCTTCTGGCGGATGGTCGCTCGATCGAGGGCGTAGCCACCCGGCGCGACATCCTCGACCCGGATTGCCACGACATCGCAGCCGCGAAGCTTACTGTCGATGGCGAGATTGAAAAGCGCCAGATCGCGTCTGCGGTTTTCTATCTGGAGCCGGGTGCGAATGGCCCAAACCTGGCTTGGCCTCAATGGCGGCTTTGGGCCGACGAGTTTGCCCTTGTTCCAGGGTTGAGGGCGCGTTTGGTTTTTCGATGCGGTATTGTCGTTTTCCATCGTCTGTCTCCTTGGTTAAAAGACAGACCAGCATGCGCTTACTTAACTACTTCGACGACAGGTATTGGGGATAAGCTGCCAGACTCTTCAACGGAGCCGGAGGTTCAGGCCGATAGCTGTCGTTCTAGATAGTTGAACCATCAGATGCATTCGCAGGAGCAACGGACATCTCCTCAAGATAGGGGGCAGGCAAAGGTAAGGAACGGCGGCGGACGTTTCTCACACGCAAGGCAAGATGATGCAGCTGAGCACGAGTTTAGCAAATAACGCACCTACGCAGAATCGGTATCTTCCCCGCGTTTTAGACTGCAAGCCTTTACAGCAGAAATCTATTAAGCTAATATTAGCCATCGCTTCCACGCTGCCTGAACCGTTAACGCTCACTCTGGTTGTCGCAAAAAATGCAAATGTTTAAGTTGAAGTGTTTGTTTATTACAGAAGATGTTCGAACGTATGATGACATAAGCAAAATAATTGACGGTGCCGGTTTTAGCGTCGAAAGAATTACTGTTTCCAAGACAGATGCAGAAATATCAACAAAGCTAAAACGTGCAGATGTCGTATTTTGCGACCTCGACACCGCAATGATTTCGCTTCAGCTACATGTAGCAATGATACTCAAGAAACGAATATGTTGCGTGTTCTCGCACACCAAGATAGATGCAATACCAGAGTACATAAAACATAAGACGACAGTTGTTAATTTTGATAGCGAAGGATATAATAGACGAGCATTGACCGAGTATCTTAAGCGCACAAAATTTCTCGTTCGCACTCGCAAAATTGGCTTTTTGTTGTTGATTTCGTTACCGATCTCTTTGTTCGTGTACATCATGACTGATTGCACTTGGAACGGTGGTAAGCGCATTGCGGAAGATGGATGCTGCCAAACGCAGGAGGATATTGGCCCAGGCGGCCAAGAAACGAAATACTTTCTTTGCGCGAGTTGTTATTGGCCGCCAACGTTTGTCATAAAGTTCCTTCGGTGGACCAAGACTTATAATGAAAGGGGATACCGGCGCGACGACTGGAGACCCGATCCATATTGAGCACCGCGTCCGCAGTTGAAAGTGTAGCTACCCCGATCTTATCGAAGCCCAGAGTCTGGAATCGACCCACAACGTCGGCGCTGCAATGGAAGCTTTCAGACCATGCCGGACATCGTTCGAGCTACACCTGGGCAATTACCGAACTAACTGCAAAAGCACACCTCGCCAATGGCCTGGCGAACGCCCGTGTAGACTTGGCTGCCAATTTTGGATTTTGGCGCGTTAACATTGCGTGATATTGGGACAACGATTTCACCGATCCCGCCGCTTTGGAGAGCGGACACCAAATAGGATCCGGTCGGAGGGTGCGGGAGGACTGCCGCCGGCCAAGCTGTCAACCCGGCCGGACAGGTGCGTTAGGCCGAGTTGTTCGATCGCGCCGATCCAGTCATTGCAGAGATCCGAGGCCAACAAGTCCGGCTGGTCAGTCTTGAGCCATGGTTGCAAGACGATATCGCCTTCTCCGGTGCCGCAATCGCCCTTGAGAAGGAGGTATCGCGCTTCATTCAAGACGAGCGCATCCCCAACCTCTTCCGCTTCCGTCAATTCGTCTTCGGCGATCATGGCCTCCGCGTGAGGCAGATAGGCGTCGTGATCGAAGGGTTGCAACTGCCAATTGGCGTCCGGGAGTTGCTGGGCCTGCTCGATCGCTTTCCGCTCCGCATCGCCGTCATCGGATGCCTCTACCTCAATGATCGCCGTGTTAAACCGGAGACGTACAACCTGAACATGGTATTTCATAGATTTTGGAGACCTTCCCATACCTGCCTCAAAGGTGAAGAGCCATCGGTCTGAATTCCGGCGCCGGTTTCTTGTTTGCGTCAAGCTCGAAATTGGCCCGCTGCGCCCAGGGCCCGATTGAGGTTGTCAGACCTGCCGCGCGATCATCCGAGCTGGGCGCGGATAGCCAGCCGCCTGTATAAAAGCGGCCATCGGCACCTGCCCTAACGGCAACGTGGGAAGCCGCGTCTGGGAGGCGGATGACGAGGCTACCGTTGCCGTGTTGGCGTTTCTCCCGGCCAATGCTGACGGGATGTGCTCCTTGCATGCACATGGCTATCCAATCTAAAGAACCTGCAGCAGAAAGACTTGGATGCCGCGTGCTTTCGTTTTGCCATTTACGGTAAGCTCCCATTATGTTGCTTCGATGATGCAAACGTTCGATCCAAGGCTCGACATCCTGCCAGCCGCTCAACGGCGTCTATGGGATGAACTTGGCGGCACTCCGCCAGAATTCGTCCTTTATGGCGGTACCGCTCTTGCTTTGCGGCTTGGCCACCGTAAGTCCGTCGATTTCGATTTTTTTGGCGCCAGACCGTTTGATCCTGGCGAACTCCTTGAGAGGATTTCCTATCTGAGGAACGCCAAAATCGTACAGAGCGAAGCCAACACCGTGAGCGTAACGGTGCAAAGGCGAGGCCCTGTGAAGCTCTCCTTTTTTGGCGTGCCACGGTTGCAGCGGGTGGGTGAAATTGCCAAGGCGCCAGTAACTGGATTAAAAATCGCTTCGCTATTGGACCTCGCTGGAACCAAGGCTGCTGTTGTTCAAAGACGGGCTGAGGCGAAGGATTATATCGATATCGCGGCAATATTGTCCGAGGGCAGTGTCGATCTTCCACTTGCTTTGGCTAGCGCACTGGCGATCTATGGACCGCAGTTCAATCCCCAAAACACCCTCAAGGCGCTTGTATTCTTCGAAGAAGGTAATCTAAAAGAGCTTTCTCAAGCCGTTAAACAGCGGCTTGTCGAGGCAGTGCGCAGTGCCGATCTTTCAAAGTTGCCGCGACTGACCGGCAAAAAGTTCGATCAGGGACGGAAGCGGTGAGACAGATCCCATTGACACCTGAAATTGCCAGGATCGCAAGGCGGATCGTTTGGTTCGAGCCGCCGCGCGTTGCACTCGCCGATCCTGTGCGTTTCCTGGCTTACGCCTTCGCCCGCGCAACCCATGAGGACATGGAAATCATCCAGCGCTATGTTTCCGGTGCTGAACTCGCCGAGGCGCTCGATCAAGCCCCGCCGGGGATTATCGACAGGCGCTCTTGGACTTATTGGAACTTGAAAATTGGCCGTTATCCCGCGCCACCCTTGCCACAAAGGCAGCTTGACCGGCAGCCTCACGCTGGCTGAAACAGCAACCCCAATTTCGGGATGGTTCCAGTGGTGGTTAGAAAGCGGTCGCGTTGTTCCTCCTCGCGAGAATCTCGCCGCTTACCCGTCGTGCCCCTGCTTCCGCGGAGACCATCGGACTATTCCGGCCGTCGTTCGATCAGCGCGCGAGCCGCGACTTACCTACCTATACAGCAACGGACGTCAGCAATTTGTCGGCGAGCGCTCGATAGCCCGACTGAAGCTCGTCCCCTATCGAAGGTGCTGCGGTCACGGTAGTTCTTCCCCGCGCATTGAGTCTACCCGGATGACTTCGGCACGATGCTGCCCCTGGCGCATTTTGGGGGCGTCACAGCTAGGAACATCTTTCGGCATTTTGGTTGCCACAGACGTTCACGAATTTCGCGAAGACGAGAACGCCCCATACCTGCCGAAGTTTATATTGTGATGGTGTTAGGTCGCTTTGGTTGTTCTTGGCGTGCAGGCTCTGCTTAAGTTGTGAACAAATTAGCAAACCGGCACGGGGACGCTTTCCTCTTTAACCAATTTGCCGCACCGTTGCTTAAGGTCCGTTTACAATAATGAGGGGTGATTTTCGGATGCGTTCGCCCACCGCGTTCATCAGTTACAGCCATGACTCGGACGTCCACAGGGAACACGTGCTCGCGTTAGCCAACAAGCTGCGGCACGACGGGGTCGACGTGATTTTAGATCGTTACGAGTCCGCGCCCCCGCAGGGCTGGGCGCACTGGATGCAGGATCAGGTTACGCGCGCAGACTTCGTCTTGATGATTTGCACAGAAACCTATGACCGCCGATTGATGAAGCGGGAACAACCTGGACTGGGATTGGGTGGTGTCTGGGAAGGGCACCTGATCGTTACCAGTTTCTTTGAAGCGGGTGCTGGTGGCAATAAATTCATTCCAGTGCTGTTAAGCCGTGACGATGAGCAATGGGTGCCACTGCCGTTTCGTGCGGTTCATCGGTATATCCTGGATTCAGCGGATGGATACGAAGCGCTTTACCGCTACCTCACTGGCCAACCCTCTGTGCAGAAACCTACGCTTGGAGCATTGGCGCCCTTGCCCATGCGTCAGGCGAGCTGGAACAGCCGACCAGAAACGAAAATGTTTGGCCTGCCAGCCTCGCCACGCCTCTTCCTCGGCAGAGAGCGGAGCGTGATCGACTTTAAGCGCGTCGCCGGTGTGCTGCCCGGATCGGCGGGGAGCACCGATCCGGCGCGCGTAACAAGCATTGTTGGCCTTCCCGGCGTGGGCAAAACTACCTTTGTTTCGGCTCTCCCACATGATGCCGACATCCGCGCAACGTATCCTGACGGAATACTATGGATGGCATTCGGCCAGGCCAATCCCCGGGACCTGCAAGTGTCCTTGCAATCGACACTCTCTGATTGGGCAGTGGAGTGGAACGGGACGGAAACGAGCGCTACGAAGACACTGCCGCAAATGCTGCAACAATGGCGCGAACGCCTGAGAGAGCGCCGCATTCTACTGATTATCGACGACGTCTGGGATGCCGATCTTGCCCATCGTATCACCTCGGTCGTGGAGGCTGGGTCTAGCGCGGTCATTACCTGCCGGACGCCGGTCATTGCGGAAAGGGTCGTGCCACTCCGAGAGCTGCGCTACAAGCTTGAGGAACTAGACCCAGAGGATGCGCTTCTACTCCTAATGAAGCTCGCCCCTGACGTGGTGGCGCAGCACCGCGAAGATTGCGCAATACTGGTTGAAGATCTTGGCCGTTTGCCGCTGGCAATTGTGGCCGCAGGGGGGTTACTTGGATCGGATCGCGGGCGCGCGGTGGGGTTTTTCACTCTGTTATCCCAAATCCGGAAGGGCAAAGCGCTGCTTGAAACTGATGCGCCTGCCGACATGGTGCCGGTCTTGGCGGAAACAAGGCCATCTGTCGCCGCGCTCCTGCAGCGGAGTCTTCAGGTTTTGGACGCCGTCCAGCAGGCGCAATTCGCGAAGCTCGCTGTGTTCGCGCCAAAACCGGCGACGATTGATCTGCCCATGATGGCGATGGTGTGGCAAGTCACTCCTGGAGAGGCTGCGGACACGGCGGGCCTCTTTGTAGATCACGGCATCCTGCAAGCGACATGGGATGGCAAGTTTCAGTTGCATGCCGTGCTGTCGAAACTCGCCTATGGCATGTTGCAGGCTCTTTAGGAATTTCACTATGGGCGAGGCTGCCGACATTACCCAGCTTACCATGGCGTTCTTCTGCCAACAGCGGCTCTACGAGCTCAACACAGAGTTCTTGACGCCCGGTGGGAATAAGCTTGCCGTGCGCAAGAGGTTTCAAGAGTTCTGGCCTCACGCGCGAAGGGTCTTTCAGTGGTGCGCCGATAGGATCGAAACGGATGTCCGAGCTGCGCTCGCATGCGACAAGATTGCTGGCGTTGCAGGCCAACTCCTGGAACAAGAACGCGGGCGCCATCAACTGATCGATTGGCGCGAGGTTGCAGTGCGTGGTACGGACCGCGCCATCGCAAGTGGAAAGGTGCAGAATTCGCCCGAATTCGACCTTGTCCACGACATGCTCGGTCACCTCACCTATCTGGGTTATTTGCATTACGCTAATGGAAACCCGGTTCGAGCACGCCAGACTCTTGAACGTGCACTGCAGTTTGGAGAGGAGCACGATCGGCATTTCGCAGATGGCGTAGCGCTGCTGCATCTCGCCTTCGTAGCAATCACCGAAGGCGAACTGAGTGAGGGCGAGGCGTTCTTGCAGAAGGCTTTGGCGACTATTGACGATAGCAACCGCAGCTCGATGGAGGGATCGACCCGCATCGCGCTCGGGGTAGTCTACGGACGCGACAACAAACCAGACGCCGCGTGCGCCGAGTACGATCGGGCCATTCCAGTGTTCGAGGCCGCGAACAATCAATCCGGCCTCTGTATGGCGCTTATCAATCGAGGAGGGGAGCTGCTCAATCGAGGATTGCGAGATTTGGCGCATGCCGATTTCATGCGCGCTGAGGCTATTGCGGGCGATCTCGGGTCACCGGGCCATATTGCCCTCTTGCAAGCCAATGTCATCCGGTTGAATGCACAGGATCATCCAGAAGAAGGTGCCCGTGCCTTTGAACTGTTGCGCGAGTCAAAAGCGCGCTTTGCCAGCATCGGTGATCGCGTCCAGCATGCCCGCATCGTCGGCATGCTGGAGCAGCTTTACCAATCGGTTCTGGATCGAGACGCGTCGGACACGGTGTTCGCGCAGCGCAAGGAGGCGCTCTGGGAACTTGGAAACCTGGCTGAAGAGCGGGGCGATAGCGTGCACGCCCTAGAACTCGCCAAGAAATTGCTCGCGGAGTCGGTGGCAAGCGGCCAGGACGAAGACCAGCTGGAAGCGCTTACCCACGTCGCGCATCGCAATATTCTGACGCAGAATTACACCGCGGCGCAGGAATGCGCCGCTCGGGCGTTGTCTCTATTTGACCGTATACGCTCCAGCATCGAACCTGAGCGTGCGGTGATCATCGAATATGAGTTACGAGCCATTGCTGGGCAGTGCTTGCGACATTCCGGGGATTGCAAGGGCGCAGTGCGAGAATATCGCGCGGCGTTGGCGCTGGCCACATTTGCCGACAATCCAGAGAGGATACAAGAGCTGCGCGGCAATCTCGGCTTGGCGCTGGCGGACGATGGTTGCTTTGAGGAGGCGCTCACGTTATTGCAGTCCGTCGCGGAGAAACTGCAACTGAGTGACGATTATCGCTTGGCCGGTCGTGCGCGCTTCAATGTGGCCTACGCTCTCCATCTGCAGTGCAAGCCAGAATCTGCCCTATCGGAAGCGAATGCGGCTCTCGACCTTCTCGACTTAATCGCTGACCCCATGGCCGAAGAAGTTCGCCGACAGGTTGCAGATTGGAAGAAGTGATGTCCTGGTAACTTGGCTACGGAAGGGTTGTCCGACCGCGTTACTCAAATTATACTGTAAGCAGTGCTCTCGGCGATAGCGACCCTTGCCGATGCAATCAACCGTCGGCAATTCAGCTCTTGGCTCGTCGCCAGGAACGTCAAAGGGACGCTGTCCGCTTACTGCAGCCGCTGTCCAAGCAAGGACAAGCAATCACCTACTTATACAGAACCGGACCTCGCCTCCTGCTTGGGCGGCGGCGTGGGAAGCACCGTCAGCCACGTCCGTTCATTGAGGCATCGCGTCTGGGTCAGCGCTTCAAACGCCGATCCCGTCTCGCCGCTCTCTTCGAAGACGCCGCTGAAGAAAGAGGATGGCGAATCGCTTGGCGCCCATGCCTTTCCCGCCGGGGAAAGATCGCATTCTCCATGACCTCCCTTCAAACTCAAATTTCATCGCCGCCTGGCGGCCACGCCTACGCTGGGAGGAAATCCGCGCCTTTGAAACGCCGCACAGCGCAGCCGCGCTCCAGGCGGTCATGGCTGGCGTGTGCGTCCGTTTGCGCGGCCAATAAGGCGAGTTCGCGCCCAAGCCGCATAAGCTCCGCGAGCCGCTCCAGCGCCTCGGCCCGGTTGCGGTGCTGCGAGCGATGACCGCGCGCAACCACGGCAACGCCGGTGGGCAGGTGCACCGCCCTGACTGCGCTTTCTGTCCTGTTCTGGTGCTGGCCGCCGGGACCGCCTGCGCGGAACGCCTCGAAGCGAACATCTCCCGGCGCAAGCGGTGGTGCGGCCCCGGCGGCGGGCGGAAGCTCGAACACGCCGATGTACCAGTTCTTGCGTTTGTGATGCGCGCGCACGGGGCTGGCGGCGGTCCACAGCAGCGAGCCGGTCCAGCTTTGTGCAAAGCCCCTGGCGCCGTCGTCGTGCACAACAACAATCGCCGAGCCGGGACCGAGCGCGTCCGGACCTGGGGTGGCAGCGATGTCGAGACCAAGGCCCGCGCCTTCCGCCTCGCGCTCCATGATCGCCAAAACCTTGGCAACCGCGATCCGGCATTCCGCCGGACCGCGCCCGCTGGTGACGAGAAGCCGGATCATCGCCGCTTCTCCCGCAGGCTTTTGCTCCGGTCACGAAACGAAATGCGCCTCGCGCTTTTGAACGTGACCAGCGGCCGGAACGTGACCACGACCCGCGCCAGTCCGCTTTCCGTCAAATCGGCGATGACGCGCGCGATGCTCTTGTATGCATCAGGCGCTTCCTCGACCAGCAGGTCGCGGTCGTCGCATACCACCAGCCCGCCGAAGGGATTGCGTCCCAATATGAGCAAGTCCGATTTCTTCGTGCCCACCCGGCCATGCATGGAGGAGCGGTCGTATTGCCGGCCGGCGCCGTGAGCGAGCGAGGCCAGCGTCTCCCGCGTGCTGGCCGCCAGCGGCTGCACCAGATAGGACAGCGTGCCGCGCGAGCCGGGGATGGGGACAAGCCCCCGATCCGACGGCGCCGCGCCCTTGCGATGCAGAATCCCGTCTTCATGGCGTTCCGCGAGATTGTGGGGCAGATCGGCAACGCAGCGCAGTTCCGCCCGCGATGCCAAGGCCGCGCGTTCCGCAATCGTGCGCCGGTTGAGTACGCCCCAGCGCACTGCCATGTCGTGGCTGGCGAGATAGGCCTGTCCTTCCTCCCCGGCCGGATCGAGCGGGACGGCGCCCGCAGTGAGTTGACGCTCCAGGATGGCGTAGCCCAGGCCGCGCGAGCCCGAATGCGTCAGCACATAGACAAGCGCCGGGTCTAGCCCCGCCGCCGCCGCGATGCCGGGCTCGACGATCTCCTCGATGGCCTGCAACTCGCAGAAGTGGTTGCGGCCGCCCACCGTTCCAAGCGAGGAGTCGAACGGCGTGGACGGCAGTCCGGCCGCGGCGAGCGCATCGGCGGCAAA
Source organism: Rhodomicrobiaceae bacterium (assembly GCA_050298295.1). Taxonomy (GTDB): domain Bacteria; phylum Pseudomonadota; class Alphaproteobacteria; order Rhizobiales; family Rhodomicrobiaceae; genus Rhodomicrobium. Next base: position 32,163 of record JBNKTW010000064.1, read on the forward strand.
GCCCTCCCACTGGCCTTCGAGCGCGCGCAGACGTTCCGCCGCCTTGTCGGGACGCAGCTTGCGCGTTGCGATATCGAGCTGAAACAGCCCCATGCCGCAGCCGATGTCGGACCCCACGAATTGCGGGTGGATCTGCTCCGCCAGGATCGCACAGCCCACCGGCCCGTATTTGCCTGGATGCAGGTCCGGCATGGCGGCCACGGCTTTGACGCCGGGCAGGCTTGCCACGATTTCCAACTGCTGAACGGCGCGGCCCTCGATCCAGGACCGGGATGTATAGAACGCATGCACCGGCGCAAGGCCGGGCACGTCAGGGGAATTGCCCATGATGAGATTTCCAGGATAGGCGCATCGAAAATTGTGTTCACGCCTGCGTAAGGCGGACACAAGATTACAGCCCAGCAGTGTCGCTAACGCAGCAAGCTCAGGCGAGGCCCCTGGCGGGGCGGTGCGATGTCAACGTCATGGCGCCAGTTCCCGGAATTGATGCTGGGGTCATGCCCGGCTGGGGTTTGATACTGGAAATTGCGGGAATTCGCAAGCGGCAGAACTTTCCCGCAGGCTATCGCAGGAAGAACTGCCGGTTGAATACGAACATATCGTTGAAATGACAGAACTCCGGCGGACCTACGATGAAGGGCGGCAGGGAGGCCTCCAAGGCCTGCACCTCCTCCGTCATAAGGCAGTGAAGTTCCGCCGCCTCGGCTTCGCTGGGGTACGCGATTAAATACGCGAGTGTGATGTGGAAACCGTAGGTGTCATGCGCGGCCCGCCGCAGCCGGAGCACGGCCGCGATGCGGTCGCGCAATGCCCGGATCGCCTGCTCCTCCGCGGCGTCAGCCGGCTGCAGCCGTATACCTATGCTGTTCCTAAGCCTACCGGTTGCCGTCACCCGCATGGAAAACGCGAGTTTCGGCCCAAACACTTCCGCTTTGAGGCGCTCCTCGAAAAGCCGATTAACCTCCGCGAGCGGCATATCCAGCGGCGTGTCCCGCGGCCAGCGGTCTGGTATACGCACCTCATCCGCGACGCCGTCGAACAGCGTCATATGCCAGCTTGAAGGCGGCAGCAGCGTATACAGCCGGACCGCTTTGGCGGCACGCAGCCGTTCATGCAGCCTGCCGAGCCGGTCCGTTAGAGCGGGCGCGGATGCCGTATGGCAGACGATGGTGTTGCCGGGAAAGGGCCGGAGCTGGCCATCAGGGTGGAACTTGCGCCCCACGCCTGAAGGCAACCTCGCATCTTGCATTCCGCTACGTGCCTCCAGTCAAACCTTGTCCCAGCATACCGCCCCGCGGACGCTTCTGTCACCGCCCCCCTTCCTCAAGCCGGTGCAAAACGGCGCTGATTGCCGACGTCCAAACCGCCATATGGCCGGCGCGGTCCGGGATCGTCTGCAGGCGCGGCTGCAGAAAACAACGCATTGGAAATTTCCGCTTAGCGGACACGCGACGTTTCGGCATAGCACACCATGTGTCGGATGATGCGATCCTTAAGATGATTCTGCACCACCACACCGCCATTGAGTGCCGCGTGATCGCCATATATCGCTGCGGGATTCACTATCCCAGCTTATTTGACAATTTCCCGCGACGCACCGCACACTCTCAAAATGGAACTTGGGATAGTGTCCTGGCTTTGCCTGGCCGCAAGGATGCGGCTGCACTATTTGCCAGGGAAGACGGCTGTCTATCGTTGCCGCGTTCTGAGTTTAGTTCCGGCAGTCCGCGTAAGTTTCCACGTGTTTGGTTCGCGTAACGGCCAATAATAGGATTTTGTAGAATGGGCAGAAGCTTTGATCGCGGCGGACAGAGCCGCAAGGAACGGATGCGTGGCAAGCGCCGTGCTTTTCAGCAGGCGGAGCGGGACAAGGAGATGCGCGAAGCTGTAATGCAAGCCCGGCGCACGGCGATAACGCCCATCAGCACAAGCGGAAGACGAACTTACAGCGAGCCGGTTGTTGCTGCGCCGGAGATTGAGATGCCGCATTCGGCTGCCATCAGCAAACAAGCACAACCCGGTTTTTTCACCAGAGTCTTATGCCGTCTGTTTGGCAAGGCCGCCTGATCCGTTAGCCGTCAGGGCTTCAATGGGTGACGGGGCCTGACTTACGTCGGCCGCAAAATGCGGTGTTGCAGAGTTCGCTTCGCAACACCGCCTTAGTGAACCGCGACCGCAAACGCTGATGAGGATTTGGGCAGACCGGCTGGCTCTCTTTGCCATTTCTCGCAGGCGCAAGAATTTCCTCGGCTATCGAAGGTAGTGCGGACTGCAAGAGCTATGCGCCTGGATCGGCGCTGCTTCGCAAATATCCTGGATTGACATTCAACAGGCAGATCTGCCTCGCGGCGAGTAGCGTACTTCCACCTTTTGCGAGCATTTTCGTGTACCGCCACACATGTCTCGGGACCCTACCTTGGGGCACATCAGCGTGCTGGCGTGCGTCGATTCAGTGACTCAATCATCAGTGATAGCTGGGTATCCGGTTTGCGAAGAGAGGTGACAATGGTCCAATTTCTCACGGTGACGAATAGAAAGGGCGGCGTCGGTAAATCGACCATGGCGGTCATGCTCGCTCACGCAGCGGCGGCCTGGGCCGGACGGCGCGTCTTGGTCATGGACCTCGACACGCAGTGCAATGCGTCGCTGATGCTCATCGGCGGGGAGCGGTGGGAAAAGGCTTGCCGGAGCGGCCATACCATCTCCGACTACTTTTACGATCGCTTCGACAAGGTAGCAGAGGACGAATCCGCGTATGTTGTGAACAATGCCGGCGATGTGGCACGAGCCCGGACAGCGCCAGGCGCGGTCTCGCTGCTGCCAGGGTCGCAGCGGCTTGAGGACATTCAGGGCGAACTCTTACTGAAGCATTCGAAAAAGGACCTGGATGCGGATGCCGTGGCGGTGCAGGTGCGGGGCCGCATGAAGCGGCTCATGAGGCACTTCGGCATGGACTTCGATCTGGTTATCCTCGACTGTCCCCCGGGACTTTCGTTTGCCGCACTCGCGGCCCTCGATCTCGCCAATCACGTGTTGGTGCCGTTCCGGCCCGATTTTGTTTCGCAGTTTGCCCTCGACCGGGTGGCCATGCTGATCGAGGGTGTTGAAACCGCCGGGCAGCTCGCCACCATTCCATTCGGACAGCGGCGCTATTCCTGTCTGCCGAACTGCTGGACAGGTGACGGTTACGAGCGGCTCCTGATCGACCAACTCGCCCTCGATCACCCCCTGCTGAACACGCGCATACCCCTGCTCGCGAGCATCGCGCGCGCATGCGATTGGGAGGAGACTAAGAAAACCATCGAAGAGAAGTATGCTGATGCCCTCCCTTATCTGCGGGAACTGCACCATGAGATAATGGGGGTGCCCGAGTCGCGTGCGAAGACCGCTCGCGCCCGATGAAGAAAGAAACGAAAGCTCTGTCGGGGGCCTCCCAGGACGCGTATTTCCGGCGCGTGCTGAAGGCGCATCCGAACCTGTCCGCTGCCGAGCGCGACCAGATTGTGCGGCAACTGCGTGAAGAGGTTGCCCAGTTGCGCCTGCGAGTGAATGTGCACGGAGACATCGCGGCATCCCCCAGCCCGCCGTCAACGCCAGCCGCGCAACCGGCAGCCGCGAAACCACAGACGGCAGCAGCGGACGCCACGCTGCCATTCGATCCCTATTCACCCAACGTGGTTGTCGTGGTGCGCAAGTCGGGCCGCGAGGCAGCTCTTACGGCACTCGCAGCAATTGACAGCACGGAGAACCTGCGCATCCTGGCCCGCCTGCAGCGCCTCAATTTCGATGCCGATGTATCGTCGGCTGCAGAGATTCGCACCGCGATCGTGATGGCGGCCGAGCGCCGGATAGCCAATCGCGTGGCGGCGGCGGGCTGATGGAATTTGAAGGCACAAAAAGCACTTAAGATCAGGGAGGACGGGTCATGAGCCGTGGGAGTGTGCGCCAGGACTAGTTCGCAAAAGATAGGAGGTGCAATGCCTACTTATCTTGCGCCAGCCCTCTACTATTTCGCCGGCTTCGACAATCCGGCGACCTCCGCACTCATCGAGAAATTTCAACGCCACGTACATCGGTATCGCTTTTGGGGCTATGCCGAATTGTCGACTATTCCAATCTCTTCCACGCCGCTATCATCCACGGCGGCTGACCGCCCGCTCGGGGATCCTGCGTCGTCCGTTCCAGGCCCGTCGCGACGAACTCTCAACGGAAGCTTTCTGCCCATTCCCGCCTTCGCTTGCGGAGCGGCGCACAGAAAGTTACATAGCCTATACAAGAGCGGAACTCGACCCCTGCCGGGCAAGCGTTCCGGGAAGCGTCGCCGGGCATGTCTGCTGGTTGGGGTATACCGTCAGCGCCCCGAATGCCGGTCTCCCCGCCGACAAAAGCGCCTACTGCCAGGCACGCTTTTTGCGCTGCAAAAAGTCGAGACGGGTCGGTTGCCACCGTGGCGGTCTTAAAAGGCCCTGTCTCAAGCTGGGGGTATTGCCGACATTAAGATCCTCGGTTACCCGCTTGTTGCAGGCGCGTTTTGGTGCTTCACCTCGATCTCAGCCTTGGGTCAGGTGCGGACTCTCGGCATGATCTAGTGAACCCGCGTGCCGATCAGGGCACGCATGCAGGAGCGGACATCGATCCGTGCCCCGGCCGCCGGCGCGGAGAGTGCCGCGTAGCACGTCTGGTCATTGGGGTATCGCGTCTCCGCTTCAAACGTTATGCTCCCCGACGAAAAGGAATGCGGACGGCCCGGCGCTTTTTTCGACATCCCGCAGCGCCTACCGCGAGAGCGGTTTCGTTCTCCGGCCTGCCGCGCAACTCGGGGCGTTCTCGATACCCCACTATATTCGACACCCCAGCCATTGAACCTTTTTAGTTGTTAAGGCAGAGTGCGGACAGCAAAACAGTGTGGTCTGCGCATTAGAGGCAAAGGTATGTTGCGAAACGCGGCGCGCATTTTTATCGCCATAGCGTTGATCATCGGCGCCGCTCAAGCTGCTCTCGCAGGAAAGCGCGTCGCGCTCGTCATCGGCAACGGCGCTTATATGAACGCGCCACCGCTCACGAACCCCAGGCATGACGCCGAAGACATGGCCGCCGCATTGAGGGCGCTCGGCTTCACCGTAATTCTCGGCATCGACCTCGACAAGCGCGCCATGGATCGCAAGATACTCGAATTCGAGAGCGCGCTTTCCGGCACGGACGCGGGTGTATTCCATTATTCCGGCCACGGGCTTCAGGTCGCGGGCGTGAATTACCTCGTGCCAGTGGACGCTTCGCTTGAAAGCGCGGCAGCGCTTCGCATCGAAGCTGTCCGTCTCGACTTGGTGCAGGAGACCATGGAGCGGGAGTCGAAAACGAACATCCTGTTCCTCGACGCCTGCCGCAACAATCCGCTTTCGCGCAACCTCGCCCGCTCTCTCGGAACGCGCTCATCCGATATCGGGCAGGGCTTGGCGGCCTCCGAAGCCGGGCTTGGCACACTGATCGCGTTCTCGACGCAGCCCGGCAATGTGGCGCTCGACGGCGCGGGGCGCAACTCGCCTTTCTCCGGGCCGCTAGCCAAAGCGATCCTGACGCCAGGAAAAGATCTGTTTTCGATCCTGATCGAGGTGCGCAAGGAGGTGCTCGCCGTGACGGGCGGCAAGCAGGTGACTTGGGACCACTCGGCGTTAAGCGCGCCTTTCTACTTCCAGCCAGATGCGTCGCAGTTCGCTTCCGAGAAGGGGCAGCCGCCGGACGAGGCGGCGCAAGCTTGGGTCGCGATTCAAAGCACCTCAAGTGAAGCAGTGCTGGAAGAGTTCATCCGACGCTTTCCCGGAAGCGCTTATGCAGGGTTCGCCAGGGCGCGGCTGGAAGAGGTTCGAAAGCAGAATGCCGCGCTGCTAAGGCCACTGCAGCCGAGAGAAACGGAAACTCGCTACTACTTCGTTTGGGATACCCGCCCACCTGACGATTGGCTCGACATGTGGGAATATCCAAACGGCCGAGGGCGTCACATCCGGCGAATGCCCAATGGGACGCCCCTGGAGTTGATACAAAAAGGGCCGGGCAAGTGGCATCAATTTCGGAATGTTCAAACTGGCGAGACTGGCTGGGCGGCTTGGGGGAACGGCTCAGGAGACCGTATTTGGGTCTATTGCTGCCGGACGCTTGACGCGCTCCCTAGGAATCCGGCGCCCTATGGCGACTAATCTGGCAAAAGCGCTGTGCGGCTTTCTGCTGCTTGCTCCAGCTCCAGCGCAAGCCGCGGCGGCTTGCTTCGCCGAAATTGCATTTGCTCAACGCATTTTTCTCGTCGTACCGGCAAGCAAGACCTCGCCGAAGGCGAAGCTCACCGTTATTGAACGAGACAAAGGCTCCAGCGGATGGCTTCCTGAAACTGCTGAAAAGCGCGCAATCATCGGAAAGAACGGAGTAGCCTGGGCCAACTCCTTTGCGCATCTTGCGGATCGTGGAGAGAAGTTGAAAGTGGAAGGCGATGGCCGGACGCCGGCCGGGCTTTTTTCTGTGGCTGCGCCTTTCGGCTTTGGACCGAACAGTTTGGCAGGCTATGTTAGGTTGGATTCCAACGATATGTTTTGCGTTAATGACCCCGGCTCGCCCGAGTACAATCGGGTGGTGCCCAAGAACAGCCTCCCGCTTGGCGCGAGAGGAGAGAATATGAGCGCCATTCCCCTATACCGGCGGGGATTGTTTGTCACCTATTCCACGGATCGCGAAAAGAGGAGCGGGTCCTGCATATTTATCCATGTCTGGAGATCAGAGCATGGCGCGACGCTCGGTTGCGTCGCCTTGGCCGAGCCCGATGTCGCCGATCTGCAAGCACGCGCGGCCGGGGGAAAAACGATTCTGGCGATTTTGCCACAGAGGGCAGCCGAAGACCTCCGCGAATGCATTTACGCGCGTTGAGCAGATGAAGATCGTTATTTAGTTCCCCACCATGGAAATTGGCCGGGTGGGTTGAAACCAGTCATGGGCTTGATTTTAGGGCGCAGCCGCTTAGGCCCACTCCCGACGGCTGATGTTCGGTGCCGGGGCTATCAGCCCGCTATTTCTTCGCAGGTGCAGCGATTGCTTCCGCAATCTGAGGTGCAGCGAGCCATAGAAATTTCGCGGAAAGCTGGCGTTCATGACCCGAATCGGACATCGGTCAGCATCACATGTTGCGGTAACGAAGACTCTATCAAAGCATTTAACGCTGCGGCTTTGGCGGGGACAAGGGCTCATGTCGTCTTTGAGCTGGCCCGGCAGCGCCGACTCCACGATGCACGCGGAGTCGGGCTCGCGCGGAGCGGGGCCCCGACTGCGGGTGTCACGTGCGCTTCGCCCGTCATGTTGTCGCAGCGCAGACGTTGCCTGGCGACGACAATGGTCCCGGCTTTCCCTGACAGATGAAAGCACCCCAACAATGAACCGAATCCAGATATCTGGCTTTTATTGCGCGCTGCGCCTCGCGCAGTGACTCCGCGCGCGGACCATCTTGCAGAAGCCGCACATAATACTCTTCCATCAGCTCGCGCGTTTGCCGATCCGGCACTTTCCACAGGCTCATCACGAGCGTCTCGGCGCCGGCCATGTCGAAGGCCCTGCGCAACCCGAACACGCCCTCGCCGACACGCACCTCTCCCAGCCCGGTCTCGCACGCGGAGAGCACAACGAGCTGGGTGCCGCTCAGGTCCATCCCGGTGACATCCTCAGCCGTCAACAACCCATCCTCGGCATCCGCGGGCACTGTCTTCCCGGACAGGAAGGTGTTGGCTCCGGCGAGGGCGAGACCGGATCGCAGCAGCGGATTCTCCATCCGCGACATGAGGCTCGCCTGAGTCTTCCCCTCCACCTCGAGAAAGCGAGGACTTTCCCGAGCACGCGCGTCCTGATCCTCGAAAAAGAAGCCATGCGTGGCGATATGCAGGATCCTAGGCGACGTACAGGACTTGAGCGGTCCTTCGCGCGCCTGCTCTCGAGTCCGCGCCTTGACCCCAAGCAGCCCGGCGATGCGCTCTGCTTCGAAACGCACCTCCGCCAGCGGCTCGAAACGAAGATTGCCGCCTGACATCGCGCGAGACAGCTTGCCGCGCTCGACAGCCGATCCATCGCCCCGCACGGATGGCTCGCCCGAATCTGCCAAATCAAAATCAGGATCGGCAATCACCATCGGAGGGCCGGCATTTGCGTGTCTGCGTTCGTTAAGCCTGATCAGATCCCGGCCGGCCGCGAGATAGCTGATGACGTAGTCATCGATGATGTAACGCCCATCCTGCATCGGCAGCGCTTCGAAGGGAATCAGGTTCAGCTCCCCGTCCGGGGCGATAAACAGGCGCGTCCTTGTGCCAAGTTGCTTCCTGATCGCATCGAATACCCGTCCTCGCAGCTCCTCTGCGCATCTGTCTGTCGCGGCAAGGCCCTCTTTCGGCTCGCTTCCGACATGCCGACCGCCGCCGGCTAGGCGCGACATCCATTGTCTGAACGCACGCACCAGTTCCTCGATCTCGGAGGCCTCGCCAAGGTCGATCAATGCAGCTTGTTCAGGCTTGCCAGATACAACGACGAAGGCGAGGTACCGACTTGGCCGTAAAGGCGATTCGCCAACGGCATGCTTCGCCTCGAAGTCGAACGGGTTAACTCTCACATACTCGATGAGGGCGGCGTCCGGCGGCAGGAGATCAGCCACTAAGCCCGTGCTCACCTGTTCCAGACGCCCATCCAGGCGCATCTCGGGAATCTCCATCGCGAGTTCCGCCTCAAGTCGGCGCAGCCGCTCCTGCAAATCATCCAGGAGCTCTTTTCGATTCGATGCGTCGGGGTAAGCCGCGGCTTCCAGCATCGCGCGCGCGATGCTCGCGCGAGTGGCTCGCACCTCCCGCAACCTCGGACGCAGATGCTCGTGATGCTTCATGCGGAGGGCATCGCGTTGTGTCGCCAGCGTTTCAAGTCCCAGGCCTTTGCGTCGCATGACGAGATCCATCGCGGTCCGCGCCACGACCGGGTCGCCGGGGAAGTACCGCCAGACGATTGAAAGGTAGAAGTCCATGAGAACCCGCGTTTGCTCAAGGCAGGCCATCCGCTGCGCTTCTGAGCCAACCGAAAAGACCTGACGCATGAGCCAATCACCCATGGATATCGCACGTTGCATGAGTTCTAAGGCGTCTCCTGGTCGGCCGGTGGCTGCATAGACTCCGGCGAGATCTGCCGTGGCATCGAGAGTCCCCGGATGACGATCCGAGATGTGACCAAAAGAATCGAGTGCGCCAAGCAGCAATCGCTCCGCCTCGCCGTACAGTCCCTGACGAGCGCGCAAGGATCCCAGATGGATCTGGCACACCGCCACCTGGGGATGGCACGGACCCCACGCTTTGCTGCGCAGCTCAAGCGACTCGTCAAGCAGAGCCTCTGCCTCCTGGTAATTCCCTTCTATCTCCAGGCCGAATGCGAGATTGTTCAACGTGCGTGCTATGGCGGCCGGATCCGGGGTTGCGTTGTTTCGGCGAGCCGACAAAGCGCGTGTCAACAAGTCCCGCGCTTCATTCGTTTGTCCCTCCTGCTGCAGGATTGCACCCAGCGAGTTCAAGCTAGTTGCCGTCGCCTGATGCTCAGGGCCCAAGACCAGGGTTCTGATCTCCAGCGCGTTGCGAAGAAACGCAATCGCTCGTTGTCTTTCCCCCAACTCGCAGCACAAGAGGCCGAAACCATTCAACACGGCGGCGAAATCCGCATGCTTCTCGCCTACGTCCTGGCGCGTGACCTCAAGTGCCTTCCGGTAAAGAAACTCGGCCATGCTATATTCGCCGCGCGCCCGGTGAAGCTCCGCGAGGTCGGCAATGCATCTGCCAGATTCGATTGGTCGTTCGTCGGGGTTTTCAGCCCACAACGCTAGCTCTTGCCGGAAGAGCTCCTTCGCCTCGTCATAATCAGCCAGCGATTCCCTCAGCAAGCCCAATGCGTGCAATACTGCGGCGAGCCCTTCGCGCCCCCATTGCGGGTTGCGCCTCCACATTGCAAGGGCCTCACTCAAGCAGCGCTCCGCCGCGCCGTACTCGCGAATCTCCACATGGATGGCACCGAGGCCAAGCAGACAATACCCGAGGTCCGCCTGATCGTGGCCAGATTCGCCGCCGAGGAGCACCAGTGTATTCTGGTAGAGCTTGATGGCTTCGCGGGCATGACCCATCTTGTACTCGGCTGCAGCCCGATTGTTCAGGATTTTCGCCATTTCGGGGCGATCGCCGCCACCAAGGCTGCGCACAAGCAGCTCAGCCTGACGCCACAGTTCGGCAGCGGCAGGGTACTTGCCCGCTGCATACAAGGTTTGGGCCCCGCTCAGTAGCTGGCCGAGCCTCACTGCCTCTTTCGCCTCGTCCTTAGCCAAGGCCTCGTTCGGCTTCTGCAGGAACTCGCGTCGCGCCTCCTCGAGCCACGACAGCGCGAGGGCATGACGCCCGGATCCGGGCACAACCATTTTCGCGGCCTCTTCAAGGTAGACGATCGCGTGCTCAACATCCGCGGGGTTATTATCCTGCGAAAAGCGCTGGAGCAGGCTGCCCGCCAGATTCAGGCGATAGTCTGCGGCGTACTCCGGAGAAGGAGCCGAAAGTTTTACCGCCCCCAGCCAAGCCGCAATGGCGGCGTCCAAGTCCTCACGGTTTGACGTGAGATCATAGCGAAGCGATAAATCCAGCCCCAGGCCATCCAGAAGCTCGGCACCGCGAGTAGACGACTCCCGATTCAGATTCGTCGCGGCCAAGTGCATCTTCACGGCTATATCCAGGTCCGTGGGATTTTTTGCTTCTTGATAGCGTTTCCGGAGCGCGGTCGCGATGGCGTCCAGACCCTCGCAGTATCGGCGTCGCACGCCGTCCATTTTCAGTCGATCAGGGTTGCTCGCAGAGGGCAGCCACTCCGGCCAGGCAGAAGCAGCAACGGAAATCTCCTTGAATGTGGAGGCAGGGTCGGTCTGTTGGCACCGACGCAACACGGCGCGATGTGCGTGTAGGCAACTTGCCAGTGCGGTGTCCGAGCACATCTTGGCCGCCTCGACCATTGCGTCCAGCGACTTCTCGGCTTCCGGAGCAAGAAGCTTTCCGTGCTGGAGGATGAGTTGCTCCGACGCGTTCCAGTCGATCGCTTCGACGAACTGCATGACTTGCTCGTCGAATGAGAAACGGTCCATTTGAGTCTCCCTTTGGGCCAACGTCGTCTGCGCCTCAGCTTTCGCGATGCCGCGCTCACGCCCGCTGGCTCAGCAAATTTGACCAACGATCGAAATAAGAATCCTCAATGGCGCCTCCGGGTTAGCTCAGGACCTGAGACAGAATCTTCAGGCCATCAGGGCTGCTGAAATACGTGATGTGGTCGCAACCGACGATGCGGACCTCGCGCGCCTGCTCGCCCCGCTCGGAAATGTGCTGCATGCTCTTGAGCGAGACAGCGATGTCATTGTCCGCCCCAGCAAAGAGCAGTTTTGCTAGCTCGTACTTGGCACTGTCCGTCCATAGCCGACGCAGCAATCGTTCCAGCCTTGATCGGCGGTCCTCATCCGCTGCCATTGCTGGCAGGAGGGACGTGTTGCCTCCGATCACGAGGTACGGAATTTTGGGGCCCGGGTTGTAAAACAGATCCTGCAGGAGCTCCGAGTCCGGCATCATCTGGCGCAGCGTAAACTGCGCCCAGCTTGTGGCCTCGGTCAGGCCGGCAAGTATGGCGGCCGGCCATGCGATTTTGGACAGCTCGTTGAGCCCTACGGCGAGGGCCGTCGTGGCCCAGTCGACGACGTCGGGCCATGGCGAGCCGCCGTTAGGCGTTCCAAGCATGATCAGCCTGCGAACGACGCGTGTCCCTCCTTCGCGCTCGATGAGCCAGCGGCAAACCAGGCCGCCCATCGAGTGTGCAATGATGTCGAGAGACTTGCCATGGTCGGCCCGCAGGCCGACGGCTTCCAGGCGGCATTTCAACGCACGCGCCGTTTCGGAGATCGGGTCTTGAAGGTTCTCGTAGTCGAAGGTCAGAACCAGGTCGTACCGGTCGGCCACCCCAGCGCGCTTGAGGCTTGCCGCCATTTCGCGGGTGTCGCCGATGATCCCGTGCACGAACAGCGCGATGCGGTTCGCCTTGGCCACGCGGTTGCGGACCACATCTGGATCCGCTTCGTACCGGATGCAGAGGTCCTCGGTCAGGTCGGCGCAGGCCAGGATCGGGTAGTCATAGGCCGCACCGAAGGCCCGGCCGATGACCTTCTGAAATAGGATCCGCAGTGACCCGCCGAGCGAGCGACTCTCGGCCTCGGTCGGCGACGGGAGGCGCTCCAGGATGACGCGAGTTTCACCGTCAACCGATTCGGCGCGACCGAGCGGCAGGTAGAATTCGCCATCGAAAGCCACGGGCAGGACGTGCTCCCCCCGCCGGAGCGGCTGAGGGATTGTCACTTTCAGCGGATTGGCCGCCGATACCAGTGTCGGATCATTCACTCCGGAGAGTTCAAGGACGTTGAGCACCCCGCTGGCTGCCCGGGTTGCGCCAAATTCGAACGGCCGGACAATTGTTGGGTCGTCATAGAGCAGCCGCGGAAGCGCGGCCAGCGGCCGCACGGCCCGGGTAGCCTCCGGCAGGTCGGTCAGCCTTGCAGCCGCGGTGAGGGCCGGATGCGGCTCAATGCGAACTCCGTGAGTCAGTAACACGCCACGGCCGGGCTCCAGGCGCTTGGCCGGCAACGGTCGAATCGTCGTGATGGTGAATTCAAAGGCCCGCCAGTCGTCCACGCGCCGAGCCGGCTGCTGGCCGATCTGTCGAGTTTGCACGCGCTCCATCAGGCGCTCGAGCGTGCCTAGCTCTCGCGCATCCGTCGTGACCCCACGTCTGTGTAGGTCGACCGAACGATTCCGCGGCAGGTCGAGGTCGCTTTGCTCCAACCGTCTCGCGTCGAAAGGGTTGGTGCTGACAATGACCTTGATAATGTCCTTGATCTCGACGACGCCGCGCTCCCAAAACTCGTCCGGGATGGTGACCGGGATCGGATCGCCGTCGTTTGCGAACGTTTCCTGGTCCTTGTCCAGCTTCTGGCAGCCGACGTTTCTCAGGATGCTGTAGATGCCGAACGTCTGCGGCAGGTCGAGCAGCCCCACGAAAAGTGTCCGCTTGCCAGTGTTTTTGAGTCGGATCGTGATCTCCGGATTGATCCACTCGTCATCGTTGCCGCGAATGTATTCCAGGCGGATTTCCGACCCGGTCAGCGCCTTGCCGTGCTGACGGATGTCGATCTGAAGCTCGTCTGTGCCGATTGAGCTCGCTGGATTGTCCATTTCCGCAGTGGTTTTCCAGCGCTCGATATGCGCTAGGCGCTCGACGGCTTGCCGGGCTGAGGCCTCAGTGTAGCCGTCGATCTGCCCGACCAAAGGACGGTCGTCGTCGGGCTTCGCGATGAGATACTGATCTCCCCGCGCAATGAGAAGAAAATCGGCCAGTTCGTCCGTTGGTGCTTCGTGGACGAATTCCGAGCTGGCAAGGGCCTTGCGAGCAAGCTCGATTCCCCCGCGATCGCCTGCCAGCTTGACACTGAGCCCCGGCGTTGGCAGGTGGACGATGACCGCCCTCAATGGCCCGGCTGCCGGATCGATCGCACCATCGATGAGCGCAAGCTCGCTTGCGGTCCCCAGCACCTTCGAAACGCGGGCCTTGCCGAGAGCTCGTCCCGGGTTCATCAAGTCCGCATCGGCGACTCCAAAATCGAAAAGAGCGAGCTCGGTCCTGTCCTCGGGAGTGGAGCTGGGGATGCCGTGAACTCGGCCGGCGTCAATGATCCATCGGCCGCTCTGATAGCTCGCTGTGAACAGGCGTGGGCCGGTGCTGATTGCGCCGCCGAGGAAAGGCCGCGACAGGTCCTCGTTGACCGTCGCCTCAAGTTGAGGCGATTGCCTTTGAACCTGGCCGCGAACCATCGCGGCGGAGCGCGCAAATAGATCACGGTACGTGACGGTCGTGCCGACTGTGCGCAGCGTCTCGCCCAGGAAGTAGGAAAAGGCTCCATGGGTCCTGCCGGCACCCTGATACTCTTTTGCCTCCTCGTCGTCGCGGCAGGCGGCCAGCAGGACGTGACGTCCCGTGGTGTCCCAGCCGGACGGACGTCCACGGACGTTCCGTGTAGCTCCCGCCTTCGGCAATTCGTCCAACGCGAAGATGAAACTCTCGGGAGGCCGGGTGCGCAGATCGGTCGGTGCTCGGCGCACAGCGGTCTCGGCCAACTCTGGAGCGCGGGTGCCTGAGCCTGAGTGGCAGCAGTCCAAAATGACCACGACGTGAGGACCACGGCCCGACGCCTCGGTGATGAGCTTCGACAGCTCCTTGTCAGCGAGATCCCACGAGCCATCCGTTCGGCTGTCGTAGAGAACGAGAGTCTCGTCGAGGTGATCCGGCTCGATTGCCCAGAATTGCTCGGGGGCCTGCTCCTGGGAGCCGTGGCCGCTGTAGCAGAACAGGGCCACATCATCCGGGCCGGCTCGGCCTAGGTGCTCGCGAAAGGCCGCGATAACGTTGTACCGCGTCGCCTCCTGGTTTCTCAGTGTCTTTATCTGCAATGCTTTTTCTAGGGCACGTGCGCCTGAAACGATCCGGGCGGTAAGATACTCCTCCATCTGATCGATGTCGTTGATGCAGCCTTTCAGTTTCGGAACCGGCGGGGGGTAGTCATCGATGCCGACGAGCAGGGCATAGACGGTCTTCATGTCATCGAGGTTCCTTCACCGCGTAAGTGCCGACGACACCGGCTGAATGCCGATCAAACATAACAAATATAAAACTATCCCTGATCGAGGTCAAAACTGATCGCAACAAAACGAGTAAATTTTCTCGGCAGACGTATCGCGCTACCCTGAAGACCTTGTTGCTGGATGCGAACGATCGAGAAGGTCCGTCGCGTCTTCCACGACACGAACGGAATGATGACCAACCTGCCGGTGCAGGCACCGACGCAGCACGAGCTGCTGATCAGCCTGAAGACGGTGAAGGCGCTCGGCCTCAGGGTCGCGATGACGCTGCTCGCGCGCGTTCGCGAGAATCGAATAGAGCGGCTGTGTTGCTGCGCTTGCTCACAGCCGCTCTTGGCCCCGAGCACTAATTCTCGCACCTGCAGCAATTCCGCCGGCTTCCAGAGGAGGAGCCGACATGCTGGAGGTCTTGATGGGTTCACGCTCAAGATAGCATGCCGCACCGGGTGACGGCGTCCGGAGTCCGAGGTATTGCTGTCGTACGGATTTGCGATTTTTCCGGGCTGGCCGGGGACTGCCCCGGTGTCTGCAATCTCTGCATTGCGGCAGTAGGAAGAGCACCTGCGTAGCCGGGAACTGCGGGGCAGTGCAGGCCGGAGAAGGATACTTTCAGCGCGTCTATCTCCCCCGCCCTTGGCTTTGCTGACGCTCCTGCAACTTAAGCACTGCTTGCGGCCCGCTCACAACGATTTGGGAGCTGAACCGGTCGTTGCCGCCGCTGTCCTGATACTTCTGATTGCGGATACTCCCCTCAAGCCTCACGAAGCTGCCCTTGCGGAGATTGTCGCGGGCGAACTCGGCGAGCTTCGGCTCGAAAACCGCAACCTGGTGCCATTGCACGTCTTCTTTGGGCTGCCCCGACTGCTTGTCCGTCCATTGCTCTTTCGTGGCGACAGAAAAGAAGGCGATCGGGCTGTTCGGCCCCTGCTTCATCACCGGGTCAGCGCCAAGATTGCCGATCAGTTGTGCTCGATTCATGCGATTACTCCTTGGTGCACAGACAAATTACGCGGCAGCCGGCCGGGAACGGCCGCCATGACGCGCGCGGTATCATGCAAGTCCGGATGATGCTGGAGAGAGCCCAGCGGTGACCCTCAGGCAGTGCGAGGCAGGGGCCTTGAAATCCGGGCTAATCCAAATACCAATCCCCACGCCAATCGCGACCGCAAGGAGGGCCACAATCGACGCCCAGCTAAACCAGAGAAGCCGCTGGGCATTCCTGGAGGCCAACTCGATCTTCCCGAGCGCCGTGGCGGCAGCCTTCGTCAAGGCCGCCGCCATTTCCTCCGCGGCCGCGCGAGTTGACTTCACGTGATAATCTGCCGCAGCGGTCACAAGGCCCTCCGCTGCCGCCCTCGATGCCGCGGCCGCGCGTTCCATCGCCCCGGTTACAGATCCCCGCTGGCTTTGCAGCATCGCGTCGGTTCGTTCCAGATACCGTTCCAGCACAAGCTCAAGCATGGTGATAACGGCAAGCGCCGGGTCCTGCGGCCCCATCACGATCTTGTGGCGCTTGGCGACCTCGCCGATCAGCCGCTGGATTTCACCGGCCGGATCCGGATCAACGGCAAAGGATGGCGGAAAGCTGTCCATGGACTTCGCCCTCGATGTGTTTCAGCCTGGCCTTCGCCATGAGGGTGAAGTCCGCCGACTCGCGAACTTCGGCAAAGCTTAAGCCCTTCGACATCATTTGCTTGACGTCGGCGCCGAAGGTCGCCGGTTCTGTGAATGTGTGATCGGCAAGATGGACGATTGCGCTAATGCGGCCTGCGGCCGCCTTGTAGACTGCGAGTTCTTCCAGCTTGCGGCCGGGCTGGACGACGGGCCCAAAATGGTCGTTGATCCACACCACGATTTCCACCGAGGCAGGCGTTTGCGCAGCAATTGCTTCGAGATTGGCGCTCGTCTCCCGGAAAGTGGCGCCGCCTGCCAGAATGATGTGCGCGACCAGCCGCTTGTCAGCGGCGTGTATATGCTCCGGGATGTGGTTCTTGAGGAGATAGCGGTTCAGTTCGACGAAGGCCGAGGCTCCGGTGTCCATGACGAAGTTCGCGTCCGTTGTCAGAAACTCCTCGGTGATATCATCGAACACACGCGGATTGATGGCATCGCCCTCCATCAGCTGAATCCGGCGCACGCCGAGCTTGGCGAAGCTTGAGAACGTGGCCGAAGTCGGATCGGCGTCGATGGCGACCACCGGCAGACCTGCCATTTGGTAGGCCTGCGTCAGTAGAACAGAGTAATGAGACTTTCCCACTCCTCCCTTGCTGTTCATGTAGAGATTGACCGCGCGCCGCGATTGCGAACCACTCATTCGAGGATCTCCTTCAGTCGTACTTCTTCCGGTAGGCGTCCATTGGGTCGTAATGGAAAGTTCGCTGCTCGGACGGCCCGAGATAGAGCGGCTTGTGACCGTCTGAAGGGCCTTCGGGTGCAGCGCCGGCGCGCGGCGGCATTGAATGAGGAGCTGCAACATCGAGGCTTCGAGCCTTCGCGGCCTGGTCCGCCTCCTGCCGGTATCTCTTCACCCAGTAACAGAACTGGGAATAACTCATGCCCAGCCGGTCCTTGAAGCTCTCGTAGACCTTTCTCCGGGACGCCGACCGCTCGAGACCGGCAAAGACCTCGGATGCGAGAACCAAAAATGCCTGCCGCCCTGCCCCCCAGTCCGCACGCTTTTTCTCCCTCCGCGTCAACACACGCACTCCAAACGAACGCATATGGACTATCATACTTTTTTGGGCGATGCCAGCCACGTCATTGGGGAAGTTCCCGGGAATTTGCGGATGTTCCGCTGGGAGTTTCCCGATGATTCCGGGGTCTTCTGCGAGTTTCGCGAAGGTTCTGGTAATTTCTGGAAGGTTATGGAAGTCTCCGGTAGTGTACGGTAGCGTTTGGGAGATTTCGGATTTAGTGGGTGGCAAGATGTGCGATGCGGGTCTACACCGGCGAAGCCGGTGTCCGCATCGCGCTTTTCCTTACTCGCTTGCGCTCGACGGAAAACAACGCCCATTGAACCAGTTGCCGAACCAAGCGTAACTTACGGTAATGGCAAAACCTGTTCCGCAAGAACCCCGCGAGCGCAACCGCCCTCTCAAGGCGTTCGTTACCCCCAGCGAGCGCTTCAAGATTGAGACCAAGGCCAACGCTGCGGGACTCTCGGTATCCGCTTACCTAAGGGCGGCAGCGCTTGGGCAAAGAATAGAGTCCGCGCTCGACCAGCGCGCAATCTTGGCTCTCCTCAAGCTCAATGGCGATCAAGGCCGGCTTGGCGGACTTCTGAAACTGTGGCTCTCCACCCGGGCCGGTGAAGGAGCGGGCGCCGCTGACGTCCGGCGCGTTCTCCACCAAATCGAGGCCTTGCAGATAAAGCTTCGCGCCCTTATAGATAGTCTATAAACTAGCCATCGCTCCGCTTTTCCGGCTTTCGTAACAGGGTATAGGATGGCACGGCAGACCAAGCGTTTGGGCCTATTCGGGCAGCTTTCGTTCTTGAACTTTTTCGAGCGCAAGCCACACCCGGAGCCAGGCGCCCAGGCTGGTTTGGAAGACGGCGCGGGCCGCGGCACAAACGCGGCACGCGAAGAAATTGTGGTTGTTCAGGAGGTGCAGCATGGCCTTGGAGATCGAGAGCAAGTTCGCCGGCCGGCGGAAGGCGTTTCTGGCCCAGAACTATCCCCAGGTATACGCCCAAATGGAGAAGACGGGCGAGTTGAAGCAACACCTGGAAGAGACCGGACGGCAGGCCAAGGAAGTGATGGACCGGACCATCGCCCACTACCGGCCCCAGATCGAAGCGATCCAGGACAAGGAGGCGAGGGAAACCCGGGAGGGGCAAGTCTGGCTGATGGCCCAGGAGATCGCGTTGCAGGAAATCGTCCTGACGCTGTAGCCCCTGCTGCTCCGCCCGCAAATCTTCCGGCGATCCAACAGCGGGCGGCTCAAAACTACACCATCACAGCGCCGGACCGGATCGGCCAAGGCGGCCCCAAGGAAAAGGTCCGCGCCAATATCGCCGCTGTCCGCACTCTCAAAACCCTCGAAGAGGAGCAAAGGGAACCCACTGCGGAGGAGAAGCAAAGCCTCGTCCGCTACACCGGCTGGGGCGCTTTTGCGCAAGCAATTTTCGATAAGGATCGAAACAGTAGCGCAGCGCAGCAATGGGCGGCGGAGCGCGCGGAGTTGCAGGATCTGCTGACGGCTGAGGAATGGGAGTCGGCGCGCGCCTCGGCCGTCAACGCCCATTTCACCAGCGAGAGCGTGATCGCCGGCATCTGGAAGGCAGTCGCGCATCTTGGCTTCGACGGCGGGCGCGCGCTTGAGCCCGCCGCTGGTGTGGGCCACTTCATCGGGCTCATTCCGGGCGAACTCAAGTCCTGCACGGCTTGGAGCGCCGTGGAACTCGATACGCTGTCGGGACGGATTACCAAGGCCCTTTATCCGGGCGCCGATGTGAGGATCGAAGGGTTCGAGAAAAGCCGCTGGCCGGAAGGCTATTTCGATCTGGCCATCTCGAACGTTCCTTTCGGCAATTATGGGGTCAACGACGCCCGCTACCGGCATCTGCCGATCCACGACTATTTCTTCGTCAAGTCCCTCGACAAGGTCCGCCCCGGCGGGCTCGCCGTCTTCATCACCTCCCTCTACACGCTCGACAAAAAAGCCAGCACGGCGCGGCGGGAGATCGCCAGGCGCGCGGAATTCTTGGGCGCGATCAGGCTGCCAGGCGGCGGCAACGGCGCTTTTAAGGCCAATGCCGGCACCGATGTCACCACCGATATCGTTTTCCTCAGGCGCCGCGCCGAGGGTGAAGAGACCGGCGATCAAGCCTGGCTCGAACTCAAGGAGATCGGCACGCCGGACGGCCCGGTCGCGATCAACCGGTATTTTGCGGAAAATCCGGACATGATGCTGGGCGAGATGCGGCTGGAGCGCGGGATACATGCAAGCCCCACGCCGGTCCTCATCGGCAGCCGCCAGCCTGACGCCACCGGTATCGGGCCAAACGATCTTGGCGCGCAAATCGAAGAAGCAGCCCGCCGGCTTCCGGCCGGTGTGTTTCGCCGCAAAGGACAGCAAGCACAGCCTGCAGCCCTAGCAGCCAGGGTCAGCGCGGCAGGCCACAAGGAAGGCGCTTACTTTCTCGAGGGTGGTAAGGTTTTCCAAAGCGTCGCCGGCGCCGCCGAAGAGCAGGCCCTCAATGCCGTGGAGCGCGCGAAGCTCACGGCGCTTATTGAGATCAGGGATATCGTCAACGGGCTTCTGAAGCAGCCAGGAGCCGCTTCAGCTGAGCATCGCGATAGTCTCAGGGCCCGGCTCAACGCGGCTTACGACGCCTTCGTGTCGCGCTACGGGCCTATCAACCGCACGCTTCAAACCGTGACCAGCCGGCTCCGGGCGGACGGAACCCCCGTAATCTTGCGGCGGATGCCGAACTTTGCGCTGTTCCGCGACGATCCCGATGCGTTCAAGGTTGCGGCACTCGAGGACTACGACGAGAACGCAGACCAGGCGGCCAAGACCGCCATTTTCACACACGACGTTATCCGCGGCCAGGTACGACCGGTCATTGAGAATGCGGCCGACGCCCTCGCCGTCTCGCTGAACCGGACGGGTGCTGCCGATCTCCGTTTCATTGCGGAAACGCTCAAAATCAGCGAGGAGGCAGCCCAGGAAGCGCTTGGCGAGGTTGTCTGGCTCGATCCGGCGGGCGATGTCTGGCGCACCTCGGCGGATTATCTTTCCGGCGACGTCGTCCAGAAGCTCGATGACGCCCGGATCGCGGCAAACGACGATCCCCGCTACGGCCGGAATGTCGAAGCGCTGGAGCGCGTACAGCCAGCGCCGCTCACGAGGATGGATATCCGCATCCTGTGCGGAGCCCCTTGGGTGCCCGCCGGGGTCTACCAAAGCTTTTTGACCGAAGCCCTGAGCGTTCCGGCCGATGGGCTTTTTCTCAACGAGGTCTCGAAACGCTGGCAGTTCACGCGGAAACCCGAGGTCCCTGCCTCCACCGAGGCGCAATACGGAACGCCCCGGGCGAAAGCCCTGGAAATCCTCGAGGCCGCACTCAACAACGGCGAGATCCGCATCTTCGATCCGGGGCCAACCGCCGAAAGCGCCCCTGTCTTCAACGCGGCGGCCTCCGAGGAGGCCAACGCAAAAGTGAGTGCGATCCGGGAGCTTTTCTCAGGCTCTCCTGAAACCGGCGCCGAGGGCTGGATCTGGCAGGACGAGGAGCGGGCGCAACAGCTCGAACAACTCTATAACCAGCGCTTCAACCGGCTGGTGGCGACTGTCTACGACGGCTCGCACCTGACCATGCCGGGCCTCGCCCGCTATATCAGCCCAGGCGCTGGCCAAGAGGCGAAGCCGTTTGCGCTCCAGCCGCATCAGTTGAATGTCATCTGGCGCATCGTTTGCAGCGGCAACACGCTGATCGATCATTGCGTTGGCGCCGGTAAGACCTTCTCGATGATCGGCGCCGGGCAGGAGCAGCGCCGGCTGGGGCTTATCCGCCGGCCGATGTACGTTGTTCCCAACCACATGCTGGAGCAGTTCGCTCGCGAGTTCCTGCAAGCCTATCCGGCCGCGGAAATCCTCGTCGCCGATAAGGAGGCGATGACCAAGGACAAGCGCCGCGCCTTCAGCGCGCGGATTGCGGCTGGCAATTACGATGCGATCATCATTACCCACGACGCCTTCGGCCGCATCCGCATGTCCGACGATGCCAGCAAGCGCTTTATCCGCACAGAGATCGAGGCGCTCGAGGAATTCCAGAACAAGGCGGAAGCCAGCGAAGGCGCACGCTCGCCAACCGTCAAAGAGCTTGAAAAAGCAAAAAAGCGCCTGGAGGCCCGGCTCGACAAGCTCATCAACCAGGACCGGAAAGACGAGGGAATTACCTTCGAGGAGCTGGGCGCCGACTTCCTGTTCGTCGATGAGGCCCACTATTTCAAGAACCTCTCCTTCCGGACCCGTCACACCCGTGTCAAAGGCGTTTCCGCAACCGAGTCCCAGCGCGCCACCGACCTTCACATGAAGATCGCCTACCTGGAGGAACGCCGGCCCGGCCGCTCGGCCGCATTTGCGACGGGCACGCCGGTCTCGAACTCTATCGGCGAAATGTACACGATGCAGCGTTATCTGCAGCCGCGCTTGCTCGCCGATTACGGCATCGCGGACTTCGATGCCTGGGCGGCGACGTTCGGCGACATCGTCACCGAAGTCGAGCTTGCTCCCTCCGGCCGCGGTTTCCGCACGGTCCGGTCCTTCTCGCGGTTTGTGAATATTCCGGAACTCATTGCGCTTTACAGCCGCGTCGCCGACACACAGACCGCCGAGATGCTGGATCTGCCCCGGCCGAAGCTCAAAAACGGCCAGGTGACCGTTGTCGAGACCGATCTTTCCGGGCGCGAACTCGACATCATGGAGCAGCTCGTCCGCCGCGCCGATGCGATCAAGGGCAAGCGCACTGAAGCCGGCGGCGACAACATGCTCAAGATCATGGGCGAGGGCCTGCGGCTTGCCACCGACATCCGGCTTCTCGACCCGGACGCCCACTTCAATCCCGAGGGAAAGGTTGCCGCCGCCGTCGAGCGCATCTTCCAAATCTGGAAGGATGGCGCAGGGCCAGCCCAGTGCCAGATCGCGTTTTGCGACATGGGGGTGCCGCACTCGAAATCGCGCGGCAAGCTTCAGGAAATCCAGGCTGAAGACGATCTCGCAGGCGGTGAGGAGGAAGAAGAACACCTCATTCCCGGGGGTGAAGGACCGTTCAATCTTTACGAAGACATCCGGGCCAGGCTCGTTGAACGGGGCATTCCGCGCGACCAGATCGCTTTCATTCACGAGGCCGGCGACGATATCAAAAAGGCCCGGCTGTTTGCCGCAGTGCGCGCCGCCAATGTGCGCATCCTTATTGGCTCTACGGCCAAGATGGGTGTCGGCACCAACGTGCAGAAGCAACTCGCGGCGATGCACCATCTCGACGCCCCGTGGCGTCCCGCCGATGTCGAACAGCGCGATGGCCGCATCCTGCGGCAAGGCAATCTCAACGCGGAAGTCGAAATCATCCGCTACGTCACCCGCCGCAGCCTCGATGCCTATCGCTGGCAGACCCTGACCCGGAAAGCCAGTTTCATTGCGCAGCTTCGCGCAGGCGCGCGCGGCGTGCGCACCGCGGAAGACATCGACTCGCCCCTGCCCGAAGCGGCCATGATCAAAGCCGCCGCCACTGGCAATCCTCTCATTATCGAGCACGCGGAGCTTTCCAAGGAGGCCCGCGAGCTTGAAGCTGCCAAGAGGGGGCACGAACGCTCCATGGGCGCTGCCAAGACGGCCTATGACCGGGTACGGAGCAAGATCGCGGACTATGAAAAGGCGATGCCCGGTCTCAGCGCCGATGCGGCGCAGGCCCAAAAGATCGAAGAGGCGGCCTTCGCCATGACCATCGGAGAGCGCCAGTTCCAGGAGCGCAAGCCGGCTGGCGAGGCGCTCAAGGCCATCCTGCTCTCGAAGGCGGCCCTGCTTAGGGAGGGCCACTCCCAAAAGGCATTTCTTAACGCCAGCATGCTGGGCTTCGAGCTTGAGGCCAGCGTCCGCCATGGCGCGAGCGGGCTCTACTACGCAATCGAGGTTGGAAGGCAGCGGAGCTACGTCAGGCAAGAGTCCTATCTTCTCAGCGATCAGATCGACCCCGTTGGGCTCGTCCGCCGCTTCGAGAACTGCCTCAAACAGGTCCCCGCCGTGCTGGCGGCCGAGGAACGGAACCTTGCCAACGCCCGGGCCGATCTTCCACGGCTTGAGCGCCAGCTAACAGGGGCTGCCTTTGCCCGCGGTGACCGCCTGCAGGCCGTGAAACTCCGTATCGCCGGGATCGAGAAGGCTTTGCAGCCCGACGTTCCCGAAGCCGCCAGAAAGGACGAAGCAATGCCGGCGCAACTTCCACATGACATCCTCAAAAGCACGAATGGTGCAGAAAGCCGCGCGGATGCAGCGGCCGGTCTGGATCCGAAAGTCGCGCGGCTTGAAGCTGAATTCTTGCAAGCGCAAACGCGCAGGAGCGGGCGAGGAAGGTAACGATCTGGTTTTGCATTGACAGAGAGTTTTTACGCTGTTGACCAGTGTGCGGGGCTCGAGCGCCGCTGCGGGAAAGCAGCCGGGAAGCAGATTGCCGATGGGAATGATCCCGGAGAAGCCGAAGCGGCGGTGCGAAGCAACGCCAGCCGGCGGAAAGGGCCGGGGCGGCTGTGGCAGTTTTCTCGCCCAGCCATGTGCGGCGCGGCGGCTTCCAGTTCCATTAGCGGTCTTCGAAGGGGGGGCCGAAACCACTTCCTCCCTCGTCTACCTCGAACTCAGATCGGGTCCATCCCTTCGACTTGATCACCAACACCATGCAGAGGGAGCTGACATGCGGGCGTTACGCGTCCAGTCCGCGGAAATCGCAAACCCGGAGGACAGCAACACCCCGGACTGCGGACGTCGTCACCAGGAACAGCATGCTATTCCGAGGGAGAACCTGGCAAGTCCTCCAGCATGCCGGCTCCTCCTCTGAGAGCCGGAGAAATTGCTGCAGGTGCGAAAATTAGTGCTCCGGGCCATTCCGGAACAAAGGCAAGCAAAATTCTCGTTCATCATGTGACTGATTGGCCACACCTCCTGTGCAGCCTCGACCAACACGCTCTGGCTCGTCGCGGCGAAGTCCGTGACGCTGGGCGTCAGCCCCAGGCCCTGCTGGCCGAAGGCGCCGTCCTTCATGCCATAGTTGAAGTCGAGCCCCGCGAAGGCCGGGAAGCTCGTGCTCTTGGAGGAGGCGGTGTTGTTGAGTGCCAGGCTCTGCTGCACGATATCGCGCCGGGCGGAGAGCGTCACGCTGGGCGTGTACACTGTTGCACCGGTGAGCATGAGATCGCCGCCGGTCGCGTTGAGTACCGCGCTTTTCGCCGCCAGCACCATGCCGCCGCTGGCCTGTTCGGTGTGGTAGGCCGACTCCGAGCTGGACACCGCCACGCCGATGCCCACCTTGATGTCGAAGGAGGCGAACGCCTGGGCGAGCCCGCCGCCGGTTTCGGCCTTACAGACGTTGAGCAGGCGCGTCCCTCGCGCGCCGGCCGCGGCCTCGTAGAGGAGCTTGGCCTGCCGGTCCTGGGTCTTCTCCGCCGCAGACAGGCAGCCCGTGCCGTTCTGCACCGCGCTCAGCGGGTTGGCTCCGCCCGCCTCGACGAAGACGTTGAGGCCAACGAACTTCTCGGTATGGATCGCGTAGGTGGTGAAGCTGTCGACGCCCGCTGCCAGCGTGATGGTACCCGCGGTGAGGTTCACATTGCCCGCGAGCGCCTCGATGCTGCTGTCCTGCGCGGTGATCGCCTCGCCGGCGTCGATATAGACGCTGCCGCCCGTCAAGCCGCCTCACTCTATCGCTGCCCTCCTTCCGGATTCATCCGCCGTTAATCCCATTTCTTGGCAATTCCCGGTCTTGCCGTGCCTCAAGGACCGCCGCTTCGATGACGCCACCATAAAGGATGGCGCCTTACCGGACCGTAAACTTAAATCAACATCATGATAGTATTGTATAAAATGAAATGCACGCGCGGTGGCAGCCGGTGAAAATGCTCCGCGCCGCCGTTAACCCGCAAGTTGCTCTTATATTTAACGGAGATTTCGAAACATGGAAATCGGCCGAAAACGCGGAAAAATTCGCGGAAATGCGCCCAAAAAACACATGGTGGCCGGCCGTTTACCTTGCGCGCATTTACCATGATGGCGCATCTGCGCGAATTAAGTCAGCGTCAACCTTTGAGCGGACGGTGCATGGGGCGGAGGGGCTTGGGCGCTGGGCCTTCATTGTGCCGGTCACACAAAGCCAGCCCGCTTAAATTGCCGGCTCATTCTGAATGCGGAACAACCCTGGCCTGAACAGCTTCTTGAACTCGGCGCGACGCGCGGAGAACTGAGGGAATTTGTCCGCAACGTCGAATAACGATGGGGTGATTGTCACCAGGAAACCGTCGCCGATTGCCTCCGCCGCGCATCCTTGCGCGCGCAGCTTTTCGGCAGCAACCTCGGCCGCGTATTCTTGCCCAAAAAATGTCGCCCAAGCCAAGTTTGCGAGCCCGCGCTGTTCGAGGGCAATGCCAGCAGTGCCCACTAGGAAGTCGTTTGTACCATAATTGGCATCGCTCTCCATACCGAATGCGCCCGGCCGCGTCTCGGCATCGCTGCATAAATGCATGGTGGCGAAGTTGGGCTGGACCAGCGTACACAGGCGATAGAACAACCCATGCCAATCGGTTTTTTTATCAGGGGCTGCTCCGACGGTTAGCCAGCCCAATTTGAGCTTGCCGAACCGGCTGCGCGATGTGTGCAGGACGTGGCCCGTACTTTTGATGGCCCGGGTACGCCTCCACAAAAAATCCATCTTGAAAGACCAGGCGTCACCATCCGGGCCTTGGAGCTTGGCCTCAGGCGCCCAATACTTCTCACACTCTTCGATGCTTGCAACGGGTATCTTTACTGGCTCGAAATTGGCGACGCGTTCGGGCAGAAGGCGCTCGTCGGTATCGCGAAGCGCCTCCAGCACCTGCCTGCCGAACTCCCAATTTGTGGTATCGATGCGCGTAGTTAGGGAAATTCTTATTCTAGGTTTTTCCAGTTTGCTCAATGCGGCCTCACTGTGATCTGTGTCAGTGTTTGGGTCGCCGGGTTGAATTGGTACACTTTGCCACCTGCGTCACTAATCGCCTGCCACAATGGCTCAGATATAATTTGATTGTTTGGGCTGACAACCAAATTATATGGGATCTCATTCCTGGCAGCATATTGTATCTGCGCCCGAAGCTGAGGGCTATCGTAGAGGTATATTACGTCCTTCGATTCCACGATGCCAGCCGGACGCCCGAAGTTGTCCGGAATGGTCGTAACCTTAGTGCCATCGGCCAATGTCACCGTGACAGGCTCCGTATTCCGCGGCAAGCCGAGACCTTCGTTTACAGCATTTTGATAGGTTGTCCCGTTAAGCCAATTCTCCCTGATGTTGGAGGCGCCCTGTCCCAAATCGTACCAGGTGGCATTGTTGGTTCCTGATTTGGTGGCTGCCGTTTGGGTGCCGTTCTTGTCGAAAAAGAAATTGCTTGTCGCATTCCCATTGGAGTTGAGCCTCTCGAAGATGAGTTCCCCATCCTGGGTCCGGCCGGCAATTCTCAATGAGCCTCCACTGGGGCCTTGTATGGTTCCGTCCGCCAGATAGGTATAGTTTTCGGGCAGCGTGGGTTTCGCCAGCGCCAAAGGCTGCTCGGTTGCCTTCAGGACCGTCAGCGTATTGCCTTCAGGAGTTATGATCCGGAGCCCGTCATCAAGTTCCTGGACGATGCTGTTTTTGGGAAGCACAGTTCCGTCAGCTAGCTTCAGCTCTTTGCTAAGCCGTGTGGTGCTGAGTACCTGTCTCTCAGCATTGACCGTGCTGGCGAGCGCTTGATTTAGCTTGGCCGTTTGTTGTTCAAGCTGGGTCACTTGCTCCGCGCTAGCCGCGCGGGCGGCGTTCGTGGCACGCAACTGGCCGACGCCCTGGACAATCGTCCACTCGACGACGCCCATGTTTATCAGGAACATCGTCGCTTTGGCGTCTTCCGCACTGAGCCCCGACATGACCAAGGCTTGAGTCAATGGCGAAAGTGCCGCCTGTCCCGTGTATGCCTGCATAATCTGCTTGGCCATGTCGTCGCCGATGAGCGCAGCCTGTGCTATATATGCCCCGCAAGCAGCGCTGGCGACGGTGCGGCAAGCGCCGCGGCTAGCCACAAGCAAAGCCCCCTCCTCGGCAATATTTAGGCCGGCGAGGGTATATCTGAAGACTTCATTGCTTAATTGCGCTTCGCGCGATCTATCCTGAATATACGTCAGCACAAAATCGCGGTATGTCTTAATATTACCCCTTCCATAGGCCCAGAGATCGTCATATAGTGCCTTGTCCCCTATCACTAGGGAGGCTGGGATAATGAAGTTGTATTCGGCAGCACCCGCGAAGCTTTTGAGCTTTTCAGCAGGGGTCCACCAATTTGGTTGATACCTAAAGGCCCATAAGTAATATACTAAATCATCTTTGGCGTCTATGCACGCTTGGGACGCAACATTTTGACATGCGAGGACGAGCTCGTTTTGATTCTTTATTGATAGTTCCGCATATTCCTTTATTATCGCGTTTATTTTCTCCTGATCACCATTCGCTTCACGTAGCTTGTCTGTTAGCTCCTGCAACTCATCTTTATCGCCAGGCTTGCGTATTTTATGCTTTAGATAGTTATTCATGTAAACGCTGGCGGTGGTAACCGCGCCCATATTGCCTAGCGCGGCGCCCATCCCGGTGACGGCAAGCTCGCCGATAAATTTGGCGAGAACCGCTGTTGTTTTCGGGTCGCCGCCAAGGCCGGCCTCTTTGAGCAGCTTCTGCGCCTGTTGCGCGGCTAGCGGGCCCAAGTACGAGGCGACGATTGCCCCACCCGCGCCGCGCAAGCCCGCGTCGAGCGAGTAGCCGCCGCCGATCCAGGCCAGCACGCCTTGCGTTGCACCATGCAGCAGCGCGCGCGCCTCTCCGCCTTCATCCCAGAGCTTTATCTGCGTCAAGGCTGCGTCCACCGCCTTCTGGTCGTCGTTAGTGAAAGAGCCGGCCTTCTTCTTGGCATTCGCCTCGGCGATGGTCTTGATGGCAGCATCCCTGAACATGGTAGCCACATCGCCCACGAGCTTCGCTGTGGAACTCGACGCCGCGCTCATGGCGGCGCTGCGGTCCGCCTGGTTCTGCAGCGTCTGCGCGAGCCCGCCCGGCAGCTTATCCGCCCCCTTATTCTGCGCCGCCGCGGCCCGGTTCAGCGCGGCCACGATCTCGTCCGGCGTCTTGCCCGTCAGCGACTTCTGCAGCGCGGCATTCACGATGCTGATATTGCCCGGCGCAATGGTGGCCTGCGCCAGCCCGCTCGACCCGCCGTGAGCCTTCTGGCTGAGCCCCGGCTGCACGCCGCCGATGCCGCCGGAGGATGCCGATACGCTAAGCCCCCAGCTCGAAGCCTTCCAGCTCATCGAGTTGGCGAGGTCCTTCGTGACCAGCGCGGCGGTGGTGAGCGTATTCTTCGACGCGTCCGCCGTGCTCGCCAGCGCCGCCGCCGTGAGCGTGGTGGTCCCGCCCGCCACCACCGCATAGCCGCCCGCACCGGCGAACAGCCCCGAGGTGGTGGTCACCGAGGCGTAGCTGCCCGAGGCCTTGCCTTGCGCGTAGCTGGCGTTGACCGAGAACGACGGCGCGGTGATGCCAACCGACCCGCCGAAGCTC
>JBNKTW010000065.1:0-43755 GCA_050298295.1 Rhodomicrobiaceae bacterium
CCAGCATAGACTCAGTGAAATTGAATTCCCCGTGAAGATGCGGGGTTCCTGCGGTCAGACGGAAAGACCCCGTGCACCTTTACTACAGCTTCACACTGGTATTCGTCACGACATGTGTAGGATAGGTGGTAGACGTTGAAGCCTCGGCGCCAGCTGAGGTGGAGTCACCCTTGAAATACCACCCTTGTCGTCATGGATATCTAACCGCGGGACAACAATATCCGGGACCGTGTGTGGCGGGTAGTTTGACTGGGGCGGTCGCCTCCCAAATGGTAACGGAGGCGCGCGAAGGTTGGCTCAGAGCGGTCGGAAATCGCTCGTTGAGTGCAATGGCATAAGCCAGCCTGACTGCGAGACTGACAAGTCGAGCAGAGACGAAAGTCGGTCATAGTGATCCGGTGGTCCCGCGTGGAAGGGCCATCGCTCAACGGATAAAAGGTACGCCGGGGATAACAGGCTGATGACCCCCAAGAGTCCATATCGACGGGGTTGTTTGGCACCTCGATGTCGGCTCATCGCATCCTGGGGCTGGAGCAGGTCCCAAGGGTTTGGCTGTTCGCCAATTAAAGCGGTACGTGAGCTGGGTTCAGAACGTCGTGAGACAGTTCGGTCCCTATCTGCCGTGGGTGTAGGAGAATTGAGAGGAGCTGTCCTTAGTACGAGAGGACCGGGATGGACACACCTCTGGTGGACCTGTTGTGGCGCCAGCCGCAGTGCAGGGTAGCTAAGTGTTGAAGAGATAACCGCTGAAGGCATCTAAGCGGGAAACTCACCTCGAAACAAGTTCTCCCTTGAGAACCGTGGAAGACGACCACGTTGATAGGCTGGATGTGGAAGCGCGGTAACGCGTGGAGCTTACCAGTACTAATAGTTCGATCGGCTTCATCGCTCTCATTAGTCAATGCTCATCAGGAGTGAGTTGACGGAAAGACAAAACCAGATCATTCTGAACCGTAAGTGGGCGCATGTAACGCGCCGCACCCTTGCGGACCTTGAACATCCTTCGTTTGCCTGGTGGTTATAGCGGAGCGCCCCCACTCGATCCCATCCCGAACTCGACCGTGAAACGCTCCAGCGCCGATGGTACTACTACGGTGGGAGAGTAGGTCGCTGCCAGGCATACCAAGGATGTTCTAATCCCCTAATCACGAAGTTACCGAATGCACATCCCGCCCTTGTGGCGGGTTTTTTGTTGTCCGCAATTCATCGCGCGCGCCCAGACTTCGCCCCTCTCAGAATCACAAATCAAACCGCTTGCGAATAAGGGACCAAACTTCGCCGGCCACTATTTGCATATCGCGCGAGGCGTCAACAACCACGCAGCGTTCCGGGTCCCTCTTCGCGATAGCCAGAAACTCGTCGCGCAAGTCCCGGTGGAACGCGATATTCATGGTTTCGAACCTGTCCAAATCGGCTCCCTCGGGGTCGCCATCCTCGCCCCGCCGCTTCCGCCCCGCGGCTCTTCGCAGCCCCAACTCCGGCGGCAAATCGAATATTATCGTCAGATCGGGACGCGTAGACCCCACGACGGCCGAGTCGAGGACATCGATGACGGAGCGCGGCACCCCTCCTGCCGCTCCCTGATACGCCCGCGTTGAATCGCTGAAGCGGTCGCTGATCACCCAGGCGCCCTGTTCGAGCGCGGGCCTGATAGCCAGCTCCAGGTGCGACTCCCGGGCCGCATAAAACAGCACCGCTTCGCCGAGCGGGCCAAAGCGCTTGGCTTTGCCAGAAAGCAGCAGCTCGCGAATCGCCTCCGCGCGAGGCGTCCCGCCCGGCTCGCGCGTCTGCAAAACGCTCAATCCAGCCCGCCGCAACCGTGCCGCCAAACTAGCGGCGTGCGTGCTCTTCCCGGCACCCTCACCGCCCTCGAATGTGATGAACTTGCCCCGCGCCACGGTTGCTTAAGACTTCGGTGGAGTTGACGCCGAAGCGGTAGCAGGTTGCTGTGCCGGTTGCTCACGCTTCTGCAAAAGCTTGGTAACCGCCTGGGCGACATACGCATTGACGCCCAGCAAAACAGAATCAACGCCTTTTCGCACGACGCCACCTGCCTCAAGGCTCGCCGCCGTGTAAAGCGGCGCTGAATTCGATGTGCCGTTGCTTTTTGAGGTAATCCTAACCTCGCCAACCCGTTTTCCCTCTGCGACTGGCGGTTTAAGAGGCCCCTGATAGACGATCCGGGCCTTGATGCGCCGGTCCTTGGCGGCAATGGGAAGGAGGACCCTCACCTCGGAGCCGGTCCTGAGAGGAACGCTCCATTCCTCGCCGCCCCAAACACGCGCCGTACCCACGACCTCATCCTTGTCGAAAACCTTGTAGGATTTGAAACTGACGAACCCCCAGCTCAGCAGCCTGAGAGTCTCCTGCTTGCGGGCCTTCTCTGTTGGGAATCCGTTCATGACCGCGACAAGGCGCCGGCCATCTTTCACGGCCGAGGCCGCAATATTGAAACCAACGTTTTCCGTAAAGCCAGGCTTCAAGCCATCGACCTGTAAGGCAGAATTAAGCAGCGGGTTGAAGTTCCTGAAATTGAACTTACGATACTTGAATTCCTTCTGCCCAAAATACGGATAATAGTCCGGATATTTCTTGATGACATGTAGAGACAGCTCTGCAAGCTCGCGGGCGGTTACGAGACTCGCGGGATCCGGCAGGCCGGTGGAATTTCCAAAGGTCGATTTCGGCAGCCCGAGCGCGCGCGCCTCGTTCGTCATCATCACACCGAACGCTTGGTCGGTTCCCGCCAGCCCCTCGGCTACGGCGATGCACCCATCGTTGGCATTCTGCACGGCGATGCCCTGGATAATGTCCCTTATCGTGGCGGTCTGGTTCAGCGGAACGAACATCGAGGTCGTGCGGGATGGCGCGCCGCCCGTTCTCCAAGCGTAGAGGCTTACCGGAAACTCGGTATCCATCGAAATTTCGCCTGCCTTGAGCTTCTTGAACAAAATCTCCAAGGTCATGATTTTGGCCATACTTCCAGGCGCGAACAGCTTGTCGGCGTTCTTTTCGAACAGAACGGCGCCCGTGCCGGCGTCGATCAGGATGGCCTCCGACGCCGAGGTTTGGAAGGCGGCGGAAGGCTGCGTTGCGGCGAATTGGAAGCAGGCAAAAAAGCTCAGGCAGAGCAGGAGAAGGCGCATCGGTATCGGTCCTGGCTTATTCGAGTGTTAGGTATAGCAACTTCGAAGCCAGTTGGCCAAGGTTTAGGCCGTTTCAGGGCAACATAATTTATCGCGTGCTCGTGTGTAGGGCCTGATAGGCGAAGGCCGGTTCAGACGCGGTTAGCCATTTGCCGTTATGGCTGGCTGAGGGCCCTTCGAAGCTGCCTTTTTTCACGATCACAGGCCATTCCGAAACCGCGACGGCGGCCATCAGCATGTTGCGCTGCCGCCTGGACGGTCTGGCAACGCTGGAAACAACGCGCGGGGCCCAGGGCTGTTGCGCCAAAACGCGGCGCTCGTAGCTGTCGTCGCCGTTCAAAGGCGCCGGGCCAAGATAGCGGACGCGCACAGGCGCGGTGCCGCGCCCGTAAAACCCAAGAACCCGCGCCGCTTTGTGCGAAAGGTCGATGATACGGCCGTCGTGGTAGGGGCCGCGGTCATTGACCCTGACGACAACCGTGCGGTTGTTCATCAGGTTGGTGACGGAAACGTAGGTCGGCAGCGGCAAAGTGGGATGCGCGGCCGTGAGCGCGTTCATGTCGTAGATTTCGCCATTGGCGGTCTGGCGGCCGTGAAAGAAATCGCCATACCAGGAGGCGAGGCCCTTGCGGTCGTAAGAGCGGTCGTTCACGGGAACATACCACTTGCCGTTGGCCAGATAGGGATCTCCGACTTTATAAACGCCGCCGCCCTTGGGGACCGGATCGCCCACCTTGATCAGGCGCGGGCTCAACTGGCGCGTTGCATCGGTCATGGGGAGGTTGCTCTTGGACACGGAACAAGCGCTGAGCGATACGGCGAGAGCTGTTGCTATCATCATCCTGTTAGCTGGGGCTTTTGCCAAAACAACCAGCCTGGAAGTGGCTGGTGAAGCCAGCTCGAAACGGTGATTCGGGCATTTGCTGGGCAGCCCAAGCTTATGCTGTGGGGCTGGCCCCACAACCCAAACGATTTTCCGCAACAGTTGCGCCGGCGCGCAGCTAAAGTTTCTGCCCAAGACCATGACGGTACGCCCCGACGCATTACAACCAGAAAGAGATGTGACGTGTATCGCAACCTAGTTAATGGGGCGTTGCGGAAACCGGGACTCTGGGTCATGGTCTGCCCTGGGGCGGTGGCGCCCGGCGGTCATCGCGGGACGGCCACGGCCGGCTGTGGCGATCCTGCAACTGGTGCTTTTTCTTCGCCGTCTGGATTGTTCCGGGGCCGGAGCGGCTTGCAATGACGGCTGTGCAAAGGGCGGGGTTGACTGCGCTCCGCCTGAGCGGTTGAGGGAAAATGGCGATTCGAGGGGCCGGGCGGGCGTTCTGGGACAGGCTTGGGGGCGAGATCGAAGGAGATGCCGCCTGCGATTTGTTCACGCGTGGGCGCTATTCCACCGGCGCATCAATGTACCAGTGCTTTCCGGCAGGTGTGGTCGCGCCAAAAACGGCGGCCGATGTCGCCATTGTGCTTGAGATGGCGCGCGAGGAAGGGCTGCCGGTCATCGCGCGCGGCGGCGGTACTTCCACGGCGGGCCAGACGCTGGGCGAAGGCCTCATCATCGATTTCTCGAAATATCTCCGCAAAATCGTTGAGATAGATGCGGACGCCCAGACATGTATGGTGGAGCCCGGCTGCACGCTGGCGGCGGTAAACGGCGCGCTGGCGGCATACGGTCTGGTTTTCCCTGTCGCCATCGGCTCGGAGCGGCAGGCCACCATTGGCGGTATGCTCGGCAACAATTCGAGCGGTATCCGCGCGCTGCGCTACGGCTCGATGCGCGACAATGTGGCTTCGGCCGATGCCTTTCTCGCCGACGGCCAGCGCGTGCTATTCAACGCCGTTTCGGAAGAGGACGGAAGCCAGCCCGCCCCCGGCCGCGACAGGCTTCTGGATCTCCTCCAATTCGGTGAATTGCATGAGGAGGTGATCGCCGCGCTTTGGCCTCAGCGCGCGCCGGGAACGCCGGAGCCCGAAGGCTACGATCTCAGGTCGCTGCTGGCCAGCTCGGCGGACCAGAACACGGCCCGGCTTCTCGCGGGCGCCGAAGGTACCCTCGCCATCGCCACCAGGATCCAGCTCAAGCTTGCGCGAAAGGCGCCCAACCGCGCGCTGGGCATTTGCCGCTTCGCCAATCTGACCGCGGCGCTGCGCCTCGTGCCCAAGATCATGGTGGTGAACCCCAGCGCCGTCGAGCTTTTGGACCGCGTCTTGCTCGAATCCCTCGCCGCGCGGGCGGGGATGGACGCCATGGTTGCGCGCCTCCTGCAAGGCGAGCCAGAGGCAGTTTTGATCGTCGAGTTCGACGAAGAGAACGCGGTCGCCAATTCGCGTCAGCTCAAGGCGCTCGGCGATTATGTCTCCGAGGTCGGCGGGCTCAAACCGGCCGTGATCGAGATCATGGGAGAAAAGGCGCGCGCGGCATTCTGGCGCTTGCGCCACGAGGCCGTCATCCGGGCATGGTCGCTGAAGTCCGCCGCGCAGCCCCTGCCTTTCCTGGAGGACGGCGCGGTGCCCATCAAGAGTCTCGCCGCTTACGGAGCCGCGCTCGGCGAGCTGTTCCGGAAGCACGGCGTGCGCAGCGCCTTGTACGGCCATGCCGGCCGGGGCGCGCTGCATGTCCGGCCCATTCTCAATCTGCGCCACCCCCAGGACATTGAACGTATGCGCCCGCTGGCCGGAGAGATGGCGGACCTGATCAAGACCTACGGCGGCGTGCTTACCTCGGGCCACGGCATCGGCATCGCACGCAGCGAGGCACTGGAGCGCCGGCTCGGCCCCGAGGCCATCGAACTTTTCGCGCAGCTCAAGACGCAGCTCGACCCGGAATGGATGCTGAACCCCGGCAAAATCCTGCGCGCACCGCGGTTCGACGAGGTGTACCTGCTTCGCACCCCGCGCGAGATCAAGGCGGTGGAGGATACGCCCATCGCGCTGAACATGGGCGCGTCACCCTCCCCTTCCCGCACGCTTGCCCACGCCAGCCGCTGCAGTGGATTTTCGCTGTGCCGGTCCGCCGAGCCGGGCCTCGCCTGCCCTTCCTATAACGTGACCCATGACGAGCGCGACAGCCCGCGCGGCCGCGCCAACAGCGTACGCCTGGCGCTTTCCGGCCAGCTCGGCCCCAAGGCGCTGGGCTCGCCCGCCATGATCGAGGCCATGCAATCATGCGTCTCCTGCAAAGCCTGCAAAACCGCCTGCCCTTCCGGCCTGGACATCCCCAAGATGAAAGTTGAGGCGTTGGCGGCGGCGCGCGCGGATGGCTGGAGTTCCAAGGCCTTGGATTGGTATGCGCGGCTGCCCGAATATACGGACCAGGCGCGGCGCTGGGGTGCGCTACTGGCCCTGCGCGATCTCCTGCCGGGGCTTCCGCGCTTGACCGGACGCTGGTTTGGCATCGCGGCGGACCGGCCCTGGCCCAGATGGGGGGGGCGGCGCTTCCGGGCACCGGAGACGGCTGAACCGGGGGTGAATGGCACGGTCGCGCTGTTCGCCGACACCTTCAACCGCTCCTTCGAGCCCGCGAATCTGCGCGCGGCGGCAGCCGTTTTGAACGCGGCCGGCTATGCCGTTATTGCCTTTGCGGATGAAAACAAGGAGAAGCCGCTGTGCTGCGGCCGGACTTATTATGACGCGGGCCGCTTCGAGGAAGCGCGCGCGCAGGCCAAGCGCCTGACCGCCGCTGCCGAAGCCTTCGCGGAGAAGGGCATTCCCGTCATCGGGCTTGAGCCGGCCTGCGTGTTGATGATGCGCGACGAGTATGCGGCGCTGGGCCTGCCCGCGAAGGAAACGCCGCCGGTGCTGCTGTTCGAGGAGTTCGCCGCCGCGCGGCTGGCGGAGGGCAAGTTCGCGCTGCCGCTGAAGACCGTCGAGACGGATGTGCTTTTGCACAGCCATTGCCACGAGCGCGCGGCCGGCATTGAGGACGCGGCGGGCACCGTGCTTAAGCTAGTGCCCGAGCTGAAGGTTATCGACGGGCCGCCGGATTGCTGCGGACTCAACGGCATCACTGGCATGACGCCCGAAACCTTTGAGATTTCGCTGGCCATGGCGGAGCTGTCCTTGTTCCCGGCGATCCGCAAGGCTGGCCGCGACGCCTTCGTGGCCGCCACCGGCTATTCCTGCCGCAAGCAAATTCAAGACGGCCTTGGCCGTGCGGCGCGCCACCCCGCGCTGATCCTGGAGCTTGCGCTCAAGGGCGACAAGGAGATCGTGAGCTGATGTGAAATCCGCTTGAGCGGTTCGCAAAATCCCCCCTCTCTGTCTCTCTCCCCGAGGGGAGAAAGGACGCCAGAATTATGGCCGCGGATGCCTTCCCGCAATCCGGAAACGTTTGCGCTGTATGCCCTTACAAGGGCACAAAGCCGCCTTACTGCTTCAGGGTTGCAAAGAGCACCTGCAAACACTTCGGGGCAATCGATCATGCGGATACTGGCTGCCGGCTGGCATGGACAAATCGCACGCGCCTTCATGCAGATGGCGCCGGGGCGCAGCGACATTTCGGCCTTCGCGATCGGCCGGCCGGGGCTCGACATTTGCGATCCCCGCAGCATTGAGCGGGCGTTGGGCGATATAGAGCCCGATGTTCTGATCAACCTCGCGGGCTATACGGATGTCGATGGGGCGGAAAGCGAGCCGGAGCTGGCTTTCGCTCTCAACTCCACCGGGGCGCGGCTGTTGGCGGAGGCTGCGGCCAGACGGCATGTTCCCATCATCCACATTTCGACAAGCTACGTGTTCGATGGCAACAAACCGTCCGCCTACGTCGAAACCGATCCCACCGGGCCGTCGACTACTTACGGAAAATCCAGGCTCGCGGGGGAGCAGGCGGTGCAAGAGGCCAATCCGAAGCACGTCATCCTGCGAACCGAGTGGATTTTCAGCCCCTTCGGCCGCTGCTTCGTCAGCAACATTCTTCAGCGCGTGCAATTGGGCGTGCCGCTGAAGGTCGTCAACGACCAATACGGCAATCCAACCTACGCGCTTCACCTCGCCGACGCCATTCTCGCGGTTGCCCTGCAATTGACGGCGCGGCCCGGAGAAGAAAAGCCCTGGGGCATTTATCACGCCGCCGGCGCCGGGACGGCGGCTTGGTATGACGTGGCCCAGGAGGTGCTTTCCGCATCGGAACGGCTGGCCAAGCTGTCCGCCAGTTTGGAGCCCATACCGTCATCGGAATATGCAACGCGCACCAGGCGCTCGCCGAACTCCCAGCTCGATTGCTCGAAGCTGGAACGGACTTTTGGCGTCAAGCTGCCCGCGTGGCAAACAGGTGTTCAGGAATGCGTCGAACGCCTTCTGGCGCCTCATGCTCCCACGCCTGGCGCGGCGGAATCGTCTCCGGCCCCGGCAACTCCGGTTGGATGACGCTCGTGTGCGCTGACCGGATTTGGGCTTATAGTATTCCGATCGCACGGTGACTCACATGGCCAAATCCCGATCCACACCTTCCGCTCCGCTATTCGAGCGCGCGCAAATTACCACTGACGATGCCTCGCGGCCGCTCGCGGACCGGCTGCGTCCGAAATCGCTTGCCGAGGTCATCGGGCAGGACCACCTGCTGGGCGAGGGCGGCCCGCTGCGCCGGATTGCCGGAGGCGAAGCGCCGCGCTCGATGATCTTCTGGGGGCCTCCCGGAACCGGCAAGACCACGGTTGCGAGGCTGATGGCAAGCGGTGCCGGCCTGCACTTCGAGCAGCTTTCCGCGATTTTCTCCGGCGTGCAGGACTTGCGCAAAGTCTTCGACGAAGCGCGCGACCGGCGGCGCTTCGGCCAGGGCACCATTCTTTTCGTCGACGAGATCCACCGCTTCAACCGCTCGCAGCAAGATTCCTTCCTGCCCTATGTCGAAGACGGCACCATCATCCTGGTTGGCGCGACAACCGAAAACCCTTCCTTCGAGCTGAACGGCGCGCTGCTGTCCCGCACCAAGGTGCTCGTGTTCAAGCGTCTGGGCGAGGACGGTCTTGAGCTGCTGCTCGAACGCGCTGAAAAGGTCACGGGCCGCAAGCTGCCGCTTACGCTGGAAGCGCGGCAAGCGCTGCTAGGCATGGCCGATGGCGACGGCCGCGCGGTGCTGAACCTCGCCCAGGATGTCTACGACGCCACGCGCGAGGGCGAACCGCCCGTGGACGCGGAGAAGCTGGTGACGCTCGTCCAGCGCCGCGCACCGCTTTACGACAAGAACCGCGACGGGCATTACGACCTCATCAGCGCGCTGCACAAGGCTGTCCGTGGCTCGGACCCGGACGCGGCGCTCTACTGGTTCTGCCGCATGATCGACGGCGGCGAGGCCCCACTCTACCTCGCGCGGCGCATTGTGCGCATGGCGGTGGAGGACATCGGGCTTGCCGATCCGCAGGCGCTCGTGCTGGCGAACGCGGCGAAGGACGCTTACGATTTTCTGGGCAGCCCCGAGGGCGAGCTGGCGCTGGCGGAATGTGTGATTTACCTCGCCGCCGCGCCGAAATCGAACTCCGCCTATGTGGCCTATGGCGCGGCGATGCGGCTCGCCAAGGAAGGCGGTTCGCTGGCACCGCCGAAGCATATTCTGAACGCGCCGACGAAGCTCATGCGCAGCGAGGGTTACGGCGAAGGCTACGTCTACGACCATGCCACTGAGGAAGGCGTTTCAGGTCAGAATTACTTCCCGGATGGCCTTGAGCGGCAGGAATTCTACCGGCCCAAGGGCCGTGGCTGCGAGGCGGAGATCAAAGCCAGGCTCGAAGCCTGGGCAGAAATCCGGCGCAAGACGGCAAAGCAGCAGGGCGAGTAGGCCCGAAAGCATGAGCGGCTGGCGCAAGTCTCAAAATCGCTCAAATTCTACTCAACTTTAGGAGGAATTGTCAGCAAAAAGCAGCCGGCGGGCGAAAGCAGGCTGCCGTTCCCGCTGCAATTATGCCGTTGCTTTAATTGGATATTGAAGATGGAAGATGGCGTGTGGTTTGTGCTCGCAACCCATCCTCACCGTGAAGTGGTCGCCATGCAAAATCTGGCGCGGCAGAATTTCCACGTCTATTGCCCGATGACCGTCCGGCACATCCGGCATGCAAGGCGCGCCCACGACGCTCTCCGCCCGCTCTTTCCAGGCTATGTTTTCACGGAGCAGGATCTTACCCAGCGATGGCGGCCGCTTCTTAGCACGATTGGCGTGCGCAATGTGGTCATGAGCGGCGAAACGCCGGCAAAGCTGCCGGCGGGTTTCGTGGAGAGCCTCAAATCGCGGGAAGTAAACGGCAGCATCTGTAAACCCGAAATGCCCTTTCGAATTGGGCAGCAGGTTACAATTCGCGGCGGAGTCTTCGATGGCCTGATCTGCGAGATCGCCGAGATGAAAGAGAACGATCGCGTTCTGGTGCTTCTCGATCTCCTCAAACGGCAAACGCGCGTTCATATCGATGCGAAGCACCTCGCCTAAGAGCTTCGGGTGCGTGCGGGAAATGGCCTCTCCCGCACGCGCAGGGGAACCTCGTCAAAAACGCGTGGTGTCCCCAAAGCGGAACACCTCCGTTTGATCGAAGTCTTGCTTCCGAAGCTGGTATCCGAAATCGGCCCGGAGTGGGGTTCTAAGCTCGCCAAAGACGCTAGGCTCGCCATAGGCGATCGGCTTGCCGGCCGGGGAGGTGATGCGGTAGCCGAAGCCGATCCCAGCTTCCTCGTCCGCGGCGGTTTTCATCACCCAAAGCATGACGCCGCGGCGGCCGTTGACATCCTTAGCCGAAGGCTGCGGTCCCTTATCCATCGAAAAGTCCACCTTGATGTCCTGGTGCTTGGCCACCGGTACCCGGTCGAGGATGTGCACCTTGATGGGCTGTGCGTGCAGGTTCCTGACCGAGATGGCGTAGTGGCGCTCCTCCATGTGGGATGTCGTGAAGGTGCCCGTTTCGCCCTTCTTGTCCCCGGTCACGGCCTGTTTGACCCTAACGCGCTCGTCGGCGCCGAAACCAAGCTCGTACTCCTCGCCGGGCGCCAGTTGCGGAAGCTCCCCGTTTCCAGCAAACACGCCGTCGCGAAACAGGGCAACTGGCCCCGCCAGCATGGGATTCGACGTTTTCGGCAACGTCAGGCGCGCATAGAGGTAGGCTGTCAGATCGAAGCGCGGAACCGTCAGCACGAGAAGCGACGGCTTAAGCGTCTCCGTGCCGAGCTGCAAGCGCTTGGCCTCGCCATTGGCTTTGATGCCGATGCGGCCAGGGATGGCGTAGACAGTCTGGAAGGCGCTGGTTCTGGTGCTGACAGGGGCGGGCGCTTCACGTCTGGGCGCCGGCTCAAGGGAGCCATCCAATTCGCTCTTGGATATTACCTGCGATGCGGGAGCCGGGGGGTTGGCAACCGGCCCGCTGACGAAATCGACGGTTAGCATCTCTGGCTGACGGGCGGCGGTGGCGTGGCCGGGGCGGGTGGTGGAGAGCGCCATCGCGACATTCTCCCAATCCTCGCCGCTGTTCTGCTGGATGACGGCGCGCCGGATGATCGCAAGCGACGGGGAAACACCGGCGCCCAAATCGCCGGTGGTTAGCCGTGCATCGTAGGACGCCGACCAGGAAGCGTGGTTGATCTGGTAGCGCAGCTTAAGCTCCGTTTCGGCGGGGGCTGCGGCGTTGACGAATATGCGGACCTGCGTGCGCTTTTCGATTTTCCCGCCCGCGGCATCGATCTGCTTGTGGAGATCGGCGATGGAGCGGTCGAGCTGGCGCTGCTTATGTTGCGCCTCCGCGATGGCCTTCGCGGTTTCTTTCATGCCCTCGCCTATGATGCCAATCAGGGCTCGCCAGTCCTCGCGCGGTCCCGCGGCACCTGGAGCGCTGGGCGCTTCAGGCAGTTTTCCGAGCCTTTCAAGATAAGCTTGCTGCATTCGCGCGGCTTTGATGACGCCGTCCTCGGCAGCCCGCTGGTCGTTCAAGGCCTCAAGCTCGTCTTCGAGCCGTTTGCGGGCCGATTGCGCGACTTCGGGATCGGTGCTGGCGAGGTTCACCTCTTTGACGTCCACCGAGCCGATCTCCAGCTTGCCGGCGCCGGCCGCCTCGATGCGGATGGAGGACGGCACGGCCTCGCCGGTGATGCCATCCACCAGCAGCGTGTGCTCGCCCGCTTCGAGCTTCACCTTCAGAGTGCGCGTCACCTCGGCGCCAGATGGAAACACCGTTACGGCCTCGATCTTCGAAGGTGCTGGGATTTCGGCTGCGAAGGCGATGCCAGGGGCGGCAAACACGATTGCCGCGATTATTCCGGATTTGCGCATGATCACCTCTCGAAAAAATAATGAAGACGCCGCAAAGCGTTGCGGCAGTTCACGCTGAGAACTGGGCTGTTTACGTGGCGAATCGAAGGTGGCGGCAAGGCAGCGAAAAACGCAAAAATGCCTGGCTCGGTGGTGTTCGCCGCCCCGTTTCCCATTTGGGCGGATGGGGGGCTGGGGGGAGTGGGCCTGAACAGGGCGCGGCAGTCTGTGATATCAACCGTCAAAATTGATGACCGCCTTCGCGGGGTTGGCGGCTGAGGAAACACTGGATTTGCGTGCCGCTTGCATTGCCGCGAAACCCGGTGAAACTGGGCGGGGTAAGGAGAAGCGCCGCGCCGCCATGTCCCGCACGCACCGCCTGTTCGAGCTGATGCAGATGCTCCGCCGCCACCGCCAGCCAGTGAGCGGGGCCGCGCTCGCGCGCGAGGCGGGCGTCTCGCTGCGCACGCTCTACCGCGACATCGCAGCGCTTCAAGCGCTGGGCGCGGAGATCGAGGGCGAGCCGGGGCTCGGCTACGTGCTGAAGCCGGGCTTCCTGCTGCCGCCGCTGATGTTCTCCGCCGCCGAAATCGAAGCGCTGGCATTGGGCGCGCAGTGGGTTGCGCGGCGCACGGACGAAGGCCTCTCCCAGGCCGCGGGCGATGCCATGGCGAAGATCGCCACGGTGATGCCGCCGGCGATGCGGCAGCGGCTGGAGGACGGCGCACTCATCGTTGGCCAGGGCTTCGAGCGGCGCCAGGCCGTGCCGCTCGGCCTGCTCCGGCAGGCGCTGCGCGAGGAACGCAAGCTTGCCATCAGCTATTGCGACGAAAAAAGTGTACGGACGGCGCGCACCATCTGGCCCGCCGCGCTCGGCTTCTTCGACTCCGCGCGCATCCTCGCCGCCTGGTGCGAGTTGCGCGGCGGCTTCCGCCACTTCCGCGCCGACCGGATCGAAGCGGCCGAACTTCTGCCGGAGCGCCTGCCCAAGGGCCGCAAGGCGCTGGCGAAAGAGTGGCGCAAGACGCTGCTGACAGAAACTGGCAGTGGCGCGCGTTATAAGCGCGTCAGCAACACACAAACGGAGACCGCCATGAGCAAGGAGCTTGTCTTTTACACCAACCCGCGTTCGCGCGGCGGCATCGTGCACTGGATGCTGGAGGAAATCGGCTGCCCGTACCGCCTGGAAATCCTGGAGTACGCCACCACGATGAAGGAGCCGGACTATCTCGCCATCAATCCGATGGGCAAGGTACCCGCGATCAAGCACGGCAATACCGTCGTTACCGAAGCGCCCGCGATCCTGGCCTACCTCGCCGACGCCTTCCCCGAGGCCGGCCTCGCGCCCGCCCCGGCGGAACGAGGCGAATACTACCGCTGGCTGTTCTACGGCGCGGGCTGCCTGGAGCCGGCCTGGACCAACCGTTCCATGGGCTGGGACCCGGCGACGCCCGAGTTGCAAGGCCGTTGCGGCTACGGCTCCTTCGCGCGGGTGATGGATACGCTGGCCGGCGCGGTCAAGGGCAAGACCTACCTCGCCGGAGACCGCTTCAACGCCGCCGACCTCTATATCGGCTCCATGCTGGGTTTCGGCATGATGCTCGGCATGATCGAGAAGCGGCCCGAGTTCGAGGCCTATTGCGCCGGGCTGATGAACCGGCCGGCCGCGCTGAGCTCCAGGGAGAAGATGGAAAAGCTCGCAAGCCTGCAGGCTTGGCAGCCGGCTTGAGCTTCGGCCTGCGCAGCGCCCTGCACTGAGGGGATCTCCCCATCCTGTCCTTCTCCCCATGGGAGAAGGAACCCCTGAAACAGCCTCAGTGGAACTTCTGGCGTTCCCTCTCCCATAGGGAGAGCAAGGGACAGGGTGAGGGGTTGAACGCTCAGAATATGCCGCAACCCTGCATCCGGCAACTCCTGGGTTTGCCGCCTGCACTTGCGCATGGCCGGCACTGCGAATCACCCGCCGCTTGCCTTATACGGCTACGCTTAAGCGACCTCCGCCTCGACAACCTCGGGCACCGAAAGCGTCACATTGAGACCCGCGGCGCGGTATGCGGCTTCAAGCTGATCGAGCCGCGAGTTGTGATCGAGCTTGAAAAGCCGCTCGACCTGTTCGCGGTTCCATTCCAACCGCCGCGCCAGCTCTGCCCTCGTGATGCCCTTGTCGCGGCACACGATGTAGAGAGCCGTTTTAAGGAAGGTCAGCCAGGGAAGCTTCACCTTCAACGGCGGGGCCTCCTTCGCGAATTTGGGAACATCGCCGCCTTCGGCAATTCTGGCGGCAACGGCCTCTTCAATTGCGTCTTGAGCCCTGCGAAGCGCGTCAAGCTCGTCTTCCCCGAAAGTCGTGATTTCGGGAAAAGCGGGAACAGTCACCAGGAAGGCGCCATTGTCATCGGCTTCGAGGACGGCTTCGTACCACATGCTAATTTTCGAGCCCTAAGTCCTTCAGGATCTTCTTAACCAGTCCGGTCCCCAATTCCTTCCGTCCCCCATGAACGGGCATCACCGATTTCCGGGCGCCGCGCCTGATCGTGATGTGCCCGCTGCCGCCGCGGTGATTTTCGAAGGTGCATCCATGTTTGGCCAGCAGCTTCTTCAACTCGGCGGACGTCAATAGAATATGGCCCTACACAGTTCTGTGTAAATATACAGATGTGTGGAGTCTTGCTCCACAATCGAGTACCGGCCCGCACCCCGCCGGCTTTGCTTTACGGGTAGAGGCATGGAGACGCAAGCGATGCTTGCATTCAATTGCACGAGGGGGCAACACATTCAAGCATATATTTTGCCCGAGACCATGGCGGGAAAGCGGGAATGCCGCATCCGGATGGGCCGCTACTTGATCTTGAACCGGTTCTTGATCGCGAGCAGCAGCAGGAAGATCAGCACCGCGCTCAGCGGTACCTGCAAGAAGGCTTCGATAAAGCTCACGCCGTCGGGGATTTGCGGCGTGCCATCGCCGCCATAGAGGCACTGATACGCCTGAGCGATCCGCGCATCGCGCGCGCCGCTGAACAGCACGAGCGCGTTGCGGCCCGCCAGGTACAGCGCCTTGGTGAAGGGCACGCCGCAGCTAAAGCCTTGCGCCTGCTCCGCCAGCCGCAGATACAGCACCGCGAATACCAGCACGCTGGCGAGCCAGATCAGCAGCGGCCGGACGATGGAGCGCCCGCAATCCGCGATGCCGTCGTAGATCAGGCCGAGCCATGTGCCGGGATGCTTCCATTTGTCCACCGTCCAGCGCCGTGACCGCAACTCGCCTTTGAACGCCATCTGCTCGCGCTCGTAATCGGCCCCCTGGATCGCCATGCGGCGGATGGCGCGGTATCTCGCGATCAGCCCGGCGTCGCCCCTGGGCCAGAAGTCCGGCAGTCGAAACGT
The DNA here is from genome assembly GCA_050298295.1 of Rhodomicrobiaceae bacterium. GTDB lineage: Bacteria > Pseudomonadota > Alphaproteobacteria > Rhizobiales > Rhodomicrobiaceae > Rhodomicrobium. The sequence continues at coordinate 15,754 of JBNKTW010000065.1, forward strand.
TACGTCGTCGAGATCGGGCGCCTGCTTGAAATCCGCCTGATTGAAGGCGGGAACCTCTTCGAACTTTGCGCCGGTCATATCGAAAGCGCGGTCCACCTTGATGCCTGTGAAGTTTGCCTGTTTCTCAAACGTCGCTTTCCTGAAGCTCGTGGAGTTTTGAAAGGTGGCGCTATTGAACCAGGCGTCGCCGGAGAAGGTGGCGCTTTGGAAATTGGCGGTGCCGGAGAAGGTGGCGCTATTGAACCAGGCGTCGCTGGAGAAGGTGGCGCTTCGGAAATTGGCGGTGCCGGAGAAGGTGGCGCTTAGGAAATAGGCGGGGCCGGGAAAAACGAAGCCCGAGAAATCGGCCCGGTCCCCCTCGAGTTGAATGGATTTGACAGGTGGCTTGGCGCTGCCATCCTCTTCACTGTCTTCTCCCGCTGTCTCTTTGGTTCCCTCCACCCCCCGTACAAGAAAGAGACAGCGGGAGAAATCAGCTGCCGCCTTTTCCAGCCAGGCTTGCGTTTCCGGGTTTTCGCCTTCCTCCGGCTTCCAGGAGTATTCGCGGCTCGATTTCCAGGTGCCCGCGTTTTCCATGGCCTTGCGTTCCGCGAGGAGAAGCTCCACCCAGGCGTTCCAATGCGCCTTCGCGGCCTCGTGCGCCGTGCGACCGGCTTCGCCTTCGGATTTGCCTCCGGCCAGCGCCGCCGCGCGCGCCTCCGCCCGCTTCGCCTCGCACTCCAGAAACAGCGCTACGGTTTCGTCCCGCGTCATGCTCGCCCTCCGTCATGCCAAAACGCCGGCATTCTAACTGCTTTATGTCCGGGCTGACGGGACAACATAAGCGGGAAATTCCAAACATATGCTTGTGTGACGGGCATAGTGTGCCGCACCAGCAGCCTGATAGCTAAGTGTTGGCTTGCGTATTGAAAGTCGCACCGCGCCAAGCGATCAAGTCGTGCCGTGTCCTCCCGCGCCGCGAAATCCTGGGTGTCCGCGCTGCTTCAGTGGGGCAGGCTCAGATGCTAACAAACCGTTCGCGTCGCCTGCGGCGCCATCATGGTTAATGCGCGGATGGTTAACGCGCGCGGCTCACGCAATCTTTCGCTGCATTCCGGCGAAATTTCACGCGTCCTCGCGCGAATTTCACGCTTCGAAAATCCCTTTAAATATATTCGCGGATTTGAAATTAACTATAAAGCGGCGCATCCGGCCTGCTGGCACGCGCGCATTGCGTCGAAGACAGCCTTCAAAAACAAAAGGTTATTCACGTTAAAGCTTCCGAAAGGCGCATTGCCGAAAATCACGCGCAGAAAGGGACCCCCGCAACCGGCGAAAGAATAGCGCCAGCCACCGGGGGCAAGCCAAGGTGCGGTTAGCCGTGGGTATTTCAGGCGGGCATAAGAGAAGTCTTCAGCGCCGGAGCCGGCCCGCGCCGCATTGTGAATCGCCCCTCCGGGCCGCTCATGGAGAGCGGCTGGAAGGTGGCGCGCTTCTTCTTCTTCATGACGAAGCTGGCCGCCGGCCTGCCGCCTTTGCAGAGGGCGGGCAAGGTGAAGGCGCGCAATTCGTTCGTGGAAATGCGCCGGCGAATTTGTCTTTCCGCGGCGTCCGCCGCCCGAATCAGATCAAGCTTGTGCTAAGCTTATCACGAGCGCGTTATACACAGCGCCATGACAGGAGCGCGCAAGTTCCCGCGCGTCAGGGTGAAAGGAAGTTATCCGAAATGGGGTTTTGCGTTTGGCCACTGAACCTTGTACCGGGTTGATCCGGCTAACAAGCCGGAAAGGGGAGCCTGTGGATTACTCTAAAGTTCCGCGGGCGCCCCAAGTTCGAACAGTACGCATACCGGAAATATCCATGCGCTTCATCGCCACCGCCGCCATCGCGCTTTCAGTCATCGCCGGGCCCGCCCTCGCAGCCCCGTCCTCTTCCGGATGCAAGCCCGTTCCGGAAGAGCAGGGGCTCACGGAAATGGAACTGCGCGAACTCGACCCTCAGGAAGTCGCCAGGCGCCAGGAAGAGCGCGTCAGGGCGCGCCGGAAGGCGCTCCTGGAATGGCTGATCTGCTCCGACAAGGAACTGCGGGACCTCGACGCCAAGATGGTCAAGGCCTATTGGGACGCGGTCAAGCGCGCGGGCCGGTATAGCACCGTGGCGCTGCGCAACGATCAGCGCGCCTACGACGAAAGCTCCCTGGAGGGAGTAGACTACCTTCTCAACGACGCCGCGCCGAAGGCGAATTCCAAACAAGGCGGCGAGCGCGGCGAGGGCCGGAGGTACGGCCGCGGCGCGGCGGTCAAGGAGCTGAAGGCGCGGCTCTCGGATCGCATCAAGGTGTTGAACGCATTCGAGCCAGACCGCGACGGCTTCGAAGGCGAGTGGCGCAGCCAGTCCGGGCGGCTCGAAATCAAGAAGAGCGGCTCGGGCTATAAGATTTCGGCCTTCACCAGCACCTTCGGCTGGACGCGCTACTGGTGCCAGGCGGAAGGCCTCGCGCGTTTAGGGGACAGAGGCATGATTGCCGACGCCAAGGACCCTAGCAATAAGCCGCGGCAGTTGCGTCTGCGCTTCAAGGGGGCGGGGCTTGCGAGCCACACGCTGGGGACAGGTGAAGGCGATTTTTGCCCGCAAGGCGGAGAACTCGACAAAACCGTCTATTTCATCCCGGTGCGGCCTTTGCTGGCGGAAGCGGATAAGGATCAAGCCAGGGTAAGGCGCCGGAATAGGACTGCGCGCGTGCGCGCCCGCCCGCGCCAGAGAAGAGCGGGAAGAAGCGTGGTTGGCCGGCTGTTTAGACTGCTCACGCCCGCTGGAATAAGATGAAAGGGTTCCTGCCGCCGGGCGCCGTTTCCGCCCGCGCCAAAAAAGGCTGTAAGCTGAAGGTCTCTCCAGAGAGCATCGCGGCGATGGCGGCACAAGCTGGGTCGGTTGCAGCACCGGTAGCTTGCCACGGCCCGTTCCCAGTACCCGTAGCTTGGCGGGTAGGCTTCCGGCCGCGCTCCGGGGCTGTTGAGCAATAAATCTCGCCTGCCTATCAGAACGTTGCAGGAGAACTACTATATTATATCGCCGGCGGGAAACAGCCAGAATCAAGTTGTACTTCTATGGCATGACTGGAAAAGGTTGCAGCTGCTCAGTGCGCCTCTTATTAGCCCAAGAATCGTCATTGCCAGAACAATAAGTGAGCCTAGAAAACATCCCCCCTTAGTCGTGTGGTTACACACACACCTCTAAGTAGCTAAATGCGAGATGTCTATTTCTTTTTGAGCAATGGACTTATGCTTGAGAAGCTACAACTGCTGACAAAATACAAACGACTCGCTTGCTACACGTGCAAGAATATCAATGCTACAATCTCATTTGTCCGTTCGCTGAGGTTGCAACTGGTGCTGGCGTAAGCAAAAATGGATGGATGTTCACTTGAGTGCTTTATCGAAGAAACAAATCTGGCGAAGTCATCGCTGGATGTTTCCGCCTTGTTTGGAGATGCGCTAAGAAGTCTTGGCTATGACCGGTTCTGTTACAGCTTGATCACTGCGCACCCGTCACTTGGTCTTGGCGCGGGGCACGGTATAGCGGAAAACTACCCAGACGATTGGATGTCTTATTACAAAGCAAATGGCTATGAGCGGATCGACCCTGTTCCGCGATATGGCTGTGCGACCTCCCATCCATTCACATGGGAGACGGTCATACAAACCTGCAAGCTCGGACGGGAAGAAAAGAAGGTGATGAACGAAGCCAGGGACGCCAAGCTTCTCGACGGCCTGGCCATCCCGCTCTGCGGCCCCAACGGCGAGCTGGCGGGCGTGGGAATGGCAAGCAGCACAGGCGGCGTGCGCCCGGACGCAAACCTGCTGGGCAAGATACATCTATTATCGCACCAGTTTCATGTAGCCTATACCGAGCGGATGAAAAAGAAGGATCATGCGGCTTTTGGCGGTTTGGGGCACGTTCGCCTGAGCGCCCGGGAAAAGGAGATTCTGCTCTGGGCCGCGGAAGGAAAAAGCGACAGTGTAATCGCCGATATCATTGGCGTTTCCCATGCGACCATACGCTTTCACATGAACAATATATTCAAAAAGCTTCAGGCCAACGAGCGTACGCTGGCCACGGTCAAGGCCATCCGGCTCGGCCTGATTCTGCCCTCCTGCATAGGCCGGCCCCCCTATCAAGGTTGCTAGCTGATAGCGCGGCTCAAGAGGTGGTTCGATTGCCCTGGTAAATCCGTTTATCGAGGGCGAACCGATGATAGACTGCGTAACCATCAGCACCAGTCACTTCTTTCGCGGCAATCCGATCTACGAGCAGCACAGGCTGAGGCACAAGTGCATCGTGCAGCGGCAGGGCTGGAACGTTCCGGCGATCCGCAACATGGAGTACGACCAGTACGACAATCCGGCCGCATACTACCTCGTCTGGCGGGACTCGAGCGGAAGAGCGCGCGGTTCCTCGCGGCTTTGCCCAACCGACCGGCCATATATGCTGGAGGAAGTTTTCCCATACCTCGTAACCAAGGCGAAGCTGCCCAAGAGCGCGGAAATCTGGGAGGGCAGCCGCTTTTGCGTCGATGAGAGCCTGAGCCCGCAAATGCGCAAACGGATCGTCCAGGAACTCGTCATCGGCTACCTGGAATTCGCCCTGGCTCATGGCGTCGCCGCCATCGCCGGCGTCATGTATCCCGCCTATTGCCGCAACATCTTCATCCGCAATGGCTGGGATATCGAATGGCTGGGCGAGCCCGGCAAAAGCCAGGAAGGCTATAAGATCGTGGCCGGTATCCTGCATGTGTCCCATGCAGTGCTTGAGAAGGTCAGGCGGACGACCGGCATCTATGAAACTGTCATCAATTACGGCGAGAACATTCCAAGCCATGACGAAAGAATCGAATTTTTGCGTGCGGCCTGATTTTCACCGCGGCAAGGGGCGTCATCCGGGAATGAAGGCGGCCGGCGGCGCCCATAACGTAGAGGGTATCCTGATGGCGTTGCGTTATCTCAGCCATGAAGCCGAGGGGGCGGGGCTTAGGGAACTAGCGGTTACGCTGGAGGACGCGGCTGTGCAATGCGGCCGGTACATCGAGGGAAGCGCTGGCGGCTTTGAAAGAACCTAGATGCCTCCGGCCGCCTCAAGCCTGCGCCAAATCAATCAGGAAAGACAAATGCTAGTACGTAATGGGCCTTGCTCGCTAAGTGATATCGAAGCGCTTTTTCCAGGCAATCCAAAGCCGCTTGTTTCCAAAAAGGCGGCCGAACTGCTGCAATCGCATCTAATAGACGGGTTCGAAGCCGCAGTGGATCGAGGTATGCGCCCAGCGGATGCGCTTGCCGTCATCATGCACTGGGTTTCCTCGGAAATGGTGCGCATAGGCTCAGAAAAGGAGCTGTAGATCCCTAGGCCGGCACAAACAGCTGGCCTTCCCGGATGGGCTCTGAATTGCAGGCGCAGCCGCGAGCCTGCCACGGGGGCTTGAATCTTGGGGTTGCGCGGGCAGTTTTCTTGTGGCTCTTTCTTTGTAGAAGAACCTCCAAGAGAATGGCCGGGCCTTAATGACTGTATCCGTTCATTTGAACGACCTTCCGCCGGATGCCGATTTTGGCGGCGCCGTGGCGATCGACACCGAGACGATGGGCCTCAACCCGCATCGCGACCGGCTGTGCGTCGTGCAGTTGTCGGCGGGCGATGGCAATGCGCATTTGGTGCAGCTCGGAAAGGGCCGCTACGATGCGCCTAACCTAAAGGCGCTGCTGGAAAATCCAAATGTCCTAAAGATTTTCCATTTCGGCCGGTTCGACATTGCGGTCCTCAGGCATTATCTGGGGGCGCACACGCGCCCTGTTTACTGCACTAAAATCGCCGCAAAGCTCGTGCGTACCTTTACAGACAGGCATGGCTTGAAGGATTTGTGCCGCGAGCTTCTAGGAGTGGAGATTTCGAAGCAGCAGCAGACTTCCGACTGGGGCCAGCCGGTGCTGACGCCGGAACAGTTGAACTATGCCGCTTCGGACGTGCTGCATCTTCACGCGCTTAAGGCGAAGCTCGATGCGCTGCTGGAGCGCGAAGGGCGGGCGGGTCTTGCGCAAGCCTGTTTCGATTTTTTGCCTTACAGGGCGGAGCTCGATTTAAAAGGGTGGCATGACGATACCGACGTCTTCAAACATTAGGAACGCGCCTGGGGATTGATAGCAGGTAGCCATGGCATATGCGGCAACGCCGGACCTTGGAGATGGCAGGCTTACGCGCGCTTCGCAGGCGCTTCCGCGCGACAGCAGGCGGGAAGCCGAGTTCCGCCGCGCGCGTGCGCACAGCAAGACCGTGCTTGCCCTCAAGGGCCTGCTTCCGCTGGGGGCCGCGCTGATCTTGAGCCTCTATGCGCTGCCGTCTTTCCTGCAAACGTCCGTGGACAATGGGCGCGGCACGCTGTCGGCACGCGGCGTCGCCGTCTCGGCGGGCACTTTTGTGATAGCCGATCCCCACGTCGCCGGAGTGAACGACAGGGGAGAGCCCTACGACATAACCGCCAGCACAGCGGAACAGGCCTTGAGCAGCCCCGAGGTTATGTACTTGAAGGTGGTGCGGGGCAAGATGACTGGCGCGGACGGCAAGGTTACGACGCTCAGCGCGCCGGACGCCACGCATAACAGCAAGACGGAGGTGATCACCTTCGGCAATGGCGTGACGGTGACACATGACGGCGGCATGAGCGCCACATTTCAGACGGCCAAGGCCTTCATGAAGGCCCAAACCATGATTTCCAAGACGCCAGTTGCCGTCCGCCTTCACGAGAGCACGATTAATGCGGAAGGTATGACTCTGTACTGGAGCGAGAGCCGCGCCATCTTCGAAGGCAATGTGCGCACGCATATTGAGCGGGAGCCTGCAACGGCGTCCGCGGGACAGAGCGCAGCCGGGGAGGCCGCAGCGAGCGCTCGTGCTGTAGGCAGTTTCAGCGGCTTGAGAGGTGCGGATTCTAATAAGCCCATTGATGTTGAAGCCGGCCGGCTGGAGGTGGATGACAAGAAGCATACGGCGGTTTTCATCGGCAACGTCTTGGTGACCCAGGGCGATAACAATCTCAAGGCGCCGCGCCTGGAGGTATTCTACGAGGCAGCCAGCGGGACCCAGGGAATGGACAAGGGCTGGAACCCCTCCAATGTGGCCAAGCCAGCGAGGAATGCCAGCGCGGGTGTATCGGCCGGCCCCATTTCTGGAGGGCAGATCAAGCGTCTCCGAGCCACTGGCGGCAAAGTCCTGGTGATAAGCGCCAAGGATAAGCAGGAAGCGACGGGCGACGACGCTCTGTATGACGTTGCAGCCCAGAAGGTTACAATGACGGGCAAGAAAGTTGTGCTCAGGCAAAGCTCGAATATGCTGGAAGGCACAAAACTTGAAATCAATCTGGATACCGGCAAGTGGAGCCTTGTGCCTGACGAGTTGGTTTCAGCTTCTGCCACTCCCGGCAAAGCTCGCATCCGGGCAGTTTTCCAGCCAGAGACAGGTCCGGACGGCAAGCCCATGAATTCCGTGAGCAAGCCCAAGACAAATCCCTTGAGCGGTGCCGATTCCAAAAAGCCCATCAACATCGAATCCGCCAGGCTGGAGGCCGACGATAAGAATCATACGGCAGTCTTCATGGGCAATGTCTCGGTGACGCAAGGCGATAACAATCTAAAGGCGCCGCGGCTGGAGGTGTTTTACGAGAATGCCTCCAAAACATCCAAACCGGTGAAAAGCGCGAGCGCAAGCACGTCAGACGATCCTCTTTCGAGCGGCCAGATCAAGCTTATCCATGCCACTGGCGGTAAAGTCATAGTGACGAGCACCAGGGATAAGCAGGAAGCCACCGGCGACGATGCTGTGTACGACGTAGAATCCCAAAAAGTTACAATGACGGGTAAGAAAGTTGTGCTCAGGCAAAGTACGAGTGTACTGGAAGGCACGAAGCTCGAAATCGACCTTAAAACCGGCAAGGCGAATCTGGTGCGCAACAATAGGAGTGCGGGTGGCGCCAAGCGGGGCAGAACCCGCATACGGGCCCTTTTCCAGCAGCAGAGGGGTGCGGACGGCAGGCTGATAAATCCCTTGAACGATCCTAAGGCGTCCCGTTCGGGCAAGCCCAAGAAGAGCGGCAGATCCCGCTCGAAGCCGCCCCGCAAGGCGGCTCACCCCAAACGGGACGCAACAAGGCCTGCCGGAGACCAGGACTGGCAAACGCAAAGCCGCTAGAGGTTTAAAGCTAATCCATATGACAATCCTCGATAGACACCAGCCGAAGCCCGGCCAGCCGCATCCGCAGGTCCATGGGAGGTTCCGCGCCCAGCCCATCCACGAGGGCTGGGGCAGGGAGCAGGATACGGGCCGCCGGCGTGAATGGCTCACCGTGCGCGGGGTCAAGAAGACCTTCAAGAAGCGCATGGTCGTTAAAGGTGTCACCATTAACCTGAAGCGCGGCGAATCCGTGGGCCTCCTCGGGCCCAACGGCGCGGGCAAGACGACCGTCTTTTATATGATTACCGGCCTGATCAAGCCCGACGAAGGCTCGGTCCATATCGACGGCTACGATGTCACCAAGCTACCCATGTACCGCCGGGCGCGGCTTGGCATCGGCTATCTGCCGCAAGAAGCATCCATTTTCCGCGGCCTTTCGGTCGAGGACAACATCATGGCGGTCCTTGAGGTGACCGAACCCAGCCGCAAGGAGCGCAAGCGGCGGCTGGACGAGCTTCTGGACGAGTTCAAGATCGGCCGTCTGCGCAAATCCCCCTCCATTGCGCTCTCAGGCGGCGAGCGCCGGCGCTGTGAAATCGCCCGCGCGCTGGCAAGCCGGCCGGCCTATATGCTCCTCGACGAGCCCTTCGCCGGCATCGACCCGATCGCCATTAACGACATCCGCGTCCTTGTGCGCCATTTAACCGATCTTGGCATTGGCGTACTCATTACGGACCACAATGTGCGCGAAACCCTGGACTTAATCGACCGCGCATATATCATCTACGATGGCCAGGTGCTGACCGAGGGCAGTCCCGCCGAGGTTGTTGCGAATGAGGACGTGAAGCGCGTCTACCTCGGCGATATGTTCTCGCGCGATGCCGGGCTCACGTAAGGCGTTCGTAAACCGGCGGGACACAGGTGCTCCATCTAAGGCTTGAGCCGCGTCAAAGTCAGAAACTGGTGATCACGCCGCAGTTGCGGCAAGCGATCAAGCTTCTGCAGTTCTCCGCTATCGAGCTTCAGTCTTACATAGAGAACGAAATCCGCGAAAATCCGCTCCTTTCCGCCTCTGAGGGGGACGAACCCGTCCCCGGCGCGGACCATGAGGTGGGGGTCAAGGGCGATGGCGAGGCGGATGTCCCCGCTTTCGATACTCGCGACGGCGCCGCCATCGAAATAAACCAGGACTACGAACCGCAAAGCCCCGGCGATGCGCTGTACGAAAACGAAGCTCCCGCCTTTTCCTACGATGTGGGCGGAGAGTGGAGCGCGCCGTCCGGCGGTCCGGCGCCTGCCGGCGAGGAGTACGATCCGTTCGCGACGGCCACGGCTGGTGTCTCGCTGGCGGACCACTTGAATGGGCAGGCACAGCTCGCGTTCGCGGACCCGCAGGACAAATTCATCGCCTCCTACCTGATCGACCTTGTGGATGCGGGCGGCTACATCCGCACGTCCATGGAAGAGGTTGCCGAAGCCCTCTCCATCGAGGCCGGGGAGGTTGAGCGTGTCCTCGGCGTGCTGCAAAGCTTCGACCCGGCTGGCGTTTGCGCGCGCGGCTTGGCCGAATGCCTGGCGCTGCAGCTCAAGGAGAAAGACCGCTACGACCCGTTCATGGAGCGCCTTCTTGACAATCTCGATCTGATTGCGGCCGCCGATTTTCAGCGGTTGAGGAAGCTTTGCGGCGTGGACCAGGACGATCTGCGCGAAATGATCGCTGAGCTCCGCGCGCTCAACCCCAAGCCCGGCGCGGGTTTCGAAACCGTGGAGGTCGAAACGCTGGTGCCGGACGTGATCGTCAAGCGCGGCCCCGATGGCGCATGGAAGGCGGAGCTGAACCCAAATGCGGCCCCCTCGCTTGCCGTGGACCGCGCTTATTACGCAAACCTCAGATCGTGTTGCCGCTCGGATGCCGACCGCTCCTATCTCAGCGACCGGCTCAGCTCGGCAAACTGGCTAATCAAGAGCCTGGAGCAGCGGCTTTCTACCATCCTCAAGGTGGCGACGGCGGTCATCGAAGAGCAGTCGGCCTTTTTCGATCATGGAGTGCGGCACCTGAAGCCCCTGAACCTGCGCCAGATCGCCACCAAGATCGGGATGCACGAGTCTACGGTCAGCCGTGTTACCTCCAACAAGGCGATCGCTACGCCGCGCGGTATCTTCGAGATGAAGTACTTCTTCACGAGCGCCATCGCCTCGGCGGGGGCTTCCAGCGAGGCGCATTCATCCGAGGCCGTCCGCGACCGGATCAAGGAGCTGATCCTGAACGAGCAGGCGGAGGAAATTTTGTCCGACGACCGCATCGTGACGTTGCTTAAGGCTGAGGGCATCGACATTGCCCGGCGCACGGTTGCCAAATACCGCGAGGCGCTGCGCATTCCACCATCCGCCACCCGCCGCCGGCAGAAACGCGCCGCGTGTGCGGCCTGACTGACGCTTACGGGCCGCAACATCAGCCGGGCTTGGAGTTGTGCAGCCGCCAGAAATCGCGCCTGCTTCACCGTCATCCCCGCAAACGCGTATGCGCTTTCGTGGCAACAACGCCGGCGCGGTCAGCGGTTTCAGCGGCGGGATCAGTCCTTGACGTGGACGGTAACGGTTTGAGCCTTGCCGGAGGTCGCGCCGCTATCGTCCGTCACCATAACGTCGAAGTTCGCGCTTTGGCCCGCGTTTCCGTTATGAACGAACAGCACGCGCCCCGCCTCGATATCGGCCTGAGTGAAATTCGCCACCGCCGCGCCTTTGTCCTGAAGCAGCGCAACGAAGCCGTTGATCTCGTTCGAAACCGAGTAGGTCAGATCGTCGGCGGTGTCGTCCGGGTCGATGGCGGTGATGTCTTCGGTGGTGATGACCACGGATTTCCCGCGCTTGACGGTAATATCGAGGTCGCCCGCCAGCCGCGGCGGCACATTGCGCAGTTCGGCACTCAGGTCCGCACCCATCTCCATGGCAAGCTGCCCATAGCGGATCTGGCCGTTGACCGAGCCTGAGCTGCGGATGTTGAAGAGGTTCTTCACGAACACTTCGCCCTGAACCGAGCCCGCCACATCGGCGCGATCACTCTTGAGCGTCCCATAAAAGGTGCCGCCCTGATGGACGTTCACCTCTTCCGCGGACAGCTCCCCTTCGAAATAGCCGCGGATTTCCATCTGCCGGCAATTACGAATTTTGCCTTTGATTACGGTGTCTTCCTGAATGATCGCTTCGCGCGCCACGAGCTGTCCCCAATCGTTAACATCACGCCCCGCCCCATGCGGTGGTCAAAGGGAGCGCGGCCACCATAGGAGGTGAATCCCGGCAGCCGCAACGAAAAATCGGGCGTACTGGGTAAATCCCGCGAAAATGCGGCCAGATGTGTGTCTCTTATGGCAGGTTTAAGGCGCAGGTCTTCAGCCGCTGGCACGCGCCAGCCGGTAATTTCGCCTGGTCGAGCTCATGCCCCCAAGGCAATCCACTGTTCTTCCAGCCATTGGTGCCGTTACCCTCGAAGCCGTTGCCCTCGAAGCCGTCCGCCACCGAATAGACCTGAGTATATCCGGCTTCGGTCAGAAGGTCGGTCGCCATGGCGCTGCGATGACCGCTCCTGCACATCAAGACAACTGGGTCGCTCTTGGAAAGCCCCTTGGCGGCTAGCCGCTGTCCAACCTCGGCGGCAAAGTCTGGATTGAGTTCAACGTGCGTACCCGATGCTGCCACACGTTTGAAGGGAACGTCCGCATCAATCAACGGTGTCGAGCCGGAGGAGATCAGCTCGCGCGGCATGCGCACGTCGAGAAACAGCACATGACCGCCTTTTGCCTTTAGGAACTCTGGCACTTCCTTGGAGGACAAGTAAAGGTTCGCCTTCGTTTGGTTTGAAGGGGGAACCGAAGCTGCGTCGAGAGCTAAGACCGGCGCGGAGCCGGCCGCGAACATAGACACCCATATCGCAGCCGCGAAAAACCACTTCGATTTGTTCATCTAGCATTCCTTTGTAGGGGACTAATGATGCATGAAATAAGCGCGCGCAGCGCGTTCTTGCAAGAAGGCTGCGACAGAAGGTTGCGACTGTTCCGGGGGGCGGTGTTGCGAGGGGCTGGCGGGTGAGCCTTACATCCCCTGACGCAAGCGGGCGAGAAGTTTAACGCCCGCATAGCCGTCGGGTTTCATGCCAACCTTGAGCTGGAACTTGCGGACGGCGCCCATCGTGTCCTTGCCGACGCGGCCGTCCGTCCCGCCGCAGTCGAAGCCAAGCTCTGTCAGGCGCCGCTGAATTTCCTGCACCTCGGCGAGCGTGGGCAGGCGTTCGCTACCGGGAAACTCCTGCACGAAAGGCCCTTCGCCTGCGATGCGGTCCCCCAAGTGGCAGACGGCAAGCGCGTAGGTATTCGCGGGGTTATAGGATTTGACGGCGTAGAAGTTGCGGGTGAGCAGGAATAGCGGCCCCCCTCGTGCAGGCCGCCAAAGCCGTGCCCGCTCATGCGGCCGCGGAAAGGGTTTGCCGTTGGCGCGGGTCACGCCGGCCGCCCGCCAGCTCGCGATCGTGCGCATTCCCCTGGCCCTGGCCGCAACGCCGGCGGGCGCGTGCACCTCGTAGCCCCAGCCCTCGCCCTTCCGGTAGCGCCCGCGCTTCAGGAGGTAGCGCGCCGTGCCCGCAAGCGCGTCATCAGGGGGGCCAAAGGGAGAGACGCGGCCATCGTGGTTGAAATCGACGCCCATGTTGAGCCAGACCTCGGGCATCCACTGCGTGTGGCCCATGGCGCCGGCCCAGGAGCCAACCATTTCCTCCGGCGTTCCCCAGCCGCGCTCCACGATGATAAGCGCGTTGAGCAACTCCGCCTCCCAGTAGCGGCGGCGGCGCGGCTCGCCCCAGGCCAGGGCCGCGAGCGCCGGGAATACCGGACGCATATGGTTCGGGTTCGTGACGAGGTCGCCAAAAGCCGATTCCATGCCCCAAAGGCCGGCCATGAGGTGGCGGTCCACGCCATATTCCCGCTCGACGCGCTCCAGAACGTTTGCGTATTCCCGCGCGCGCTCCCTGCCAGTGATAATCCGCCAGTCCGAAACGCGCCGGTTGAGGTATTGCCAGACTTCTTCCACGAATTCCGGCTGGTAGCGGTTGAGCTCGTAGACACTGGTGTCGGGCTTGAGCGAGCCCATGACGCGGCCGTAAGTGGCGTCCGATATGCCCTTCGCGCGGGCGCGCGAGCGGAATGCCTTGACCCAGCTTGTGAAAGGCGTTCGCCCAGACCGGGCGGCGGCTTCTCCGCCTAGCATCAAGCTTGCGAGCGCGCCGGTGGCGATGCCAAGCGCGCCGCGCCGTGTGAATTTCTCCATCATGGCGGGGAGGTTGCCGATAACAAAGCCGAAATTATGGTGTCCCAACCTTGGCGTTCATTTCCAGCCAGGGAGCCGCGGGCCAGGACCGGCGATGCCGGACCGCGCTACTTGATCAGGAAGTCCGCCTTGGTCTTTCCCTTGGCAAGGAAGGGCTTCATCCAGCGCGGCGCAGGCCCCCGGCCGCTCCATTCCTCGCCTTTCGGCCCCCGGTATTTGGCGGGCTGCTTGCCACGCGGATGCTTGGTCATGCGCTTGGCTGGCTGCTGCAGGCCGAATAGCTCAGGCACCGATACGCCGAGCGCTTGCGCGCTTTCGGTTACTTTCGCGCGCAGTGCTTGAATCTCCTTGGCTTTGCGCGACTCAACTTCGCTATCAATCTCTTTCTTGAGAGCGAGTAGTTCGTCGAAAGAGTAAGAGGCAAGCTCCACCGGCGACGCCTCTTTGGTTTTCTGGGATTGCGGCGCTTTAGCCATGAAATGCGTCCTTCAGCCGAAGCTTAGTTTTGAAACGCCGGTACCTGGTGCAGCCCTTGAACGTTCACAATAGATTTAGGGCTACGCGTGTGGCCAGCAAGAACCTTAGACCAGAACTTGCCATTGTATGGTCCCGGCATTTGAACGGAAAACTAATCCAGCTATATTAATACTAAACTATGATGATCATTCAAATAGCTGGCAACGGCGAAAAATGCGAACGAAGCAAACACGGGCTATTGCGGGGATAATGAAATCAGCTTTCCATTTGCGAATAGTTAAGAAACAATGATGCGAACGCCGATCCAGCCGGAGGCGGTGAGATGCAGGTCTTAGCCGTAGAATCAAGCCCTTGCGCCGCCAAAACCGCCCGGAAACGCCGGAATCCGCCGCGGGCCGCCGGAGCCAGGACAACCGGCTCGCGGATGCCAGCTATGTCTTGAGCCGGGACGCCGCGCGTTTGTGCGTTTTCAGCTATTTTTGCCCGCTGTGCGTCAGTTGCACTGGCTTTGCGCGACTCCACTTCGCTGTCGATCTCCTTCTTGAGAGCCAATAGAGCTTCGAGGGAATAAGAAGAGAGATACTGCGTCAGTGATTTGACTGTTTTCCGCGGAGCTGGCGCCTTAGACATAAAAAACAACCTTTTGCCAAAGCCTAGTTCCGGAACGCCCGCGCTCCACGGCTCCCGCAATCGCTCAGGATAAATTTCTAAATGCCGCGGGCGCCAGCAGAATGCTGAGGCCTGGACCTGCCCTTATGCTAATCCCGGCATTAGGCCGGCAAGCTATCCCGCTTTCACTAATATTGAATTGCCGCAGCCATTCGAATGGGCACCGGCCTCGAAAAAATCTGTAATGCGAGGAACGCGCAACAACCCTCCCTCTGCCTTTGCGTGTGGGAGAGAGGGGGAACGCTTTGATTATGGGATTGCCGATGATCCTTCAGGCCCGGCCATCGCGGGGAACCGCATCGGGGATGCCGAGCGCGCCCACGGCGGCAGCCACGATGCCGCTCGCATTAAGGCCGGCCTCCTCATACATCGCTTCCTGCTTGCCATGATCCAGGAACACATCCGGAAGCACGAGCGGCCGCACCTTGAGGCCCTGATCCAGCAGGCCTTCGCGCGCCAGGAACTCCAGCACATGGCTTCCGAAACCGCCGGAGGAGCCCTCTTCCACGGTCACGAGCACTTCGTGGCGCCGGGCGAGCTGGCGGATCATATCCCGGTCCAGGGGCTTGGCGAAGCGCGCATCGGCCACGGTCGTGGACAGGCCCATTGCGGCCAGCTTGTCCGCCGCCTTCAGGCTTTCCTGCAAACGCGTGCCGAGCGAGAGAATGGCCACCGCCGCGCCTTCGCGGACGATCCGGCCCTTGCCGATCTCAAGCGGCATCCCCTCCGCGGGCATCTCGACACCGTAGCCGTTGCCGCGCGGATAGCGGATCGCGCTGGGTTTGTCATCAATGGCCGCGGCGGTTGCAACCATGTTCTTCAGCTCTGCCTCGTCCGAGGGCGCCATGATGACGAAACCGGGCAGGCAGGAAAGGTACGCGATATCGAACGAGCCCGCGTGCGTGCCGCCGTCCGCGCCCACGAGCCCCGCGCGGTCGAGCACGAAACGGACCGGCAGGTGTTGCAGCGCAACGTCGTGCACGAGCTGGTCGTAGCCGCGCTGCAGAAATGTCGAGTAGATCGCGCAGAAAGGCTTTATGCCTTCGGTGGCGAGGCCGGCCGCGAACGTGACGGCATGCTGCTCGGCGATGCCCACATCGAAATAGCGCTCCGGGAATTCCTCCGCGAAAGCGTCGACGCCGGTTCCCGAAGGCATGGCCGCCGTGATCGCAACGATCTTTTCGTCCTTGCGCGCCTGCTCCATAAGGGCTTCGCCGAAGACATTGGTGAAGCTCGGATGCGGCGACTTGCCCTTGTCCTGCGCTCCCGTGATGACGTTGAACTTGGTGACGCCGTGATATTTGTCCGCCGAATTCTCGGCGGGCGCGTAGCCCTTGCCCTTCTCCGTCACCACATGCACGAGCACCGCCCCGGCATCCGCGTCGCGGATGTTCTCCAGCACCGGCAGGAGGTGATTGAAATCGTGGCCGTCGATTGGGCCGACGTAGTAGAGGCCCAGCTCCTCGAACAGCGTGCCCCCCGTGAACAGGTGCCGGGTGAACTCCTCGGCGCGGACGGCGCTTCGCTCCAGGAAGTCCGGGAGGTTGTGGGCGATCTGCTTGCCGATATCGCGCACCTTGAGGAAGGTTGACGACGAGGTGATGCGCGCGAGATAGGAGGACAGCGCGCCGACCGGCGGCGCAATCGACATGTCGTTGTCGTTCAGGATGATGATCAGGCGCTTGTCCATGGCGCCCGCGTTGTTCATCGCCTCGTAAGCCATGCCGGCGCTCATCGAGCCGTCGCCGATCACCGCGATGACGTTACGGCCGTCCTCGCCCTTGAGCGCGCTCCCCACCGCCATGCCAAGCCCCGCGGAAATCGAAGTCGAGGAGTGGCCAGCGCCGAAGGGATCGTATTCGCTCTCGGAACGCTTGGTGAAGCCCGAAAGGCCGCCCGGCTGGCGCAGCGTGCGGATGCGGTCGCGGCGGCCGGTGAGGATCTTATGCGGATAGGCCTGATGGCCGACGTCCCAGATCAGGCGGTCGTGCGGCGTGTTAAACAAATAGTGAATAGCGATTGTCAGCTCGACGACGCCCAGTCCCGCGCCCAAATGGCCGCCGGTCACTGAAACCGCGTCGACAACCTCCGTGCGCAGCTCCTCCGCAAGCTGGGTAAGCTGCCCGGGATCGAGCTTGCGAAGATCCTCTGGGGTCTTGACGGTATCGAGGAGCGGGGTACGGTTGCTAATAGTCACGTCAACTCTTTCCTTCGGTATTCCCGATCACCAGCCTATGTGTCCTGCCTTCCAGAACACTGAATTTTTCGCTGCAAATGGGGCCTATCAACTTGCACGGGTAAGAAGCAACACTGCAAGAAAAATTGCCAACGGACCTTTTCACCCCCAAACGGTCCGCGCACCCCTGCAATCATTCCTCAAATAGTGGCAAAAGTTAGCGTGAGAAAGGCCCAAAAGGCGGCTTTGCCCTCTCCCGCCGCTGGCGTTTTCTAAGTGCTTATCGCAGCATGACTATTGGAAACTTGTACAGCCCGCCGGAGGCAAGTTCGCTTGCGAGTTCGTGGCGAATGGGATGCGAGCTTGCTTCGGGCTGCACTAGGATTGAGGAGTGCCGTTTGTTCCCGGATCGAGAGGCGCGGTTCCCTGAGGCGCCCCTTGCGCGCTTAGCGTGATGCGTTCGACCTTGGCCTCGGCGCGTTTCAAGAGCTGATCGCAATGCGCGCGCAACGCCTCGCCGCGCTCGTAAATATCGATGGATTGCTCCAAATCCACATCGCCCCGCTCAAGCCGGGTCACGATCTGTTCAAGTTCCTTCAAAGCAGCTTCGAAGCTCATGCCCTTTATGTCGGCGAAGGAACCGCGTGCCGGTTTAGACGCCTGCTGTTCCCTGATAGCGCTGTTCTGCATAGCCGGTCCCTAAGATGCCTCTAGTAAAACCTGAACGTGCACCGCCACCGAGCGGCTTAGCGCGGCGAGGTCATATCCCCCTTCCAGCAGGGAAACAAGACGTCCGCCACAGCGTTCCCGCGCCACATCCACCAACTTCCGGGTAACCCAGTTGTAGTCCTCTTCCACGAGGTTGATGTTGGCGAGCGGGTCGGAGCGATGCGCATCGAACCCGGCGGAGACTACGATCAAGTCGGGAGCGTGCCGCCGCAACGCCGGGAGAATGACTGATTCGAAGGCCTCGCGAAACTGCGGGCCGCCATCGCCGGCCCTGAGCGGCGCGTTGACGATGTTGCCCTTCTCTCCGCACTCGGAGGCGCTGCCGGAGCCAGGGAACAGCGGCATCTGATGCGTCGAGGCGTAGAAGCAATCCGGACGCGCCCAGAACATGGCCTGCGTGCCGTTTCCGTGATGCACGTCGAAATCGACGACAGCCACGCGCTCCGCCCCATGGGCCGCCTGGGCGTGAAAAGCGGCGACGGCAACGTTATTGAAGAGGCAGAACCCAAAGGCCTGATTAGCTTCCGCGTGATGGCCGGGCGGCCGCACCAGACAGAAGGCGTTCACGGCCTGGCCCTGCATGACCTCGTCCACGGCCTGCACGCCCGCTCCCGCCGAGCGCAACGCCGCCTCCCAGCTTCCCGGCGACATGATGGTGTCGCCGCCATCCAGCGGGATCAGCTCCAGGCTGGGCCGGGCGCGCTCCAGATAGTCGAAATAAGCTCCGTCATGCGCCCGCACGATTTGCTCGCGGGTTGCCGGCGGCGCTTCGACCCGGTGAAGATTTTGAAAGGTCTGGCCCGACAGGCCCCTGTCGATGGCCCTGATGCGGTCTGGGCGCTCCGGGTGCCATTCGCCTGTGTCGTGTTCCAGGAAGGAATCGTGCGTGATGTAAAGCGTCGACATCGAATTCCTCAACCTGCCGGCTTCTTGACCAGCGCTTTCAGGGAGACCGGCGGCTCGCTGTCCTCCGGCACGAAGAAATCAGGAGTTAAATCCTCACTTGGGTCTATACGATAATGGTCGAAGTTCCGCTTGCCATTCTCCCACAGCAATGTGTCGTCGATGCAGAAGTTTCCGGTGAACTCGCGGGACGGCTTGGTGAGGATGACGTGCACCGCATCGGCCAGAATGTCTGCTTTGCGGCTGGCGCGCATGAGCTTGTTGCCGCCCGGCATACTGGCGATGGCCGCCGTTGCGATGGCGGTGCGCGGCCAGAGCGCGTTGACCGCGATGCCGTGCGGCTTGAGTTCGGCCGCCATGCCAAGCACGCAAAGGCTCATATTGTACTTGGCGATGGTGTAAGCGACGTTGGGCGCGAACCACTTTGGGTTCAGATCGAGTGGCGGCGACAGCATCAGGATGTGCGGATTTGCCGCTTTCATCAAATGCGGAATGCAGAGTTTCGAGGTGAGGAAGGTGCCCCGGCCGTTGATCTGGTGCATGAGGTCGTAGCGCTTCATGTCCGTCTGTACGGTGGGCGTCAGGCTGATGGCGCTTGCATTGTTGATGCAAATGTCGATGCCGCCAAACTTCTGGGCCGTCTGCTCCACAGCCGCCTGCACCTGATCCTCGAAGCGGATGTCGCAAACGATGGGCAGCGCCTTTCCGCCGGCCTGCTCGATCTCCGCGGCGGCGGTGTAGATGGTGCCCGGCAGTTTCGGGTGCGTATCGGCGGTCTTGGCCGCAATGGCAATGTTTGCACCGTCTTTCGCCGCGCGCAGCGCGATCGCCAGGCCAATGCCCCGGCTTCCGCCCGTAATGAAAAGCGTCTTCTTATTTAGCGTTTCCATTCCCGTTTTTCCCGTTAGGCCCCCTCACCCCCATCCCCTCTCCCGCAAAGGGAAAGGGGAGCCCGGCTGTGCCCGTTGAGAAAGCGTCCCCTCTCCCCTCGCGGAAGAGGGGACAGGGGTGAGGGGCTTCCTTATTGTGCCTTCGGCGTCTTCTGTAGGAACGCCTCAAACGCGGCCATGGCCTCCTTCGACTTTATGCGCTCCAAAAATAATGCGCCTTCCTGCTCCATGCGGGCTTTGATTGGCGCCGGCTCGCCTTTCAAGAGCCGCCGCGCAAGCCGCACAGCCTCGCGCGGCTTGGCCGCCAGTGCCTCCGCCGCAGTCATCGCCGCGCTTTCGAGCGCTTCCGGCGGCACCACATGATTGACGAAGCCCGCCTCCCGCGCCCGGTCCGCCGTGAACGGCTCGCCCATGACCAGAAGCTCGAAGGCGCGGCTATGGCCCATCACCCTCGGCCCAAGCATGCTGGACGCCGCCTCCGGCACCAGCCCGAGGTTTACGAACGGCGTCTGGAACACCGCGCGCGGGCTCGCGAACACCAGGTCGCAGTGCAGCATCAGCGTTGTGCCGATGCCAACGGCTGGGCCGTCCACCGCTGCGATCAGCGGCTTTTCGCGCCCGGCCAGCGTCTGAATGAAAGTGAAACCCTGAATGGCGTCCCCACCGCCTTGAGCGGTAGCGAGGAAGCCGAACAGGTCGTTGCCGGCGCAGAAGATGCCGGGCTGCCCAAAAAACACGGTGACGGCGATGTCCGGGCTTGCGTCACTGGCCTTGAGCGCATCCGCCAGCGCCTTGTACATCTCGCTGGTCAGTGCGTTCTTCTTGTCCGGCCGGTTGAGCCTGAGCGTTTGGACTGCGCCCTGGACCGCGATCTCAACATGTGCGCTCATGGCTAGCGTTCTCCCAGGATCGCGTCAGCCTGCATTACGGTTTCGTGGGCGCGTGTCACCGCGTGCTTGAGCCCGTCTGTTTCGCACATGATGTTTTCGGCGAAGTGCCGGGCTTCAAGCACCCGCGCGCCCGCATTCGCGCCATCGGCTCCGCCCGCTGCGGCAAGCGCACCCTTGGCGAGCAGAGCGCCGCCCGCCGCAAGGCCAAACAGCCGGCAGAACGGAGTGGCCCCGGAAAGCGCGGCGGCCTTGTTTTCCGCGAGCTGGCGCTGTAGCCAGGCGCCGGTCTCCTCCAGCACCGCGATGCTCGCCTCCATGCGCCCGGCCATATGCCCGAACGCCGGCTCGCTCGATGCCTTCACCTCGCGCACTGTCTCCTTGAGGCCGGCGAGAAACGCCTGCATGGTTTCGCCGCCATTGGAGGTCAGTTTGCGCGTAACGAGGTCGATGGCCTGAATGCCGTTCGTGCCCTCGTATATGGTGGCGATGCGCGCGTCGCGGTAATGCTGGGCCGCGCCCGTCTCCTCGATGAAGCCCATGCCGCCATGCACCTGGATGCCTTCCGAGGCCACTTCGACGCCGATGTCTGACGAGAACGCCTTGGCGACGGGCGTCAGGAGCGCGGCTTCCGCGTGCGCGCGCTTGCGCTCGCCGGCATCCGGCGCATGGTGCGCGAGGTCCATCGCCACCGCCGTGGTGTAGCAGATCGCGCGCGCCGCCGAGGTCTTCGCCTTCATGTTCATGAGCATCCGCTTGACGTCCGGGTGCTCGAAAATCTCAACGGAGGCATCCGGTGCGCCACCCTCTGCCGCGCCCTGCTTGCGTTCATGCGCATATGCCAGCGCCTGCTGGAATGCGCGCTCGGCAATGCCCACGCCCTGGACGCCGACGCCGACGCGCGCCTCGATCATCATGGTGAACATGGCTTTGAGCCCGCCATTCGGCTCGCCAACGAGCCAGCCTACAGCACCGCCCTTGTCGCCGAAGTTCATAACGGCCGTCGGGCTGCCGTGAATGCCGAGCTTGTGCTCAAGCTTGGAGGCATAGGCATCGTTGCGCGCGCCCAGCGAGCCATCGTCATTCACAAAGAATTTCGGGACCAGGAACAGCGAGATGCCCTTCGTGCCGGCGGGCGCATCGGGTAGGCGTGCCAGCACCAGGTGAATTATGTTGTCCGTGAGCGGGTGCTCGCCATAGGTAATGAAAATCTTGGCGCCGGTGATCTTGTAGGCGCCGCCGCCGTCAGGTATGGCGCGGGTTTTCAGGAAGCGCAGGTCGGAGCCGGCCTGCGGCTCGGTGAGCTGCATGGAGCCGGTCCATTCGCCGGCCGCGAGCTTTGGCAGGTACTTCCTCTGCAGTTCCGGTGAGCCGTGCGCGATGATCGCGTGCACGCCGGACTGCGTCAGCAGCGGGCAGAGCCCGAAGGCCATGTTGGCGCCGCTCCACATTTCGAAGACGGCCATGCCGAGACCAAAGGGCAAGCCCTGGCCGCCATGCTCCTTCGGCACGGTCACGCTGCCCCAGCCGGCCTCGGCCCATTTGCGGTAAACCTCCGTGACGCCTTCCGGCATCACCACCTCGCCATCCACAAGCCGCGCGCCTTGCGTGTCCCCGGCCCGGTTGGTGGGCGCGATTTCCTCGGTGGCGAAGCGGCCCGCCTCCTCCAGGATGGCGTTGACCGTATCCGTATCCAAATCCTCGAAAAGGCCGCGCCCCACGACGCCCGATAATCCCGCGATGTGATTGAGCGTGTATGCGATGTCTGGGACGGGCGCGCGATAGGTCATCGGTCCTCGCTGTTGAATGCGGCTGTGTATCCAAGCGGGCGCGCGGCAGCCTTCGCGGCGCCGGGCGCACAAAGCGCTACACTAATCCGAAATTTCGCGGCGTAAAATGAGATTGTACGCTCCGCTGCCAGACAACTCTCCGCCGGCTGGAGACCGGCTGGCCGCGATGGTTCACGTAAGCCGCGCGATGGGCATTCCCGTGGCGGCGGAGCACGGCAGCCCGGATTGCGGTCTTGAGGATACCCAACGTTAGCCGTGAAGCGGCGGCATCCAGTAGTCCTTCAGCGTGAGATCGCCCTGGGGCAGCGGCTCGAACAACGATTGCAGGTAAGCGCCGCTGACCTCGCCCAAGCTGGCCGGCCGCCATTTGGGGGCTTGGTCCTTGTCGATGATCGCGGCGCGGATGCCTTCGGGGAAATCCGGCAGCCGGATGAGCCGCGTTGCCAGCCGGTATTCCATGACCAGCGCTTCCTTGAGCGTCTTGCAGCTTCTGCCGCGCCGCAACTGCTCATGGGTTACTTTCAGCGAAAGCGGCGCCTTTTTCGCAAGCGTGGCCAGCGTGTTCTGCGCCCAGCCGCGCCATTCCCCCTGCTCGCCTTCGAGCCGGCGCAGGATCTCCTCCACCGAGGGCGCCGAAAAAATCCGGTCCATAGGCTCGCGGTGCTCTTCGAGATGCCCCGCGCCTGGGTGCTCGTGCAGGCCGTCGAGAACGGCGTCGATGGGTTCTGCCTCGATCATCGCCGCTTTCACCGCGCCGAATTGCGCGGCGGGAATGCAATGCGTCACCGCGCCGGCATAATACGCGTCCGCCCGGCCGCAAACGTGCCCGGTAAGCCCGAGATACATGCCAGTCATGCCCGGCATACGCGGCAGGAACCAGCTTCCGCCGATATCGGGGAAGAAGCCGATGCCGGTCTCGGGCATGGCGAACGACATGGCCTCGCCCGCGACGCGGTGCGTGCCGAAAATGCTGATGCCCGCGCCGCCGCCCATGGCGGTGCCGTTCATCAGCGCGACATGCCGCTTCCTGAAGCATTGCAGTAGCCAATTGTACTGGTATTCCTCCGCGTAGAACGCGTCGGCTTGCAGCGGATCGTTCCCGATGACTTCGCGGATGGCGCGGATATCGCCGCCCGCGCTGAAGGCTTTGCCCCCGGCCTCCATTACGATGCCGTAGATGTGCGGGTCCTTGGCGCAGCGGTGCAGCAGGGCCGAAAGCTCGCGGATCATGCCCGATGTGACCGCGTTCAGCGCCCTGGGCCTGTTCAGCCGCGCAATCGCGGCGCGGCCCTGCATGGCGATGACGATTTCATTCCCGGCTTCGTCCATCTCCGATACCCGTTGCATGAGCCTCGCCGGTTTCGCTGCTAGCTTTCGCCACCGTCATAGAGAGACTTGTACACAACAATGCTCGCCGGTGAAAACATCTGCGCCTTGATGCGGTTCAAGACCGGCAGCGAGATCTTCTGGAACACCTCCATTTGCTCAAGCCGGCGCTCCGGCCCAGAATTCTCGAAAATCAGGTACACCGTTCGCGGATTGTTCCTGAGCGAGGCCGTGAGGCGGCTCAGCGCCACGCTGAGATAGACCGCGTTCATGCTGCAGGGGAAATACAGCACCGAGGGTTGCTGGGGGATGGGAAAGCTGTCCCGGTCGCCCCGGAGTGCGCGCACATCCCGGCAGCTCATATAGGAGCGGGAATACTGCGCGAGGTTCATTTCGAGCATCGCGCAGGTTTCGGCGTCTTGCGTGTAGCCGATGGCGTGCTCGAAATTCCGGCGCGCCGCGAGCAGCAGCGTGCGACCGTTGCCGGCGTCGAAATCCACGAAGGCGTAACGTTTCAGCTCAGCGGGCAGCACCGAGAGCGCCCAGCCGAGGACCATTTCCGGAATAGGCCCCCGGTAGTGGAACCGCAACTGCCCGTCAACGCCGGTTTCAAGCCAGGTAGACGGGGCGGCTGTCTTGAAAAAGAGCAACTGCTCGATTCGCCGGTCGAAGATGCGCCGGTGGACGAAGCCGAGCAAAGCCCTGTAGCGGCTGCGCAAATCGCGGAGCATGTCCAAGAGGCCTTGCGCGCGAACGACGGTCAGCCCGGCGGAGCCTCGTGCTCCTTGCGCGGATGTCCCCGGCGGCTCCGCACGCAAATGCTCCTGCGCGGCGCTCAGCTCTTCGATGAGGCGGTCCGGCACCGGTGCTTCCGCGGGCATTGCTCGCGGATTGGAAGCCTGTTGCGGAACATCCGCCGGACGGCGGGCCATTCCCGCTGGCGTTCCAACGGCTTGCTCGATCAAACTGGCAAGATCTTCCCGCGACGGTATGTAGGACCGGTCTTGGGCGGCGCGATTCTTGTTCATGCTGCCTTCAAAAAATATGGGACGCTAAGTTCTGGCATTTAGCTGGATTGGCAATTTACCGCAATCCGTTGTGGCCATTTTACGTCGCGTCAACCTTTCCGTGTCAATGTTTCCCGCTGTAGACGCAATTCAATGTTGTACGGGGAGTCTGCGTATTATGGCAGCTTACGGTAGCATTTTCAGCCAGCAAGCCACCGCAATTCACAAGGTGATGCCGCGTCTCTACAAGTTTGCGCTGGTTTTGACCGCGAACGAGGAACTGGCGCGCGGGCTTTTGCGCGGAACGGTCAGGTCCATGCATATCCGCAACGAATGGCAGGATGAGGACGAGAGCCGGCTGACCGCTGGATTCCGCCGCATGTATGCGCTTTGGACGGCTAAGCTTGGCGAGGACCCGGCCCTGCAGAGGAAATGCCCCCCTGATCCGCGGCTGTTCGTGGCCGCCTTCGCCAAAGGGCCGCTGGCCAGCAACGCGCAATTCGCGCGCTTCGTCGCGAGCCTGACCGCCGAACAGCGGGGCGTGCTCTATCTCGTATACGGCGAAAGCGCCTCTTACGACGAAGCGGCGGAAGTTACCGCCCTCAATATGCTTGCCCTTATGAAGCTGCTCGCGCAGGGTCATGCGGCGCTCACACAATGGCTCGATGAGCGGGGCATCGTTGGCGGCGATCCCTATTTGCATCGAGAGCGTGCCGCATGACACAGCTTAGCGATGAGTTTCTGCTCGCCTATCTCGATGGACAACTTGAGAAGGGGCAAACCGCCGAGGTTTCGCAGCTTGCCAGCTCGAACCCCGAGGTTTCCCGGCGCGTCGCGCGCCTGAAGCGGACTCAGACGCAGCTTATCGAAGCGCTCGGCGGTTTTGCCCGCGAGGAGATCGAGGTTCCGCGCAGCGCTTTGCAGATGGATGGCGTGGTCGAGGCGCCTCCCCTGGCGAAGCCCGCGAGCCCGGCGCGGCCCGCCGCCCCCGCCAAGGTGGAGCCGAAGCGGACGGGCGCCGTTAGGCAGTTCTTTTTCCTCGCCGCGGTTTTCGCGAGCGGTCTTGCCGGCGGCTATGGCGCGACGCTGCTTGCTCCACAGCGCGCAGCCATGCCGCCCAAGATCACGGACCGGCCGCCCGCCGCTTTGTTTACGCCTGCGTCCTGGTCCGCGGATATCGCCAGATTCCACAGCTTCTTCCCCAAGGAGATGCTGACGCCGCATCCGGAGGCGATCGCCAATCCGGAATTCATCCGCTTCCAGCTTTCGAAGATCACCGCCAAGGCGCTCACCCCGCCCGATTTCTCGCATCAGGGGTTCAAACTGTATCGCGGGCAGACGCTGAAATATAACCAAGACAAGATGATGCAGCTCACCTATTCGTCCAAGACGGAGGCGCCGCTGACCCTCTACGTGCTGCCCGCGGACGGGTATACGGACAGCCCCGTACGCGCCCAAACTTTCGGCTCCTACAAGGCGGTGAGCTGGGTTTCGAACCGCGTCCGCTTCCTCCTGACAGCCGAGAAGAACGTGGAAGACCTCAAGGTGCTGGCCGTCATCGCGCAAAGCCAGATGCCACGGAAATTCTGACCGCTTGCCGCGCGCCCGCCATGGAAACCGGCCTTGGCCGGCATCCAAGACAAGCCACTACGCAGGCTTTTCGTTCCAAGCGAACAATCGGGGCCACCTCAGTAGGCTAGGCGGTTTCGTTCACGTCAATACGGCAGAAAGCTTCCACCAATCGTCAAGCGCCAGATGTACGGCACGCACCACGCTGTGAGCGAGCACCACCTCCAGCGCTACATCAACGAGATCGCCTTCAAGTGGGATAATCGGATTGCCCTTGGCGTCGATGACAGACAGCGCACCAATGCTGCACTGAAGGGTATCGAAGGCAAGCGCCTCACTTACCGGCCAATTGTTGAAGCCGCACGGGCATAAACGGCATGCAAACCGTCTATTAAAATTGCAAAAAAGATCTTCCTCGAATCGGAGTCGCCTGCCATTGTCCTCGCCGTGGCGGGCGTGGTTCGCTTTTTAGCCATTCGGGATTTCTCCAAGCCGATGTCGAACGCGGCTAGCAGGACGCTGCTTGGCGTCGGCTCGCAGGGTCTAAAGCCCTGCTTTTTAAGGAGAAAGCCACATGGCTATACACGTCTCTACGTTTTCTGCCACCAAACTCGTAGTGTTTGTAAACGCCTACTGGCGCTTCCGTATGGAACGCTGGGAATTCGTGCATGAGCACTGGAGGAAGTGGCCAGAGGCAAGGGTTGCAGCCCTTGCACTCTAGCCTATTTTTGTAATGCGTCTCTGAGACTTGGGGCTGGCTTCCTTTTTGGGGTCAGCCCTCTTTTTATCGAACCGCTCAAGCTTGGGCGGTGTACTCAACAGCTTCCGCACCGTCGATTCGAATTCCGCATCAACGGTTTTCTCGATTTTTTCGACAGGTTTTTTGCGGGTGCCATGCCGAATTTCCCGAGACTCCCCGCCACATCCGTTGTAAATCCACAACGGTGTGCCGGTAGCGGTTGCGTTTCGCGTTTGTCAGTCTCAGTGAAGGGGATGGCAGGTTGCGGGCGCTTGGATTTTGGACCCCGGCCCCGCCGGTTCGAGTCCGGCCATCTTCACCTCACTGCGACTTCTTTTGGTTCTGGAATGGGGGCGGAGAGGCTGGTGCCCTGGGCTTCCCGTCAAGTCCTCCGTTTGGGTTCGATCCCCAACGCCTCCAACTCCAAAACCTGCGTTTGCCTTGGCGTCCCACGATACCAAGACCGCTTCTGGACACGTAGCTCAGCGAAGCCATGAAAAGCCATCGAGAGCACCGGACTGCTACTCCGGGGGTTGTGGGTTCGAATCCCACCGTGTCCTTCTTTCCACAGACAACCACAAGTTGCAAAAAGAATCAACTTAGGATTGGCTCCGTAAACAAAACCTACATTCGGCAAAAGCTTCGCACAAGAGTGTTCCGAAATAAGCAAACACCTATTCCGTTGCTGCTGTAGTAATTACTAGTGTGCTTAGGTACGTTAGGTGCACACTCCCCGCTGACGTAGCGTGCCCCCCTCACGGCTGCATTATGGTTAAAATCCGTATGGTTAACGCGGGCGCGCCGGCCGTCCGAAGCCTCATTTTCGCGCGATTTTTGGCGATTCCGGGCGAAATTTTGCGTTTCAAAAAACCCGTTAATATTAGAATCTTGTGCGGATTAACCACAAATCCGACCCTTGGGTTGCGCCGCAGTCTCGCGCAACCAATCCGCCTTCTGAGCTATCTGGCGATTTATTCTTAGCTAAAACAATAGCTTGCTATAAACAATCCTGCCTTTAAGCCTTCTTAAAAGCGCATTGTATTACAATCCTTGCATTAGATAAGGAGTGGCGCCATACGAAACTATATAGAAAGATACGGCCAATTCCGGTTAACAGCGCGTTACTTCCGGCGCGCCGTCACCCCCGCTTTTCCGGCTCCCGCGTGAGCAGAAACACCGCCTGCTGCGCGAAGAGGTTGTGCAGCGGCGGCGGCACCTTCATGCCGAGCGGGTGCCCGTAAGGCGACAGCGCGAACGACCGCTCCACCCGCGCGCCGACCTCGCCGCAGAGCGCGCGGAAATCGCGGATGGTGCAGAAATGGATGTTCGCGGTT
>JBNKTW010000066.1:0-4040 GCA_050298295.1 Rhodomicrobiaceae bacterium
GACGATCAAGCGCGGTGAACCCTCGCAGATGGACCTCAAGGTTTCTGGCATTACCCATTACGAGTTGTGGTTCGGCGGCGCGGAGAAAGTCTTCTGGGACTTCTTCACGAACGCCTGGCGCGTCGATGGCGCCGATCAGAATGCCACGCGCAACCAGATTTTGCGCATTCCGAATTCCATCATCGCGTAAGGGCGGGCCTTAACGGCAGCCGCCCTTCCCGAATTCCACCATCACACAAGGGAGGTCTAAGCCTTGACCACAGTCACTCTCAAATACCCCGTCGAGCATGGCGGGGCCACCTATTCGGAGCTGACGTTTCAGCGGCTCAATGCAGGCACGCTCGCCAAGCTTGAGGCTGAAATGCGCGAGCGCGACCTCAATGACGAGGACAGGATACGATCCTCAATCCTTCTAATATCTGCGGCCGCTCGCATCCCGGAGGAGGTTGTTGGCCTTCTCGACGCGGAAGACTTTAACTCGGCGAATGAGGCCGTCGCGGATTTTTTGTCATCGCGCGCGCGCTTAAGGGCAAAACCGCGCAGATAATCGCCCAGACGGCGCACACGCTTTGCACCCCGGTTTCCGAGCTTAAGGCCATGGAGATCGGGGAGCTTCTTGCATGGCATCATGAGGCCGTGTGCATTCTTAAGGCAAAGGCAGGTCAGGAATGAGCCGCACGATCACCTCTCAACTTATCGTCTCGCTTCTCGACCGCGTTTCCGGCCCGGCGGGGAAGGCCGGGGCCGCATTGATGGCCCTGCAGAAGAAGGCGCGTGCCTCCATTACCGCTCCGATCATGCGGGACTTCCGGCGTGCCGGGGGGGCCATGACGGAGTTCCGCAACGCCATGTATGGCCCGGCCGGGATCGCGGCAGCGCTGGCCGGACACCAGATGTTTGCGGCCCAGGTCTCTTATGAAACCTCAATGAACCGGATCAAGGCAACATCGCACGCCTCGGCCGTGGAGCTTGGCCACCTTCGCGACCTCATCAACGATCTTGCGATCCGGTATCCCAAGAAGCGCGCCGAGATCGCGGAGGGCGCGTTGCAACTCTTCAAATCCGGTAAGGATGTGCACGAGGTTATGGGCGCATTGGAGCCCACGCTTACCGCCGCGCTCGCGTCCGAGCAGACCATCGGGCATTCCGGCGAAACGCTGACGGATATCGTGTTCGGCATGGGCCTCCGGGCGTCCACCGCAAAGGAGGCAATGGAGACGTTCACCCAGGTTGCCGATACAGCGGTAACGGCCGCGAACGCCTTCAACATGAATTACGAGCAGTTCGTCCAAGGCATGGCGAAGGCGGCCCCTATTGGCCGCATCACCGGCATGTCGCTTCGCGACGTTGCAACGACTATCGGCGTCCTTGCCGACGAAGGTTTCAAGGGAGAGCGCGGCGGGACGGCATTTGCGACCTCAATGGTAAGGCTCGGCGCGCAGACGAAAAAGGCGAGGAAGGAGCTTGCCGCAGCGCGGCTAGACCTATCCAAATTTACGCACGCCACCCGCAACATCAAGAAACTCGGCGGGAAAACGCTCGCGGATGTGCTGAGCGAAGATATTGGCGTCGATGCAAGCGCGCTCATCCCAAGCTTTGATCGCATTTTGCGAGACCCGAAACTTAACAGCAGCGCGACCGTGCTTGGCCGCGAGCTGCAAAAGGCTATCGCGAGCGGGCTCGGCATGGATGCCAACTCGCCGAACATCGAGAAGGTGCGGGATGCGGTTGACACCTTCTTGCGCGCGTCGATGTCCAAGATGGACGTTCCCGGCATCTTCCGGTATCTGGCGGAGCATAACGCGGATGCGAATATCCCGCTCATGAATGAGCTATTCGGAAAACACCACCTGCCGAAAATGGTTGCGCTCATCAATGCCTTTAGGCAGGAGCTTTGGGATAAGCGTAACAAGTACATCGCGGAGCATGAGAGTGGCGCCGCGCAGGCGTATGCGAACACCTTGCAAGAGGGCCTGCCGGGCGCCCTACACCGGCTCGCGTCGGCCTGGGATCACATGGGCGAGGTGCTATTTGTCCAAACCGGCCTCATCGATCACTTTGTCACGGCCTTTGAGAAGCTTCGGGGCGCGCTTTCCGCGTTGAGGGGCGCGGACCCTGCCTTATTGAAGGCTCTTGGCTACGGCCTGACGGGCTTGCTGTCCGCAGGCGCGGCGGCCATCGCCTTTGACGTTCTCAAGATCGCGGCCTCTGGACTTCGGCTTGCCTTCGTTGCGCTCACTAGCCCGATAGCTTGGGTTATCGCGGGCCTTGCTGCGCTTGCCTATTTCAATTGGGATGCGATCAAGTCCGGCTGGAGCGACTTCTCCTCCGGCTTCGGCGAGGCCTTCTGGGGTAAACTCAAGCCCGACCCCGGCATCGGCAAGGCTTGGCACAATCTTGCGGCCGAGTTCAAAGACCTAAGCGGCGTCAACATCGACATTTCGTCCTGGCGCGAGCTGGGGCAGATATTGGGAGGCGCGGTCGCGAAGGCCGTCAATATTCTGGCCGGAGGCATCAAGAGCCTGATTAGCGGTCTTGCAAGCGCGCTCCGCTATTTCAATGAGTTCCGGTCGGCGATGTCTGGGGTTGGGGAAATGCGCGATACCGGCATCTCGCGCGGCCTCCCCAAGGGCTTCTCCGTTCCCGGCAAGGCGGCGGGCGGCCCGGTCATTGGCGGCCATCCCTATGTCGTCGGCGAGGTTGGCCCCGAGCTATTCGTCCCGCGCACGTCGGGGAGCATCGTCCCGAACCATAAGCTGGCGGGCGGTGGCAGCATTACGCTTTCGCCGGTCCTAAACTTCCACGGTGTCGGCCATATGGGGCCGGCCGAACTCGCGCGGTATGTGCGGACAGAGCTTAGGCGCATCATCAATGAGGACTTGCGTGGAGTGCAGGCCGATTTTGGGCTCCGCTGGACATAATAGGAGGGGCGGGTGCTCTATCAACTCGGGAACGTCCAGTTCGAAATCTGGCCGCTCAACATGCAGGAGGTTGACCGCGGAACCGAGGCAACCTTCGCTGAGAAGCCGGTTGTCGGCCGGCGCCCGCCTCTCGAATTCGTTGGGGAGGGCCCGGAGGTCTATTCGCTCCGGGCCGTGCTCTTTCCCGAACGCCTTGGCGGGCTCTCAACGCTCGACACCCTGCAATCCCAGAAGCAAAGCGGCCGGGCCTATCCCTTCATGCGGGGCGATGGGAAGGCGCTCGGCTATTTCGCGATTGAGAGAGTGCACGAGCGCTCAACCTATATCGGCGCGGATGGTGTCGGGCGCGTGATCGAGGTCGATATCGAGATCAAGCGCGATGACGGCAACTCCGGCTCCGGCTTCTCGCTCGCGTCCATCTTTTCGCTCTTCGGGTAACGCCATGAAAATCCTAACCGTCGAGGAACACACCGTCGCGAGCGAGGGGGTGACGCTCGATCTCATCCTCTGGCGCCGCTTCAAGGCCAAGACGCCGGGCCTCTTGGAATACATGCTCGCCATGGCGGAAAACCAAGGGCTTGAACACTGCGGCGCCGTCTTGCCGCTGGGAACGGTTGTCCATGTGCCGGTCCCGGTCCCGAAGGCGCAGACCGTTACCAATCCCGTGAGCCTTTGGAGCTAGCCAATGCCAGCGAAAGCCTTTTTCATGGTTTCCGTGGGCGGGCTCGACATCACCGGCAACCTCGCCTCCCGCCTCATCTCCATGACCATATCGGACAAGGAGGGGACTCAGAACGACACCTGCAACATCACGCTCGACGACAAGGACGGCGCGATCATCATGCCAAGGACAGGCGATCCGATTGCCGTTGTCCTAGGCTGGGAGGGCGGCGCGGGCGCTCAGGTCTTTATGGGCACCGTCGATGAGGTCAAGTCGAGCGGCAGCCGGAGTGGGCGGGAACTTACCATCTCCGCCAAGGGGCTCGACACCAAGAGCAAGGCGAAGCAGCCCCAGCAGAAGCACATGGACGGCAAGAAGACGGAGGAGGCCCTTAACGAGGCCGGCAAGCTCTCCGGGCATACCGTCCGCGTCGATCCATCGCTCAACGTCAAGCGCGA
>JBNKTW010000067.1:0-3331 GCA_050298295.1 Rhodomicrobiaceae bacterium
AATCTCAGCAGCGGAGATGCGAGTTTCCGCAAAGCCTATGCCGGATCGATCGTGGACAAGATTGAGGTTGATGATCGCGAGGTACGCATCCTCGGCCGGAAGGACTTGCTAGAGGAAGCGGTTATTGCGTCGTCCGCATCAAACGGGGTGGTTCGCAGATGTGGATGCGGTTGGTGGGCGCACAAGGACTCGAACCTTGGACCCGCTGATTAAGAGGCAAAGCGAAAACGCGTTAAATCAATAGCTTAAGCAAAAACCATGGGCATGTTCGCCCTTGGTTTTTCAATGGCTTAGGAAAGCCGTTTCAAACCAAAACTGCTCATTTTGGGAGGGGGAGATTGGGCCATTATGGCCTATTGATTAGGCGGCCCTTGAGGTCTAGTTTTGCAATTCGCGCAAGGTCGCAATCGGAGGGGCCATGTTCTGGACATCACCAAAGGAAGAAGCCCGCCGCCGCCTCCAGATCGAGCAGCAATTGGAAATCCTGAGGGTGCAAGAGCGGCGCAAGAAGGCGCGCGAGGCGGAAAGAGCGGCCCGGCCGTGGTGGCGCAAACACCAAATCTTGGCTGTCTTTCTATGCTTCTGCGGCCTCATTTACGTCCTTGGGGGTACTTCGGACAATCAAAAGGCGGCGGCTCAGGCCGCAGCGGCCTCCGCATCAGAAGCGGAGCCAAACCCTATGAAAGCCCGGCCCGCAGCCGCGAAGCCCGGCGACCCAGCAGTTATGGAAGACTACTCTTTAGGGTGTCGAACCCTGAAAGATTTGCAGCGCCTACGCGGGCTAGCCGAATATGACCCAAATACCGTTATTGCCGCCAAACAGAATGGGTTGTGCGCTGACATTTACAAATGGGCGCGTGTCCTGGTCATCGACAACAAGAGTTCACCGGGCTACACGCTTATCAGGCCGGAAGCCGGGAAGGGTACGCACTATTGGGTTCCTTCCTTGTTTGTAATGCCATATTCACAATACTTTCAAAAACACGGTCCTGTCCCGTCAGGTGGCATTGAGATAGAAGAAGCGAATAATGGACAAACAGCCGCGCACCCAAATAGCACTTGGGATCATAAGGAACGAACCATTACGCTAAAATCGAATGTCATCGGG
The DNA here is from genome assembly GCA_050298295.1 of Rhodomicrobiaceae bacterium. Taxonomy (GTDB): domain Bacteria; phylum Pseudomonadota; class Alphaproteobacteria; order Rhizobiales; family Rhodomicrobiaceae; genus Rhodomicrobium. The sequence goes on from JBNKTW010000067.1 coordinate 1,109, forward strand.
TGCGCTGATTGGGAAACATTCGATGCGGCGGTTAAAATCTTTGGCCGGGGCGATGACGTAAAAAGCGCCGGTGCGTTGGGCGGTTTAATAGCGGGTGGCAAGTGTACTATCATTGAAAGCGGCAGCCAAATTTTTACGCATGGTGATCCCGAGCGGCTGCTAGTGCCCATTCGCCGGGCCGACGGCAATAAGACATGGTGGGCCTACAGGGGGCAAGTTCTCGGCCCACGCTAGAGCGGCAAGGCAAAGGCGGAATGACAGACGACGACAAGGTGCCCGAAAACGTGGACCTCAGCTTCATCGCGGCCCAGCTCGGAAAGGTGCTGGACGGGCAGCGCGAGATGCGCGAGGCTCAGGGCGAGACGAATGAACGGCTTGGCAGGGTCGAGGGGGCTGTTTCGGAGCTTCAGGTCGCGGTGGCGGCAACCCGCGCGGACCTGGCGAACGTCAAGGGTGACGTGGCCGCGCTGAAGGAGAGCGTGCAGATCATCGAGCACGATATCAGCGGCATCAAGATGCGCGTGGAGCGCATCGAGCGCCACACCGGCCTTGTGAAAGCATAAGGAAGAGAAGGAAACCCGGCTTTAGGCCGGGTTTCTTGTTGGGCTACCTTCGCCTAGCCGCTGGGCACGACGCGGACCGCTTAGCGAGCGCCGCATTATCCGCGGCCAGCTTCTTATTCGCCGCGCCCAGCTTATCGATATCCTGCTCGACCATCGCGAGGTAAGACCGCGCGACATAGGTGTAGTTATGCTGCACATACCAACCGGCTAGGCCAAGAAAGACCACCGCCAGGAAGATGCGCCCCTCATAGGTCTTCGAGAGGTCGAGCAAGATGCCGACGACGAAATTGACCACGAAGCCGATGACCGAGCTGCCGGCCTGAAGGAACGGGGTCAGGAAGGCAACCGCGCTCTCGCCGATTGCCCCGCCGGCGAATTTGAGCGCCCAGCCGCTCACGAGACTAAAGATCGCTCCCATGGGTTAGCCCTCCACCGATTGATTTGGCCCCTGGAACGCACCGCTGGCGTACTCCTTGGCGCGGTGCAACCTGGCGTACTCGATGACCGCCGCGAAGGCGACGCAGGCTACAAGGAGGATGATCCAGGCGTTGCCGTGCGCCCACGTCATGACCGAGCGGACCTGATCCGCCGCGTCATGGGTTTGCGTGAGCGTGCTCGTGATCGTCTCGCCGCCGCCGATGGTGACGCCGAAGAGCCCGGCGACCCAGACGAAGACATTGCGCATGAAGCGGAAGACGCGCGTCAGGAGATCGCCCTGCTCCTCAAGGCTGCGCGGTGTCGCCCCGGTCCTGGGCGCCGGAACAATGCTTCCCGCATGGGCGAGCACGAAGTCATAGCCGGCATACCAGAGGCCAGGATCGCCCTTGAGCCCATAGCGGCGCTGGAATGCCGCTACCGCGTCGGCGGTGTTCTGCCCATAGGCGCCGTCGATGGCGCCGGCCGGGTAGCCGAGGGAGCGGAGCTTGCTTTGGAGCGCCACGACATCGGGACCGCGCGAGCCGATATGAAGCGCGACCCTATCGCCACCGTCGCCCCCAGGATCGGCGCTACCGTTGCCCGCGCCTTGGGTAGCGGCCCCGGCCGTTTCGCCCGCCTGCGGCGCGCCCGCTACAACGGCGTGGCCGGTATCGATAAGACCCTTGAGCATGGCCGCGCATCCGGGCTGCGGGTCGATGAAAGTCGAGGACCATCTGCCCTCATCCACATACTTGCCGGGCTGCTGCTGGCTCGTCCATGACCAGACATACGCGGAGTTGACGCCATGGTAGAAATAGCCCCAGCCGTTGTAAGCCTCGAAGCGGTGGAGCGCGGTGGGCAGAGACCAGTCCGAATTCCATCCATCGCGCTGCCCCTGTAGGGTGAGCGCATCGATTGCTCCCTCTTCCCATGATGCGAACGGGCCGCGATTGGATGGCTCCTTCGTTGTCTTCTTGTTCCACGGCTGTCCGTTGCCAAGGTAGCCGGCGAAGTTGCATGGGGGAGATGCCTCACGGTAATGCACGATGCCGATGAACCACCACGGGACGCCGGTTGCCTTTTCGACCGCCTCGTAGCGCTCCCGGCCTTGGACGATCTTCGCAACGACGGTATTCAGCGCGAGACGGCGGCCGGCGAGGATCGACATCGCGGCCCAGAGGTTGAGGTAGCCTTGCCTCGTTTGTGCTGGCGTCAGTGCCATGTCCCTTCCTTCCATAAAAAA
>JBNKTW010000068.1:0-2494 GCA_050298295.1 Rhodomicrobiaceae bacterium
CCGTGGCGGAGGCGCGGTGTTGCGGTTCGTGGGCGTCATCGTGGGCATCGCGGATGGTCGTCATGGCGGGTTCTCCTAGGGTCAAGGCCGCCTCTCGCGGCCTTGATGGCGAGGCACTCTGCCGGAGGCGGGGGCGGGGGCTGCACCGAAGCGGGGCTTGCCCCGCGAGGCCGGAGCGAAGCGGAGGACGGCGGGCGGGCCGTTTATTTTGTTTCGCGTTGCAAAGCGGCCCCCTCTTTTCGGGGGCCGCGGCGGAAAATAAACGGCCTGCCGCCGTTGCCCTCCGTACCCGCCTCTGGCCCCCTCGCCACCATAAAAGGCGCGAGGGGCGGGCCTCTTCCACGAACGGGGAATCTCCATGCGGCCTGTCCGCTGAACGGTGATGCCGAAGGGCGCGGCACTGGCCTTGCCTCATGGCCTTAGCGGCGGAAACGGATGCGGTCGGCAACGGCCACACGGAGAATCGTCTGAAGTTCTTCAATAAGTCTGGGTCCATTCTCTCCAGAACGGCCATCTCGTCCAAACAAAGCGTCGACACCTGCTGCAGCTTTTGCTGCATCTTTGCCAGAAATCCTTGCAATGTGTCCGGTTAGGTTTTTAATGCCTTTTCTTGCCGGGCCTCCGGGCGGATATTTCCAATCCGCGGCATCCGCCGGGCCGATGTGTTCTCCGCCCCTGGCAGCAGGGCGGTGTTTGGTGTGGTGCCTGGTTCGCTTTGGCAGGCCACTATAGCCGTGCCTGCGGGGGCGTTCGCCTTTTTCCCAGCCCGTTCTGGCCCAATTTTCCCAGTCCACCATAACCCGCTCTCCAAATATTATTTTTGGTTTTATGATGTATATTATTGTTGAGAGGAATTAATTACTGATTAATTCAAGTGTGTCGTTTTTGGCAGTAATTACATGTACTTGCGAGTGCGTGACAATAATACTATGGTTAAACGCGATTTAATCGAAAACTACACTATACAGTTACTGCAGTGCCTGCCCTCAAACGCCGAAAACGACGTACCCGAACACCTGTCATCACGGAGAGACTTCTTCTGCTTGCGAGCGAATTGCTACGAAGCGGGAGATCGGGAACCCTGAAGGATGTTGCTGGCAAGCTGGGCGTTGCTCCACAAATCCTGCGTAAATTTATTTACGCGGATGGACACATGAAAGCTGGTGTTGGAAAGAATTCGTCATATGTGAGGGTCGCGGACAAGGAGCAGCAGGCGTTGAGTTTGCTTGAAACTGGATGTTCTATTCGCAATGCGGCAAGGGGTTCTGGTCTTACAACAGCATCGCTCAAGCGCAGACTTAAAACCGAGTCAAAGAAAGAACGGCATGTGCGTCCAGATGCATAATCCTGGGGTGTTGTTGTGGGTAAGGCGCTGGCGGCCAGCATGCGCGCGGTGAGGAAGGGCTGCCGAAGGAATGGCAAATGACCTTCGGCTTCGCCGAAGCTGAGATCGAAGGCCGGATCAGCGGTGCGTTCCGGGAGGGGCTCGCGGCGGGGCTGGTAGGTACGGCGCGACGGGAAATGGCGAAGGAGGCCGGAAAGTCCCGCGACCAATCGCGCGGGCGGGTGGAAAATGGCCAAGTGAGTGGAGTGCGCAGCATCCCAATCTGATGCATTTCCGCGATAACCACGATAGCAACGGCGCCATCGCGCACGTCCGCCTCAATGGAGCGGAGATCAAATAGCAGCACGCCGCCGGTTTGGTTGACGGCGCTCCCTGGGGAATTTGCCCGCTATCATCTTGTTCGCGGCGAGCTACCAGCCAGTATGCTTTCTGATGGCACCGCTGGCGGGTCACGATTTTCGGCATGCGCCAGAAAAACCACTCTGCATCCCCTGTGATTGAAGAGTGCCGCCAGAACAAAGCGGCGAGTGGCCGCCGCGCGCGGCGCTCCGCTCAGGACGACATGGTGGTTACGGATAATCTGCCGGACCGCATCCCGGTTCACCGCAGGGAGATCGAGGTGGTGGAAATGTACCTCGGCGCCCTTCTCGATGAAATCCTGCGCATGGGACGGTGATAGCGGGAAAAGGCGGACTCCATTCTGACGCAGTTCGATCTACAATCGAACACGTATTAGCGAAAATCATCGGCGGAATGGGTGATGGCCAGAAATGGATCGGCGGGACGTCCCGCCGGAATGGGATCGGCGGCAGCGTTGCGCGCTGCGGTCTACCTCCGGGTTTCAACAGGGCGGCAGGCGGAAAAGGACCTTTCGATCCCTGATCAGAAGGCGCAAACGAAGGCCTGGTGTGAGGCGCGGGGCTGGAAGGTCGTCGCGGAATATGTGGAGCCGGGCGCCTCGGCGACCGACGACAAGCGCCCTGAATTTCAGCGCATGATCGAACGGGCCTGCGACGGCGAGAACGCTTTCGACGTCATCGTCGTGCATTCCTTCTCGCGCTTTTTCCGGGATGCCTTTGGCCTCGAATTCTATCTGCGCAAGATCGCCAAGTACGGCGTCAAGCTTGTCTCCATCACCCAGGAACTCGG
>JBNKTW010000069.1:0-16852 GCA_050298295.1 Rhodomicrobiaceae bacterium
GATCTTGCTGTTCGGCGTGCGCGGCCGGAACGCGCGGACGCTGGCCCCGGCACGCCGTCAGGTGAATTTCCTCGCCACGCGCAAGCGCGAGCACAGCCGCAAGCCCGAGGAGCAATACGGGCTGATCGAGGCGTGCTCGCCTGGGCCGTTCCTGGAGCTGTTCGCGCGCGGCATCCGCGGCGGCTGGGAATGCTGGGGCACCGAGGCCAATGGCGATTACGAGCCGCATTGGGCGACGTATAAGCACGCAACCGCGAAGGTTGAGGCAGCTGAGGGCAAGCCCCCCTCACCCCAACCCTCTCCCCAAGGAGAGAGGGAGCAGGCTGCGGAGTGTCCCCTTCGCCGGGGGACATTCGGGCGTCCCCTCTCCCCTCAAGGAGAGGGACAGGATGAGGGGGGACTTTCTCGCTGCGACCCCGCGCCCGTCCAAAACAAACTAACCGTTCTGGAACTTTGCGCGGGCGCTGGCGGGCAGGCGCTGGGCCTGGAGCAAGCCGGCTTCGAGCACACGGCGCTGATCGAGATCGACGCGGACGCTTGCCGCACGCTGCGCCACAACCGCCCGGACTGGAACGTTATCAAAGGCGACATCACTGAATTCGACGCAAAACCGTTTAGGGGCGTGGACCTGGTGGCGGGCGGCTTACCCTGCCCGCCATTTTCCGTCGCCGGCAAACAGCACGGCGAGGCCGACGAACGCAATCTCTTCCCCTCGGCCTTCCGCATCATCCAGGAAGCGCAGCCCAAGGCGGTGATGATCGAGAACGTGCGCGGCCTGCTCGACGCGCGCTTCGGTTATTACCGGGAGCTGATCGTGGACCGGCTCAAGAGCCTCGGATATGAGGTGCGCTTCGAGCTGCTGAACGCCTCCAACTTCGGCGTGCCGCAGAACCGGCCCCGCGTTTTCATCGTGGGCTTGCGGCCGGAATACGCGGCGGCGTTCAACGTGCCGGAAAAGAGGCCGGCGGAGATAACGGTTGGCGACGCGCTTTACAGCCTCATGAAAAGCGATGGCTGGCGGGGCGCCAGGGAATGGCGGGCGAGGGCAGCGGGCATTGCGCCCGCGATCGTCGGCGGCTCCAAGAAGCACGGCGGCCCCGATCTCGGCCCGACACGCGCCCGCGCGGCCTGGGCCAAACTCGGCGTGGATGGCAGGGGCATCGTGCTGAAGCCGCCTTCGCGGGATTTCGTGGGCTTCCCCAGGCTAACCGTGCCAATGGCCGCCAAAATCCAGGGCTTCCCGGACGATTGGGTGTTTACCGGCGGCAAGACCGCCGCCTACCGGCAGGCGGGCAACGCGCTTCCGCCGCCCTTGGCGTTTGCCGTTGCGCGCGCCATACATTACGCGCTTCAGGCGGGCGAAGCGGTGCAGAAGAAGATAGCCTCCGGCCATGGCCGATAAGCTCACAGCAACCGAGCGAAGCCGCAACATGGCTTCGATCCGCAGCAAGGGCATGAAGCCCGAGCTTGCCGTGCGCAAAGCGGCGCACGCGCTGGGTTTCCGCTTCCGCCTGCATCGCAAGGACCTGCCGGGCAAGCCGGACCTGGTTTTTCCGAAATACCGCGCGGTGATTTTCGTGCATGGCTGCTTCTGGCACCAGCACCCCGAGCCGCGTTGCCTCGACGGCCGCCCGCCGAAGTCGAACACGGGGTATTGGGGGCCGAAGCTCGCCCGCAACATCGAGCGCGACGCCACGAGCCAGGCGGCGCTTGAGGGCCAGGGCTGGCGCACGCTTGTGATCTGGGAGTGCGAAACCAAGGATGCGGTGGGCCTCGCTGCCAGGATCACGGAATTTCTGAAACCTGCGTTGTGCTAACCTCTGCAATCGAGCTAAGAGGCACAGGACGCCGCCGCCAATGGACCCCGCAAAATGAGTGAGCCTTCATCGGACGATCCGCCTGCCGGGAGCGATCCGTTTCAATTGTTCGGCCGCTGGATGTCCGAAGCAGCCGCGAGCGAAATCAGCGATCCAGACGCCATGGCGCTCGCCACCACGGATGCCGCCGGCCTGCCCGACGTGCGCATGGTGCTCCTCAAACACGCCGATGCAAACGGCTTCGTCTTTTACACCAATACCCAATCGCAAAAGGGATGCCAGCTAGCGGAGAACATGCAGGCGGCTGGCGTTCTGCACTGGAAATCGCTGCGCCGTCAGGTTCGCTTCCGGGGGCCGGTCGAGTTCGTTTCCGATGCCGAGGCGGATGCGTATTTCGCCTCCCGGCCGCGCGGGAGCCGCATCGGGGCATGGGCGAGCCAGCAGTCCCGCCCTCTTGAGAGCCGGTTCGCGCTGGAGAAGGCGGTCGCACGGGAGGCGCTGCGTTTCAACATCGGAGACGTACCCCGGCCTCCGCACTGGACCGGCTATCGCATTCGCCCGGTTTATATCGAGTTTTGGACCGATAAGCCCTTCCGCTTGCACGGCCGCCTTGTGTACCGTCGCGCCACGCCAGACGGTGAGTGGCGGATGGAGAGGCTATATCCGTAGTCCCAAGGCAAGGTCGAGCGCGATACGGTGAGCCAAGCAGCGCTTGAAGGCCGGAGCCTAAGAGTCCGTCCAATAAATTCACGTTGGCTCACCCAATACTCACTCAGGTGCGGTTTGAGAACGTTTTTTTTAGCGCCCGGCCAACCATGAAGTGCGCGGTTTCCACAATCTTGCGCTCGATAACATGCTCGGCCAGCAGCCGGATGGTCCAGCGCGCGCAGCCTTCCGGCGGCTCCTGGCAGGCAAGCGCAATCAGCTGGGCTTGACGCTCGCCATCGAAGACCGGCGCAACCGGAGGGGTTTCCCGCCGCTTGCGGGTGAGCACAGCATCGAGGCCTTGGCTGACGAACGTCTCGCGCGTGCGCGAGACCATGCAGACATTGGTATCCAGCGCCTCGCAGATTTTCCCGTCTGTCCAGCTCCCGCCGCCCGCGCCCTGGTCCGCCTTCAACAGGATGCGCGCCTTGAGCACCGTTTTAGCCGCTGCCTTGCCTATCGAAACCAACCCAGTCAGTTGAGCCCGTTCCTCGCCGCTCAGCTTGACGGTGAACTTCTTGCAGGCCAATGCTTGCCCCTTGCGCCGGTTGTCTCCAGCAGGGCAAGAATCAGTGTTCGCAGCCAAATGCAACAACTCAACTTAAATGATACAGCTCAGCTAGCACTGCGCGCAAGAGGTCATGACGCGCAACGCCGTCATTGCCGCAGCCACCTTGGCGGCCGCGGCGCTCCAGAAACAGGCGCTGCGGCATATGGATCTGGATTGCTTCGCTACGCTCGCCGCCGCAACGGCGGCTTGAATCGCACACATGCCGGACCCATCCAGGCAAAAAACTGTCAAAATAGCCAAGCCGCGCCTGGTGGCCACTTTGCGGAGACCAAATCTCGTGTATCGTAGTCCACCTGAAATAGTAGGAACTGCATGAGATAAAAGTTGCATGACAATAATCAGCTTTAGGTACAATTTTATTTTTGTGAAGACTAGAAAAGCTGGAGGAACCTCTGTTGAGGTAGCGCTATCAAAGCGGATTGAGCAACGCGCTATAGTGACGCCTATATTACCCGCAGTTGAGGGGCATACCCCCCGAAATTACGAGTCAAATCATGGAAGCATGGGAGTTTTTTACAACCACATGACGGCGCTCGAAATTCAAGAACGCCTTGGAAAAACTTTGTTTGGTAACATGTACAAATTTACTATTGAAAGAGAACCTGTTTCTAAGTGCATATCACATTTTCATATGCTTCGTAATTCCAGTCTTCATAATAATAATGGATGTTATAAGCTGTCTTGGGACGAATACTGCGAAGCGGGTGATTTTCCTATAGATATTGAAAAATATTCAGATATTCGAAAGGGCCGGCGACAGCTCATATGCGATGAGGTAATCCCTTACGAGGCTATGAATGCAAGGTTAGGTGAGATAATGAAGGAACGAGGAATAGATGAGTTCACAATCTCAGAGCGAGAAAAATCTCAATACTCAAAAAACAAAATTGTTTATATTGATAATGTAACACCTGCTCAAAAGGTAGCGATATACGATGCTTTCTTGGAAAGCCTCACGGTATCTGGTCTTGATGGTTACTACTCTTTATAACTAATGCGACGCTGTTCAGTAAAAGGCCGGCGCCGGTTGCGCCATAGCAGCATTGAATTGTTGCAGAAAAAACCTTAAATAAGATCTTTGCCGTATAGTTAAATCAAAATATGCCCATCAAACTTAAATGGATGATCCGCTTTCGTGGATAGTGCGGCCTGATTATGCTTCGGTTTGATTATTTCAGTTTGCGGCCCAAGGCGGCAAAACGGTGAACTTGAGCCACTGAACGGGACGATGCGATCCATTTTCGCTGGCGAGACCGTGGAACTCTGGCGAGGCTGAGGCCGGCCCCATAACCGCGCCGCAAAAGTAAACGCGGCATGGTTAATTCGCGCCCGCAACTCCGCATTTTTGCGAAATACGCGAAGATTCCGCGTGTTTTCACGCGAAAATCACGATGCGAAAAACCCCGTTAATTATCATTTTGTCACCGCGTTAAGTTTACCAAGCTCCTAACAGCGGCACCCATTTTGGGCCTTTTCCGCCCCTTAACAAAGCCCTAAGAAACTCCGCGTTGAGCTTAACTTTTAACCTCTCCGGGCCGGGTGTAACGCTTAATTATCCAAGAAACTGCGGAGCTTCCGGCTGCGGCTCGGGTGCTTCAGCTTGCGCAGCGCCTTCGCCTCGATCTGGCGGATGCGTTCGCGCGTCACCGAGAACTGCTGGCCGACTTCTTCCAGCGTGTGATCGGTGTTCATGCCGATGCCGAAGCGCATACGCAGCACGCGTTCCTCGCGCGGCGTCAGGCTCGCGAGCACCCGCGTGGTGGTCTCGCGCAGGTTCGACTGGATCGCCGCGTCGATGGGCAGGATCGCGTTCTTGTCCTCGATGAAATCGCCGAGGTGGCTGTCTTCCTCATCGCCGATGGGTGTCTCAAGGCTGATCGGCTCCTTGGCGATCTTGAGCACCTTGCGCACCTTCTCAAGCGGCATGGATAGCTTCTCGGCGAGTTCCTCGGGCGTCGGCTCGCGGCCGATCTCGTGCATCATTTGCCGGCTGGTACGGACGATTTTATTTATTGTCTCAATCATATGCACCGGGATCCGGATGGTACGCGCCTGGTCGGCGATTGAGCGGGTGATTGCCTGCCTGATCCACCAGGTTGCGTAGGTGGAGAACTTGTAACCGCGCCGATATTCGAACTTATCTACGGCTTTCATAAGGCCGATATTGCCCTCCTGAATCAAATCCAGGAATTGCAGCCCGCGATTTGTGTACTTTTTGGCAATCGAAATCACAAGGCGCAGGTTCGCCTCGACCATTTCCTTCTTGGCCTGCCGCGCCTCGCGCTCGCCCTTCTGCACGATCCTTACGATGCGGCGGAATTCTTGGATATCGAGGCCGGTTTCGGTTGCGAGCGCGTGGATTTCGCTGCGGATTTCCCCGATGCGCTGACGCTCCTTCTCGACGAATTTATGCCAGCCCCTGCCCTTGAGCAGCGCGATGCGGCCAATCCAGTTCGGATCGAGTTCCTTGCCCTGATACTGGTGCAGGAATTCTTCGCGGCGCACGCCGTAGCCGTCGGCGAGACGGAGCAGGCGGCCTTCGTAGCTGATGAGACGCTTGTTGATGTCGTAGAGCTGCTCAACCAGCGATTCGATACGCGCCGGGTTCAGCGATAGGCTCTTCACGTCCTGGACGACCGCGTCCCGGAGCTTTTTGGAGCGCTTCTCCTGCTGCGGCGAAAGCGTATCGTCGGCAAGCTTGCGCTCTACATGCTGATCCTGCAGCTTGCGCAGCTTCTTATATTCGGAGGCGATGCGGTCGAAGGTTTCGAGCACTTTCGGCTTGAGTTCGGCCTCCATGGCGGCCAGCGACAGGCTGTTTTCGAGGTCTTCGTCCTCGTCGAAACCCTCCTCGCCCTGGAAATCGGCGTTTTCGCCCTCTTCGCCGTCCTTGGCGGGGCGGGCTACCCCCGCGGCGCCGTTCGCGCCGGGGCGTGCGCCGCCATTGACCGGCGGAACCGGCTCCTCGGCGATGAACTCCTCTTCGGCGCCATCCTCCTCTCCGGCCGGGCGGACGAAGGGGCCGGAATAGGTAGCCTCAAGGTCGATGATGTCGCGAAGGAGGATCTTGCCTTCGTTCAGCTCGTCGCGCCAGATGATGATGGCCTGGAAGGTGAGCGGGCTTTCGCACAGGCCACCGATCATGGCCTCGCGGCCGGCCTCGATGCGCTTGGCGATGGCAATTTCGCCCTCGCGCGAGAGAAGTTCGACCGAACCCATCTCGCGCAGGTACATGCGCACGGGGTCGTCGGTGCGCTCGCCGACCTCGGTGGAGCGCTCGGTCTTGACCGGCAGTTGCGATGCGGAGGAAGACCTGTCCTCTTCTTCTTCGTCGATCGGCTCCGCGGCGGCGGCCTCCTCGACCTCCTCCGCATCGACGACGTTCACGCCGAGATCGGAGAACATGGTCATGATGTCCTCGATGTGGTCCGGCGACACCTCGTCGGGCGGCATGACTTCGTTCAATTCATCGTAGGTGACATAGCCGCGAGACTTGGCAAGCTTTATGAGACGCTTTACGGCGGCATCCAGAAGATCGAGAACTGGGCTGTCGGAGGATTCCGGAGCGGCGGTTTCTTGATCTTCGGTTTTTGTCGTCGCTGTGGCCATTATGCACTCCAGAAAAAGCGGAAAAACCGGATCGCGCCCCTTCGCGCCCCGTTTATATGCGGCAGTGAATCCCGTGTGGCGCCAGGATGGTGAAGTGCTGCTCTCTCCGGCGGATGCGATACGGATCGCGGAGCCACTCTAGCCTATAGGTGGCTATGCTTAACACCGCGTTACCCATGAAGCTGGATTCACTCTCCACGCGCCCAGGCCTATATTTGGTGCACGCTTACCGCCGCCGCAATAGATAAGAGCAAATCAAGATGCGGCAAATTCGTACTGCTGCACGATTGTCTGCAATCTTGAAAAATTTTCGTCTGTCGGCTCGCTAATGTAATCGTTCTCTGCTTCTTGCAATGAGCGTGGGACGCCCGCTTTGCTATGAAGCATCATGACATGATGCCACCCTTCCAACACTAACTCCCTGCTCGCATCGGGCGCAAAATGCGCGCCTGCCCCTTGCGCAGTTGCACGCTGGACACGCCTAAGCTCCGCTGCCTGCCCAGCACGGGAGAGGTGCTCTAACAATTTTTCGTTGTCAAGGTGTTCTTCCGCTTGGTGCACCGCTAATATTGCATCGCGCAGGCGGCGGCAATCGCCGTCGTGGAATTGCAGCTTAGCGATTTCCTCCAAAAATTCGTCGAGAAGCCAGGGGTGGTTCAGGATCGCGCCGGTGATAAGGGCCTCACGCGCTGAGGTAACGGGCGTGGCGGCCTGTACGATTTTGCTGGAGAGAAGGCTACCGGTGCGGGCGCTGACCGTGGCGAAAGAGGGGGTGCCGGAACGCACGCCGCCAGTTCCCGTCCGCTGCCGCCCGCCCGCCTGAGGGCGGCGCGGCATCCCGGAACTGCGCAGGCGCTCGCGGATTGCTGAAATATAATGAAATTTCAAGCTCTTGTGCTCGATCTGCCCGGCCAAGTCCATGAGCCTGGCCTCGAAGCTGGCGCGCTGCTCGGGTGTGTCCAGCGGATGCCTGGTTTGCTCGCGAGCCCAAAGCACGTCAATTAGCGCCAGCGGCCGTGTTACGAGCTTGGACAGCGCCTCGCTCTCGCCGCCACGCACCATGTCGTCCGGATCGCGGCCTTCGGGCAAAAAGACGAATTGCAGCGAGCGCCCCGGCTCCAGATAGGGCATGCTCAGATCGAGCGCGCGGTGCGCCGCTTTTTGCCCTGCCGTATCGCCATCGAAGCAGAATGCCGGGACCGGCGCCATCGACCAAAGAAGGCGCAGCTGATCCACGGTCAGCGCCGTACCGAGCGGGGCCACCGAGCCCGGAAAGCCCGCCCGCGTCAGTGCAATCACATCCATATAGCCCTCGGCCACGATAACCGGTTTGCCCGCCCGCGCGGCCTCGCGCGCCGGGGCAAGGTTGAACAGCACATGCCCCTTATGAAACAGCGGAGTTTCGGGCGAGTTGAGGTATTTGGGCTGCTGGCCTTCCATGAGCGCGCGGCCGCCAAAGGCGATAACCCGCCGCTTGGCATCCATGATGGGGAACATCAAGCGGCCGCGGAAACGATCGTAAGGCACCGGGATGTCCTCGCCATGGATCAGGAGCCCGGTTTCCTGCATCTCGGCGAAGGTGAAGCCCATTTGGCTCAAATGGTTCTTGAGAGCGGTTTTGCTGTCCGGGGCATAACCCAGCCGGAAACCCTGGATTTCGGCCGCGCGCAGGCCCCGCCTGTCCAGATAGTCCCTCGCCACAGTACCTTCCCGGCTTGAAAACGCTGACTGGAAGAAACGGCAGGCCTCTTCCATAACGCTGAACAGGCGCTCGCCGTGGGAAGCCTTTGCCTCGTCAACAGGCGCGGGCGGCGGCAAGGAAACGCCGGTTTCCGCCGCCAGCTGCTCGACGGCTTCGGGAAAGCTCAAGCCCTCCGTCTTCATAAGGAAGGTGAAAATGTCGCCGTGCTCACCGCTGGCGAAGCAATGATAGAAGCCCTTCTGGTCGTTCACGGTGAAAGACGGTGTGCGCTCGGTCTTGAACGGCGAAAGCCCCGTATACTCCCGGCCCGTGCGCTTGAGCTTCACGCGGCGCTCCACCACCCGGCTCACCGGCAGGCGGGCGCGGATTTCATCGAGCAAATTGGGCGGGTAACGCATAGAGGCTTGCTCCGGCGGATACTGTTGCGAACGGGGTGGCGGGAAGAGTGAGCCTTGTGCACTAATATGAACCGATTCGCCGTCCGATTCGCACCTTTCCGGGCGGGGCGGCTAGGCTTGCACGGGATTTCCGCCTATATTTTGGGCGCGCTTGTTGAAAGTTGGGCCGGACATGTTTTTTCTAGCAATCGGGCTTCTGGTTGTGAGCATCGTGCTTTACCTGCTTACAGGTGAAGCTGGCATGATAGCGGGCTTACCCCGCGACGATTTTATGCGGCTAGCCGCAGGCCTTTCCCTTCTGATTTTCCTGATGTCCGGCCTGGCCAGATTTGCTGCCGGTAAAACCGCGCGGGCGTTGAAAGCTTTGGGCATCTGGGCGGCGATCGGCATCGTATTGATGGGCGTCTACGCCTACCGCGCGGAACTTGGCGAGGCCGGAGACCGGGTGGTGCAGGAGTTGCGCCCAGGCTCGGTGCGGACGGTTTCCCATGGGACACGCGGCCGCCGGGTGATCGTCAGGCTCAGAAAGACCCGGGGGCATTTCATCGCAAGGGCAAGGGTCAATGGCAGACGCGTACACATGATCGTCGACACGGGTGCCTCGACGGTTGTGCTCAGGGCCAGGGACGCACGCCGGGCCGGGATACGGATCAGAAGGCTCAGATATACGGTGCCGGTGCAGACTGCCAACGGCCGGGCCTTTGCCGCGCGCGTCAAGCTCGACAAGATTTCGCTGGGCGCGCTGACGCTTGAAAAGGTGGATGCGCTTGTAACCAGGCCGGGTACCTTGCATCGGAGCCTTCTTGGTATGAGTTTCTTAAGCCGTTTGCATTCATATGAGTTCACTGGGAATCAATTGGTTATGCGGAGCTAGACAATTTGGCGCGCCGCATCCAGCCCCAGCGCAGGGACCAAGGACGGCGGAAATTGTCATGGCAAGCCAATCTCTCGGGCATACGGTTCTGAAGGAGCTTATGGTCTGGACCACCGCGATTGTGAGCGGCGTCCTCACCTTTCATTATTTCGAGCCGCTTTACGAACGTATTCAAAATGCCGCCATCCAGGGCGGTTATGTGCGCGTACTGGGATTCGATTTCGGCGCGGCCGCCGTACCCCGGTTCGATACCCGCATCGCCACCGTCACCCCGCCCTTCCGCGGCACGATCGCCGCTGCCCAGGGCAGAACCCACCCCGCACACAAGACGGTTGTCCTGAACGCCAACACCTATGGGCATTTCCAGGCCATCGCCGAGATCAACGGCCAGCCGGTGGAGTTCATGACGGATACGGGGGCAACCTATGTGGCGCTGAGCTACGAGAGCGCGCAAAAGCTCGGGCTTACGCAAAATCTGCGCTTCACCGGCCGCTCAACCACCGCGAACGGCGTCGCCCGCGTCGCTTCCATCGAAATCGATGAGCTTCGCATTGGCGAGATTTCAGTGAAGGGGGTGCAGGCCGTGGTGGCGGAACCGGGGCGGATGACGCAGAACTTGCTCGGCATGAGCTTCATCCGGCAGCTTTCGGGCTTCGAGCTGAATGGCGGTACGCTGACCATGCGGGAATAGCGCCGGCTCCTGCCGCGTAGGCGTCTCCTGCCGCGTAGGCGTCTCCTGGACCTCCTCTGCAACTCTCACAATATTCGCGCGCCTTTTGGATGATCTTCGTTCCATCGGGGCATTTCCGGGATGACAAATCCCGTGTAATGACTGATCGTTGATTATTATCAAGCGAGCACCCATGACAAGCGCGGCCAGCTGGAACGAGGCGCAAATCGCCTATTGGAACGGTGTTGGCGGCGGCCGGTGGGTTGCCGCGGCGGAGCATACGGACCGGATGATGAAGCCGGTGCAGGAAGCCTTGCTTGCCCGCGCGGATTTGCGGCCCGGAATGAGCGTTCTTGAAATAGGCTGCGGCTGTGGCGAAACGGCGGCTGAAATCGCCAAACGCGTGGGCCCTTCTGGACGGGTGGCCGCCGTGGACGTTTCCCGCCAGATGCTCGCCCTTGCCAGAACCCGCCTTGCGGCCTTTCCCCCGGTGGAGCTTCTTGAGGCCGACGCCGGCGCCCACACCTTCGGGCAATTCGCCGATCTGGCCATTTCGCGGTTCGGCGTGATGTTTTTCGGCGGCCCGGTTGCGGCATTCGCTAATATCCGCAAGGCCATCAAACCTGGCGGCCGGCTTTTGTTTGCGGCTTGGCGCACGGTTCAGGATAATGAGTGGATGCGGGTACCGCTTGAGGCGGCGTTCAGCGCGGGCGTGCCTGCCGAACCTCCCTTGGAGCCGGAGATGCCGGGTCCGTTTTCTTTGGCCGATCCCGGACGGATTAGGCGAATCCTCGCGGCTGCGGGCTTCGGCGAACCGGCGATATCGCCGGCCTATCCGGTGCTCGACTTGGCGGCGGGAGGCGGACTGGAAGCTGCCGTGCGTCAAGCGATGACTGTCGGCCCGGCCGCTGCCCTTTTGCGCAAGCAATCCGAAGACCTGGTTGCTGCCGCCCGTGCAAAAATCGAAATGGCGCTCCGGTCTTACGAACGCGCCGGAACCGTTGCCCTATCCGCCGCGTTCTGGCTTGCCGAAGCCCGCCCCGCCTGATGCTCTTGGGACCCGATGCGAAACCAACGCGCCACCTTGCGTGTCTTTTTGTCCGTCCTCTGCGTTGCGGACAGGCTTACATACCCTGGCTATGCGCACCTTTCCGCGGCTGGCGGTAAAATCGAGTTCGAGGCCGAGGCGCGGGTCAAGCGGTGCGCCGGTTACAAGACGGCCGAAGATCTGCGCTACAACGAGCGCACTGCCGCCGGGCGGGTCAACAGCGCGGTGAAGGACACCTACGGCGGCCGGTTTGTCCGGGTGTGCGGCCACGCCAGTGCCAAGGTATTTTGCCACCTCATGTCCGGTATTCTTGCGCTGACCGCCGGTCAATTGTTAGCGGTTCGTAACATAGGCTAGGCCCAAACCTGTACCTTAGTTGACTTCATCTGCGTTTTGGATGCCCCGCCCAGCTGCTTCCAGCAACTTGCCGATGTCATCTCGCGCTTTATCTTCCCGGCCTGGTGGCGTGTGCTGTTCCCTCGCGCTCCCGTCATAGCATGTGCCGGAAGATTTGCGGGGAATAGCTGGCTGGTCAGGAGGGGGGACGGCTGAAACTGTTATACGGCTTTAGCTTGGCTGGGGTGCCAGGATACATCTGCGAACTGGTATGTGCTTGTGGTGCCAATATAATTTTAGCCCGTCAAGTCGTCAGCCGTGGCGATGCCGGGACCCGGCATCGTTGTCTCGCACGCTCAAGGCCGGTTGCGGACTCCGTGTTGTTGAAAACTTCATTAGATTGGTGTGCCCGCTTTCTGATCGCTTTGCAGACTACCATGGATTTGAGCTGCAGACAGTGAACGTGGGCCAATGCCGGTCCGGCAGTGCCTTCAAAAGAATCGTTTTTCACACACTCGGAAAGTCCCCCAAATATTCGGTATCGGAGGTGACCGGCTCCATCAAAGGGAAGAACGCGATCCATTTGGCCCGTGTTTACGGGGAACGGAAGCGCAACTTCACAGGCAAGCACCTCTGGGCGCGGGGATATTTCGTATCCACAGTAGTGTGCGATAAGCAAGTGATCAGGCAATACATTTAAAACCAGGAGGCGGAAGACAAGCGCTTGGATCGATTGTACCTGTGGAAATGAGAAGCCGCCTTTAGGCGGTCCGTCAAATCTAGGGCCGCGTTAGTGTCCACATCGGCCGCTTCGAGCGGCTCACAAATTAAAGCCTCCGGCTTTGCTGGGCATATCTCAACAACGGCCGGGACATTCCCTTGCCGGGGATATTTACATAGTCCGGATTGGGATCTCAAAGCCTCCCTGCTTACCATCTGCGGACCCACCCTGGAGAGAGTGCAAACGAAGGTGCTGCAGCAGGCGGAGGCAGGCCAATGTCCGTCATAACGGCCCCTTCAAGCTCTCCGCCTAAAAGAAGCCGAGCGCTTTCGGACTATAACTCACGATCAGGTTTTTCGTGCGCTGGTAGTGCTTCAGTGTCATGGCATGGTTTTCGCGGCCGATACCCGACTGCTTATATCCTCCAAATGCCGCGTGCGCCGGGTAGAGATGATAGCAGTTGACCCAGACGCGGCCGGCTTCTATGGCGCGCCCGAAGCGGTAGGCGCGCGTTCCGTCCCGTGTCCACACGCCCGCACCTAGCCCGTACATCGTGCCGTTCGCGATCGCCAGCGCGTCTTCCGGTGTATCGAAGGCGGTAACCGAGACTACAGGGCCGAAGATCTCTTCCTGAAAGATCCGCATCTTGTTGTGCCCTTCAAACACCGTGGGCTTGACGTAGTAACCTCCGGCTAGTTCGCCTTCCTGCACAAGGCGCTCGCCGCCGGCCAGCACCTTGGCGCCTTCCTGGCGGCCGATATCGATATAGGACAGGATTTTCTCAAGCTGCCCGTTCGAGGTTTGAGCCCCCATCATGGTGCTGGCGTCGAGCGGGTGCCCGGTCTTGATTTTGGCGACGCGGTCAAGCGCCCTTTCCATGAATTTATCGTAGATCGAACGCTGAACGAGGGCGCGGGTTGGAGAAGCGCACACCTCGCCCTGGTTCAGGGCGAACATCGCGAAGCCTTCGAGCGCCTTATCGAAGAAATCGTCGTCTTCATTCATCACGTCGGCGAAAAAGATGTTTGGCGACTTGCCGCCGAGTTCGAGCGTCATCGGAATGATGTTTTCCGACGCGTATTGCATGATCAGCCGCCCAGTGGTGGTCTCGCCAGTGAATGCAACCTTCGCGATGCCCTTGTGCCGCGCCAGGGGCTTGCCCGCCTCCTCGCCGAAGCCGTTCACGGCGTTGACAACACCCGGGGGAATGAGGTCCGCGAGGAGTTCCATGAGCGCCATGATGCTCATCGGCGTCTGCTCGGCGGGCTTCAGCACCGCGCAATTGCCGGCAGCAAGCGCGGGGGCAAGCTTCCACGCAGCCATCAGCAGCGGGACGTTCCAGGGGATTATGAGACCCACAACGCCCAAGGGCTCGTCGAAATGATACGCGACCGTGTCGTTGTCGATTTGTGAGATCGTCCCCTCCGCGGCACGGGCACAGCCCGCGAAATAGCGGAAATGATCTATGGCCAGAGGGATATCGGCGGCCATCGCCTCGCGGATCGGCTTGCCGTTGTCGATGCATTCAATCAAGGCGAGCTCATTCAGATTCTGCTCCATCCGGTCCGCGATTTTGTTCAGGAGCAGCGCGCGCTCCGCCGGGGAGGTGCGGCCCCAGCTCTCCTGCGCCCGCTGCGCCGCGGCGACCGCCCCGTCAATATCCTCCGCCTTGCCGCGGGCGATTTTCGCGATGGGCTTGCCGGTGATCGGGCAAATATTCTCAAAGTACTCGCCATCCGCCGGCGAAACCCATTCGCCGCCTATGAAGTGATCGTATTTCTCACGAAGCGCGAATTTGCCCTTCAGGCTTTCTATGGCCTGGTAAAGCATGTTTTCCTCCAGCGTTGAGGGGGCTGCCCGGATGGAGCGGAAGCGCCGCGATGGCCGGCGCGGCCCGCGGGCTTCCCAAGCTCCCGTATTGCGAAACGCGGTACTGGGTCACGGCGCGCTTCCGCTAGTAGATCACAACCGAACGGATCGATTTACCTTCATGCATGAGGGCGAAGGCGTCGTTGATCTTTTCGAGCGGCATGGTGTGGGTGATGAGATCGTCGACGGCAATCTTCCCTTCCATATACCAGTCGACGAACTTCGGCAGGTCCGTCCGGCCCCTCGCGCCCCCGAACGCCGTGCCTTTCCAGGTATGGCCGAGGAGGAAATTGAACGGAATGGCGGAGATTTCCTGGCCTGACGGCGCGACGCCGATAATGACGCTCTCGCCCCAGCCAAAACGGCAGCAGTCAAGCGCTTGCCGCATGGCGTGCACATCGCCGATGCATTCGAAGGAAAAGTCTGCCCCTCCGCCAGTTAGATCCATGATTGCCTGAACGACTTTGTCCCGGCCCGCCTCATTGGGATTGATGAAGTGCGTGATACCGAGTTTTTCGGCCGTGGTGCGTTTCGCCGGGTTTATGTCAACGCCAATGATCTTGTCCGCGCCCACCATTCTGGCGCCCTGAACGACGTTGAGGCCGATGCCGCCCAGGCCGAAGACGGCGACATTTGCGCCGGGCCAGACCTTCGCCGTGTTGATGACGGCCCCGATCCCCGTGGTAACACCGCAGCCGATTAAGCAAATCTTATCGAACGGCGCGTCCTCGCGGACCTTGGCAAGGGCAATTTCCGGAACCACCGTGAAGTTTGAAAAGGTCGAGCAGCCCATGTAGTGGAGCAGCGTCTTGCCATTGTGGGAGAAGCGCGACGTACCGTCGGACAGGACGCCCTGGCCCTGAGTGGCAACGAGCGATGTGCAAACATTGGTGCGCTGGGAAAGACAATTTGGACAGCTCCGGCACTCGGGCACGTAAAGCGGAATAACGTGGTCGCCAGCTTTGAGCGTGCGCACGTCCGGGCCAACCTCGCGGACGATGCCGGCGCCTTCGTGCCCCAGGATGGAGGGGAAACGCCCCAGCAGCTCTCCCTTTTCGGTCCCCGAAAGCGTGTGAAGGTCTGTGTGGCAAACGCCTGTCGCCTTGATCTCGACCAGGACTTCGCCCGTCTTCGGGCCTTCAAGGTCCACTGTCTCGATGGAAAGAGGCTGTCCAGCCTTCCAGGCCACCGCAGCTCGCGTTTTCATGGATTGTCTCCGCTTTCAGCCTAACCCGGTACGCCCGTAACTCGCGCTTCCACAAGGAAGCGTGTTTCACGAGGTAGCAAGCTTCGCACGCCAGCCCATCGCGAACCTTGCCGGAAATGTGCGGTTAAAGGGTGGGCTGGGGCGGCAGGTCACACCGCGCGTCCGGGCTCCGCGGCTTCCAGCGCGTTCAATATGGCCGTGTAATCGAAATTGTCCGCCAGCCGCGCCATGCTGGAGGAGAGGTCTGGATCGTGTTCTTTGACTTCACCGATGGCGGCTGCGATGCCTTCGCTATCCAGGCTTTCAAGTGCGGCTTTGAGACTGGCCCGCAAGGAAGCCGGCAGCGCAGCCACCGCGGCCCGCGTCAGCGTCGCGGGCGCTCCCGGTGCTCCGGCTGGGGCTGGGGCAGCGCTGGTGCGATATAGGTATTTCACACCCAGTTGTTTTGCCAGACAGCTATAGATCTCACCAATGCGATATGGCTTGCGCACAAAATCGTCCATTCCGGCATCCAGCAGTTCCTGGCGCTGCTCTTCGAATGCCGAGGCTGTGACCGCCACGATTTTCACGTCCCGGCCGCCGGGTAGCTGGCGTATGTGCCGCGTGGCTTCGACGCCATCCACCGCCGGCATGCGCCGGTCCATCCAGATGAGTTGCGGACGCCAATCCCTGAACAAGGCGATGCACTCTTCGCCATCGGCCGCCACCTTGAAGTCCAGGCCGATATCCTCCATCAGCTTCATGAGCAGCAACTGATTCTCGCGCTGATCTTCGGCGATGAGGATGCGGTATGCCGGCTGGCCGGGTGCGAGGCCGCATACCTCCTCTTCGGGCAATCCGGTGGAATGGACGCTGGCGGCGTCCGGCTCCGCGATTTCAACAGGCAGTTCAACGCGGAAGATGGAGCCCTTACCGGGCGTGCTCTTCACGCCGATGGAACCGCCCATGAGTTCAACGAACTGGCGCGTGATGGCCAGCCCCAGGCCGGTGCCCTTTTGTGCACCGGGGCCGGCTAGTTGCACGAATGGCTGAAACAGGCGTTCCTGGTCATTGCTGCTGATGCCGGCCCCGGTGTCCTCGATCTCGATCAGCAAGCGCCGCCGGCTGTTCTGGCATGTGCCGAGCCGGACGGTCACGCCTCCGTGCTCCGTGAATTTTACAGCATTGCCGACCAGATTGACGATGATCTGCCGCAGCCTTGCCTCGTCGCCCTTGATAAACCGGGGGAAGGACGAGGACTGATCCAGGATTAGCGTCAGGCCCTTTTCATGAGCGCGCAGCCGCATCATGTCAGTAACGCCGCGCACCATGCCGCCAAGGTCGAA
>JBNKTW010000070.1:0-4103 GCA_050298295.1 Rhodomicrobiaceae bacterium
CCTCCTTGCGCATCTTCCGCGCGCGGACCAAGGCCGGAAAGGTGCTCTCCCGCCGCCTAAGCTCCTCGCGCGCATCCTCGATCATTTCGTCCAGCGTCACGCCTGCGATCACAGCCGCCTCCCGCCAGGATAACGCGGCTCGTGCCGGTGCTGCTTTGCGCATTCCGGGCAGAGCACATCGTTGTTCTTGAAAAGCCAGCCGGCCATGCGTGCCTCGGCGTGTGCATGGCGCAAGTTGTGGCCCTCGAAATAATCGATGGCAGGCCCGCCGTTCGGGCATTTGAGCCCGGCCTGGCACCTGACCTCAAGGGTATACTTGCCGTCGATCATGCCGCCTTCCTTTCCGCCAGGAGGCGCTTGATCGCGGCCTCGTTCTTCCTGAGCCAGCGCAGGCTCTCGATGCCGTGGAGTACGTTGCTGCAATTGTGATAGGCCGTGTCCGGCGTCACATTGCGCTCCCCGGCCGCCTCCTTCTGACGCAGCGCGTAGAGCCGGTATGCCAGCGTCATCGAGGCGATTTGCTCGTCGAGGGACGGCGGCGGGCTCTTGAGGCCGGGCTCGATCCAGGCGCGCGGCGGGTATGACCCGGATGGCGCCGGGCGCGCTTTGGGCTTCCCGCCGGCATGACGCGCCTCGATGTGTATCTTGAGGCCGTTCGAGGATTTGCAGACCTTCCGGCAGGCCGGGCATATGTGGGTCATGGCTCACCTGCCTGCCCCCCGGCCTTGAGCACGCCGGCCGGTTTCAGGATTGCGGTCATGCCGAGCTGGCGGAGGCGCTCAAGCATCTCCGGTTCTGTTTCGGCGCGGATGGCCGCCGGGAAGGTCTGGTTTCTTTGGACGCATCCGAACGCGATATCGGCGAAGTGGGCACAAAAACCGTGGTCGTCCGGGTGATTGAAGGTTGAGAGCCTGACGGCCGAAAGCCAGGCTATCGCGCGGGCATCGGGGTTGATCCAGAGAACAGCCCGTTCGCCGGTCCTAAGCCGTAGCCAGCCGCCGGAGCGCGGGAAACGGACCCTGCTCAGCTTGCCGGCGCTTTGCGCCGTGAATTCCTGCCGCCATCTGCCGGTCATTCTCTTGCGTCCGCCATTGTTTAGTTTCCGCCGGCCGCCGCGCTGTCCAGGAAAACGGGCTTGATCTCGATCTCCGCGGCATAGGCATTCATCGCCTTGAGGACGTAGAAGACGGTTCCTGGATGGAGGCCGGCGAGGCGCATTGCCTCGGCCTGTGCGTTGGCAAGCGATTCCTGGCGCTTCGTTGGGAGGGTGTTGCCGTTACCGTTCCAGACCAGCCAGAACTCCTGTTCTGTTCTTTGGCCGCTCATCGCCTTGCTCCTCTCCTGAACGGGACGACGTTCGAGGCGGAACCGGCCCGCTCCTCTTTGGCGGCGGAGATGGCAAGCAGGTCCGCGATTGCCCTGGCGAGCAGGTCTAGGGTCCGCTGGTCCAGCGGCCTGTCCTTTGGCGCCTCCATGCGCACTTCCTGGCGCGGCTTGGTCATTGGCCGCTTCCTTGCTGCGCCCGCTCGATGGCGGTTGCGGCGAGGCCTTTACCCGTCCGCCCGAAGCGGATCGAGACCGGCTCTCCCGGCTGCAAACCGTGAACACCGCATGCGTCGAGCGTTGTCTGGTGGATGAAGATGTCCGGCTTGCCCTCGCCTATGACGGCGAACCCGAAGCCCTTGGAGCCCGAGAACCATTTAACAGTCGCAGGCGTCCAGTCTCCAACATCGGTGGGCCCGAAGGCGGCCTCGAAGCTGCCGTCCTCAAAAATCGTCGCGAAGGCGTATCTCTTGGCTCCCTGGCGCTTGTTGCTTGCGATGACCTGCGCCTCGATCTCCTTGCGCGAATTGAAAGTGGGCGGCCGGTGATCGCGCTTGACCGTGGGCGGCTTGTAGTAGCTGTCGGCGATACCGTATGCGGCGATACGCTTTTTCATTATCGTTACTCCACTTTATACGTTGGCATACGCGTTGCCGGGCGCAGCTATCCCGGCGGGTGTGTGGTGTTAGGCCGCCTTCTCCTTCTTGCCCTTGGCCTCCTTCGCCGCCGCAGGCTCATCCGCGAGCGGGTTCTCGACAACCGCGTGTTCCGCCGTGACGCGCGTGTTGAGCAGTTCCTCAAGCGTCGTCTCGCCGTTCTTGAGCGCGGACGCCATGCCTTCGAGACGGACGATGTGCTCGGGCAGCACCTTCGTTTTGTCCTCAAGAGCGAGGACGGCGAGAAGCTGCTCCTCCTTGGCACCCTTGCCCATGAACCAAGCAATGGCCTGCTCAAGCCGCTTGCCAACATCGGCAATGTTCCCGGCCACCTTCTGTACCGCGGCGTCGTAAGCAGGAGCCCACAAGGCGCGCGGCACGCCGGCAAGGATTGCGTTGCGGCGGGCGATGGAGCAGGCGGCATTGCCGACAATCGTTATCATGTCGTCATTGAGAAGGCGGCCGTCCTTGCCGCTTATCCTGCGGCGGACCCTTGCGGTTGAGGCCATATTCGTTTGCAGGTCGTGGAAAATTCCCTCGGCCTCGACATACTTGCTGGTCCTGCTCACTTCGATGACGCGGGCCGATATCCGGCAATTCCCAAAGCTCTGCGCAACGGCCTCCGCGAACCGGATGCCGGGCCCAGAGATATCCTTCCCGGCCCTTGGAAGGCTGTAGAGCATGAGGGCGGCGGCATCCCGGCTCATTGTCGCCAGCGCCTTGATGTTCTTTTGCGCACCCGCCAAATCGCGCGGGTATGCCCTTGCGGTTGAGATTTGGCCGTCGATCTCCGCCCGGCTCAACCTCACAGCAAGGGAAGTATCCCCCGCCTCCGGAACAAGTTCCCCGCTAGTTTCTATGATCTCGTTCGCCATGTTGCCTCCTTTAACCTTCCTTGCCTTGCCATGGAGCGCCTTGCCCCGCCGTGCCACGCGTCGCGATGCCATGCCTCGCCTCGCGGAAATTGTCTAAGTATCTTCGCCTTGCCGTACCAGACACTGCCCTGCCTCGCGATGCCCTGCCACGCCGGGGGCTGCGCCGCCGAGTGCAAAAGCCGCAGCCTAAGCCGCCGCCTCCAATTCCTTAACCGCTTCCCAACCAGTCACGACGTACCGGCCGAATGGCCCCTTGCGCGCCGGCCGAAAGTCTCCTAGCCCGATCCGGTTCCCAGCCGCGTCGAAGACCTCGCGGAACAGCTTTTCTCCAATGATTTTCTCATCAAGCCAAAGATCGAAGGACAACTCCCAATCATCGAAAAGCGGGCGATGCGTGAGGCGCCGGCCTTTCGTGGCCGGGTTGACGATGGGCCGCGTGTCGACGCGCCATGGCTCCTTGTGTGTAATCGGTATTTCCGCCTGATGGATCGCGATAGCCGCGCAAAGTAGGCTCTCCTCCTTCGTCGTGATTTGCTTCTTCCCGGCCTTGAAGAATTTGCCACCGTCATAAATGGAGCGAAGCAGGTTTGGGCTTGGGATGACCGGCAAGCCCTTTGCGTTCGTGTAAAGCTTGAGGCTGGCCTGCTCAAGCGGTGTCCCTCTATCGCCGGTCGCCGCGCTTGTGCTGCTACCTGCGGTCGCCCGTTCCGCCGCTTCTTCGTAAAATCTGTTCATCAGAAGTGGCGTTATGCCTTTGACTTTGATCTTCAAGAACATTGCTCTTTCTCCTTCGATATGTGCTTTGCCTTGGATTGCTACGCCTTGCCCAGCTAGGGCCTGCCTGGCCACGCCTTGCACCGCAATGCCACGCTGCGCCTTACGCGGACGCCCTACCGTTTCACCGCGACGTTGACGGTGATGCTGTTCGCGATGTCCTGGAGCCAGGGGATTTCCAGGGTCTTTAGATCGATCTGCATTTGCGTCCTTTCTTTCGGTTTTCCGTATAAAAACGTATTAGCGGGCAAAATAAGCGGGCAAGTCTTCCAGGAAGATTTCCCCCAGGTCTTCGTATTCGAGCCATGGCTTGCCCGGCTCGAACCGTTTCACACACCGCGCGTAGGTTCTAAGCGCGTGATCCCGGTCGCGGCCGGAAACTTCAAAAATCGGGTTGTCCGGGCTCATGGAGCCGCCCCAGGTCAAGGGGGCGCCATCGTTCGCCCAGAAGATGAACACGAACGCGTAGGCGTCC